>UQWA01000027.1 GCA_900544685.1 uncultured Lachnospiraceae bacterium | reverse complement strand
GAAGCAGCATCTGAGACAGAGACAGAAACCGAAGAAGTAACAACGGAAGCAGCATCTGAGACAGAGACAGAAACCGAAGAAGAGACCACAGAAGTAGCATCTGAGACAGAGACAGAAACCGAAGAAGAGACCACAGAAGCAACATCTGAGACAGAGACAGAAACCGAAGAAGCAACCACAGAAGCAGCATCTGAAACAGAGACAGAAACCGAAGAAGCAACCACAGAAGCAGCATCTGAAACAGAAACAGAAAGCGAAGAAGAGACCACGGAAGCAGCATCTGAGACAGAGAGTGAGAGCGAAACAGGCACAGAAGATGCTTCTGAAGAGGAATCTGAATCTGAGACAGAATTTAATGTGGCAGATCTGCCGGCATATGATGCAAGCGAATATGTAACACTTGGTGAATACAAGGGACTAACAGTAGAAGTTGACCCTGTAGAAGTTACAGATGAACAGGTTATGGATAAGATCGCATCTGAGACAAAACAGACCCTGACAGAAGGTACCGTAGAAGACGGTGATACCGTTAATATTGATTATGTAGGAAAAATTGACGGAGAAGAATTCGATGGCGGAAGTGCGGAAGGATATGATCTGGAGATTGGTTCCTGCACATTTATCGATGGATTTGAAGATGGTATTATTGGCATGCAGGTTGGAGAGACCAAAGATCTTGAACTGACATTCCCGGAAGATTATCACAGTGAAGAACTGGCTGGCAAGGATGTCGTATTTACGGTTACTGTAAATTCCATCTCCCGTGTTCCGGAACTGACAGATGAAGTGGCAGACAGTGTGGTAGAAGGCATGACAGCAGAAGCATACCAGGAAAGTGTTCGTCAGGATCTGGAAGACTCCGCAAAAGAATCACAGAAGTCTGATGCACAGCAGAAGCTTCTTCAGGCAGTGTACAATAATGCAACGATCAGCGGATATCCAGAAGAGAATCTGCAGTACACGATCAAACGTGCAACAGATTACTATGAATGGCTGGCAAGCATGTACGGAATGTCACTGGATGATTATTTGACTAACTACGGCATGACTCAGGATGAATTTAAGGAACAGATTCAGCCGGTTGCAGAAGAAGCACTTGGGGAAGAAATGACCTTACTTGCTATCGCAAAAGAAGAAAACATCGAAGTATCTGATGAAGAATATCAGGATGGACTGGCAAGATATGCAGAAGCACAGGGAATGGATGATCCATCCAAACTGGAAGAAGCATATGGCGAAAACTATATCAGAAACAGTCTGCTTCAGGAAAAAGTCCTGAACTTCTTATATGAGAATGCAACTATTGAAGAAGTAAAAGAAACAGAAGCAGCGTCTGATACAGAAGAAGCGACAGAAGCAGAGTCTGATACGGAAGACGTAACCGAGGCAGCGTCTGAAACAGAGACAGACAGTGAAGAAGTATCTGAAACTGAGTCAGAATCAGAAGAGGATACAGAAAGCACATCTGAGACAGAGAGTGAGACAACATCTGAGACAGAAACAGAATCTGAGACAGAGGCATAAAACAATAAAACAAGGAATATGGAATTGCCTGTAAAGACTTTCTTTACAGGCAGTTTTCATATGTGGTATTATCAGATATGAGATAACTGCCGCCTGATGTGCAGTGAGGAGAAAAAATGCCGGTGGCATTCTAAAAGAAAAAGGGAAAGATAACGGAGGCACAACATGATTCAGAAACTGATCAGTAATATTCAGAAAACCAAGGCACCAATTGTAGTAGGCTTAGATCCGATGTTGAATTATATACCACAGCAGGTAAAGGATAAGGCATTTCAGGAATTTGGAGAGACACTGGAAGGTGCCGCAGAAGCCATCTGGCAGTATAACAAGGAAATTGTTGACTGTACATATGATCTGATTCCGGCAGTAAAGCCACAGATTGCCATGTATGAACAGTTCGGGATAGAAGGAATGAAGGCATTCAAAAAGACTGTAGACTACTGCAAGTCCAAAGGACTGGTGGTAATCGGTGATGTGAAGCGTGGTGACATCGGTTCTACATCAGCAGCCTATGCAACAGGACATCTGGGAAAAGTTCAGGTGGGAAGCAAGACGTACAGTGCTTTCGACGAAGATTTTGCCACTGTGAATCCATATCTGGGTTCCGATGGAATCAAGCCATTTATGGAAGTATGTAAGGAAGAAAAGAAAGGTCTGTTTATCCTGGTAAAGACGTCCAATCCTTCCAGTGGGGAATTTCAGGACCAGTTGATTAATGGAAAACCACTTTATGAAATGGTGGGCGAAAAGGTCGCACAGTGGGGTGAGGAATGCATGGGAGACCAGTACAGCTATATCGGAGCAGTTGTTGGTGCAACTTATCCAGAGATGGGAAAGGTGCTGCGTAAGGTAATGCCGAAGTCCTACATTCTGGTTCCTGGTTATGGTGCACAGGGTGGAAAAGGCGCAGATCTGGTACACTTCTTTAACGAAGACGGACTTGGAGCCATTGTAAATTCATCCAGAGGAATTATTGCAGCATACAAGCAGGAAAAATATGCGAAGTTTGGAGCAGAGCATTTTGGAGAAGCAAGCCGTGCAGCAGTGGAAGACATGGTGACAGATATCAATCAGGCACTGGAGAACAGATAAAGAAAAGAGGAGACAGGCAAGATGGAACAGTACAAGCAGGAATTTATTGAATTTATGGTAGACAGTCAGGTTTTAAAATTTGGCGAATTTACATTAAAGAGCGGAAGAAAGTCTCCGTTCTTCATGAATGCAGGTGCTTATGTGACAGGTACACAGCTTCGCAAACTGGGAGAATACTATGCTAAGGCAATTCACGATAATTACGGATTGGATTTTGATGTGCTTTTCGGACCGGCATATAAGGGAATCCCGCTTAGCGTGGCAACCACCATGGCGATCAGTGAATTATACGGAAAAGACATTCGCTATTGCTCTAACCGTAAGGAAGTAAAAGACCACGGAGATACCGGCATCCTTCTGGGAAGCAAGTTAAAGGACGGAGACAGGGTTGTGATCATTGAAGATGTTACCACATCTGGTAAATCCATCGAAGAGACCTTCCCGATTTTAAAAGAGCAGGCGGATGTGGAGATCAAGGGGTTGATGGTATCCCTGAACCGTATGGAAGTCGGAAAAGGCGGAGAGAAGAGCGCACTGGATGAGATTCAGGAAAAATATGGTTTCCCGGCACATGCCATTGTAACCATGGAAGAAGTAGTTGAAAGACTGTACAATCAGGAGTGTCAGGGTAAGATCATTATCGATGACAGTATAAAAGCAGCAATTGATTCATATTATGAACAATACGGTGCAAAATAAGAAAATAAGTAACTGTTCAGAACTCACTGTCCAGCGAGGTGTTTTGGCTTCGTATCGGTGAAGGTACTGAACAGATACGAGGATAACAGGTGCTGTGTGCCGGCGGTACATGGCACCATCAGGTAAAAAGGAGACTTGTATATGAACGAAAAAGTATATCGCAGCATGAGTCTGACCGGAGCATGCAATATTGCTGTAGGAATTGTAATCCTGGTAGTTGGAATTGCAGCAGGTGTTATGGCAATTGTATCCGGGGCAGGACTGCTTAAGACCAAGAAGAATATTATGTTCTAACAGGGGTTTTACCGTGAAAAAAGAAACGAAGAAAAAAATTCAGATTGTCAGTGCTGGTCTGTTTTTGGTATATCTGATATGTCTGACGTACTTTCTGCTTTTTGCAGAAAGTCTGGGCAGAAGTTATGCGGAAAGAGAATACACTTACAATCTGCATTTGTTTAAAGAGATTGCCAGATTCTGGAATTACAGAGAAGAACTGGGCATGGCTGCGGTGCTGGCAAATATTGTCGGAAATGTAGTCTGTTTTGTCCCGTTTGGAGCATTTCTTCCGGTGCTGAACCGAAAAGCCAGGAACTTTTTCATGATACTGACGCTTTCCTTTGAATTCAGTCTGCTGGTGGAATGCACACAGTTGATTTCCAAAGTTGGCAGTTTTGATGTTGACGATTTGTTTTTAAATACCCTGGGAGGGGTAATTGGATTTTTCATATTTACTGTTTGTAACAGAATGAGGAGAAAACATTATGGCTAAGAAAATGATGTATTCTTTTGAGGAAAAGAAAGATCCGGCAGATGGAATTGTATCCACAATTATGGGGATTATATCTCTGGTATTATTGATAGCGGCTGTATATTCTTCTTACTACATGAGAGGAAATGCAGGGATTTATGCAGGGGTAATGGGTATATCCGGGATACTGTTTGCTTTTGTCGGATTTATTATTGGCGTGAAGAGCTTTTCTGGAAAGAATATCAGATATAAATATCCGAAGATCGGATCCATCATGTGCGGAATCGTATTTGTCGTATGGCTTTGGGTGGTACTTGGTGGAGCATAAGGAGAGAGAACATGCAGCAGATTGATAAGATTAAAAAAGAAAGAATGGAACTGGCGTCTGAGCGGATCAGTGAGATTGCAGGAGAGACCATTGTCCCGGCACCGTATGACCGGTATTTCCGGGAGGAGGCGCTGTTTATTGTGCAGATGCTGAGTCTGGCAGAACAGATAAGAAATCATGAGACAGAGCAGTGGTCACTGGAAGAGTGGCAGAGATGCAATGAAAGTATGTATGCAGATATTCTGCCGGTACAGTATGAAACCAGTTTTGGCAATCCGGAATATGCGGTGAAGGAACTGGGAGAAGTACATGGAAGAATTCTGTCTTTTCTTTATACAGAGATCCGTGGTCTGATTGTCTTTGCATTTGAGCAGAGATGGGAAGATATCCTGATTCTCTGTGAACTTTTTATTGAGGTATATAATTGCTTTGAAGAAGAGGAACTGCCGACATACCGGCAGATCCAGCAGATCGTATACTGGTATGTCAGTGATTACAGTGATCAGACGATTACTTACCGTATTCGAGAGGCAGTCGATCCGTCACTGGATTTTGCTGTCAGAATCATTATGGGAGAGGATCTGAACGATCTGCGATATCTGTATAAGTACGGGGAATATGTGACAGACAGTATTGTGGAGACAGCTCGTTTCCTAAACAGTCTTCCACAGGAAGAAATCGACCGGATCGCCTCAGTCTATACCGAAGGATATCGTATGGGCTTCGTATTGGGAAATAAGGATCTGTCTAAAAAGAAAACGGTAAACATCCGTTATATTCTGGGATTTGAACGGATCATCCGCAAAGCCATTGAGAACTTTGCACAGATGGGGCTAAAACCAGTGATTTACCGTAGTGCAGTGAACAGCATTAATAAGAGAGAACATATCCGTATCGGTTATTACGGAGCCATCCCGAATAAGCAGTTTGAGTATGATCATAAAGGAGATGCTGCTATCTATCTGGACCGTGCTTTTATGGAACGTAAGCTTGGAGTTTTAAGAAGTGCTTATGAAGAATATAAGGAGCTTGCCAATACCCATGCGGGACCTGCATGCGTAGAAACCTTTGGTGAGGTTCCATTTGCACCGGTAAACAAAGAAGCAGCATACCGTTTGTCAGAAAAGCAGCAAAAGCTGTCTGTCGAGATTGCCAATGAGACTGCACAGATTACAAACCGCTATATTATTGGTGAAGAACGCAGCTTTACGATCATCGCATTCCCGGTTCCGGAGATCGGAGAGAACTTTGAAGAGATTTTTGCAGAGACTGTGAAGATCAATACACTGGATTATCAGTTATATCAGAGAATTCAGCAGACCATTATCGATGCACTGGATCAGGGAAAGAAAGTCCATATTCACGGAAAAGGTGTGAACAAAACGAATCTGACTGTCAGCCTGACAGATCTGAAGAATCCGGAAAAAGAAACAATTTTTGAAAACTGTGTGGCAGATGTGAACATTCCTGTGGGAGAAGTTTTTACATCACCTCGCCTGGCCGGGACAAACGGTGTACTCCATGTCAGTGAAGTATATCTGAATGAACTGCGTTACGAGAATCTGGAGATTACTTTTAAAGATGGTATGATTACCGATTACACCTGCAGTAATTTCAAAACAGAAGAAGAAAACAGAAAATACGTCAGAGAAAATGTGCTGTATCATCATGATACACTGCCAATGGGAGAGTTTGCCATCGGTACCAACACGACTGCGTATGTAATGGCAGAAAAGTATGGAATCAGCGCTAAGCTGCCGATTCTGATTGCAGAGAAAATGGGACCACATTTTGCTGTGGGAGATACCTGCTATAGCTGGTCAGAGGATACTCCGGTATTTAATCCGGATGGAAAAGAGATCATTGCCAGAGATAATGAGGTATCGATTCTGAGAAAAGAAGATCTGTCAAAAGCCTATTTTGGATGTCATACAGATATTACTATTCCATATAGGGAACTGGGCTGCCTTTCCGTGCTGGATGAAAAGGACGGTGAAACAGTTATTATTGAAGATGGACGATTTATTTTGCCGGGTACTGAAGAACTGAACAAACCATTTGCCAACCTCCTGTGAATGAGTTGACAAGGAGAAAAAACGTTAGTAAAATAAGGCTTTAGAAGAATATCAAATAAAAGTTCAAGTATAAAAGGAGAATGTACAATGACAAAAGTTGGTATTGTAATGGGAAGCGACTCAGATATGCCTGTTATGGCAAAAGCCGCTGATATTTTGGAAAAACTTGGTGTGGAATATGAGATGACAATTATTTCCGCGCACAGAGAACCAGATGTATTTTTTGAGTATGCGAAATCAGCAGAATCCAAGGGATGGAAAGTCATCATTGCAGGAGCAGGTATGGCAGCACATCTTCCGGGTATGTGCGCAGCTATATTCCCGATGCCGGTCATTGGCATTCCAATGCATACCACTTCTCTGGGAGGAAGAGATTCCCTGTATTCTATCGTGCAGATGCCATCCGGTATCCCGGTAGCTACAGTTGCAATTAACGGAGGAGCTAATGCAGGACTTCTGGCAGCCAAGATTCTGGCAACTTCTGATCCGGAATTACTCCAGAGACTGAAAGATTATTCACAGGAATTAAAGGAACAGGTAGAAGCAAAGGCAGAAAAACTGGCCAAGGTTGGCTATAAAGAATACACAAAATAGAACAGAGGAGAACAGTTATGGATTATAAGAACGCAGGCGTGGATATAGAGGCAGGATACAAGTCAGTAGAATTGATGAAAGAATCAGTAAAGAGAACCATGAGAGAAGAAGTTCTTGGAGGACTTGGCGGTTTTTCAGGAGCATTTTCACTGGCCAAGATCAAGAACATGGAAGAACCGGTGCTGTTATCCGGTACAGACGGATGCGGAACCAAAGTAAAGCTGGCGTTTATTATGGACAAACATGATACCATCGGTATTGATGCAGTGGCAATGTGTGTAAACGATATTGCCTGCGCAGGTGGAGAACCGCTGTTTTTCCTGGATTACATCGCATGTGGCAAGAACTATCCGGAAAAGATTGCTTCTATCGTAAGCGGTGTGGCAGAAGGCTGTGTACAGTCTGACTGTGCACTGATCGGCGGAGAGACCGCAGAACATCCTGGACTGATGCCGGAAAATGATTACGATCTGGCAGGTTTTGCAGTTGGAGTGGCAGATAAGAAGGATATGATTACAGGAGAGCATATCAAGGCAGGAGATATCCTGATCGGTATTGCTTCTACAGGTGTACATAGCAATGGATTTTCTCTGGTTCGTAAGGTCTTCCAGATGGATAAAGAGACACTGGATACTTATCATGAAGAACTGGGCAAGACTTTGGGTGAAGCACTTCTGGCTCCTACCAGAATCTATGTTAAGGCACTGCGCAGTGTAAAAGAAGCAGGTGTGACCATTAAAGGATGCAGCCATATCACAGGCGGAGGCTTCTATGAGAATATTCCGAGAATGCTTCCGGATGGAGTGAAGGCTGTTGTGAAAAAAGACAGCTACGAAGTTCCTGCTATCTTCAAGAAGATGGCAAGAGAAGGACAGATTGAAGAACAGATGATGTACAATACGTTCAACATGGGTATCGGTATGGTACTGGCAGTGGACCCGGCAGATGTGGAGAAAACACTGGCAGCGCTCGAGAAGACCGGTGACAAAGCATATGTGATTGGTGAGATCGCAGACGGAGAAAAGGGTGTAGAATTATGCTAAAACTTGCAGTTCTGGTTTCCGGAGGCGGCACTAATCTGCAGGCAATTATAGATGGAATTGCGAACGGAACCATTACAAATACCGAAATCAGTGTAGTAATCAGTAACAATCAAAATGCCTATGCTCTGGAGCGTGCCAGGGCAGCGGGCATTCCGGCGGTCTGTGTATCACCGAAGAATTATGCAGACCGGGATACCTTTAATCATGCACTGCTTCAGACGATTCAGTCTTATGAACCGGGACTGATTGTTCTGGCAGGTTGTCTGGTAGTGATTCCTGAGATTATGATTCAGGCATATCCGAATAAGATCATTAACATTCATCCGTCCCTGATTCCGGCTTTCTGTGGTACTGGATATTACGGACTGAAGGTGCACGAAAAGGCACTGGAGCGAGGCGTAAAGGTGACTGGGGCAACGGTTCATTTTGTGGATGAGGGCACAGATACCGGACCGATTATCCTGCAGAAGGCTGTGGAGATACAGCAGGGCGATACACCGAAAGTGCTTCAGCAGAGAGTGATGGAGCAGGCGGAATGGGTAATCATGCCAAAGGCAATTGATCTGATTGCCAATAACCGGATAAAGGTACAGGATGGGAAGGTAAGTTCTGTATCTGACTGATGCTTTTACAAGTTTTGGACGAGGAAACACAGACAGGCACTCATGGAAAATGCGAGGAGGAAGTATGAAAGTATTAATCGTAGGAAGCGGCGGAAGAGAGCATGCCATTGCATGGAAAATGGCTCAGAATAAAAATGTGGAAAAAATGTACTGTGCACCGGGAAATGCAGGAATTGAAGAATTTGCAGAATGCGTGAATATCGGTGCCATGGAATTTGATAAACTGGCAGCATTTGCAAAAGAGAAAGAAATTGACCTTACTGTAATCGGAATGGACGATCCGCTGGTTGGCGGAATTGTAGATGTTTTCGAAGCACAGGGACTGCGGGTATTCGGACCACGTAAGAATGCGGCTATTCTGGAAGGATCCAAGGCATTTTCCAAGGATCTTATGAAGAAATATCACATTCCAACGGCTGCATATGAGAACTTTGATGATCCGGAGAAAGCGCTTGCCTATCTTGAGACTGCTAAGTTCCCGATCGTGTTAAAAGCAGACGGACTGGCACTGGGAAAAGGCGTGCTGATCTGCCAGACACTGGAAGAGGCAAAGGATGGCGTAAAATCCATTATGCAGGATAAAAAGTTCGGTGCTTCCGGCAACCGTATGGTCATTGAAGAATTTATGACGGGACGTGAAGTATCCGTATTATCCTTTGTGGATGGTAAGACCATTAAGACTATGACCAGCGCACAGGATCACAAGCGCGCAGGAGATGGTGATACCGGTTTAAATACAGGCGGTATGGGAACCTTTTCACCAAGTCCGTTCTATACAAAAGAAGTGGATGAATTCTGCAAAAAATATATTTATCAGCCGACGGTAGATGCTATGGCAGCAGAAGGAAGAGAATTTAAGGGAATCATTTTCTTCGGACTGATGCTGACTGCGGACGGACCAAAGGTGCTGGAATACAATGCACGTTTTGGTGATCCGGAGACACAGGTGGTACTTCCGAGAATGAAGACAGATCTGGTGGATGTATTTGAAGCATGTATTGACGGAACACTGGATCAGATTGATCTGGAATTTGAAGATAATGCAGCAGTCTGCGTAGTACTGGCATCAGACGGATATCCGGTTCAGTATGAGAAGGGATATGTGATTTCCGGATTTGAGAATTTTAAGGGCAAAGACGGATACTATGTGTTCCACGCAGGAACAAAGAAGACAGAGAAAGGCATCGTAACCAATGGTGGTCGTGTACTTGGTGTGACAGCGACAGGTGAAGACCTGAAAAAAGCACGTGCCAATGCTTATGATGCGGTGAACTGGATCAGTTTCGATAATAAGTATTATCGTCATGATATAGGAAAAGCCATAGATGAGGCTTAAAACAGAAGAAAGAGGTAAAAACATGAAAGAAATAAAGAAAACAGTCAGTCGTCTGGTGATGCTGCTGATCTCTGTGTTATGCTTACTTGCAGTTAGTGTATCAGCAGAGGATTACTCCGATGACAGTTCATCAGGAGACAACTCACTGTACAGTCTGGGACTGGAAAATGCAGTATCCTGTGAACCAGAATTCTACTACGCAACACTGGAATACAATGTAACGGTGAGCGCAGATACCAAGGAACTTCAGCTTGATCCTGTAAAATCAGCAGACAGTGCAGAGATTACTGATATCAGCGGAACTCAGCTGGCAGATGATGGTACAGGAACCGTATCTATTTCTGTGCAGGCGGCTAACGGTGCAGTAGCAACTTATGTACTGCATGTGACATCTGAAGCAGGAACAGGTGATACGAAGGAAACTGAGACAGAAGATGCAGCAGCTAAGGCAGAATCAGAAGCAAAAGCAGAGTCTGAGAAGCTGGCAGCAGAATCAGAATCAGTAGCCCAGTCAGAACAGGCGGCTCAGTTAGAACAGAAAACACAGCAGGTAACTGCTTTACAGAAAGAAAATGATGATTTTGCCAACAGACTGGACAAACTGATGAAGATTCTGTATGGTCTGATCGCATTTGCAGTGATCCTTTTATTTGTTATCATTAACCAGACTCTCAGAAACAAAGACATGAAGGATGAAGTGAAAACATTAAAGGGACAGGTAACAGAAAGCTATGAGTATGCAAGAAAAGAGCAGAACATGAGAAGTGATTACTATTATGCACCTGTTCAGAATACTCCACAGCAGCCGGTTAATAATAACATGCAGATGAATGAGATGTCCGGTAATGTACATGCAGCATTCGGCAATGCACCACAGAAACTCCAGGCGCAGCCAGTGAATACTATGGCAGCAGCCAGCGAAGCAGCACCTGTATTATCTAAGAAAGAACTGAAGAGACAGGAAAAAGAAGCAAAGAAAGCGGCAAAGAGAGAAAAGAGCAGAGCATCTGTGCAGCAGGAAGAAGTTCCACAGCAGATGGCGATGATGCAGCAGCCAGTGCAGTCTCAGCAAGTACCACCGCAGCAGCCAATGCAGTCTCAGCAGGTGCCACCGCAGCAGCCTATGCAGGCGCAGCCACAGCAGCCGGTACAGCCGACAATGGTGCAGAGCTCCATTGAAGAACCAGATGTGAATGTGGACATGATTGATTTGTAGAATTCAGACAGAATTTCATATGAATACAAAAGCAAAAAGAATCCCGGAGACGGGGTTCTTTTTGCTTCCTCAGGGAGTACGTCCGAAACATTTGTTCTTGCATTTGAATATACATCTGTGCTATAATTCATATAACACAAAAGGAGAAATGGAAGTGAGTATATGGTAATGATAGAGATAGATTTCCAGAGTGATGAAGCAATCTATATTCAACTCAGAAATCAGATAATTCTTGGTATTGCGACATCGACGCTCCAGGAAGGGGAAGCACTTCCGTCTGTACGTCAATTGGCAGATGATATCGGAGTGAATATGCATACAGTAAACAAGGCATATTCAGTTCTGCGGCAGGAGGGATTTTTACGGCTTGACAGAAGAAAAGGTGCTGTGATAGCCTTGGATTCAGACAAGATACAGGCTATGGGGGAACTTAAGAACACCTTGCGTGTCAGTCTTGCCAAAGCGTGCTGCAAGAATATTACAGAAGATGAAATTCACGCCATGGTGGATGAGATTTTAAACGATATGAAGAATGGAAGGATGTAGAGTATGCAATATACTGAACAGGTAAACCTCGCATTAAAATATGCGAAACAGACAGCAAAGCAGTGCGGACAGAGCTATATTGGATCCGAACATCTGTTGATGGGACTGCTCAGGGAAGAGAGCGGAATGGCATCTGCAATTTTAAAGGAATGCAAAGTAGATGCAGAGAAGCTATATAGTTTGATTCAGGAACTGATTGTGCCGGAAGGCATGCTGTCGGACAAGGCGTCAACAGGATACTCACTGAGAGCACAGGAGATTCTGGCGCAGGGCGAAGAAGAGGCAGAGTTTTTCGGACAGGAGAAGATGGGGACAGAGCATCTTCTTCTGGCAATTCTGAAGGATGTGGACTGCGTTGCCACTCGTTTGCTTCATACGATGGGAGTTCAGGTGCAGAAGGTATTTATGGCAGTTCTGGAGTGTCTGGGTCTGGAAGAGAGCCGTTACAAGGATTATATGCGTACGGTGAAAGGCAGTCAGGCAGCAGGCATGCAGGGAGGGACTATGCTGGAACAGTTCAGCAGAGACCTAACCCGCCAGGCTGAAGAAGGCAGACTTGATCCAGTGGTTGGAAGAGAAGCAGAGATTGAGAGGATTATTCAGATATTAAGTCGACGGACGAAGAATAATCCATGTCTGATCGGAGAACCGGGGGTAGGTAAAACTGCCATTGTAGAAGGACTGGCACAGCAGATTGTGGAAGATGCCGTACCGGACACAATCAAAGGAAAGAAGCTGTATACACTGGATATGGCAGCAATGGTAGCAGGTTCCAAGTACAGAGGGGAATTCGAGGAACGTATTAAGAAAGTGATTCAGGAAGTGTCAGACCGCAATGATGTGTTGCTGTTTATTGACGAACTGCATACCATTATTGGCGCGGGCGGCGCAGAGGGCGCTATGGATGCATCCAATATTCTGAAGCCTGCACTTTCACGTGGGGAGATTCAGCTCATTGGAGCAACTACTATTGGAGAATACCGAAAGTATATTGAGAAGGATCCGGCGCTGGAACGTCGTTTCCAGTCTGTAGTAGTGGAAGAGCCGAAGCCGGAAGAAGCAGTAGAGATCCTGAAAGGACTGCGCAGGGCTTATGAGAATCATCATAAAGTAACGATTACAGATGAGGCCATCGAAGCAGCAGTAACTTATGCAGACCGCTATATCAATGACCGTTTTCTGCCAGATAAGGCAATTGACCTAATTGATGAGGCTGCATCCAGAAAGCAGTTAAAACAGGCAGAGCACACAGACGGACTTTCTGCGTTGCAGGAAGAACTGGATGCCTTATCCGAGAAGAAGGAAAATGCCATTATTCTTGGAGAATGGGAAGAGGCGTCCAGATATAATCAGGAACAGGATAAGCTGATGAAGAAGCTGGAAGATACCAGAAAGCGCCAGCAAAGCAAGAAAGAGAAAAAGCGTCCTGAGATCGGGGAAAACGAGATCGCAGAGATCGTGTCCATGTGGACAAAGATTCCTGTACAGAAGCTGGAAGAAAAAGAATCGCACCGCCTGTTGAAGCTGGAAGACACCCTGCATCACAGAGTGATCGGTCAGGAAGAGGCGGTGAAGGCAGTGGCTAAAGCCATTAAGAGAGGACGTGTGGGATTAAAAGACCCGAAGCGTCCGATTGGATCCTTCTTATTTCTGGGTCCTACCGGTGTGGGAAAGACAGAATTGTCCAAGGTACTGGCAGATGTGGTATTTGGCAGTGAGCAGGCAATGATTCGTGTTGATATGTCAGAATATATGGAGAAACACAGTGTGTCCAAACTGGTAGGCTCTCCTCCTGGATATGTAGGATACGAAGAAGGCGGTCAGCTCAGCGAAAAAGTCAGACGGAATCCATATTCTGTCATTCTGTTTGACGAGATTGAGAAGGCACATCCGGATGTGTTTAATATTCTGTTGCAGGTGCTGGATGACGGACATATTACAGATGCACAGGGAAGAAAGGCAGACTTTAAGAATACCATACTGATTATGACTTCCAATGCGGGGGCAGCGGCAATTCAGGAGCCGAAAAAGCTTGGTTTTTTGGCAGGAGATGATGAGAAACAGAATTATCAGAGAATGAAAGGAAATGTGATGGAAGAGGTGAAGCGAGTCTTCAAACCAGAATTCCTGAACCGAATTGATGAGATCATTGTATTCCATTCCCTGAACAAGGATGAGATCGCAAAGATTGTGACGTTACTGTTGAAAGAATTTGAAAAACGCTGTAAGGATCAGATGGATATAGAGCTTCATGTGCGGGATTCTGTGAAGAAGCATATTGCAGAGACCGGATACGATGCCAAATATGGCGCAAGACCGCTGAAACGTGCCATTCAGACACAATTGGAAGATGCATTGGCAGAAGAGGTTCTGGAGGGCAGAATCAAACGTGGTGATAAGGTGGCAGTGGGTTATGTGAATGATAGAATGAAATTCACCTTAAAATAAAATATGATATGAGGTATCTGTCCAGATGATAACACTGCAATTGTGCGGGACTGGGCAGATATCTCTGGTTTAGGAGAACTATATGGCGAAAGCAAAAACAACCGCTTTTTTCTGTCAGAACTGCGGTTATGAATCTGCAAAATGGCAGGGACAATGCCCGGCATGCCATGAATGGAATACATTTACAGAAGAACCTGTTGTGAAAGTAGCCGGTTCCGCAGCAGTAAAAAAAGCTGCAGCGGAGATCAAACCGGTACGGCTTTCTGAGGTTCATACAGATGAAAAGCAAAGAATCTCTTCCGGAATGGAAGAACTGGACCGGGTGCTTGGCGGCGGCATCGTGGCAGGATCCCTGATGCTGGTAGGAGGTGATCCTGGTATTGGAAAATCTACTCTTCTGCTTCAGGTATGCCACAATCTGACAAGAGACGGGCATAAGGTCTTATATGTGTCGGGGGAGGAGTCAGCACAGCAGATTAAGCTGCGGGCACAGCGAATCGGAGATTTTAAGGATGACCTGATGCTGCTTTGTGAGACGAATCTGGAACTGGTGCGTTCTGTTATTGAAAAAACAAAGCCAGAGATTGTGGTGATTGATTCGATCCAGACCATGTATCATGAAACAGTATCCGCGGCACCGGGCAGTGTATCTCAGGTCAGAGAAGCAACCAATGTGCTGATGCAGATTGCCAAAGGTATGGGAATCTCGATTTTTCTTGTGGGGCATGTAACCAAGGAAGGCGTAGTGGCAGGACCGAGAGTACTGGAGCATATGGTAGATACCGTTCTATATTTCGAAGGAGACCGCTATGCGTCCTATCGGATATTGAGAGGTGTGAAGAACCGTTTTGGTTCCACCAACGAAATAGGTGTCTTTGAGATGCGTCAGAGCGGACTGCGGGAAGTGAGCAATCCGTCGGAATATATGCTGGAAGGTAAGCCGGAGAATGCATCAGGTTCCATTGTGGCCTGCTCTATGGAAGGAAGCAGACCTATCCTGATCGAGATTCAGGCATTGGTGTGCCACACGAACCTGCCTATGCCAAGAAGAACCACAGCGGGAACAGACTTTAACCGTGTGAATCTGCTATTGGCAGTGCTGGAAAAACGTGCCGGGATGCAGATGTCTTCCTGCGATGTATATGTGAATATTGCAGGTGGTATCCGCATGACCGAACCGGCTATTGACCTGGGGCTGATTCTGGCACTGGTATCCAGCTATAAGGATGTAGCCATAGATGAGAAGACCATTGCCTTCGGAGAAGTAGGACTGAGCGGAGAGATCCGGTCTGTCAATATGGCACAGCAGCGTGTCCAGGAAGCAAAGAAGCTTGGATTTGAGACGGTGCTGATGCCCAGGGTATCCATGAAGGCATTACAGAAGGTAGATGGAATCCACATCGTCGGACTGGAAACGGTACGAGATGCGGTGCAGTACCTGCTGGGAAGAAGATAGAACGGAAAACAGAGGAATGTTACATGTCTCAGACAGCCTGAGATATCTCAGGAAAACATATTTTTAAGGGACTCTATCAGTTCAAGGTCTGTAGAAGTTATTTTCAAATTCGACTCAATGTTTTTCCCGTCTGGGGTAGTAATGGTAAAAGAAAGTACACTGCCTTCCTTCAAAGCAGGCTGGGCTGCACGTAAAAAAGCAGGGAACTTCGGATGTTGATTTGTAAAACGCTGCCACAGACCTTTAAGTTGAAGCAGAGACTGAAGATTCATAGCCATGGTAGATTCTCCTTTATTATAGATGTATGGTGTCTGTTCAGTATCTTTACAGATACGATTTATGTGAATAGATCGTATCACTTTTTGAGAAAAACGTCAAATAATTTAAAAAAGATGTTGACAGAAATTGAGAATCATGGTATAAATATTTGGTGAGCAACACACAGGGGATTGGTCAAATGGTATGACAGAAGTCTCCAAAACTTTTAGCGGGAGTTCGATTCTCTCATCCCCTGCTCCGATAAGTCGAAAGATCTTGTGAATTCAAGGTTTTTCGGCTTTTTTGTATTTCGGGGAATTTGACGAAGAAAATGTACTGTGCTATTCTATAAGAAAAAGATAAAGGAGGATCGCAATTATGAAGAAAAGACAGTCAGTAAGTAAAATTGCCAAAGCCGCCGTTCAGGAGGTAAAAGATAACGCGAAAGACATTATGAATACACCGATTGTAGAGAAAGCAAAAGAAACCGTCAAGGACGTAGCGGAGAAAGCGGAAGATACAGTAAAAACAGTGACAAAGGCAGCAAAAGATGCAGGAAACAGAATAGAAGCTGTTACGCTGGAAGTTTCCGGTCTGGATATTGATATGGATGATATTAAGAAAGCAGTAAAAAAAGACGCAGCAGAAAAAGGTCTTAATGGAACCATTCGTATTTATCTGAATGTGGCTCAGATGGCGGCTTACTATACAGTGGATGAAAAAGGCAGTGACGAATACAAAGTAGATTTTGTACGGATCAGCAAATAGTATATGAAAAAAGAAAACGGGAGGTGGGACGGATGAACTGCACTTTGATGCATAAGAGAATCCCTGTTGCACAGATGGAATTAGATGATGCGACCGGATTCATCAGTAAAGTATATGAAGTATATGCGCCAGAACATCTTCCTGTGGGAATTTCGGTGAAAAAAGGCATAGCTGACCGGGCAGCATTGAATGCGTGGTGGACGGACCGGTCTATTCCGGCAAGCAGATCCGGGGTTCAAGAGGCGTTGGAAACGCTGGACATTGCAGATACAAAGTTATTGCTTGTCCGTTGTTTTGGACTCAGCCTTTCTGATCAATATTGGATCCGACCGACAGGGACAGATCTGAAATGGGATGATATCAATTTTTTTGACCATGCATTTTCAGATGATATCGGAGATATCCTGCTGGGGGCAAAAAAGGAGACGGCAGAGTTTGATTTCAGTTCACCGGACAACACCTCGGATGGATGCCTGAAAAAACGATGGAAGATACTGAATGGACAAAGATGTTTGTTAAAAGGTGGCAGTAATCCATTCCGGCAGCAGCCGTTCAATGAGGTGATAGCATCCAGAATCATGGATTGTCTGGGAATTGAACATATCGCGTATGACTTGATATGGGATGAAGAAGAACCGTACAGTATCTGTCAGGATTTTGTGACCAGAGATACGGAACTGATCGGTGCCTGGCGTATTTTTCAGACGCAGAAAAAGTCAAATGATGTATCGGTATACCAGCATTATGTGAATTGTTGCGAAGCACTTGGAATTGATGTCGTTCCGTCATTGGACAGAATGATAGTGGTGGACTATATCATAGCGAATGAAGACCGGCACCTGAACAATTTTGGACTGATACGGGAAGCAGAGAGTCTGAAATGGATTGGAGCGGCACCGATTTTTGACAGCGGATCATCTTTTGGATATGACATGCTGCCATTCGAGATACTTTCTGGAAAACGCGTTACCTGTAAACCATTCAAAAATCACCATGAGGAGCAGTTAAAGCTAGTATCATCATTTGAATGGATTGATTTTACAAAGCTGAAGGATGTAGGAGAGCTGATTCGAAGCGTATTCGATGATGAGCGGGCAGCGCAGTTTATCGATAAAAAAAGAAGAGAGAGTATCGTGATATCTACTGAAAAACGAATCCAGACTCTGGGGGAATATGCAGCGAACTTTGATGGAAAGTCGGTTATAAGGTCAATAGAAGATGATGTGATAAAGAACATAGCAGAAATTTATGTGAAATAAAGTGTGGGGATGCTAATGCAGCATCCCCATTTTTTCGGGCATATTCATATGCTGATGTTCATGCAGAATTCGTTCCAGTTCATAGATCGCCGGAGTCAGGAACTTGTTCTTATGATAGACCAGTTTGAACTTCCGATCCCATTCGCCGTCTGCCTGGCGGAATGCCCGGATGGATCCGTGCTGCAATTCGTGTTGCATCAGTCGCAGGGACATGACGGAGAGAATGTTGTTGTAGAGTACTGCATTTAGCAGGACTCTTGGACTGTTGGCCTCCCAGGTTGTGATATAGGATAACTGATGTCTGGAAGCGTAATCTTCAAAAAGCTGCCGGGTACCACTGCCGGATTCCCGCATGGAGAATTTCTGTCCCTGCAGATCTGCAACAGACAGTTTCTGCCGTGTATAAAAGGGATGCTCTTTGCCAACTGCCAGTACCAGACTGTCATCAATGATAGGAAGAACAATCAGATCCGGAGAGAGAATTTCGCCCTCCACAACGGCGGCGTCCAGTTCGGATTTTAACAGCTTTTCTTCAATATCACGAGTATTGCTGACATAGGAATAAACGGACATCTCAGGAAAACATTTCTGAAGATTCATTACTACGGAAGGGGTCAGGCAGGTGCCGACTGTGATGGTGGAGCCAAGCTTGAGCGTGGAAGACTGCCCATGATTCAGCATCAGTTCTTCTATCTGGCGGAACTGCTGTACCAGTTCTTCGGCGTGAGGCAGCAGGAGTCTGCCGCGTTCAGTAAGATACAGTTTTTTTCCAAGACGCTCAAATAAAAGTCCATTATAATGAGTCTCCAGTTCACGGATTGCCTGACTGACTGTAGGCTGGGAAAGATACAGAACCTTGGCAGCAGCACTCATAGAGCCTTGTTGTGCTACGGTCAGAAAAATAGTAAGATGACGGATGGTCATGAGTATGCTCCTTTCAAAGTCAGGAATGCCATGGACATTCCTGCTGGTTGTATCTGCTCATATACAATAATATATAGAAAATACCTATGATTTCTATAAAATAATATCATTTTTCAAATATATGAACAAGTGGTATAGTGAATAAAAATGCAGACAACATTACACAAAAGAACAGGAGGAGAACCATGTCAGCACTGACAGTCAGCAAGGAAGAAGAAAAGAGATTAAAAGGTCTGGGATTCCTGAATAACAGGGGAACCGATGAATTTTCTGCACGGGTGATTACGGTGAACGGGAAAGTAACGGCCGCTCAGCACAGATGCATGGCAGATGCAGCAGAGAAATTCGGAAATGGAAGACTGGCTTATACCACCAGACTTTCTGTAGAGATTCCGGGGATTCCATATGAAAAAGTGGATGAGTTCCAGTCATTTATCGCAAAAGAAGGATTGATGACAGGAGGAACCGGTGCCAAGGTACGTCCGGTCGTTTCCTGTAAGGGAACCACCTGCCAGTACGGTCTGTTGGATTCCTATGGAATTTCAGAAGAGATTTTTCACAGATTTTATGAAGGATACCGTCAGGTAGGACTGCCGCACAAGTTCAAGATTGCAGTAGGAGGATGTCCAAATAACTGTGTAAAACCTAATCTGAATGATGTGGGTATCATCGGTCAGAGAATACCACAGCAGGATCTGGATAAATGTAAAGGATGTAAGAAATGTGCCATTGAAGCAGCCTGTCCAAATAAAGTGGCAAAGGTCGTGGATGGAAAGCTTCACATTGATGAAGAAGCCTGTCGTCACTGCGGACGCTGCGTAGGAAAGTGCCCGTTTGATTCCATTCCGGACGGAACATACGGTTACAAGATCTATGTCGGTGGAAGATGGGGCAAGAAAGTAGCTAAAGGAAAATCCCTGGGTAAGATCTTTACCACAAAAGAAGAAGCGCTGGATGTGATTGAAAAAGCCATCTTACTGTTTAAAGAACAGGGAGAAAAAGGAGAACGATTCGCAGAAACCATTGACCGCATTGGGTTTGAGAATGTAGAAAAGCAGTTACTGGCAGATGATATACTGGCACGGAAAGAAAAAATACTGGCAGAAGTATAAAAAGTTTAGAAAAAAGTCATTGTTTTGTGAAAGGAATCATAAAACAATGACTTTTTATATAAAGAGGATATTTCAAAAACAGGATGTTTCTGCTTTTCTATGGCTGACAGGCTGCTTTTATGTTATACTTAAAAAAATGTCATTTGACAGATGGAGCGTATACATATGAGAAAGAAAATCCTGAAGGTATTTGGAATTGTGGCTGGAACACTGGTGGCGGCACTGGCGGTTTATGTGATTTATCTGTTTGCCAGCTACAGCAGAATTCAGGACAGACAGGTTCTGGAGGTGGAAACTCCACAGCAGGAGCAAAGGGAAAAAGGGCAGCTTACTACGGAACAGGAATATGGGGCAGTGACCTATAATATCGGTTTTGGAGCTTATACGCCGGATTTCAGTTTCTTCATGGATGGGGGAAAGTCTTCCTGGGCAAAGAGTAAAGAAAGCGTTATAGAGACTGTGCAGGGAGCAGGAGAACTGGTTGCATCTCTAAACCCGGATTTTGCTATGATAGAAGAGATTGATCTGGATTCTACCAGGAGTTATCATGTGGATGAATATCAGATTTTAAAAGAATGTCTGCCAGAGGACTACACTGTGTTTGCGAAAAACTATCATTCTGCATTCCTGTTTTATCCTTTTACCCAGCCTCATGGAAAAAGCAATTCCGGAATTGGACTTTTTTCCAGATATGAGATCACAGACTCAGTACGAAGAAGCCTGCCGATCTCCACATCACTGAGTAAGTTTCTGGATCTGGATCGCTGCTACAGTGTATCCAGAGTGACCGTGGACAATGGAAAAGAACTGGTTATTTACGCTCTTCACATGTCTGCTTACGGGAACAGTGATGCGATCCGGGAAGGGCAGATCCAGATGTTATGCGAGGATATGAAGGCAGAATATGAAGCGGGAAATTATGTGATCTGTGGCGGAGATTTTAACCATGATCTGAAGGCAGATGAGGGAGGAACCGATTCTTACGAGTCCTGGGCTTATCCATTCCCACGAAGTGAACTGCCAGAGCATTTCTCTTTTGCAATGGACTACCTGGAAGAACAGGAAAAGGATGCATTGTGGAACAGTGCGCGCAATGCAGATATGGAATATGAGGAAGGGGTTACCTATACGGTTACTTTGGACGGTTTTATTATTTCTGATAATGTGGAATGTGTATCTTACGAAAACATCAACACAGGATATAACTGGTCGGATCATGATCCGGTGTATCTAAAATTCAGACTGAACAGATAATATGTAGATGAAAGAAGAGATGGGGATGAGAGAAATGGACAGAGTAGAAAAACGAATACAGCTTACATTTTACATCCTGATGTTTTTGATAATAGCAGCATTCATAGTAGGAGAATCTGTTTATCCAAGTGAGCGGACGAAAATGTCACTGGATGCCAATATCCGGTATACGGGAACATTTACCTGGGAAAAAGCGGATGGAAGCAGTGAAGTCATTCAGGTTCCGGGACAGCCGGAGAAACGATGGTGCTGACTACAGTACTTCCGGAGGACTATAATGCGAATGCGATTGGGCTGCGTTCTTCTCTGCAGGATGTGAAGTATTATATAGACGGTGAACTGAGGGACAGTTATGATACGAAGGATACCAGGCCGTTTGGCAAGAATTCAGCCAGCCGGTATGTTTTCTGTGAAACCTCTGAGAAGGATGCCGGTAAGGAACTAAAGATTGAACTGACCACATATACCTCCAACTATTCAGGAGTGGTAAATGAGGTATATTATGGAGATAAGGCAGATATCTGGACGCACATTTTTGCAGAACACGGAATAGAGACGCTGATTGCATTTTTCATTCTGTTTATGGGTGTGGTAGCAGTTTCTTTCAGTGTGGCACTAGGGAGAGTATACAGGACAAGGTTTGATATGGAATATCTTGGCTGGTGTATGTTGATGGGGGCTGTCTGGATGCTGGGAGAATCCAAGCTGCGTCAGCTCTGGATTTCCAATGCTTCGATACTGGCTCTAATGTGTTTTGTAGTTTTGATGCTGTGTCCAATTCCGCTTTTATTTTATATAGACAGTGTGCAAAAATACCGCTATACCAGAGTTTACAGAATTATTGAGAGCGTTGCGCTGTTGAATTTTGTGGTGGAGACAGTATTACAGGTAACAGGGATAGCAGATTACATTCAGACAATGCCAGTAGACCATGTCATACTTGCAGTAACGTTTGTTACGATTGTGGCAACATCTGTTCTGGATGTACGACGGGGTGAAAGCAGAGAGTATTATTTTGTTCTGGCAGGCTGCGTGATTGCTATGGCAGCCGTATTGATTGAGGCATTTTCTGCTTACTTTGTAGTGTCACTTTCCGGAGTATTTGTTGGAACAGGTCTGCTTATTATTCTGTTTGTGAATGTTATAAGAACGATACGAAGTGTACAGAGCATGGAAAAACAAAGGAGGCAGGAAGAATTGGAGAAGCGCAGACGGCAGACAGAAAAGATGTCGCTGCAGTTAATCCGCACTCTGTCCATGACGATAGAAGCGAAGAATGAGTGTTCCCAGGGACATTCCTACCGTGTGGCGCAGTATGCAGGTATGATAGCCAGAGAACTGGGATGGAGCAGTAAAGAGATTCGGAATCTGAAAAATGCGGCATATGTGCATGATGTGGGGCGTGTGGGAATCCCTGACAGTATACTGAATAAACCATCAAAGCTGACGGAGGATGAGTATGCACTGATTAAGGCACATACGGTAATTGGAGCAGATGTCCTGAAGGATCTTACTGTGATAGAGCATGCGGCAGAGGTGGCAAGATCCCATCATGAGAGATATGACGGCAAGGGATATCCGGATGGACTGAAAGGAGAAGAGATCCCGATACAGGCAAGGATTGTGGCAGTGGCAGACCGCTATGATGCCATGAGTTCCAGAAGAATTTACCGCAGTGCACTGTCACAGGAACAGATTCAGGAAGAACTGACAGAAAATCGGGGAACGAAGTTTGATCCGGTGATTGTAGATACTTTTGTACGTCTCCTGAAAGGAGGAAAAGTAAAAATCAAGGAAGAGGAAACCGAAGAGAATGAAGATGATATCACAGAGCTGGAACGTGGAACAGAAAAATTCATTTCTGAAGTAATGGCAACCATGAAGAGTCAGGGAGAAGAGGATAATTACGATTATCTGACTGGTCTTCCGATGCGGAGTCGTGGCGAGACGCTGATTGCACAGCTTATGCAGGAAAAACCCGGATGTCTGGCATTTGTAGATATGGACAATTTGAAAAGAATTAATGATATTTACGGGCATAAAGCGGGAGACCGTGCGCTGAAGCTCCTTGGAAAACTGATCGGAGCCGTGGATAAAGATGCGGTGGCATGTCGGTTTGGAGGAGATGAATTTATTTTATTTCTGCCGGATGTGGAGAAAGACCAGATGGCGAAAAAGATAGAGAAACTCTTTAAAAGCTTCCGAAACAGTAAGAAAAATGATGTGGAGATCCGCTGTGCATCACTTTCGGCAGGTCTGTGTATGACGAATCCGGGAGATTCTTTTGAAAACAGTTATATGAATGCTGACAAAACATTATATTACGTCAAACAGAATGGAAAAGATCAGTTTTTTTTCTACCAGCAACTGTCAGAAGAGAAGCGGGAAGAATCTGCGGCGGGAAGAGATCTGAGGAAGGTGGCGACTGTCTTGCAGGAAAGTGGCAGCTACAGCGGAGCGCTGGAGATCGATTTCAGAGGATTTGCAAGACTTTATGAATATATGAACAGCCTAAGTGAACGGCACAGGCATTCCTGTTATCTTGTAATGGTGACGATGGACACCATGCGGGATCAGACAATGTATATGGAGCAGATAGAAGAGGCTCTTAGCTGTATGGAGCGAGCCATCCGGCTGGCAATCCGGAAAGTGGATATCTGCACACGCTATAGTGCCATGCAGTATCTGATTATCCTGTTCGAACCGGAGGAAAGCCAGATACCAAAGGTAATGGAACGTATTTTTATACAATATTATCATTTATACGAAAAGGGGGATTTTAAACCAGATTATGAGTATATTTTGATATCTGAGAAAAAGCAATAAGAAACCGATAGAATTATTCTTGACAATTGCGGGACAGGCAGGCTAGAATATACGAGGATTAAAATAAAAATAAGGAGGAAAACGAAATGGACAGTTGCGACAGTACAGGACGAAGTTGCATTTACGGTGGCAGACAAGAGAAGAGATTGACGCAGTGTTCCAGAATCGTTTTCTGATGGGACTGCGTTTGTTCGTATTGCTTTTGAACCACCGTATTCATTCCTATACTTCACAGCATGTTACTGTTGGAAAGTTGAAAAGGAAACGGTGGTTTTCTTATGTCCTTTTTCAGGAAGAAAGGAGGCAATATGACAAAAGAAATGAACGTAAAACCAAATTATGCAGAAGAACTGTTGGAGATTCTGCACAGCTCTTTATCAAACGAGGAGCTTCTGGACAGGCTCTCTGATTATCATGAGAACGATATTGCGGATGCGCTGTCACAGTTGACAGAAGATGAGAGAAAGAAACTGTATCCGGTACTTGGTGCAGAGCGTCTGGCAGAGATCTTCACTTACATTGATGATCCGGATGAATACTTGAAGGAACTGGATCTGGACAAAGTAGCAAAAGTAATTTCCTACATGGACTCGGACGATGCAGTAGATGTGCTGGATGAATTCGATGACAGTACACAGGAAAAACTGGTAGAAATGCTGGATGAAGAAGCCAGCCACGATATCAGGATGATCCAGTCCTATGAGGACGATGAGATTGGTAGTAAGATGACTACTAATTTTATTGTGATTTATCATGATCTGACCATTCGTCAGGCAATGCGGGAACTGGTACGCCAGGCAGGAGATAACGACAATATCTCTACTGTGTATGTGGTAGACCGCAAAGATGTTTTTTACGGAGCCATTGATCTGAAGGATCTGATTATTGCAAGAGAACGGGATTCTCTGGATGATATTATCAGTACATCCTATCCGTATGTGACCGATCATGAAAAGATCAGCGACTGTATCGAGGATATCAAGGACTACGCCGAAGATTCTATCCCGGTACTGACGGATAAGAAGATGCTGATAGGTGTTATCACATCCCAGGATATCGTAGAAGTAGTAGACGATGAGATGGGTGATGATTACGCAAAGCTGGCTGGTCTGACCGCAGAAGAAGATCTGAATGAGACCACAAAAGAGAGTATGAAAAAGAGACTGCCATGGCTGGTCGTTCTGTTGTTCCTTGGAATCGGAGTATCCTCTGTGGTAGGCGTATTTGAAACAGTAGTTGCCACACTTCCAATTGTTATGGCATTCCAGTCACTGATTCTGGATATGGCAGGCAACGTGGGAACCCAGTCACTGGCTGTAACTATCCGTGTGTTGATGGATGAGAACCTGACCGGTGCGCAGAAGCTGCATCTGGCAATAAAAGAGATGCGTGTGGGATTTATGAACGGACTGGTTCTGGGAACAGTATCCTTCCTTCTGGTAGGCTGTTACATCTGGCTTCTTAAGCCGAATCCGGCCAATCATGCATTCCTGATTTCCGGCTGTGTAGGATTCTCACTGATGGCAGCCATGGTGATCTCCAGTCTGGTGGGAACTCTGATTCCGATGTTTTTCCATAAGATCAAGGTAGACCCTGCAGTAGCATCCGGTCCGTTGATCACAACGGTAAACGATCTGGTAGCTGTTATTACGTATTATGGTCTGGCATGGATCCTTCTGATTCAGACCTTCCATCTGGCATAAATAAACAAAAACAGAATTCCCTCTTTTCACAAAAGAGGGAATTGTTATATAATAAAAGACAGGTTGATGATGTGTGAGTGAAAAAGAAAGATGAGAGGATGATAGTATCATGAAAATTATTTCTTTTGGCTCTATGAATATAGATAAAGTATATCAGGTAGAAAATTTTGTATTACCGGGAGAGACCATACTGGCAAAGGGAGATCAGTTGAATGTGGGCGGTAAGGGACTGAACCAGTCTGTTGCAGCCTCCAGAGCAGGTGTGGCACCGTCTATTCCAGATCGAGACGAAGTGAAGAAGTTTATTGCAGAGCAGAAATAAAATAATGAACAGAAAAATGCCGGCATGTAGGTGTGAACTTACATGCCGGTATTTTCAGATAACAATAAACAAAATCAGAGAAAAGAATTGGAAAGAATCTAATCAGGACAGACAGATCCTTCTTCCAGTTCTTTTTTCTGCTTTAATAAAAGATTCTGTCCTGCCGGAAATTCATTGGCATTATTAGACAGTGCGTGACAGGTATTCAGTAGAACATCTGCATATTCGTAGACCTGTTCCTCCTGCATGGATAAAACAGCACCGGAAATGCTGATGGCAGCAGTAGGGTAGCCCTTTGCATTACGTATCGGGGCTGCGATACAGCGAACTCCAAGGGTTGTAAGTACGGCTGATGTAGTCATAGTCTTCTAGGGTGCGAAGAAGATTCAGCGTAGTACTTTTGGGAATCTTCAGCTGGCTGCTGATATCGGCAAGGCTTAATTCCGGATGTTCGGGTGTGAAACAGGACAGAATCTTTATTGCCTTGACGACAGATTTTACCTGCCAGGAAGGCTGACCTTCAGGTGCTTTCATAACTGATACCTCCTAATATATCCAGGTAGTATTTGACACTACCGTAACTATGTAAGGAAAAAAATATATCGAAACTCGCAGCATCGTGGGTGCAGATGATGTCAACAGCAGCAGTGATGTAAATGTACGAAGAGGTGTGGTTGGTATTTTCTTCATGTACAAAGCAGCTGGAGCAAAAGCAATGGGTAGCCTGGATGAAGTATACGAAGCAGCACAGAAGGCAAAAGATAACACAAGAACCGTAGGATTTGCACTGACTCCGTGCATCATTCCAGAAAAAGGAAAACCAAACTTTGAACTGGGTGAAAATGAGATGGCAATGGGTATGGGTATCCACGGAGAACCGGGAATCTGGAATGGTCCAATCAAGACAGCAGATGAGATCGCAAAAGAGAGCTGTGATACCATTCTGAAGGATATGCCTCTGGAAAGCGGAAGCGAAGTGGCACTGTTAGTAAACGGTCTTGGAAGCACTCCTCTGGATGAACAGTATATCCTGACATACAGCGTCATCAACTATCTGAAAGAAAAGAGTGGCAGAAAGGAAGAACAATCATGGAAAAAGTAACAATGGAACAGCTCCCGGAACTCTTCCGGGCTGTGGGAGACAGATTTGCTGAAAATGAAGAACTGCTCTGTGACATGGACAGCAAAATGGGGGATGGTGACCTCGGCCTGACCATGAAGAAGGGTTTTGGAGCATTGCCAGAGATCATTCAGAATCTGGATGAAGAAGATTTTGCCAAGAAAATCCGCAAGGCAGGAATGGAAATGACAGATGTGATTCCGTCTACCATGGGAATGCTTATGGGAACCGGTGTATCTTATGGCGGAAAAGAGATGGCAGGAAAGACTGAACTGGATGCAGAAGGTCTGGTTCTGTTTCTGGAAGGCTATGCAGCAGGCATTATCAAAAGAGGAAAATGCAGTCGTGGTGACAGAACGGTACTGGATGCCATCGGACAGGCAGCAGATGATGCAAGAAAAGTCCTGGCAGATGATCCTCAGGCAACTCTGGAGCGGGTGTGCCAGGCAGCTTTGGAAGGAGCAAAAAAAGGTGTGGAAGCAACCAAAGACATGGTTCCAAAGTATGGAAAAGCAGCTGTACATGCTAATGTGGCAAAGGGAGTTGCAGACCAGGGAGCTACAGCTGGATTGATTCTGGTGCAGGGACTGGCAGATTATATTCTGAAGTAATCTGAGGGAAGACCAAAAGATAAGCGGGACATTTGAGATGAAAATCGATGTCCTGCTTTTTTCTGTTACACAAAAATATTTGTCTACTTGGACAAAAACTAAAAGTGTGGTAGACTAAATGAAAAAAGCTACGGCTGGACATATAATTTTTACAGGAGGCTTATATGGAACACTCAAATCCACTTCTTCGTGACAATGACAGTACACAAAAGTTTATTACAATAGGAGAGATCATGCTTCGTCTGACACCGCCGAATTATGATAAAATCCGGATGGCGACCAGCTTTGAAGCCAGTTATGGTGGAAGCGAGGCAAACATTGCCCTTGCGCTGGCAAATCTGAATGTGGACAGTACATTCTTTTCTGTTGTACCAAATAACAGCATCGGCAAGAGTGCGATCCGTATGCTGCGCAGCAACGATGTTCACTGTACACCAATGATTTTATCCACACCACAGCAGACCCCGACTCACCGGCTGGGTACTTATTATCTGGAGACTGGTTATGGAATCCGCCCAAGTAAAGTGACTTATGACAGAAAGCACAGTGCTTTTGCAGAGTATGATTTTGATAACGTGGATCTGGATGCACTGCTGGATGGTTTTACCTGGCTGCATTTAAGCGGTATTACTCCGGCGGTTTCTCCAAAATGCAAAGATCTGATTCTGAACAGTCTGAAGGTGGCAAAAGAGAAGGGAATCACCACCAGCTTTGACGGTAACTTCCGCAGCACCATGTGGAGCTGGGAAGAAGCCAGAGACTTCTGTACCGAATGCCTGCCATATATCGATGTACTTTTTGGAATCGAACCGTATCACCTGTGGAAGGATGAAAACGATCACAGCAAGGGAGACTGGAAAGATGGTATCCCGATGCAGCCAAGCTACGAGCAGCAGGATGAGATCTTCCAGAGATTCGTAGAGCGTTATCCGAATCTGAAATGCATTGCCCGCCATGTGCGTTATGCCCACAGCGGTAGTGAGAACAGTCTGAAAGCATATATGTGGTACGAAAACCATACTTTTGAAAGTAAGCTGTTTACTTTCAATATTCTGGATCGTGTAGGCGGTGGAGATGCCTTCGCCAGTGGACTGATCTACGCCATCATGCATGATTACAAACCAATGGATATCGTGAACTTTGCAGTAGCAAGCAGTGCCATCAAGCATACCATCCACGGAGATGCCAACATCACAGATGACGTAGACACCATCCGCAATCTGATGAATATGAATTACGATATCAAGAGATAGCCATTCAGTACAGATTAAGGCTGACAAATTTGCAGAAGCATTTTGTCAGCCTTATTTTAAAATATATCAGATGTGAAATGGCTCTCCTACCTCTGTAGGTGGCGAGCAACAAATATGCCGAGGCATTCTTGAATTTCATGTTATTCAGTTAATGAGATATCCCCATCTTTACAGATAATGGTCAGTGCATCATCATCAGCACCTTCCTGAGAGTAGCTGGTGAGATCATCCTCACTTTCTGGAAGTGTTTTTTTCAGTTCTTCCGGCAGATGGATTTCTCCGAGTCCGGTGGAGAGCTGTAATCCAAGAGCCTGCAAAATATCAGAGGAAGCGATGAGTTTCACGTCTCCCAATTTATCGGTCACGGAACAGGAACCCTGATACTGGTTAGAAGCCAGTGTCAGATCGCCATCGCTCACAGTAAGTTCGCAGTCATCCAGAGTGCTGTCTGAGACTGCCAGATTCCCCAATGTATTTTGTAAAGTAAAATCTGAGAACTGACAGTTGGTAAAGAAAGCATCCCCATCAACACAATCAATGCTTCCCTGTGCAGCCTGCAGTCCTTCTGCAGAGACAGTTCCAAACTGGCTATTTATGGTTGCAGCTTTGAATGCGTGCGCCGGCACGTAAAGGGTAACTTTATCAGCTGTCTGAGAGATATGTTTTCCACACAGAAGATCTGCAAACAGGCTGATATCCACATGAACATAAAAATTGTGACTATGGTCTGTCTCCGTGACAGATAGATGTCCGTCTTTTATGGTATAAGAGACGGGTGTATTCCCGTAATCTGAGGAAATCTCCCATGCAATGGCACAGTTTTCATCTCCGGACGGAAGAATCTCCAGATCCAGATCGGAAAGGGTAATTTCTATAGAATCTAAGGTGCCAAGATCTGTCCGGGGCAGGGAGATTACTTTTGCTGAATCATCACTGTGAACGCTCCATTTCAGTTTGTTGAGATCAGCGTGAGCAACATAAGACTGACCATTTTTCAGATAACCGGCAAAAATCAGTGCAGCTCCTATCATACAGCATATCACACCAGTCTTTAACCATTTAAAATGAGATCGTTTCATAATGCTTCACCTCGTTTACTTTTCTTTCGTTGATTTGCAATCCATTTGACTGAAGCAGCAAAAAAACGACAGCCTTGGCGGGTCAGGAGAATGCCAAGGAGAGTGGTCAGGATGCCAAGCCCGATGACAAGCAGTCCGCTTCCGGTGATCATGGAAAATCCGGGAAGAGAAACCGGCAGTGCCAGCAGGCCTCGAAGAACCAGCTTGCAGCCAATGAGAAAGCCGGAAAATGCAGCAATAAATACACACAGATCCAGAATAATGGCACAAAGCATTGCACAGAGCAGGACTACTACCACAGAAATCAGCAGTGGTGCCCCAATGGGTATGGCAAAGAGGACTAACAGGGAGATCCACAGGATGGACTTCCAGATTTTACGGCCGGTAGTACTCTTAGTCCCGGAAGGAGTGGCTGAATCAGCAAAAGTGTTGTCTGATGCAGCGAATGTCTTGGTGTCGGGTGAGACATCTGTCAGTTTCCGATCTAACAGGTTCATCATCAGATCTCTGGCAGCTTCTTTTGGTGTGCCAAGTTCTTCCATCAGAGCCTGTGCGCCTTCATCGTCAGCATCCTCAAAATATTCAGTGAAATATTCCATAGCATCTTCAAAATCTTCCTTCGGAAGCTTCTTCAGATATTTCTCCAGTTGCTGAAGATATTCGGTTTTAGATAATTGCTTTTTACTCAATTGCGAAGCCTCCCTTCGATAATCCCATCAATGGTGTCCTTATAAGTCAGCCATTCGGCATTTAGTTTTCCTATCTGTGTTTTTCCTTCAGGCGTGATGGAGTAGTATTTTCGCTTCCGCCCCTGATATTCCTGTGAATAGGTAGTGAGAAAACCGGATTTTTCCAGCTTTTTCAGGATGGGGTACAGGGTGGATTCTTTGATGTCCGCTGCCAGCTTGATAGTCTGACTGATCTCGTATCCATAGGAATCCTGTGTTGACACAATGGTGAGGATCAGGTATTCGATCAGAAGCGCCGATACCGGAAAATACATACGATAACCTCCTTATCTATATATAAAAATTTTATATATAAAAATTCTATACATAAGATAACACCAGATGAAATTCATGTCAATAGGAAATTGTTATGCCGTCACTTGATACAAGAACCGAGCAGTTTATCCAGTCTTTATTGATTTTTTCTATATCCTGTTATAGAAAAAATGGAATTCCATTTATTAACCTACTATGTTAGTATGAAAATGGAATAAACAGAAAGCGTAGATGGGGAGAAAAAATGACAGACGTACTTTGTTTTGGCGATTCAAATACATGGGGATATAATCCGAAGGATGGTAGCCGTTTTCCGTGGGGCGTGAGATGGACGAGCGTCCTGCAGGAGCAGTTAAAAGATCAGGGAATCAGGGTAATTGAAGAGGGATTATGTGGTCGAACTACGGTATTTGAAGATCCGTTAAGACGGGGGCGAAAAGGTGTGGAACTGTTTCCAACCCTTCTGGAGACACATGGGCAGCCAGATCAGATTGTACTGATGCTGGGAACCAATGACTGTAAAACAGTATTTTCCGCCTCGGCAGATGTAATCGGAAAAGGTATCGTACGTCTCCTGGATCAGGCAAAACAGTTCGCACCTGACAGTAAAATCCTGCTGATCTCTCCAATCTTTCTTGGAGAACGGGTCTGGGAAGAAGGATTTGATCAGGAATTCTCGCCGGAATCCGTAGAAGTCTCCAAAAAGCTGGGAGATGTTTATGAGAAGATCGCAGAACAGTACGGAACAGACTTCTTCCGGGCGGCAGACTATGTGCAGAGCAGCGAAGAAGATCAGGAGCATATGAATGCAGAAGGACATAGAGTATTCGCGGGAGTGGTGGCAGAACATCTGAAAAGTGCGTAATGAGTTGGAAAGCAGGAAAAATAGCCTTTACTTTTTTCTCTGAACTTGATATAAAGAAGATGAATAGATTTTGCATTTCCATAGAGAAAGAAGTGGAAATTGTTTACAAAATATACCAGCGAGATTTTAAAGGAACTTCAGGAATGCCTGAGCAGCGGATCAACTGCGGAATATGCCATGATAGGTCAGCTTATAGATCAGGCCGGGAAGATATTTGTAGCCGGTATGGGAAGAACCGGATATGTAATGAAAGGGTTTACCATGCGGCTTGAGCAGGCCGGATATGAAGCTTATTGGATCGGTGATACGAATACCCCTGCAGCAGGAAAAGGTGATTTACTTATTCTTGGAAGCGGAAGTGGCGAGACGGAGACACTTAAGGTGTATGCAAAAAAGGCAAAAGAACTACAGATACCAATTATTGTGTTTACGACATGCAGGGAATCGTCATTGCATGCAGACGCAGCTGTTGCAGTTGTGATTCATGCAGATGCGAAGTTTAAGGAGGATACAGAGAAAAAATCTGTTCAGCCAATGGGATCACTGTTTGAGGAGGCTCTGTTTATCAGCCTTGAGGCACTTGTGATCCAGCTGATGGAAAAAAGGGGAATATCGGAAAAAGAACTGAAAAAAAGACATGCGAATTTTGAATGAAAAAGTTCGGCAGATGTGTGAAACATCTGTCGAACTTTTTTGTATAACAGGAATTCAAAGTGAAGTGTTATTTCGAAGTAAAACTTTCAAAATGAAGTGGAAAAATTAAAAAACTATACAAATATAATAAACAAACAAAGCATTAAATGGACAAAGATGGTGTATATAGTGCAAAATAATGAAAAAAATATGCAAAATTTACTCCATAATTTTAATGTGCTATTCTAATTGTGAAGTAAGAAATCAATAACTTACTGAAAATGTGGAGGAAAAAGTATGAATGAAATAATGGTGCGCATCAGATTTCAACTCCCATCTCTTCCGCGGGCAGAAAAGGTTGTGGCAGAAGCATTGCTGGAAAATCCAGAAGCAATTGCCAATTTTACACTGTCAGGTTTGGCTCATGAAACAGGAAGCAGTGATGCTTCGATTGTCAGATTTTGTAAAAGAATGGGGTACAGCGGGTACACAGAATTCAAACAGGCATTTTTATCAGCAGCAAATGAAGAAAGTTCAGAACGTCCTGAAAAAATAGAAGCGCAGGACGATATGGTGACAATACTGAAAAAAGTATTTCACAGCAATATGCAGACACTGACAGATACATTGTCATTGGTAACTCCAAATTACGAAAAAGCATTAAACGCTATGGCAAATGCAAAATCTATTCATTTTTTCGGTGTTGGAGACGCCTATGCAGTGTGTCAGCTAACGGATACGAAAATCAGCCGAATGGGTATTAACTGCTCTGCTTACAGTGATGTCATGATGCAGTTAATGACGGCAGCAAATTTAAAACCTGGAGATGTGGCATTTGCCGTATCCTATGAAGGCAGGTCAAGAAATGTGGTGCAGGCAATGCGTATTGCAAAAGAACAGGGTGCAACTACGATATGTATTACCAAGATGAACAAGTCTCCATTATTAAAAGTGACTGACATCCCACTGTTTATTTCAACCAGTGATCTGACTTGCGGAAGAGATAAAGTGGCACGGCGTGTGGCAGATCAGGCCATACTGGATGCGTTGTTTCTTGGAATGACTTTGAGAAAAGGAAAAGAATACAACAAGCATATGCGAATGGTGCAAAATGCAATTGATTTAAACAAACTATGAGATCAGGAGGGTTTTATGATGAAGAAAAATGTAGTATCAAGATTGTTATGTGCAGGTCTTTCAGCAAGTATGATGTTATCTATGGGAGCAGTAGCATTTGCAGATGATGACTGGACCATTGATGTAGAAGCAATGAAAGAAGAAGCTGCTGCAAAAGACAACAAAGATATTAAACTGGCATATGTGAGTATGAATCTTGCGAATCCATGGAATGCAATGGTAAAGAAGGGATTCGAGGCAGGATGCGAGGATCTTGGTGTTACTTATCAGGTTATTGATTCGGAATACAATGTTGACACACAGTTAAATGCACTGGAAAGCCTGGTAAATGATGGTTACAGCGGATTTACCTTTACTCCGATTGATACACAGGCAACTCTGGAAATTGTAGATAAAGCTAACGAAAGCGGCATTGCAACTGCATGCATTGCCCAGACACAGGAAAATGTAAAGCTCAGTTATACGTTGGACGAATATGATTATGGACATACCATCGGAGAACAGGCGGCAGAATGGATTAAAGATACACTGGATGGAAAAGCGCAGGTATGCATCATTTCACAGGACAATGTAGAATCTGTTATTCCGCGTGGTGATGGTGTGGAAGAAGCGTTAAAAGAGATCTGCCCAGACGTTGAGATTGTTGCAAGACAGGCGGGAGATACGCTGGAAGACGGTATGAAGATTGTAGAATCCGTTCTGGCACAGTATCCGGATCTGAACGTTGTAGTTGGAACCAATGATTCCGGTGCAATCGGCGGATATCAGGCAATGGTGAATGCCGGAAAAGAAGGAGAAGAATATGCTGTATTTTCCGGAGATGCAACAGATGAAGCTCTGACTTACATTGCAGAAGAAGACAGCATCTACCGGGGAACAGTAGATTTATTCCCGTACAAGGGTGGTTATGAATCCGCATTCTACTTATATAAATACGCAACCGAAGGTATCCCGGAAGAACAGGAAACCGTATATCTTCCATATGTGAAAGTACCAAAGGCTGACGTGCTGGACGGAACTTATGAGTGGGATGGAAAATAAAAAGTAAAAAAAGATATATCCTGAGAAGGGGGAAATGCCAGAGCGCATACCCCTTTCTCTCTAAAAAAGAGGAGACGCAAATGAACGATATAATATTGAAAGTAGATCATTTGTCCAAATATTTTGCATTAGTGAAAGCGTTAGATGATATCTCTTTTGATGTGCGAAGAGGAGAGGTTCATGCGCTCTGTGGAGAAAATGGAGCAGGCAAGTCAACATTTATAAAATTACTGACGGGTGCCTATGAACCGACAAAAGGAACAATTGAATTTGAACATAAGGCGTATGAAAAAATGACACCGAAGTTATCCATGGATTTGGGAATATCGGTTATCTATCAGGAGTTCAGTCTGATTCCATATCTGACAGTTGCAGAGAATATTTTTTATGGAAGAGAAATTCAGAAATATGGAATCAGAAACATAAAAGAAATGAATCAGCGTGCGGAAGAACTGTGTAAGGAAATGGGCGTTGATCTGGATGTAAAAACAAAAGTATGTGAACTGGGAGTGGCTTATCAGCAGATTGTGGAAATTATGAAAGCTGTATCGAAAAATGCCAGGTTTATTATCATGGATGAACCGACAGCGCCACTGACCATCAATGAAACAAAGATATTTTTTGATATCATTGAAAAACTCAGAGAAAAGAGAGTTACCATTATTTTTATATCGCACAGACTGGAGGAAGTATTTGAACTATGTGATCGTGTGACGGTATTTTGTGATGGAAGATATATTGTTACAAAAGATGTAAAAGATGTAACTAAGCAGCAGTTGATTTCTTATATGGTAGGACGTGAACTGACGGAATCTTACCCGGTGAATACCGCTGAAAAAGGAGAAGTGCTGCTGGAAGCAGATCATTTGACCAATAAGAGAATAAAAGAGATCAGTTTTCAGCTGAGAAAAGGAGAAATACTGGGATTTGGCGGACTGGTTGGAGCAGGACGTACGGAGGTGGCAAGAGCCATATATGGTGCAGACCGGATACTTTCCGGGAGACTGAAAAAGAATGGAGAAACCTTCTGTCCGGCAAGCCCGAGAGATGGTCTGAAGCATGGAATTGGTCTGATACCGGAAGACCGCAAGAGGCAGGGATTGATTCTGGGAATGTCAGTAAAGGAGAACACTGTTTTCAGTATCTATGATAAATGTACAAATGCGGGAGTCATACAGAAATCAAAAGTAGAAAGTCTGGTGGATGATTATATAAAAGAATTAAAAATAAAAACACCAAACAGGGAACAGATTGCAAAGAACCTGTCTGGTGGAAACCAACAGAAAATTGTTCTGGCAAAAATGATGGCAACAAACTGCGATGTGCTGATTTTTGACGAACCTACCCGAGGAATTGATGTGGGTGCGAAACAGGAGATCTATGCATTGATGACAGAATTGGCAAAACAGGGAAAAGGAATCATCATGATCAGCAGTGAAATGCCGGAATTGATAGGCATGTCAGACCGGATTCTGGTAATGAGCCATGGAAAAATTGTAGGAGAGCTGGAAAGAACAGAGTACACACAGGAAAGAATTCTGGAACTGGCGTCTACAGAGAAAGAAGGAGTAGAGGAACATGAGTAAGAAGAATGATGTATTAACAAAAATGCTGGACTATGGAATCCTGATGGTTCTGATAATTCTTATTATCTTTTTTTCTGTTGCATCCAGCAATTTTCTCAGTATTAATACCTGTATGACAATTTTAAAACAGGTATCCATTACCGGAATTACTTCAGTGGGAATGTGTTATGTAATTCTTACGGGAGGAATTGATTTATCAGTTGGTTCCATTGCGGGTCTGAGTGCGGTAATAGCAGCACTTGTAATGCAGGCGGGAGCACCGGGCGTCATAGGATCTCTTGTTGCTTTACTGGTTGCGTTTGCAGTAGGAGCGCTCAATGGATTTTGTGTGACAAAGTTAAATATGCCGGCATTGATTGCAACACTGGGTACTCAGACAGCATTAAGAGGGCTGGCATATATCGTTACAGATGGATTACCGGTTCACAGTTTCAGCAAAACATATGGTAATTTCGCAAAAACATCTATAGCCGGAATTCCACTTATGGTACTTCTGATGCTGCTGGTATTTCTGGTTGGAAAGTTTATTTTGGAAAGAACCACATTTGGACGTTATGTATATGGTGTTGGCGGAAATGAAGAAGCATCCCATCTTTCCGGTGTAAATGTCATGAGAGTAAAACTGATTGTATATGCTTTTGCCGGATTTTTATCGGGTATTGCAGGACTGGTATTACTTTCCAGAACCAGCAGCGGTCAGCCATCTGCCGGAGACGGATATGAAATGGATGCGATTACGGCAGTAGTTCTTGGCGGCGTAAGTCTGTCAGGAGGCGAGGGAAGAATTAATCAGGTAATGATCGGTGTAGTTCTGATGGGAGTGTTATCAACCGGGATGATTATGTGTGGCATCAATGACTATGTACAGAAACTGGTAAAAGGTATTGTTCTGATTCTGGCAGTTGCATTTACGGAATTTTCCGGAAAAGTAAGGAATCAGAGAATGGTTCAGAAATAGGAGGGATGATATTGAAAAAATATACCATCGGAATTGATTTTGGAACATTGTCAGGAAGATGCCTTCTGGCAGATGTAGAGACTGGTGAGGAAACAGCCACCAGTGTGCTGGAATACAGGCACAGAGTAATGAGTGAGACTTTGCCGGATGGTACCAGACTTGGAGTAGACTGGCATTTGCAGCATCCTGGAGATTATCTGGATGTATTGAGGATCACCATAAGAGACGTAATAAAACAGGCAGGGATTAGACCGGAACAGGTGATTGGAATCGGGATCGATACAACCGGCTGTACAATTTTGCCAATAAAAAAGGACGGAACGCCACTTTGCTTTCTGGAAAGATGGAAAGGCAGTCCCAATGCTTATGTGAAGCTGTGGAAACATCATGCTGCACAACCCTATGCAGATAAAATGACAGAGGCAGCACTGGCGAGAAATGAAAAATTTATTCAGCGTTACGGCGGGAAAATATCCAGTGAATGGATGTTTCCAAAAGTATGGCAGGTATTGGATGAAAGTCCGGAGATCTATGAAGATACGGATGCATTTCTTGAAGTGACAGACTGGATTGTGATGCAGCTGACAGGAAAACTGATTCGGAACAGCTGCGCTGCCGGCGCAAAAGCCTGCTGGCATAAAAAGGATGGATATCCGTCTTCGGATTATTTTAAAGCGCTGGATCCGAGACTGGAACATGTAATAGAGGAAAAAATCTGGGGACCGGTGCAGTCTATTGGCACCAGGGCAGGAGTTTTGACAAAAACAAGTGCAGAACTCACCGGTCTTCCGGAGGGAACACCGGTGGCGGTGGGGCATTTTGATGCTCACGGTGCAACCGTGGGAGCAAAAGTAACAGGTCCGGGACGTATGCTGATTATGATGGGAACCAGCAGTTGTCATGAACTGATGTGTACAGAAGAAAAAATGGTGCCGGGAATCTGCGGTTATGTAGAAGATGGAATTGTACCTGGGTATTTTGGATATGAGGCAGGACAGAGCTGTGTAGGAGATCATTTCGCATGGCTGACAGAGAATTTTCTCCCGGCGTCTTATGAAAAAGCAGCAAATGAACAGGGAATCCATATTTATGAATATTTAAACAAACTGGCCGCAAAGAAAAAAGTGGGGGAAACTGGACTTCTGGCATTGGACTGGTGGAATGGAAACAGAAGTGTGCTGGTAGATGGAAGTCTGTCCGGAATGATGCTGGGATTTACATTAAATACCAGAATAGAAGACATGTACCGGACATTGATAGAAGCAACTGCGTTTGGTACGAGAAAGATTATTGAAACATTTGTGGAATATGAGATTCCAGTGGATGAGATCATTGTAGCAGGAGGAATTGCTCAGAAGAATCCGTTTATGATGCAGATTTATGCCGATGTAACGGGACGGCCGATCAGAATTGCCGGTTCCAGACAGAACGCGGCATTATCTTCCTGTATCTGGGGAGCGCTGGCAGCAGGAAAGGAAGCCGGTGGATATGACAGTGTAGACGAAGCGGCAGAACGGATGGGAAATCTTCAGGATAAGACGTATTTTCCAAATGCCGAAAATAAAAAAGAATACGACAGATTATACAGAGAATACGAACTGGTGCATGACTATTTTGGCAGAGGACAGAATGATGTTATGAAGCGGCTGAAAAAGCGCATGAATCAGTGTATTCAGGAAACGGAGGAAAAATGATATGTTAGAGAAATTGAAGCAGGAAGTACTGGTAGCTAATCTGGATCTGGTAACAAAACAACTGGTGATTTCCACATGGGGAAATGTTTCGGGTTATGATCCAGAGACAGAGCTGGTAGTAATCAAGGCAAGCGGTGTTCATTATGATGTGATGAAGCAGGAGCATATGACAGTAGTAGATCTGGATGGAAAGGTAGTAGAAGGGGAATATGCACCATCCACGGACACTGCAACTCATGTAGCGCTGTATAAGGCATTTGCAAAGTACGGAATCAGGGGAATTGTACATACACACTCCCAGTATGCAACGATGTGGGCGCAGTTTGGCCAGGTCATACCTGCTTACGGAACAACGCACTGTGACTATTTTTATGGTGATATTCCATGTACGAGATTGATGACTCCGGAGGAAATTGCCGGAGAATATGAAAAGAATACCGGGGATGTCATTCTGGAAAGATTTGCAGAACTGGATTGCAGAAAAATGAATGCAGTTCTGGTACACAGTCATGGGCCGTTTGTGTGGGGAACTTCACCAAAGGCAGCAGTATTAAACAGCCAGGTATTAGAATATATTTCCAAAATGGCATATTGCAACTATACGATGTCAGACGGAAAGCTTTCCAGAATACAGGAAGAACTGAAAAATAAGCATTATAACAGGAAATTTGGAGAAGACGCATACTATGGACAGGGCAAAAAATAAAACAGGATTTGACAGTGTAAAAACAGTATTACAAAAAGAAGCGGCAGAAATACAGAAACTGGCAGATCATTTGAATCAGGATGATGTGAACCAAATGCTGTTGCTGTTAAATGAATGCAATGGAAAAGTAATTACCTGTGGATGTGGAACTTCCGGGGCTGCAGCAAAAAAAATAGCTCATACGTTGAATTGCATTAACAGACCTGCATTTTTCCTTTCTCCTTCCGATGCATTACATGGCGGTATGGGAGTACTACAGGAAGATGATCTGATCATTTTCTTCTCCAAGGGTGGGCATACAGTGGAACTTGAATCGATGATAGACAGTTGTAAAAAGAAGGGAATTAGAACGGTACTGGTTACGGAGACGGAGGAAAGTAATCTGGCACAGAAAAGCGACTTTTTATTAAAGATAAAGATTGACAGAGAGCCAGATGCTTTCAACATGCTTGCAACTGCAAGTACCCTGGCTGTAATTGCAGTATTTGACGCAATGTCCATTACTCTGGCAAATCATAATGGATATACGAAAGAAGAATTTCTTGTGATCCATCCGGGCGGAGAAGTGGGAGAAAGACTTTTCGCACAGACAGGAAATTAAAGAAGGGAGAGAACAATATGGCAAAATTGTCGCTTTCCCTGTTCGCAGCAGATATTCTGCAAATGAATGAGGATCTGCAGCAGACGAGACGTTCAGAAATTACATCATTGCATGTGGATATTATGGACGGACATTTTGTACCATTATTTGGATTGAATCCAGTCTGGCTGAAACAGATAAAAAAAGTCTATTCCATTGATCAGGATTTCCATTTTATGGCATATATGACAAAAGAAATGCTGGAGCCTTATTTTTCACTGGAACCGGTAGGAATCACCATTCATCTGGAAGCAGGGAAGAAAAAAGAAAATCTGGAAATACTTCAGCAAATAAAAGAAAAAGGTATACGTGCCGGAATTGCCATATCACCGGAAAGTGAATGGGAAGAAATAAAGCCCTATCTGGATGAGGTAGAAGAAATACTGGTAATGAGTACCGTACCAGGAAGAGAAGGATCTGTATTTATAGAGAGTACATACGAAAAGATCAGGTGTATCAAACATCTGATAACAGAACAAAAGAGAAACACAATGTTAAGTGTGGATGGTGGGCTGAATCTGGAAAGAGCATTGGACTGTATCAGAAACGGTGCAGACCGAATCATTATGGGGCGGGCTTTTTTTGGCAGCAGCCAGAAAAAAGAACTTGTAAAAGAAATCGTGGAGGCATAAATGTCAGGAGACAGAGGAACGCAAAAATCTCTGTCTCCTGGTGCTTATTGTATGGCAGAAAAATAAACCACCTGCTCGGCAGGTGGAGGGAGTAGCTTTAGC
>UQWA01000026.1 GCA_900544685.1 uncultured Lachnospiraceae bacterium | reverse complement strand
CGGAAGCAGCAGCGAAGGCAGAAGCGGAAAGACAGGCGGCGGAAGCAGCAGCGAAGGCAGAAGCAGAGAGACAGGCGGCGGAAGCAGCAGCGAAGGCAGAAGCGGAAAGACAGGCAGCAGAAGCAGCAGCGAAGGCAGAAGCGGAAAGACAGGCGGCGGAAGCAGCAGCTAAAGCAGAAGCAGAAAGACAGGCAGCGGAAGCAGCAGCCAAAGCAGAAGCAGAAAGACAGGCGGCAGAGGCAGCAGCCAAAGCAGAAGCAGAAAGACAGGCGGCAGAAGCAGCAGCCAAAGCAGAAGCAGAAAGACAGGCGGCAGAGGCAGTAACGGAGGCACCAACCGAAGCACCGACAGAGGCAGTAACGGAGGCGCCAACCGAAGCACCAACAGAGGCGGTAACGGAAGCACCAACCGAAGCACCAACAGAGAAAGCAACAGAAGCCGTTACGGAAAAAGAGACAGAAACAGAGAAGAAAGAAAAGGAAACAGAAAAAGAATATCAGACTTCTTTCCGTTTTGAGAATGATGAAGTTGTGATTGAAGTGAAAGTTTCCAAGGATGCAAAACTGGAAAAAGATGTAAAGATGGTAGCCAGAAAACTGGAAACCGGAAGCGAAAAGTATGAAGCAGCAAAAGCGGCAACCATAAATAGCCTTGGTTCTGATGAAGACGGAATCTACAGTTTTTACGAAATTGCATTTGAGAAAGATGGCGCAGAAGTGGATGTAAAGGACAGTCATATTAATACGAATGTTTCCTTTAAGAACGATGCGTCAGCAGTAAGAGTAAAAGACGGAGCTGCAAAGAGAATCTAAGGATAGGAAATGTATAAAGTGAAAAAAGAAATCAGCAGAGGTTGATTTCTTTTTTCATATCAGGAAACGCGAAATAGATGACGAAATAAGAAAACTGATACAATAAATATATCAGATGTGAAATGACCCCCACTTCTGTAGGTGGCGAGCAACAAGAATGCCGAGGCATTCTTGAATAAGGGAAATATTATCATTGAGTAGTAGAAAATCATAGAAAGGAAGGAACGGGAAGATGAGAGAAAGGGAAAGAGTAAGAAGATATCTGGCTTTATTACTTGCATTCACAATGATCTTTACAAGTTCATCTATGAATGTTCTGGCGGCGACTATTGTCGGTGGCTACAAGAACAGTGACAAGAGTCAGACAACGGTGGAAGAAAGTGAAACTACCGTGGAAACAGAGGCACAAGAGACAGAAGCCTCTGAGACCAATGAGGATGGGACGGAGATACGAAAGAATGTGGTTACGTTTTCCACCAACGGGCATGCTCATGTGGTAGTAGACGGCACAACCGTAGAATCCACAGCCTATGCAAAAGATGGAAAGATCGTTTTCGACGTGGCAGTGGAGAACGGCTACCAGATCGAAAGCGTTCTGGTTGATAAGAGCATCAATGCACGTACTACAGAAAATGGATCTTACATAATCGAAGGCATCCAGACAGATAATACAACCGTGGATATCACAACGGTAGAAGTGGAAACAGAAGCACAGACTGAAACATCCACAGAAATCGAGACAGAAAGTGAGTCTGAGAGCGAAACAGAGAGTGAGACGAAATTATCGGAAGAATCAGAAATAAGCAAACCTGCTCAGAAACTTACTATAACCGCAGCAGATGGAGCAAGAATTACAGTGAATGCTCCGGAAGGCGCTCTTCCAGAAGGATCTTCTGTAAATGCTATTGTAATTGAGTCAAGAGCAATTGAAACTATTCTGGAAAATACGATTGAAGCAGAAGGAAAAGAACTGAACAATTATAAAGCATATGATATTACCATTATCGGACCGGATGGTGTGGTAATTCAGCCGGATGACAGCGTAAAGGTATCTATCAGAAATGCAGGAGTAGATGGCGAAGAAAATGCTGTTTATCACGTAGACGGTGCGTCTGCTAATAAAATCGCAGATGCTGCAAATGGGAATAGTGCAAGCTTTGAAACAGACCACTTTTCGATTTATGTAATTACCGGTGAAAACACGCCTGCAATTGCAACTTATGAATTTTATGATGGCACAAATCTGATTAGCAGTCAGAGTGTAAAAAATGGGGAAAGTCTGGTAGAACCTGCAGCACCGGAACATGACGGACAATATTTTACGGGATGGTTTATTGAAGGAACATCAACACCGATCACTTTCTCAACACCAGCTTCTGTTAGTGAAACAGGAACCGTTAAAGTTGTAGCAGAATATGAAGATGCGTATTATGTATTCTTTAAAAATAGTTCTGGCATCGTAATATGTACAAAAGAGGGTAAAACCGGGGATGTGATTTCAACATCAGATGTGACTTTCCCAGTTTCCGGAACTCAGGGTATCACAGGATGGTATGAAGACGAAGGGTTAACAAAAAAAGTCGAAACAGTTACTTTAGGAGATGAAGATGTTGTATTATATCCAAAGGTTGAAAATGGATATTATATTACCTACCAGAGTAATGGTGGAAGTTATACAGCACCGGTATTTATACTGCCAACAGAGAATACAACAGCACCGAGTATTCCTGCTAAACCAGGATATACTTTTAAATATTGGTCTTTAACAGAAAATGGATCCGAATATAGATTTGGAGAAAAACTGACAGAGAATATTACGCTTTATGCAGTATGGGAAGCAAAAGATACCAATTACCTTATTATGTACTGGATGGAAAATGCCAATTATGAGAATTCATATCTCGCTGCAGATAAAAGGGATATGGAACAGTACAGTTATGCTGCTGCAGTAACTGGAAGAGGTAAAACAGGAGAAGAGACAAATGTATCCGGATGGAATGGAAAGGTTCCGGCAGGATTTACTCTTCAGAGCATTAAGCAACAGACAATTGCAGGCGATGGATCTACTGTGGTGAATGTATATATTAATCGAAATACATATGATGTAAAATTTATGTATGGTCGAAGGTATGAATATACAGATCTTCGGATTACTGCAAAGTATGGTGCTAATATTGAGAGCGAATGGCCTGGATATAACTGGCGTACATCTTATGGTGGAAGCACATACCAGACACATTTGTTCACAATGCCGGCAGGAGGAGCAACATTTTATGAAGCAAATAATAGTGGAAGAACATCATCCGCTGGTTATTATGTAGAGGTACTGCCTGGTGAGACAGGAACGATTACAAAGAACGGAAAACAGTATAAATTACATCACACAGACAGATCATATGGATCAGGTTATCATGTTACAGATGAAGACCGGTATGATATAGAAGGTTACACATGTAATACAAGTCTGAGTCCTAGAAATAATGCATCCTGGGATGGCGCGAAATTTTATTACAATCGTAATCAGTATGACATTATCTTTATCAATGAAGGAACAAAAGCGGATCAGATAAGCAAATATTTTGAACAGTCTCTTACTGGTGTTTCTTGTAGTAAAGAATTAGCACCACCTGCAGGAAAAGAAAGTTATGTTTTTGCAGGATGGTATGATAACCCGGAAGGTGAGGGAAATCAGTATACATTTGCAGGAAGAATTATGCCTGCAAAAAATGTCACAGTTTATGCTAAATGGGTTGCACCGACATTTAACATAACGGTGTATAGTACAATAGATGCATCTGATGAGCCGAATGTTTACGAGAAGGTTCTCGGAAGTAAATTATCAAGTGATGAGTTGTCTGTAACAGCCCCGGATGGTCATACATTCCGCGGATGGTATCTCTATGAAAATGGTCAGAGAACATCTTTATACAATCCTGACACGGAAATTCATGGCGACATTGCACTTGTACCATATTGGACTTCCGATGAGACATTCAAGGTAAGCTATAAGGCAGGAACAGGTACCGGAACTGTGATGGATGAGTTTGAATATACAGAAGACGCACAGGCTGAAGTGAAGAGCGCAGCAAGTCTTACAGCTCCGGATGCTGACTCCTATTTCCAGGGATGGCTGTCTGATACAGATAATAGGGTATATTATCCAGGTGATGTATATCTTATGAAAGGCGATGTGACATTCACTGCACAATGGGGAAAAGAAGAAAAAACAACAGTTTTCTATCAGCCTGGTATTGGAAGTGGAACATCACAGTCATTCGATGCAGCAAATAATGCTGAAATAGTGACCAAAACACCAAAAGAACTTAAATTTACAGCACCAGATGGATATACATTTGTAGGCTGGAGTTATACGAATTCAGATGGAAAACCGGCTGTAGCAGATGCAGGTGCAGCCCTTCATGTGGATACAAAAGCAACACCAGGTAATACACTTACAGCACAGTGGGCTAAGTTAAGTGCTGTTGGTGGAACATGGGCATATGATGGACAGTCACATACGGTAAGCAATGTAAGTGTTGAAGGTGTAGATGGCTATACATTTACTTATAAAGTAGATGGTACAGAATACACAGACGTGACTAGTGTAGCAATCAGTAGTGTCGGAGAAAAAAATGTAATTGTGATTGCCAGAAAAGCAGGTTACAGACAGCTTGAAAAAACAGTTACATTGAAAATCACACCAATAGAAGTAACAGTCTCTGTTATAGGTAATAACGATAACCGAGTTTATAATGGTTCAGTTCAGTCTGTAAACGGTTACAGTATTTCATCTGATAATACATTATATAGTGTAACCGATATGGTAAATGGTCCGACACAGGAAAATGCGATTGCAAGCAGAACAGATGTTGGAACTACGTATATGGGATTAAGCAAAGACAGCTTTACAAATGTAAACAATAATTTTAATGTTACATTTGCTGTCACAGACGGATATATTACTATTACAGCAAAAGATATCAGTCAAGAGGATAATGCAGAAGTAAACTATCCTGTGGATGTAGTGTATAACGGAAATCAGCACAAATGGACACCGACTGTCACAGACAAAGAGGGAAATAAGCTGACAGAAGAAACCGACTACACGGTAAGCTATGACACAGAAAACTTTGTAGACGTAAAGACCATTAACGTAACGATTACGGGAAAAGGCAACTACAGTGGAAGTGTCACCAGAACCTATAGGATTACGCCTGCATCTGCAACGGTAACAGCAAACAACAAGAACAAGATGTTTGGCGAAGCAGACCCGAAACTGACAGCAGACGTAAGCGGACTGTATGGAACAGATAAGGTGGAATATACACTGAGCCGTGAACCTGGCGAGAATGTAGGAGACTATGCTATCACAGCAAGCGGAGAATCAGACCAGGGCAATTATACCGTGACGTATAAGCCAGGAACCCTGACCATCAGTGCGAACGGAGAACTGACCGTAGCAGGAACCAGCTATGAGGGAACTTATGACGGAGAGAGCCACGGAGATGCAGCGGACACCAATGTGACAAAAGGAACCACAATTTCCTACAGCACAGACGGAGGAGAGACCTGGAGCACAGAGGTACCGAAGGTAACGGATGTAAGCGAGATCACAGTAAACGTAAAGGCAGAGAACCCGAACTACGTGACAGCAACCGGAAGCTATACACTGAAAGTAAACCCGGCAACGATCACGGTGACAGCAGAAGCAAAGACCAAGACTTATGGAGAAGCAGACCCAGCCCTGACCTATACAAACGGAAACGGGGTAAAAGAGGAAGTGCCGTCCTTCACAGGCGAGCTGAGCAGGGAAGCAGGAGAGGACGTAGGAGACTACGGAATCCAGCAGAACACGGTAGCGCTTGCGGACAATGAGGGAAGCGGATTCAAGGCAGGCAACTATGTGATTGCCTACACACCGAACAAACTGACCATCAGTGCGAACGGAGAACTGACCGTAGCAGGAACCAGTTATGAGGGAACTTATGACGGAGAGAGCCACGGAGATGCAGCGACCACCAATGTGACAAAAGGAACCACAATTTCCTACAGCACAGACGGAGGAGAGACCTGGAGCACAGAGGTACCGAAGGTAACGGATGTAAGCGAGATCACAGTAAACGTAAAGGCAGAGAACCCGAACTACGTGACAGCAACCGGAAGCTATACACTGAAAGTAAACCCGGCAACGATCACGGTGACAGCAGAAGCAAAGACCAAGACTTATGGAGAAGCAGACCCAGCCCTGACCTATACAAACGGAAACGGGGTAAAAGAGGAAGTGCCGTCCTTCACAGGCGAGCTGAGCAGGGAAGCAGGAGAGGACGTAGGAGACTACGGAATCCAGCAGAACACGGTAGCGCTTGCGGACAATGAGGGAAGCGGATTCAAGGCAGGCAACTATGTGATTGAGTACACACCGAATGATCTAACCATCAATCCAAGACCAGTCACCTTAACAAGTGCAACTCTTGAGAAGACTTACGACGGTACGGCTCTTGTAAATGCGGATGCACCAAAACTTGGTATAACTCTCAATGAGAACAAACTTCTTGTAGAAGAAGGCTGGGTAGACGGAGAAGGCGCAACTTATACTTTCGATGGAACTCAGACACTGGTAGGAAGCAGCAACAACAAGTTCTCTTATGAGTTAAAGAAAAATACCAAGGCTAAGAACTACACAATTACTAAGACAGAAGGAACCCTGACTGTGACAGATGATGATGTAGATCAAAGTAAGGTAATTACTAAGACTCATGAAGGCAACGAATTTGCTCTTGGTGAAACTATTACATTCACAATCAGAGTAAAGAATATTTACGATGATGTGAAGACTATCACCATTACAGAACAGGAAGGTGTAACCATCACTGGAGAATCTGTATTTGAAAATGTAAAACCAGGTGCAGAGGTTACAACAACAGCAAAGTATGTTGTAAGAGAACAGGATATTCTGGAACAGAACTTCCATAATACTGCAACAGCAAGCTTCACTAATGGAAAATCTTTCGATGGCGAAGATGATGCAACAGTAGAAGAAGCAAAATCAGCATTTAAAGCAACCAAAGTAATTACAGAAGAACAGCAGAATGCCACATTTGGAGTGGGCGATATAGTATCATTCAAGATTATTGTAGAGAACACTGGAAATGTAACGCTGAACAATGTAACGGTTGGTGAAGATTTGGAAGGCGCAATTATTGAAGATGGAACAGGTTACACAGTAGCTAACAATGTAGCAACCATTGAGACACTGGCACCGAAAGCAATTATGACAGTATATGCAAAATACACAGTACAGCAGACAGATGTGGACGATGCAGATCTGGTAAATACTGCAACAGTAAATGCAAAGGATCCAGATGGCAAGGATCTGGATAGCCAGAAACCATCTGTAGAAGTTCCGACGGATGAACAGGCACCTGGAATGGTGGCTGAGAAAGAAATTGCAAATCCAGAAGCAGCAACCGGTAAAGATGGTAAGTTCAAAGTTGGTGATACGGTAGAATTTAATATTACAGTAACCAATACAGGAAACGTAACATTAAAGAACATTACTGTAGAAGAAATGGATGGCGTAGTAATTGATGACGGTGATGGTTATACAGTAGATAGTAATATAGCAACAATTGTAAGCTTATCACCGGAAAATCCAAGTGTAGTGGTAAAAGCACACTATGTAGTAACACAGGAAGATGTGGAACGCGGAGATCTGGTTAATGTTGCTACAGTAAAAGAACCTGGTACAGATGTTCCTAAGAAACCGATAGTACCAGTGCCGACAGAAGATCCGATTCCGGCAGTTGCCATTACCAAAACAACTACCAGCAAGTCAGCAGATGCAACAGGATATGCATTAGATGAAACAATCACTTATGCGATCCAGGCAACAAATACCGGTAACATGATTCTGGATAATGTAGTGATCACAGATGCGAAGACCGGAGACACCTGGAATGTAGGAACACTGGTGCCGGGTGCAACAACGAAAGAATTCAGTGCATCTTACAAAGTAACACAGTCAGATATTTTGACAGGAAGCGTAGAGAATACCGCAATTGTAGTAGGTACTCCTCACAGAGCTTCGAAAGAAGAATTACCACCTGTTGAGATTCAGGCAGCGGAAGAAGTAGTTCCTGGTAATGACACTGTAACAGATTCTGCGACGGTAACGGATCCAACCGTGAAACCATCCTCTGCAATCCAGGTGACCAAGACAGTGACTTCTCAGGGCAGCACAATTACCGTTGATGGCAAGGAAACAACCGGTTACCGTGTGGGTGATACCATTGAATTTAACATTCATGTAGAAAACATCGGTAACATAACGGTGAACAACATCGTAGTAAATGATGTACCTACCCTGAGTGCTGGTTCACCAAATGGACAGATCACAATTCAGGCAGGAGACGGATATACTGTAAATGAAAGTACAGCAACCATCGCAACACTGGCACCGAAGGCATCTGTGGATATCAAGGCATCTTACCTGGTAATAGCAGGTGACGGAACTCTGAACGGAAATGAACTGTCCAATGCAGCATTTGCAACAGGAACCAGTGAAGATCCGAACAACCCACAGCCTGGTGACAGCAGTAAGACTGATCCAGTGCCAATCGAGCCAGAACCGGACGGACATGCGGAAATGCAGGGATCCATTACAGTTACCAAGATGATCACCACAAGTGCAAACAAGACTCCTGAAAACGGAGTGGATGCAGTCATCAAGGTTGGTCTGTATGATAACGCATCTTTCAGCGGAACACCGATTGCAGTCAATACAATTACAATCTCCAAGGCAACATCTGGAAGCACCGTATTTGACGAACTGGATAATACATCTAACACCACCTACTATGTAGCGGAATTAGATGCAAATAACAATCCAATCATCGGAGCATCCGCACATCTGGATGGCTATGGAGTACCAAGTTATTCTGAAAACTGCAAGAATGGTATCAATCCGACAACAGCAACGGATACCAGCGCAACGATAGTCAATCCACTGGCAGCAAATGATGACCAGGATGAGACAGAAGAAACAGAAGAAACAGAAAAGGAGACTTCCTCCACAACAAAACCTTCTGGCGGTTCAAATACTTCCGGATCAGCCAAATCATCTACTGCAGCGAAGACAGGTGATGACACCAACATGATGGTATACTGGATGCTTCTTGGTATGGCAGCACTGGCAGTATGCACAGCAGTTGTTTACAGAAAGAAGAAAAGAAACCAGTAATCTGAAAAAGATAAAATAAAACAGAGTTAAAATGAAAAAGATATTGCAAAGCCGCCTGCGGGCGGCGGAGCAATATCTTTTTTCTTAAAACCAATACAGATTCCTGTAAAAGAAGACTGTGTTTTTGAAAGGAGCTGTGTTAGAATAGAATTATTCAGGGCACGGTGACAGAAAGCCGGATCTGGATCCTGAAAAGAAAACAAATGAGGAGTAAGTGATATGATTACATTACTGGTAACTTTATTTGCAGGCATTACTTCGCTGGTGATCACATCCTGTATTGGTATACTCGGTATTGCCTATTATATCTGGCAGTCACTGGAGTTCTACTGGCTGTTTAAGATGTGCAGCTACAGCAATGCATGGATGGCATGGATTCCGATTTTACGCTATTATGCACTGGCAGAAGTGACAGGAGATGGTATGGGACAGACCAGACTGTATCTGATCAATACCGATATTTCCACAGATGTATTCCGTTTTTGGCCGATCCTGACACTGGTAGTATCCAGAATTAACGGAGTGGGCGGCATTCTGGAACTGTTATTGACGATCCTGTGTCTGGGAACCAGTTTTACCACAGTTTACAGTAAGTTTGAGAATCGCAGTCCGGATGAGGTAAAGGTTCTGGGCTATCTGTCAGGCTGGATTCCACTGATCGGAGTAATCAAGCTGACCCAGTATAAGCACCGTCAGATGTTTTATTAGAGATGAATAAAAGAATCCTGTAAAAAGAACCAGCATATCAAGTGCTGGTCTTTTTACAGGATTCTAAAAAAGAGTGAAACCGCCTTGCGGCGGTCTCGGAGAGTGTATTTTCTTATTACATTGTGAAACATTTAAGCAAAAATTTTTCAACTGACATAACCATAGCATAAAAAAATGCTTTTGTGAAATATTTAGTTTGAAGGATATACTATACCTTTTTGGTATGATTGGAGACAGAGATATGGGACAAAAAGAGAAACTGATTAATTTGACGGAAGGATCCGTGGCGAAGGGATTGTGGGAATTTACACTGCCGCTGATGCTGGGACAGCTTTTGCAGCAGCTTTATAATGTGGCAGATGCCTGGGTGATCGGGAATTATGCAGATAATGCATCTTTTGCGGCGGTGAGTGCGGGAGGAAGTCTGACATTTCTGGTGGTAGGATTTTTTAACGGAATATCGATCGGAGGAGGTGTGGTGATTTCCAGATATTTTGGAGCACAGGATCACAGTAATGTGTCTAAAGCCATTCACACCAACGTATTGTTTGGGTTGATTGCGAGTATTCTGGCAACGGTGCTGACGGTCTGGCTGACACCGCAGATGCTGGTTTGGATGCAGACACCGGAAAATGTCATTTCGTATTCGATCACTTATTTCCGTATTTATTTTGCCGGAATCTCCATGATTATTTTATATAATATCTTTATGGCAATCATGCGCGCAGTGGGGGACAGCATTCATCCTCTGTATTATCTGTGTGTATCTTCTGTAGTAAATGTGATCCTTGATTTGGTGCTGGTAGCCGGTATGCATAAGGGTGTAGCGGGAGCTGCCATTGCCACGGTGGTGTCCCAGGGACTGTCAGCTATTCTTTGTCTGATACGTATGCAGAAGACCGGTGGGTATATGAAGATACATCTAAGCCAGCTTAAGTATGACAGATCGATGATGAAACAGGTACTATATCAGGGACTTCCGGCGGGAATCCAGAATTCAGCACTGAGTCTGGGAAATATTGTAGTACAGTCCAATATTAATTCTTTTGGAGAATTTGCCATGTCGGGCCTGGGTGCACATTCCAAGATTGAGGGCTTTGTATTTATTCCGATTATCAGTGTATCGAATGCACTGTCCACACTGGTCAGTCAGAATCTGGGCGCCGGTAAAGTGGAACGGGCAAAAAAAGGTGCATTTCTTGGAATGGCAGCCAGTATGGTAATCACAGTGTTCATGGGAATTGGCATGTATATTCTGGCACCGCATTTGATTGGAATTTTTACTTCCGATCCACAGTCGGTGGAATATGGTGTAATATTCATGAGAATCGTTACCATCTTTTATCTGTTCCTGACCTTTACCCATGAAGCAATCGGTATTCTGAGGGGACTTGGCAAGTCAGTGATTCCGATGATTGGAATGTTCGGCTTCTGGTGTGTGGGACGTATCCTGTATGTAACCATTGCACTGCATTTTATTCCGGACTTCCGGGTGATCTGCTGGGCATATCCGATTACCTGGACCTGCACGACCATAACCTTCGCTATCGTACTGGCAAGAACAAAGTGGAAAATCTATAAATAGAGATTGTTGTTCACTGCGTGAACGGTAACGAAAAAGTTCCGTGAGCCTTATCGCCCACGGAACTTTTTTTCCCCTGCAAGAAAATATCCGATTTCAAATACCAGAATGCCGCCAAAAACATCTATAAAGACATGCTGCTTCACCAGAAGAGTGGAAGCAAAGACACACAGAGACATTATAATGGTAAGTGGCAGATACCAGCGTGGTGTTTTTTTCATGCAAAAAGCTGCGTGAATACAGCACCAGCTCTCCAGACAGTGGATGGACGGAAAGAGGTTCACCGGTGCATCTATCTGATAGATCAGCCGTACCAGCCGCTCGCAGATACCGTTTCCGGTGACTTCCGGGCGAACCAGAGTGGTTGGCAGAAACAGGAAGAACACCAGGCAGAACAGCTTGGATATTACGTCTCCATATACAAAATGATAACAGAAGTCTTTTCCTTCTCTGGCAATCAGCAGATAGTTGGCAATCCACTGCACGTAGGCCAGAATATAGAAAATAATAAATGGTGCAAAAAAAGGAATCCGGTCATCTACTGGCAATGCCAGAGAACGGAAGGTCAGATATTCGCGAATCTGAGATACCCCAACGTAAATAATAAAATTTGCTGCAACTGCAAGGAGCAGTGGTTTTGCAGCATAATCAGGAATGAGTTTTTTTATCCAGTTTTTCAAAGGCAATACATTCTCCCATCTTTACCGGTGTTTCCACACCCATTTTCGAATGTTCCAAAAAATCATGACGGACAGATACAGCATCTTTTTCAGCCAGTACGATAATAGTAGATCCGCCATACTGGAAGAGTCCTTTTTCCTGTCCACGGTGTACCAGACAGGCATTATCATGATTTACGATCCGGCCTACCAGCATAGCACCGACTTCCATTTGCAGAAGAGTGCCAAGAGCCGGAGACTGAATGAGTGTATATTCCCGGCTGTTTTCCGTAAATACAGGAAATTCACGAAGTGCTACCGGACGTACTGTGTGTAAGACGCCTTCAATGCGCCGGGTGGCACTTTTTCTTCCAGAATCTACATAGCTGTAACGGTGATAGTGATTCACACAGAGGCGAAAGACAAAGCAATAACCTCCCTCATACCGGGCAGCCAGATGTGGATCCCGCAGCAGGGAAGAGATGGTATAATGACTCTGCTTAACAGGAAGAACCGTATCTCTCTGAATCTTCCATACAGACAGCAGTCCGTCACAGGGTGCAGACAGATGTGAAGGATCCATATCCACCGGACGCAGCTCCGGGCGGATTTTTCTGGAAAAGAAATCATTAAAGCTGTGGACATCATCCAGCAGATAGTCATCCAGATGGATCTGATTCTTTTTTGCAAAAGGAGAAATCAGACGCCTGGATACCGGACTGTCCAGAAAATGGCCACAGGATCTGGAAATGGCAGGTGCGGTCAGTACCTTCAGACACAGACGTCCCGGCACTGTATGATAGAGAAATTCCAGAACGGTCATCACTTACCTCCCATATGCATAAAGGCCAGGATAACAGCCAGAACGATAAATTCCAGTGCACCAAGTCCGATCATCAGTGCAATCTCTTTATTCTGTGGCTTTTTAATATGTATTTTAGACAAGAACAAGAATCCTACTACAACCAGAACAACAAAATACAGTAAAGTCAGATCTACATTGCTGAATACATGTAAAAGCAGTACTGCAGGGAAAATCAGAGCTGCGCTGGTAACCGGAAGACCAAGATAGATCTTCTGACCGTTTTCATCCCGGTTCTCATCTTCCTCTTCCAAAACATTGAAGTAAGCCAGACGGATCATGGCTGCGAGAACATAGAGTGCGGCAATGACCGTCAGAATCACCTGAGTGAATAATGGCCTTTCCTGAAGACGAATCATATAGATATTCGGCAATGTGGTATATTCCAGACTGCAGCGAAGCATGGCAATTCCGATACATGCAGGAAGAACACCGAAGGCAACCAGATCAGACAGAGAGTCAATCTGGATACCAAAACGCTTTTCACGTTCCGTACGGTTTTTTTTGCTGCGGGCAACTTTGCCGTCAAAGGTGTCACAAAGTCCGGAAAACAACAGGAAAAACATCCCAAGGTAAGGATGGCCGATTCCCTTTAAACAGACAATGATTCCGGAAGCTCCGGATAAAAGTGACAAATACGTTAAAATTACTGTGTAATCATAAACCCCGATCATGTTTTATTATTCCCCCGTGTGTTTTTCTTCAGCAGAAGATATCCGATGCCTGTCACAATCATGCTCAGAATCATGCAGGTATAAAAGGATAAGCCTCTGCTTAAAATCTCCAGGCGGTAAGCCTGTTCTTTTGTCATCAGTTCCATATAGCCGTTTATCATCAGATAATCGGCAACTCCCATTGCGCCAGGTACCGGCATGCTGTTTGAACCAAGAACAACATAGATCTGCGTGGCAAATAGTTTTATCAGCCGTGCCGGATTACCGTGCATTGCCAGAAACGTAAATACCGTAACAAGAAGCTGGGAAAGGCGCTGTAAGAGGTTCAGCAGATAAACCTGAAGAAGCATCTTGCGCTTTCCAAAGATCAGATCCACACACTGCCTGTATTCTTCCAGAGCGTCATCCAGCTTGTGCCGTATGCGTCTGGCAAGCCGGTGGCAGTGCAGCCGGTCCAACAGAGATGCCATACCCAGTGCCAGCTTCTGCAGTAACTGCTGCTTTCTCATAAGGAGATAGAAGCCCAGCGCCAGGGCAGTCAGAGTTATGATGCCGATGAGGATAAATACTTTGCAGAGCGGACTGAAGTGGAGAAAAATCTCCGGATACAGTATAAGTGCAAAGAGTCCAAATGTAATCACTGCCATGGTATACATAATCAGGTTCAGCAACAGTGCAGCCATGACTGCTGTGGCAGGGATCCCGTCCCGGATCATAAAAAAAGCGCTGGCCGGTTGTCCGCCGGATGCAGATGGGGTGATAGCAGAAAAATAAATGTCTGCTGCTGAATAAACAAAACCACGCTGATGTTTTGTCGGATAACCCAAACTGCGGACAATTACGGTCAGTGCCGCTCCTTCAAAAAAGATAAAACCAAACATACCGGATACTGACAGAATCAGGCAGGGTGGTGAAGCGTCCCGGATACTGGATGCCAGTTCACCGACAGAGATCCCGCCGCCTTTGAATACAGCGAAGATTGTCAGTATCGCCAGCAGAAGTGCAGCCAGAAAACAAAGAACTTTATTGCGAAACGATGAAGTTGTGGATGGATCATTTGTGTTCAATGGCAGTTTTCCTCCGTATCTGATATGGTAGTTACAGTTTAGCATAAGCTGTGTAGAAAAGCCAGAGAATTCCCTTAATCCTAAAGGAATGCTAAAAGAAAATTAATCAGATTTTAATCTGAACGAATTTTTTTCGAAACAGAGGTGGAAGAACAGGGAAAAAAATGGTATGATAACTAAGATATAGATTTTTTCTATGAAAGGATGAGAGACATGAAGAGATCGGAAATCAACATAGCACTGAAGAAGATGGAAGACATGATCAACAGACTGAATTATTATCTTCCGCCATTTTGCCACTTTACACCGGAAGAATGGCAGAATAAGGGACATGAATATGATGAAGTCCGTGACAATATGCTTGGATGGGATATCACTGACTTTGGTCAGGGGGATTTCCAGAAGACAGGATTTTCACTGATTACGATCCGTAACGGTAATCAGAAAATGCAGGACGTATATAAGAAGCCTTACGCAGAAAAGCTTCTGTATCTGGATGAAGGACAGTATGCCATGAATCATTTCCACTGGTATAAGATGGAAGATATTATCAACAGAGGTGGTGGAAACATTCTGATTCGTGTGTATAATTCACTTCCGGATGAGTCCATTGATAAAACAGGAGATGTGACCGTACATACAGACGGACTGACCCGCGTGGTTCCGGCCGGAACACAGATCAGACTGACACCAGGTGAGAGCCTGACGATTACACAGGGGATGTATCATGATTTTGAAGTAGAGCCAGGTACAGGTGAAGTGCTGATTGGAGAAGTCAGCCAGTGTAACGACGATGCGAATGATAACCGCTTCAATCCACCGGCAGGACGTTTCCCAGAGATCGAAGAGGATGAGGCACCATATCGTCTGCTCTGCAACGAATATCCACCGGCAAAGGACTGAAATAAACAGATAAGGAGAATGGGATATGTTAGTGACATTAAAAGAGATACTGAAAATTGCTGAAGAAAAAAACATCGCTGTAGGTGCATTCAATGCTCCGAATCTGGAGTCTCTGCAGGCTGTGATGAGTGCAGCAGAGGAAGTACAGCTCCCAGTGATTATCCAGTTTGCACCGGTTCATGAGACATTTAACCTTCTGGCAGATATGGGACCGTTGATGATGGAATATGCGAAGCGTGTATCTGTTCCGGTATGCGTACATCTGGATCACGGTGATACGGTAGAACGTGTACAGCAGGCACTGGATATGGGATTTACCGGTGTTATGATTGACGGTTCTACCCTTCCATATGAGGAAAATGTAGCACTCAGCAAAAAAGTAGTAGAGATGGCTCATGCAGCAGGTGCTTCTGTAGAAGCAGAGCTGGGATCCATGGGAAGAGCCGAGACAGGAAGCGGTGAGGGAACAGGTGCCAATGATGAGACTAAGATTTACACCGATCCGGTACTGGCAAAAGATTTTGTGGCACAGACAGGTATTGATGCACTTGCCTGCTCATTTGGAACCACTCACGGAATCTATCTGACTGAGCCAAAGCTGGATTTTGATGTTGTTAAGAATGTACGTACACAGACCGGCAATATTCCGGTAGTTATGCACGGTGGATCCGGTGTCAGCCATGACGATTATCACACTGCAATCAAATCCGGCGTACGTAAGATCAATTACTTTACTTACATGGATGTGGCAGGCGGAGCTGCCGCAGCAGAAGCGGTAAAAGCAACCGCAGAAGGCAAGCCATATTTTTTCACAGAGATGGCCACCAGAGCAAGAGAGGGCATGAAGAAAAATGTCATGTCTGCAATGAAGATGTTTGCATTACAGGAATAGAGAGTCCTGCAGACAGATTTATAAAAATATAGAATAAGAAAAAGAAAGGAGCAGCAAGGGGAATGGCTAGAGAAAAAATATTATTTGTGACTTCAGAAGCAGTGCCGTTTATTAAGACCGGAGGTCTTGCCGATGTTGCAGGCACACTGCCAAAATACTTTGACAGAGAAAAATATGATGTTCGTGTAATTTTACCGAAGTATGCATGTATGAAGGGCGAATGGAAGGATAAGCTTCAGTACAGAACGCATTTTGAGATGCAGCTGGCATGGAGAAATATGTATGTAGGAATACTGGAGACAGAGATTGACGGAATTCCGTTCTATTTTATTGATAATGAGTACTATTTCAGTGGTGGATGGCCATACGAAGACATTCGATGGGACATTGAAAAATTTGCATTTTTCTCAAGAGCTGTCCTGAGTGCGCTCCCATCCATTGATTTCCGTCCTGATATCATTCACTGCCATGACTGGCAGGCTGCATTGGTTCCGGTATATCTGAATGATGCGTTCCAGTCCAACCCGTTCTATCAGAATATTAAGACAGTTATGACCATTCATAACCTGAGATTCCAGGGAATCTATGACAAGAATATTATTCAGGATATTATCGGTATTTCTGACAGCTACTTTACACCGGACAAGCTGGAAGCTTACGGAGATGTGAACCTGCTCAAGGGCGGTATCGTATATGCAGACCGTGTAACTACTGTCAGTGACACTTATGCAGAAGAGATTAAGACAGAGTTTTACGGAGAGAAGCTGAATCAGCTTCTTCAGGCACGCTCGAATGTGCTCTCCGGTATTGTCAATGGTATTGATTACAATATTTTCAACCCTGAGACAGATATCCATTTGCCATACAAGTTCAATACACAGAATGTAACAACAGAGAAAGCAAAAAATAAGGTAGAACTTCAGAGACAGCTTGGTCTGCGCGAGGATCCGAATGTAATGATGATCGGTATTGTATCCAGACTGACAGACCAGAAAGGATTTGATCTGATCGAATGCGTGCTGGATGAGATCTGCCAGGATGAAGTGCAGATTGTGGTACTGGGTACCGGCGAGGAACGTTACGAGAATATGTTCCGTTACTATGCATGGAAGTATGCAGGTAAGGTATCTGCCAATATTTATTATTCTGATGAACTGTCCCATAAGATCTACGGTTCCTGTGACGCATTCCTGATGCCGTCTCTGTTCGAGCCGTGTGGACTGAGCCAGATCATGAGCCTGAGATATGGTACCATTCCAATTGTACGTGAGACAGGTGGATTAAAGGATACTGTTATTCCATTTAATGAATTCGAGAACAGCGGAACAGGTTTCAGTTTCCGTAATTACAATGCACATGAGATGATGGCAACTGTACGTTATGCAGAGAGAATTTTCTATGATCAGAAGGATCAGTGGAATAATCTGGTAAAACGTGCGATGGAAGCAGACTTCTCATGGAATGCATCTGCTGAAAAATACGAGATTCTGTACGATCATCTTCTTGGATGGTACTGGCCAAGAGGAGAAGAAAAAGCAGAAGCGGCAGCAGTAGAAGCAGCTCCGGTACAGGTGGAAGAAAAAGCACCTGAAAAAGAAGCTGTAGAAGTAAAGGTTGCTGAGGAAAAAGAAGTTGTAGAAGAAAAAGCTCCTGCAAAGAAAGCAACGACCATAAAAGCAGCAACAAAGAAAACTACGACTGAAAAGAAAACTGCGACTGCAAAAAAGACTACCACCAGAAGAACCACAGCTAAGAAAAAAGCAGAAGTGGAAGCAGTAAAGACTGAGGAACCTGCAAAAGCAGAAGAGAAGCCAGCAGCACCGGCAGCAGAAAAAGCCCCTGCAAAGAGACGTACCAGAAAGACCACTGCCAAGAAAGCTGAAGAAGCAGTGAAGGCAGAAGAACCTGTAAAAGCAGAGGAACCAGTGAAAGCGGAAGAACCTGTAAAGACAGAGGAACCGGCAAAAGTGGAAGAACCTGTAAAAGCAGAGGAACCGGTGAAAGTGGAAGAACCTGTAAAAGCAGAGGAACCGGTGAAAACGGAAGAGCCTGTAAAGGCAGAGGAACCAGCCAAGGCAGAAGAACCTGTAAAGGCAGAGGAGCCGAAGAAGGAAGCGCCTGCTAAGAGAGCCGGAAGAAGAGGTTCCAGAAAGAAAAAATAACTGAGCATTTCTGCTCTGAGATGAAAGTCGAAGGAAGAACTCTGGCAGAATATGCCAGAGTTTTTCCGGTTTTACAGGCTAAATAGTATAAAAAGGAGCAGAATGCGGCATATAACGTATTGGATAAGAAAAAATGGGTAATATTCATAAAATAAGAGAACAACTGGACGGAAGAATACGGGAGACTATGGAAGATAAGATTACGGAACGAATGAAAGACAGCAGGCTGATGGACAATTTCCTGGCAAATGAAAAGGTTTTGGACCGGATATCCAGACGTCTGGAACCAATTGAGCAGATGAATGCTTATTATCGCTGTGCCATTATGGAGATCGAGACCAAATTTAAGGTGCTCAGTGAACAGTTTTCTTTAAAATATGACCGTAATCCCATAGAGACGATCAAAAGCAGACTGAAATCCCAGGACAGCATTCTGAAAAAAATGGGCCGCAAGGGAATTCCGGTTACGCTGGAAAATATGGAGCGTGAGATTGATGATATTGCAGGAGTGCGTGTTATCTGTTCCTTTGTGGAGGATGTCTATATGCTGGCGGACTGTCTCCTTCAGCAGGATGATATTACTCTGCTGGAAAAGAAGGATTACATCCGTTATCCCAAAGACAGCGGATACCGCAGTCTTCACCTGATTGTTCAAGTACCGATTTTCCTTCAGAATGAAAAACGCCAGATGAAGGTGGAGGTGCAGATCCGTACACTGGCCATGGACCTGTGGGCGAGCCAGGAACATAAATTACGCTATAAAAAAAGTATCCCGGAAAATGAGGAAGAATCTATCAGCAATGAACTGGCGGAATGTGCGCAGATATTGTCATCTGTAGATACCCGCATGCAGGCACTGAGAACAAAACTAAGCGAATCCAGATTCCGGGAAGACTGAGGGAAACGATCATGACATTAATGCAGTTAAATTATATTATTACCATTTCGGAGACCGGTTCTTTAAATAAAGCATCGGAACTGCTGTATGTGTCACAGCCGTCTCTGACCAGTGCAGTAAAAGAACTGGAAAAAGAACTGGGAATTACGATTTTTAACCGCAGTGGAAAAGGGGTAACCCTGACCAATGACGGGGCAGAGTTCCTTTTACACGCCAAGGAAATCTATGGACAGTATCAGAGTGTCATGGAAAAATACGGAAAAGGCGGATCTTATAAAAAGAAATTCGGTGTATCCACACAGCATTATTCTTTTGCAGTGAAAGCGTTTGTAGATATGGTAAAGAGCTATGATATGTCCCAGTACGAATTTGCCATCCGTGAAACAAAGACCAGAGATGTCATCAACGATGTCAGCACCATGCGAAGTGAGATCGGCGTGATGTATCTCTGCGATTTTAACCGGAAAGCCATTCAGAAACTGTTCAGTTCGGCAGGGCTGGAGTTTCATCATCTGATTGACTGTCAGGCATATGTGTATCTCTGGAAAAATCATCCGCTGGCAAAGGAAACATCCATTTGCTTTGAACAGTTAGATCCGTATCCCTGTCTGTCTTTTGAACAGGGAGACAACGGTTCCTTCTATTTCGCAGAAGAGATTCTGTCCACCAACGAATATTCCAGAATCATCAGGGCAAATGACCGTGCCACCATGTTGAATCTGATGGTGGGACTGAACGGATATACCCTTTGCTCCGGTATCATCTGCGAAGAATTAAACGGTACAGATTATATTGCAGTACCATTTTCCGACGATGAATACAACCGTAATACCACGATGGAGATTGGTTATATTGTGCGGAAAAACATGGCACTAAGCAATATGGGAAATCTGTATATTGAGAAAATTCAGAAGTATCTGGGAATTCAGAATCCACAGGGATGAACTGGTTTTCAGAAATATTCAAGAATGCCTCGGCATTTTTGCTGCGAGATGCGCGTCATGCAAAGCATGACATATTTCTTTTGCGCATCTCTGCAATCCTGCCGGAGGCTATATCAGATGGGGGATTGACTCCCACCACTGATACTAATTTGCTCCTCGCCACCTAAAGCGGTGGGAGTCATCTCACATCTGATATAACCCGGAACTGTTCGACAGATGAAAAATGTCATCGAATAGAACAGACCGGGTTATTTTGCTTTCTATTTGCTGTATGCCTTAATTCCACAGCAGTAGGTTGCAGCCACGGAATAATCGTCTTCCAGAATGGCAAGGTCAGCATCGTATCCGGCGCAGATCTGCCCCTTGCGGTTGTCTACTTTCAGGATGCGTGCAGGATTCAGTGTGCAGGCATGAATGGCAGTAAGTACCGGAACTCCGGCCTCTTCAATCAGAACACGCAGACCCTGATTCATTGCCATAGTGCTTCCGGCAATGGTATCAGTACCGGTCAGACGGGCAAGACCATCTTCTCCTACTTCAATATCGTGACCACCTAACTGATAATGACCACCTGCAGGGGCATGTTTTACCCGGAGAGAATCAGAGATCATAATGCTGCGCTCTGATCCTTTTGCCTGGAAAAAGATGCCAAGGGCAGCAGGATGAGAATGATGACCGTCACAGATGATCTCACCGTACAGATCATGAATACGGAGAGCAGCGCCGACCAGTCCCGGTTTGCGGTGATGAAGGGGAGTCATACCATTGTATACATGAGTCATGGAAGAGGCACCATTAGCCACAGCCATCAGTGCTGTCTCGTAATCAGAAGAAGAATGTCCCATGCTGACAACTACACCGTGACGTGCGCAGTATTTGGTCAGGGCAAAATCTTTATCATGTTCCGGGCTTAAGGTAATGTACTTAATCCAACCCCTTGCAGCTTCCTGATAGATGCGAAACTGTTCTACGGTCGGGACGGCAATGGCTTCCGGCGGCTGTGCCCCTTTATAATTCATATCCAGAAACGGGCCTTCAAAATGGATGCCGAGGATCTCAGCACCCTCATATCCATTCTCAATGACAGAAGCCACATTGGCAGCAGCTCTGGTCAGAACATCCGGCATCTGTGTAACGGTAGTTGGGAGAAAAGAAGTAACTCCTTCCTGTGGGATGTGAGAAGTCCAGTAAGCCAGTCCTTCCGGATCTGCATCATTGGTGTCAAATCCATAGGCACCGTGAGTATGAATATCAATAAAACCAGGAAGAATACGGTTATTTCCCCAGTCTTCATCATATTTGACAGTGCCCCATGGCAGAATATTCACAATTTTCTGATCTTTCATCTCAATCTGTGCCGGAACAAACTGACCGGCAATCCAGACACGTTTACTCTGTAAAATCATGCGATAACTCCTTTCGTCATGGACCAATGGGGACGGAGTTTCCTGGCTTTAATGAGCCAGGAAACTCCGTCCCCAACTGGCTATTCCATCTTACTCAAAGCGGCTTCATCTGCTACGATGGTTACATCATTGTGAAGCTGAAGAATAGAAGCCGGAACAGCAGGTGTGACAGGACCCTGGAAGGCAGTCTTTACGATCTCTGCTTTATCTTCTCCGGAAACAACCAGAAGGATCTTCTTTGCCTGCATGATAGTCTTAATACCCATAGTGTAAGCCTGGCGTGGTACATCTTCTTCTTTTTCGAAGAAACGCTTGTTGGCCTCAATGGTGCGTTCTGTCAGATCGACGCAGTGTGTCTCTTTTTCAAATGCAGAACCCGGTTCGTTGAATCCGATATGTCCGTTATGGCCCAGTCCAAGAAGCTGAAGATCAATGCCGCCTGCCTCGCGGATAATCTCATTGTATCTTGCGCAGGCATGTTCACTGTCAGGATCGGTACCGTCAGGAACAAAGGTTCTTGCCTTGTCGATATTGATATGATCAAAGAAATTGTGGTTCATAAAGTAACGATAGCTCTGGTCATTGTCACCGGACAGTCCCTTGTATTCGTCCAGATTCACAGAGGTTACTCTGGAAAAATCCAGATCCCCCTTGTTGTACCATTCGATGAGCTGCTTATAAGTACCGATCGGTGTAGAACCGGTTGCGAGCCCAAGTACACAGTCAGGCTTCATAATAACCTGAGCAGAGATAATGTTAGCAGCTTTACGGCTCATGGAAGCGTAATCTGCAGCACGATAAATAACCATAATAAAAATCCCCCTAAAGATGAATTTACTGTATCTGTTCTATGGAATTACAGATACAGTATGTTTACATTTATCTTACCTGTTATGACAGGAAAAAACAACCGGAAAATAATTTTTGATGCAGAAATCCTGACTTGCATCATATTTGGAAAAAGCATATAGTTAATATAGCAGGTATACAGAGAATTACCTGAAAATAAGAAAAAGAGAGGGCACGGAGATGATCGTAGACCGTATTGACAGAAGAGATGTATATAATAATTTTGTACCAAACTGGAAAGAAGCATTTGATTTTGCGCTGAGTCTGAAAGACGCTGAGCCAGGAAGATATGAGTGTGAATCCCTTCCGGCAGGAACTGCTTTTGCACTGGTACAGGAAGGTCATACCAGACCGTATGAAGAGGGCAAACTGGAAGCACACCGCAGATATATGGATGTACAGATTTTCCTGAAAGGCGGGGAAGTGGTTTATTATACAGATATTGACGGACTGGAAATAACTGTTCCATACAAAGAAGATGCAGATATTGTATTTTACGGACAGGGAGGTCAGCCGGCGAAGGTGACAGAAGGTATGTTTTATGCTGTAATGCCTCATGATGCACATATGCCAAGCATTGATATTGAAGGAACCGGAACATTTCGCAAGATTGTATTAAAGATTAAAGTAGCATAAAAAACAGCAGGAGAGACTCAATGAAATACGATTTTACAACCATTATGGACCGCAGAGGCATGGATGCTATTGCGGTGGATAATATTCCATACAGTGATGTACAGGTGAAGGAAGGATTTTCTGTGATTCCCATGTGGGTTGCGGATATGAACTTCCAGACGGTACCGACGATTCCGGAAGCAATCATTAAGAGGACAGAACATGCAGCGTATGGATATTTTGAGCCAAGGGCAGAATATTATGATTCTATTGTCAACTGGCAGCATGTCAGAAACGGTGTGGAAGGTCTGACAAAGGAAGCCATCGGTTATGAGAATGGTGTGCTGGGCGGTGTAGTCAGTGCTATGAATGTGCTTTGCTCTAAGGGCGACAAGATCCTTGTACATGCACCAACCTATATCGGATTTACCCATTCTCTGGAAAATAACGGCTACCATCTGGTCCTGAGCAGTCTGAAGCAGGATGCGGATGGCATCTGGCGCATGGATTATGAAGATATGGAAAAGAAAATAAAGGAAGAGCATATCCATGCAGCGGTACTCTGCTCACCGCACAATCCATGCGGAAGAGTCTGGGAGAGATGGGAGCTGGAAAAAGCCATGGAGCTGTATCGCAAATACGATGTGTATGTGGTATCAGATGAGATCTGGTCCGATCTGACCCTGACCGGTTACCGGCATATTCCGACGCAGATGATTTCTGAGGATGCGAAGATGCGTACCATTGCCATGTATGCACCGTCCAAGACCTTCAATCTGGCAGGTCTGGTGGGAAGCTATCATATTATTTACAATCCGTATCTGAGAGAAAGAATCCGCAAGGAATCCTCACTGTCCCATTATAATACCATGAATGTACTGTCCATGTATGCACTGATTGGCGGGTACAGTGAAGACGGAATGCAGTGGGTAGATGAATTGCGTCAGGTACTGACAGAAAATGTGGATTTTGCATACAAATACATCAGAGAACACTTTGAAGGAGTGGAAGTATCCAGACCGCAGGGAACTTATATGTTGTTTTTAGACTGTCAGAAATGGTGCGAGACTCACCACATTACCATTGATGAGCTGCAGAAAAAAGGGGTGGAAGTCGGTGTCATCTGGCAGGATGGCAGACCATTTCACGGGGAATACGGTATCCGCATGAACCTGGCACTGCCAAGACAGCTGGTGGAAGAGGCATTTGAACGTTTGGAGAAATGGGTATTTGCTGATTGACAAATAAGCAGAAGTTCTTTCTGAGTGATAAAATGGAAAGCCATAGATCAATGATATATATCAGGGTCTATGGCTTTTTGACTGGTAAAAAGAATTGCAGAATATTTGATTTACGATAAATCTACAGTTATAGTAACCAGATAATATCCACCAGTCAGACTGAGGGAATTGGTTTGAATAGAGAAATTATAACTTCCCAGATACAGGGCATCTGCCACTGTGGACAGGTAACCATCACGGTAGTTTTCATCATGAAGGATGGCATCGTTACACTCCTGGTTGTAGACTGCAAAACGGAAGGTGTGCTCTCCGGTGCCGTATTGTATCATCAGATCCTGCATGGCAGAATCGTACTCATAGATATCAGAAATATGCCGGACGGAATCATAATCATCCAGCCAGGTGAGGGCACCCAGTTCTGCAGGGATCCCATATAATGATTCATAAGTATATGCATCACCGTCGCATACAGGGAGAAACAGACAATTGTCATCCCTTACATGGGTGTCGGCGAAAGCAGGTGTGGAATCAGAATGATTGTACTGTGCATAACTGATCAGTCCGGCACTTGCCAGACTGGTATCGTCCCAGGTAAGGTCTACATTATAATACCTTCCGTCCAGACAGATGATATTCCATGCATGTGCTGACCAGTCAGTATCATCGGAAGAACTGCCAAGGGCAGAACCTTCACAGTAGTAGCAGGGAACGCCGAGACAGGTCATCAGATACTGAAAAGCTTTGGCATATCCTGCACAGACCGTTTCCTGCTGACAGAGCGCACTGTATAGTGTCTGATTATAGCTGCTTTCTCCGGAATAAGTAATCATGGAAGCCAGACGGTCGTGAACATATTTTTCCTGTTGCCATGCCGGAAGGTCATAGAGATCACCGATGAGAGAATCCTTCTGGGATTCCAGTGCAGCACGGTTCTCGTCCAGATTGTCAGCAAGATCATAGAAACCGGCGGTAATGCTGGTTACTTCTTCCGTGCCGGTCAGATGTTGTCGGTACTCATATTGAAAACTCTCATTCAGCCAGAACAACTGAGGCAGATCCTTACATACTGCCCGCATAATGCGATTGGCAGAGTCAAGAGAAATTGCACGATTCGGCGAAAAAGAAGCATTCCCTGCAGAAAATTCCTCCACAGCCTGAGCATAGACAGCCTGTTCGTCTTCAGATAACTGGGCAAAATAAATGTAAAGCTGCGGATCAAAAGATACAGCTGCTTCTTCCTCTGCATGCACTGTTAAGCCGGCAAAAAACCAGAATACAGACAGAACAATACTTAATATAAAAAATAATTTTTTCGTATAAAATAATCTCGTCATTTTCATACAACCAGTATAAAGAGAACATGAGGAAAATGCAATGTAGATTTTCGGGTTTGTAAAAACCCCCATGACCGAGTATAATAAAAAGAAAAACTTAAAGGGGAAATGATTTTGAGATCACTTTTGAAGTACTTAAGGAATTACAAAAAAGAGACGGTTCTGGCACCGCTGTTCAAACTGCTGGAAGCGTCTTTTGAACTGTTTGTACCGCTTGTCATGGCGGCAATCATAGACCATGGTATCGGCAAATCAGACGGGGCATATGTCCTGAAGATGGGCGGAGTCCTGATTGCCCTGGGCATTATCGGCCTGGTATGTTCCATTACCGCCCAGTATTTTGCAGCAAAGGCAGCAACGGGATTTTCCACAGAACTGCGGTATGAATTATTTGAACATATTCAGAATCTGTCTTATACCAGGATGGATACGATAGGAACTTCTACACTGATTACCCGTATGACCAGTGATATCAATCAGGTACAGTCAGGAGTCAATCTGGTGCTGAGACTGTTCCTTCGTTCCCCTTTTATCGTATTCGGTGCCATGATTATGGCATTTACGGTAGATGTGAAGGCAGCATTGGTTTTCGTGGTAGCCATTCCGCTGTTATCTCTGGTGGTATTTGGTATCATGCTGATTACCATGCCATTATACCGTAAGGTACAGGCCAATCTGGATGCGGTACTTGGTGTAACCAGAGAGAACCTGACCGGTGTGCGTGTCATTCGTGCATTTAATAAAGAGGCAGATGAGAAAAAACGTTTTGAACAGCAGAACCAGATGCTGACAGATGCACAGAAGTTTGTAGGAAAGATCTCCGGACTGATGAATCCGGTCACCTACATTATTGTAAACGGGGCACTGATTGTGTTGATCTATACCGGAGCACTCCGGGTGGATGCGGGTATTATTACCCAGGGACAGGTTGTGGCACTGGTAAACTATATGTCACAGATTCTGGTAGAGCTGGTGAAGCTGGCAAACCTGATCATTACCGTAACGAAGGCATTTGCCTGTGGTAACCGTATTCAGAGTATATTTGAAGAAGAAAGCGGTATGCCGGAAGGAGATCTGCTGTGGACAGACGTAGAAAAATCAGAGACTCCGGTGGTAGAATTCGACCATGTGAATTTACGTTATGAAGGTGCCGGAGAGGATTCTCTGACTGACATCAGTTTTTGTGCCATGGCAGGACAGACCATTGGTATCATCGGCGGTACCGGATCCGGAAAATCTTCTGTGGTGAACCTGATTCCGAGATTCTATGATGCGGCAGCAGGTGCGGTACGTATCAATGGAAAGGATGTAAAGGACTATAAAGTAGAAGAACTGCGTACCCATATCGGTGTAGTACCGCAGAAGGCCGTGCTGTTTAAGGGAACCATTGCGCAGAACCTGCGCTGGGGAAAAGAAACGGCTACAGATGCAGAACTGGAAAAAGCCATTGAGATCTCTCAGGCGAAGGAATTCGTAGATGGAAAAGAGGATCGTCTGAATTACCAGATTGAGCAGAACGGAAAGAACTTGTCCGGCGGTCAGCGTCAGCGTCTGACCATCGCCAGAGCACTGGTGAGAAATCCTGAGATTCTGATCCTGGATGACAGTGCATCTGCACTGGATTTTGCCACAGATGCGAAGCTTCGTAAGGCAATCCGTCAGATGGAAAGCCACCCGGTAGTATTTATCGTGTCACAGCGTGCCTCTTCCATTCAGTATGCAGACCAGATTCTGGTACTGGAAGACGGTGAAATGGCAGGTCTCGGAACTCATGCCGAATTGATGGAAAGCTGTGAGATCTATCGTGAGATCTATGAATCACAGTTCGAGACAAAAAAGAATCAGAATGTAGCTGGTGCAGAGACTGAGAAAGGGGTGATGGATCATGGCACAGACAAATAAGAAAAATGAAAAACAGAGTGAGACATTAAAAAAAGTGCTCCGTTACCTTGGAAAGTACCGGATTTATCTGGTATTCACAATTTTACTGGCAGCTCTGACCGTGGCTTTGACTTTATATGTACCGAAGCTGACAGGAGCAGCAGTGGATGATATTGTAGGACCGGGACAGGTGAATTTTAGTGGTGTGATACAGATCCTTGTGAAAATCGGTGTCAGTATTGCGATCACTGCATTTGCCCAGTGGCTGATGAATATCTGCAATAATAAGATGACTTACCAGATCGTGCAGGATGTGCGAAATGAAGCGTTCAAAAAGATCGAGATTCTGCCGTTGAAATACATTGACGGACATCCTTACGGGGAGATCGTCAGCCGTGTCATCGCAGATGTAGACCAGTTTGCCGACGGACTTCTCATGGGATTTACCCAGTTATTTACCGGTGTGGCAACCATCATTGGAACACTGGGATTCATGCTTTCTGTAAACGTAAAAATTACACTGGTAGTAGTAATCATCACTCCGGTATCCTTCTTTGTGGCTGGATTTATCGCAAAGAGAACCTATACCATGTTTAAGCTTCAGTCCGAGACAAGAGCAGAACAGACAGGACTGATTGATGAAATGATCGGTAATCAGAAGGTGGTACAGGCGTTCGGGCAGGGCAGACACGTTCTGGAACGTTTTGATGAAATCAATGACCGATTGCAGAAATGTTCCTTAAGAGCCATTTTCTTCTCGTCTATTACGAATCCATCTACTCGTTTTGTCAACAGTCTGGTATATGCAGGTGTGGGAATTACCGGCGCATTTTCCGCTATCCAGGGCAGACTGTCAGTTGGACAGCTTACCTGTTTCCTGAGTTATGCGAACCAGTATACCAAGCCATTTAACGAGATCTCCGGCGTGGTAACAGAACTGCAGAATGCCATTGCCTGTGCGGGAAGAATTTTTGATCTGATTGAAGAGGAACCGCAGATTCCGGAAGCGGAACATGCAGTAACGTTGACAGATGTAAAAGGAAATATCGAATTAAAAGACGTGAAGTTCTCCTATGTACCGGAACAGAAACTGATCCGGGATCTGAACCTGAAAGTAAAACCGGGACAGAGAGTGGCAATTGTAGGTCCGACCGGATGTGGAAAGACCACGCTGATCAACCTGCTCATGCGTTTTTATGATGTGACCGGAGGATCTATAGCAGTAGAGGGAACGGATGTCCGTGATCTGACCAGAAGCAGTCTGCGTGCAGGATTTGGCATGGTACTTCAGGAGACCTGGCTGAGAACCGGCACGATCCGTGACAATATCATTATGGGGAAACCGGATGCAACAGAGGAAGAGATTATTGCAGCGGCAAAGGCTTCTCATGCACACAGTTTTATCCGTCGTCTGCCGAAAGGCTATGATACCTGGATTACAGAGGATGGCGGCAACTTATCCCAGGGACAGAAGCAGCTGCTGTGTATTACCAGAGTCATGCTGTGTCGTCCGCCAATGCTGATTCTGGATGAAGCAACCTCATCCATTGATACGAGAACCGAGATTAAAATTCAGAAAGCATTTGCTTCCCTGATGGAAGGAAGAACCAGTTTCATTGTAGCACACAGACTTTCTACGATTCGTGAGGCAGATGTGATTCTGGTTATGAAAGATGGCAATATTATTGAACAGGGAACTCATCAGGAACTGCTGGATCAGGGTGGATTCTATAAGAACCTGTATGAGAGCCAGTTCGCAGGATGATAACAGACAGATGCTCATATCTGTTGAAGCTAGACATTTTATAAAAAGCGGGGGAAAAGAACTATGAAAGAGTACAGAGCGAACAGAACCTCAGAAATGACACAGTCCGAATTGGACCATCAGAAAAGAGTACGCGAACTTGCCGGTGAGTGTATGGTCATTCTGGAAAATGACGGAGTACTGCCGTTAAAAGAAACCGGAAAAGTAGCATTGTACGGAAATGGTGCCAGACATACCATCAAAGGCGGTACCGGATCAGGAGATGTGAATGCCAGAAATGTGGTTACGATCGAACAGGGATTAAAAGATGCCGGATTTACGGTTATGACAGAAAACTGGCTGAATGCATACGATGAACAGATCAGAGAAGAAAAAGCAGCACACCAGAAAAAGATCAAAAAGATTGCTGCCGAACTGCATAAGCCGGAGATCAATGTAGCATTTGATTATCCTTATGAAGATCCGGATGCTCCGGAGATTACAGAAAAAGAAGATGCAGAGCTTGCCATCTATGTACTTTCCAGAAATTCCGGAGAAGGAAAAGACCGTTACTGCCGTAAGGGAGATTATCTGCTGACTGACAGGGAAGAAGCAAATATTCGTTTTGTAACAGAGCATTATGAGAAGAGCATGGTGTTGCTCAATACAGGTGGGATCATTGATACTGCGTTCTTACGTGGTCTGGATAACTTAAATGCGCTGGTGATTGTCGGACAGACCGGAAGTGAAGGCGGTCACATTGTGGCGGATGTACTGACCGGAAAGATCATTCCTTCCGGAAAACTGACAGATACCTGGGCAAAAAGTTATGCAGATTATCCGTCTTCTGCAGAGTACAGCCACAATAATGGTAATGTAAATGATGAATATTACAAAGAAGATATTTTTGTGGGCTATCGCTATTTTGATACCTTTGGTGTGGAACCTGCTTACTGTTTCGGTTATGGCAGATCCTACACAACATTTGAGATGAAGGCAGACAGTGTGGAACAGGACGGAGCTTACTTAAGATTCTGGGTGGATGTGAAAAATACCGGATCTGAATATGCGGGAAAAGAAGTAGTACAGGTCTATGCGTCCGCACCGGAAGGACAACTGGAAAAACCATATCAGGAACTGACAGCATTTCAGAAAACAGGTCTGCTTCAGCCAGGTGAAAATGAACTTCTGATGATTCGTTTCCCACTGGCAGCCCTTGCTTCTTACAGCAGCGAAGAAGCCGCATGGAAGCTGGAAACCGGAGATTATCTGATTCGTGTAGGTAACAGCTGCGCCAATACGATTCCTGTGGCAGTTGTCCGTATGGAACAGATGAAAAAGACCGCACAGTTAAAGAATCTGTTTGACGAGGAAAGCGATTTTCCAAAGCTGTCTGATACAGAAGCAGGAAGAGCAGCACTGGAACAGAGAAATGCCAGAGTTAAGAGTGAGACAGAAGAAGCACTGGAAACTGTGCCGGTAATAACTGTGGATTCACAGAAAATTGACTGTGAGGAACCGGAATATCATACAGGGGAAAGAAAAACTTTTGAAGATCATTTTGCCGGAAGAAGACTGACGATGACAGATGTAAAAAACGGAGATGTGTATCTGGAGGATCTGGTAGCACAGCTCAGTGTGGAAGAACTGGCAAACTTATGTGTCGGAACGGAGCGTCTGGATGATGATGCCAATGTGGTTGGCTGTGCATCAGACAGAGTCATCGGTGCAGCAGGAGAGACCTGGTCCGGGCTGGAAGAGAGCCGAAAGATCCCGGTACTGATTCTGGCAGACGGACCTGCAGGCTTACGTCTTCAGCCACATTTTAAGACCACGGCAGAAGGAGAGAAGATCTCAGGTGGAGAAATATTCGGAATGTCATTCCGTCCGTTCCCGGAAAATCTTCCGGAAGGGACATTAGACTATTATCAGTATTGTACCGCGATTCCGATTGCGAGCACACTGGCACAGTCCTGGGATATGGATCTGGTCAGACAGATGGGAGAGATCGTAGGTGAAGAGGTGCAGCAGTTTGGTGTGCACCTCTGGCTGGCTCCTGGTATGAACATTCACCGTAATCCACTTTGTGGAAGAAACTTTGAATATTATTCTGAGGATCCATATCTGACCGGACGCTGCGCAGCCGCAGACACACTGGGAGTACAGTCCATAGACGGACAGGGCACCACTATTAAGCATTTTGCAGCCAACAATCAGGAAGACAACCGTAATTATACCAATGCCCATATCAGTGAACGAGCACTGAGGGAGATCTACTTAAGAGGATTTGAGATTGCCGTAAAAGAGGCACATCCATATTCCATCATGACATCTTACAATCTGATCAATGGCATTCATTCAGCTAACCGCCATGATATGCTTCAGATGGCAGCGAGAGAAGAATGGGGATTTGACGGATTTGTCATGACAGACTGGTATGCCACCCAGGATACCTCCATTATGGGACAGGCACCGGATAAATATACCTGGGCCAGTGCAAAGCAGGCAATCCATGCAGGCAATGATATGCTGATGCCGGGATGTGCATTAAATGTGGAAGATCTGATTCAGGGTGCAGAAGAAGGAACAGAAATGACACTGGCAGATCTGCAGCATTGTGTGAAAAATATTCTGAGTATCGGTCTGAGGACTATGAAATAAAGGACAGAGGGGAAAATAACATGGGATGTGTAATCATCGGAATTGCCGGGGGATCCGGTTCTGGTAAGTCTACATTTACCAACAAGTTAAAAGCACTGTACGGAGATAAGATTACAGTTCTTTATCATGATAACTATTATCGCAGACATGATGAACTGTCACTGGAGGAACGGAAGCATATTAACTATGATGATCCGGCAGCACTGGAGACAGATCTTCTGGTAGAACACCTGAAGCAGTTAAAAGAAGGAAAAACGATTCAGTGTCCGACCTATGACTATTCACTGCATAACCGGAAGGAAGAGACTGTGGAGATTCATCCAAACAGAATCATTCTTCTGGAAGGCATTCTGGCACTTCAGAACGAAGAACTGCGCAATATGTTTGATATCAAGATTTTTGTGGAAGCAGATGCAGACGAGCGTATTTTGCGAAGAGTGGTGCGTGATGTAAAAGAGCGTGGACGTGATCTGGAAGGTATCATTGAACAGTATCTGACAACAGTAAAACCGATGCATTATATTTATGTAGAGCCAACCAAAGCGCTGGCTGATATTGTGATCAACAGCGGACAGAATGAAGTGGCGTTCGACCTGGTAAAAACCAAAATTGACCAGTTGCTGAAAGAAGAATAAGGAAAGATACGGAGCTTTTTCCAGTTCTTTTCCTTGCCTGACGCAGGAAAAAATGTTAAGATACAAGTAGCTTTAAAAGAAACGTAAAAAGAAGAAAAAGGAGGATATTTTCATGAAGAAAACAATTCTTGCAGCAGCAGTGTTAGGTGCAGCTACACTTTCCATGGCAGCACCTGCAATGGCAGAGGGAGACTACAAAGTAGCAATGGTTACAGACTCAGGTGATATCACAGACCAGTCTTTTAACCAGACTACTTATGAAGCGTGCAAGGCATTCTGTGAAGAGAATGGTCTTGACTTCAACTACTACAAACCAGACGGAGACTCTGACGAAGCACGTATCGCAAGCTGTGACCAGGCGATCGCAGACGGATACAACATTCTGGTACTTCCGGGATATCTGTTTGCAGCATCTGTTGTAGAAGAATCTCCGGTATATCCGGATGTGAAATTCATAGCACTGGATATGTCTGAAGGTGATCTGACAGGTGCGGCCGGTGTAGATGATGTCACACAGGCATATAACACAGAGAATACCTACTGTGCAATCTATCAGGAAGAGATCCCTGGATACATGGCAGGATATGCAGCAGTAAAGATGGGCTACAGACACCTTGGATTCCTGGGTGGAATGTCCGTACCTGCAGTTATCCGTTATGGTTTTGGTTATGTACAGGGAATTAATGCAGCAGCAGAAGAACTGGGTGTGACAGATGATGTAACAGTAGAATATGCTTACGGCGGACAGTTCTACGGTGATGCAGATATCACAGCAGCTATGGATACATGGTATTCTACCAACGGTGTAGAAGTTGTCTTCGCATGTGGCGGCGGTATCTACACATCTGCAGCAGAAGCAGCAGCTAAGGTAGACGGAAAAGTCATCGGTGTTGACTCTGACCAGGCTCCTATTATTGATGCATATGGAGAAGGAATGACTGTTACTTCCGCAATGAAGGGTCTTGCTCCTACTGTAAACACTCTGCTTTCCGCAATTGTTCTGGATGACACATGGTCAGATTATGTTGGAAAGATTGATAATCTTGGTCTGGTATCTGACAATGTAGAAGAAAACTACGTACAGCTTCCGCTTGAAAGCACACAGTGGAATGATGGATTCACAGAAGATGATTACAAAACTCTGGTAGCGGATATGTTAGCAGGAAAGATTACAGTTGATAACAATATCGAAGCTATGCCGGAAGTTGCTGTTACCGTAAACGACCTTGGAAACATCAAATAAGATACAGAAAAAGTATTTCTGAAAAAGGATAAGAAAGCCGGGTGGAATAAAAGTTCCATCCGGCTTTTTTCTTCCATTTATATACCAGAAGAAAGAACCTTTGCAAGCTTCTGCAGCAGGCTGGTGATGTCCACCGGTTTGATAATATAATCATTCATGCCGGCAGCAAAAGCAGCTTCTTTGCCTTCTTTAAAAGCATTGGCGGTCATGGCAATAATTGGAATGCTGCTGCGTTCATCCGGGAGTGCGCGTATGGCTCTGGCTGCCTGATAACCGTTCATGTGTGGCATCTGGATATCCATGAGAACCAGATCATAATATCCGGCAGGGGCGTTTTTCAACATAGACAGGGCAGATGCACCATCAATGGCCAGTTCTGTCTGCATCTGTGCATCTTCCAGAACAGTCTGTGCGATCTCGGCATTTAGCGGATTATCTTCTGCCAGAAGAACACGGATATCTTTCAGAATATGCAGATCAGAAGGAGCCTGTTTTTGCAAAGTCTGTCGGTCTTCCATCGGTGCAATACGAAGAGGAATCGTAACAGTGAACTGTGTACCTTTTCCAGGCTCACTGTCTACCTGGATCTGGCCGTTCATAAGATCAACAAAAGACTTTACGATCTTAAGACCCAGCCCACTGCCAATAATACCGCTTTCAGAAGAATCATGTTCTCTGGAAAAAGCTTCAAACAGATGTGGCTGGTATTCTTTACTGATACCAATGCCGCTGTCTGCTACGATAATACGCAGCGTCGTAAATTCATCCTGATCAGAAGGAAGTTCATCAACAGACAAAGCAATCGTTCCATTATCCGGGGTGTATTTCACTGCGTTACTGAGCAGATTCATAATGATTTCCCGTACCTTCATGGCATCGCAGATCACGTCAGGATGCGGCAGATGGAGGTCTTTCTGTATAGTAAGATGTTTCTTGGAAATCTCGTTATCCAGAAGAATATCCAGTGTGTTTTGAAGCTGGGAAAGATCCCATGGCTCTTCATGCAGAGTCTCCTTCCCATTTTCAATACGTGCCATTTCCAGAATATTTCCAATCAATGACAGAAGAAACTGACTGGCGTCTTTTAATTTCCGGAGATAACCAGTGGTGGGTTCCTTTTCACCCCAGTGAGCCTCCATTAACTGTGCATAACCAATAATGGCATTCATTGGTGTGCGCAGGTCATGGGACATGGCGAATAGAAAAGAAGACTTGGCACGGCTACCTTCTTCTGCTTTTTTCAATGCATTGCGCAGTACAATCATGTCAGAAACATCCAAAAACGTGGTCACAACAGCGCGTTCACCACTTGGAATCCAAAAGGTCTTCGTTTTGGCCATAATGTGGCATTCTTCAGGAGAATCTTTGTATAAGATACATTCATAATCTACAAAATCGTCATTATTACGCAGATTTTTCAGCCGGTCAACAGTTCGGGCGTCAGGATAATAGACTTGGGCCAGGACGCTGCCCAGATGATGCTGTGCATCATCTATATTTTTAAGACCATACATACGAAGGGCTTCTGCATTCATATGAATCATCTTATGATCTGGAAGTGTATAGGCCATGACACCACAGCTCTGGATATCCAGTAGTTCCTGATAATAATTTTCCTGTATAAGCTGTTCCCTGCGGAGCGTCTGGTTCATCTCTGCCAGCCGCCGTTCTGCAAATTTAGTTTTTTCCAATCGGATGGTATCTGAGATATCCTGATGCGTACCGGTAATAATGACAATATCTGTATCAGACGAGATACAGACACCGCCACAGCGTACCATCATTTCTCCCAGGACAGGGTGAATATAACAATAAACAATTTCAGAGCGTATTTCTGATAATTTGTCAGAATATTCTTCAAACAGTTCCATATCATCAGGATGAATACGTGTGCGGTGAAAAATAAATCGTTCCTGCGGACTGATGTCTCCGGAAATACCAAGCAATTCATCCATAACGGCATCAGCGTAGAAACGTGGCTGTATATGTGCGCCAAATTCTACGCGCCACGTTCCTATTCTGGAAGAACGAAGAATGTCCCGGACCTCGGTCGGATTTAGTAAACTCATAGAAACTCCCCCCATGAAGTAATCAACTTAAATATTATTGTAACTGTTCAGAGCCAACCTCCAAAATGCTGAACAGTTACATATTATTATAAAAATATCCGAAAAAAATGTCCAGATGGAATTGCATTTCACAGGTATCAGAGCTATAATATATGAGACAAAAGGGGAGCCTGCCGGAAGCAGGCTGAGAACAGAATATTTGGTCTGGACCCAGAACCTGATTTGGATAATGCCAACGTAGGAATATATCGGATACATGTATTTATGTGTAATTACAGCGGATATGTCTTCGGGCGTATCCGTTTTTTATGATGCAGGAATCAAAAAGGAGGAATACAATGTTAGGAGAATGTTTAAAAAACGTCAGAAAACAGGTGCCGCTGGTGCATAATATCACAAATTATGTAACCGTCAATGATGTGGCCAATGTGCTTCTGGCATGTGGAGGAAGTCCGATTATGTCAGATGAACCGAAGGATGTGGAAGATATTACTACCATCTGCGGGGGATTGAATATTAATATTGGTACCTTAAATGAACGTAGCATAGAAGGAATGTTTCTTGCAGGAAGGCGTGCAAAAGAGCTGGGACATCCGATCCTTCTGGATCCTGTAGGAGCCGGTGCATCAAAGCTTCGTACAGAAACAGCACTGAAACTGATGAAAGAACTGCATCCGACGGTAATCCGTGGCAATATTTCTGAGATCAAGACACTGGCATCTGGAAGTGGCACCACAAAAGGGGTAGATGCAGATGTGGCAGATGCAGTAACCGAGGAGAATCTGGAATCCGCGGTGGATTTTGTGAAAACGTTTGCTAAAAAAAGCGGCTCTATTGTTGCTATTACCGGGGCAATCGACCTGGTCAGCGATGGAGAAACATGCTTTGTTATCCGCAATGGAAGAGCGGAGATGGGGAAAATCACAGGAACCGGATGTCAGTTGTCTGGCATGATGACGGCATATATTACAGCCAATCCGGGTAAGCGTCTGGAAGCCGCCGCCGCAGCAGTCTGTGTGATGGGGGTTGCCGGAGAGATTGGATGGAGTCATATGCAGGAATGGGAAGGCAATTCTACCTATCGTAATCGTATTATTGATGCTATTTATCAGATGGATGAAGCAATTCTGGATGAGGGGGCAAAATATGAACGTCGATAAAAAAGATCTGTTATTATATGCAGTCACAGACCGCCACTGGTTAAATGGACGTACACTGTATTCTGTAGTAAAAGAAAGTCTGGACGGTGGAGTGACATTTTTACAGCTCAGGGAAAAAGAACTGGATGAGGCACATTTCCTGGAAGAGGCAAAGGAATTGCAGAAGCTATGTAAGGAATACAAGGTTCCTTTTATTATTAATGATAATGTGGATATTGCACTTGCTATGAATGCAGATGGGGTCCATGTAGGCCAGAGTGATATGGAGGCCGGAGATGTCCGGGAAAAACTGGGACCGGATAAGATCATCGGCGTATCTGCGCAGACCGTGGAACAGGCACTTCTGGCAGAAAAACATGGGGCAGATTATCTTGGGGTCGGCGCAGTATTTCCAACCGGATCAAAAGCAGATGCAGTAGAAGTACCACATGAGACGGTGAAAGCCATCTGTGAAGCAGTATCAATTCCGGTCATTGCAATTGGAGGGATTACGCAGGAAAATGTAAAAGAGCTTGCCGGAAGCGGTATCTGTGGCATTGCAGTGATCAGTGCTGTCTATGCACAGAAAAATATCAAAAAGGCTGCGGAAGATTTGAAGGAAGCAACAAAGAGGATGGTGGAAGCATGATCCGGGGGGCTGTCTTTGATCTGGATGGTGTTTTGCTGGACTCCATGGCTGTCTGGAATGACCTGGGAGCAAGGTATCTGTTAAAACAAGGCATACAGCCACAGTCAGGGCTGCGTGACATTCTGTTTTCCATGAGTATGGAACAGGGGGCAGAATACATGAAAGAACAGTACCTTCTGAACAAAACGTCAAAAGAGATACTGGATGGTATTCAGGAGATGCTGCAGGACTTTTATTTTTATGAGGTCCGGGCAAAAGAGGGAGCAAAAGAGTTACTGAATTTTTTACATGAAAAGGGAATTCCCATGACGGCAGCAACCTCCAGCCCAAGGGAACATGTAACACGTGCCTTGAAGAGAAACGGGCTTTATGATTTCCTGAAAAAGGTTGATACCACAAGCGAAGTGGGAGAAAGTAAGCATTCACCGCTGATCTACAGACTGGCGGCAGAATCTATGGGAACCAAACCGGAAGAAACTCTGGTTTTTGAAGATTCCCTGTATGCACTTCGGACTGCCAGGCAGGCTGGTTTCCGGGCTGTAGGAGTATACGACAGTGAAGGAGAAACCAACCAGGCAGGCGTAAAGGAGACCGGAGAAGTGTATCTGAAAAACTTAATGGAATTTCCTGCGTATTTTGAGAAATTGAATTCATAACAAAACACGTGGAAATTAGCGGCAGATTGGGGGCACCACCTTCTGTCGCAATAGAAAACGTATGCGAAAAGGAGAAGAATTATGAGAAGAACCGCATTAACGATCGCCGGAAGTGATTCCAGCGGAGGCGCCGGTATCCAGGCAGATATCAAGACAATGATGGCAAATGGCGTATATGCCATGAGTGCAATCACGGCTCTGACTGCTCAGAATACGACCGGCGTGACAGCAATTTTGAATGCAACACCAGAATTTTTAGGACAGGAGCTGGACAGTGTCTTTACAGACATCTTCCCGGATGCAGTAAAAATCGGTATGGTATCAGAACGTGAACTGATTTGTGTAATTGCAGAAAAATTAAAACAATATCAGGCGAAAAATATCGTTGTGGATCCGGTAATGGTAGCCACCAGTGGTGCCAGACTGATCAGCGAAGATGCAATTGACACACTGAAACAGGAACTTTTTCCGCTGGCAGCCGTACTGACACCAAATATTCCGGAGGCAGAAGAACTGACCGGTATGCACATTGAACATGCAGATGATATGATTGCTGCGGCAAAAAAGATCGCAGAACAGTATCACTGCGCCGTACTTTGTAAAGGCGGACATCAGTTAAATGATGCCAATGATCTGTTGTACTTTGATGACCACTACCAGTGGTTCTGTGGAAAACGCATTAATAATCCGAATACGCACGGAACAGGATGTACCCTGTCTTCTGCCATTGCTTCCAATCTGGCAAAAGGGTATAATCTGGAGACATCGGTAGAACGTGCCAAAGATTATATTTCCGGCGCACTGGCAGCCATGTTGGATCTGGGAGCCGGAAGCGGTCCGATGGATCATGGATTTGCCATTGTAAATAAGTATACACAGGAAGAGGAGGACTAGCAGATGGAACGGCGTACTTCTTTAGTGGAAAACGGACTGATCTGGTTTGGGGCCGGAGTGTCTATAGCAGAAATCTTAACCGGAACTTATTTTTCTTCTCTTGGATTTGGAAGGGGACTTGCGGCCATTCTGATCGGTCATGTGATCGGATGCCTGATGCTGTTTCTGGCAGGTGTGATCGGTGGAAAGAGCCGATTAAGTGCCATGGAGACAGTTAAAAGTAGTTTTGGAAATCTGGGTGGTCTGGTATTTGCTTTTTTAAATGTGTTGCAGCTGGTAGGCTGGACTGCCATTATGATCTATGATGGAGCACTGGCGGCAGACGGCATCTTTTCCGCAGGCAGATGGATCTGGTGCCTGGTAATTGGCGCACTGATTATCCTGTGGATTGTGATCGGAATTACCAACCTTGGTAAGATCAATACCATTGCCATGGGACTTCTCTTCCTGCTGACTCTGGTTCTTTGTAAAGTAATCTTTTTTGACGGAAATGTGATGACAGCCGCAGCGGATGACAGTATGTCTTTTGGTGCAGCAGTAGAGCTGGCTGTGGCAATGCCTCTTTCCTGGCTTCCACTGATCAGTGATTATACCAGAGAGGCAAAAGAACCGGTAAAAGCGACGGCAGTCAGTGCCATTGTATATGGACTGGTAAGCTGTTGGATGTATGTAATCGGAATGGGTGCAGCAATCTTTACAGGAGAATCGGATATTGCACAGATTCTGCTGAAGGCAGGCTTAAGCATTGTGGGCCTGTTGATTATTGTATTTTCTACAGTAACTACCACATTCCTGGATGCATATTCTGCAGGAATTTCCAGTGAATCCATTGTATCTACCATAAAAGGAAAATATGCAGCCATTGCAGTAACGGTAATCGGAACACTGGGAGCAATTTTGTTTCCGATGGATGACATTACAGACTTTCTGTATCTGATCGGTTCTGTATTTGCACCGATGATTGCGATACAGATTGCAGACTTTTTCATTCTTCACAGAGATAAAAGAGAAGACAGCTTTGACTGGAGAAATCTGATTATCTGGGCAGCAGGATTTATTCTGTATCGTGCATTAATGCACATCGACCTTCCGGTGGGAAATACCCTGCCAGATATGGTGATTACCTCAGCAATATGTGTAATTGTTGAAAAGATTGGTAAAAAGAAATAGGATTGTTATTTCGTAACTATTCAGAATCCACTGTTCCGCGAGGTATTTTGGCATGTATATGCCAAAATACCGAGACATGCACGCCAAAATTCCATCGCCCAAGGCGATTTAATTGAATTTTGGCTTCGTATCTGTGAAGGGACTGAACAGATACGTTATTTCTTAGTCAATAGCTCTTGAATAGCAAAAATGAGTGTGCTATACTCAACCATAGATGCAAGAGAGCAATACAATTACATAAGTAAAACAAAAGGTGTCAGACAAATCAGTCTGCTGAAAAGAGAAACAGGTGTGAATCCTGTGCGAACTCGTCACCGTATTTTGAGAGCAAAAGCTGATAACCACTGGGAAACTGGGAAGGGGCCGGAGCGTCGGATCAATAAGTCGGGAGAACTGCCTTTTGTTGTACGGGAACAATATGTTCCATGTCACGAGGAATTGGCAGTACATATGAACAGGATGAGAAACAGAGAAGTTGTATTTTCAGAGAGTGTTCACCTCGTGGTGGATACTCTCTGTTTTAATTTTATGCGTTATATACGCAAGGAGGAAGATTTTTATGAAGAGAAAAATGGCAGTGGTACTTTCTGCAGCAATGGTAGCGTCATTACTGACTGGATGCGGCGGCAGCACAACAAAGACAACAGAGGCTGAGACAAAGGCTGCAACGGAAGCAACCACAGAGGCGAAGACGGAAGAAGAGACTACAGAAGCTGCGTCTGAGGCTGAAACGACAGAGGCAGCCAGCGAGGAAGCAACCACAGAAGCAGCATCCGAAGCAGAGACAACAGAGGCAACCAGTGAAGAGGCAACAGAAAAAGCAGTTGCAGTGGCTGCAAGTACTGCATCCGAAGAAGAAACCACAGAAGCAGCCAGTGAAGCAGCAGATGACGATCAGG
>UQWA01000025.1 GCA_900544685.1 uncultured Lachnospiraceae bacterium | reverse complement strand
CATGTCCAGTATGCACGATTTCCTGTTCCGGTGCAGGTAGCTTCCTTTGCCTCTGTCTTCTTCAGGTTATGTGCTTTTACAGGAATGATCTGTTTTTCCACAGTCGTTTCTGTTGTCGCTGCTTCATCTGCATAAACTTTACCACATGTACCGCATGTCCAGTATGCACGATTTCCTGTTCCGGTGCAGGTAGCTTCCTTTGCCTCTGTCTTCTTCAGGTTATGTGCTTTTACAGGAATGATCTGTTTTTCCACAGTCGTTTCTGTTGTCGCTGCTTCATCTGCATAAACTTTACCACATGTGCCACATGTCCAGTATGCATCATTTCCTGTTTCGGTGCAGGTGGCTTCCTTTGCCTCTGTCTTCTTCAGGTTATGACCGGCTGCAGGTGTTATCTGTGCTTCCACTGTCGTTTCTTTTGTTCCGGCAGCATCTTCAAATACCGTCTTACAGTTCTCACAGATCCAATACTCTTTGCTTCCTGCTTCCGTGCAGGTAGCCTCCTTTGCTTCCGTCTTCTGCAGCGTATGGTTTACGCTACGGCTGATTTGCTTAACAGCGTTACAATTATCGCATTGCACTGTTCCGGTCTGCAGGCAATTACTATTGTCTACGTTCCATTGTGCCTTTGATTCATCAAATCTGTGCCCTGTTGCTTTTATCGTACGGGTGTCTGTTGACGCATCGCAGTTTACACAATGACGGCTTTCTGTTCCCGCTTCCGTACAGGTAGCTTTCTTATCCTCTGTATAGGTCTCTGCAAATGTATGGCCGGTTGCCGGAATCGTCTGATTCTCTTTCACCTTGCAGCCTTCTGTTGTACAGCTTCTTGTCTTTCTTCCCTCTGCTGTACAGGTTGCGTCTTTCTCTACCGTCCATTCTGTATAAGAATGTCCTGTTACAGGAATCGTCTGTGTAATCTCACTGTCACAATTCTGACACTTTAATGTCCGGGAACCTTCTTCTATACAGGTTGCCTCTTTGACTTTTCCTTCATCCACCACATAGTTGTGATCGGCTGGTTTACCTTTTCTTTCTTCCTTCACATAATTGCATTTCGTACATGTTCTGGAAATCTTCTTCGGTTCCGTACAGGTCGCTGGTGTCTCTGATGACTCTTTGAATTCATGTTCACCTGTGCAGGATACTTTTATCAGTTGTTTGCTTCCAAGTGTCTCTGTGGTAAAGATCAGGGTACCATCTGCCTGAACAGTCACATTCTGCTCTGTACCATTATCGGATCTCAGAATGCAGTCTGTGCCTTCAAAGTTCTCCGGAACGGTTACTTTTACTGTCACTGGTTTTTCAAGGCTTACGACCTTTTTGCCGTTTACTGTCATAGATAATGACATGTCAAAATAATATTTTCCGGTCTTTGTATCCAGTGTTTCCTTAGAGGTCTGATTTACCTCCACATTACTTGTGACATTATTACTGTTTTCTTCCTGTGAAGCAGTATCATCCAGAGCCAGTGTTGACACCTCAGGCTCTTTTTTCATTTCTTCTGCTGCCGCAGTAATTGCTGCACCTGTCACAGAAGAATTCTTATCTGCCATGTTTCCGGAGATGGTTGTCGGCTGATATGTTTTTCCGTTTACACCATTAGATATAATCTTGTTTTCCACTTCCTGAATGAGGTCTTTATGCGTATCCGAAAGTAATACTTCATTATCCACATCCAGAATTGCTGTAATATCACCATTCTGAACCATCTCAATCAGTTCTTGCTGGCTCTCTCTTAAGAGAATCTCCAATACCTTTTCTTCTCCACATCTCTTACAAATCTGGTATCTCTTACCATTTTCTGTATCAGTTGCAGGTTTATTCTCTTCTTCTCCCCAGTCATGAGCCTCGTAAGCAGAATTTACCACATAGCTTCTCTGACCACAGCCTGCATTCTGGCATACATAAACCAACAGTCCGTCACTGGTACAGGTACGCATTACAGATGAAGACATATCTAACTGCATCTTGTGTCCGGTAACCGGAATGGTTACTGTTTCTGTCTTTCCACACACCTTACACTGGCTGGTTCTGGTTCCAGGTACCGTACAGGTTGCTGCTGTTTCTGATGTCACATAGTCATGTCCGGTTGCAGGGATCACAGTTTCCGAATTCGGTTTTACCGCATCGCAATCTGCACAGTGAATACTCTTGCGCCCTTCCTCTGTACAGGTTGGCTGTCTGTCAATTGTTGCTTTTTCATTCCAGGAATGTCCGGCTGCAGGAATCTTTGTAACAGAAGTCTCATTTACTTCATTACAGATACTGCAGCGAATATCCTGCAATCCCTCTTCTGTACAGGTAGCTGCTTTTTCTATTGTTGGCTCTGTATTCCAGATATGTCTGCTCTTTGGTAAAATACCGAATCGTTTTGCGTCACAGCTCTCGCAGGTAAATTTAATCAGCCCCTGACTGGTACAGGTCGGCTCAGTTACATAGACACCCGCACCGAAGCTATGTCCGGTTGCAGGGATCTCAATGCGTTCTCCCTTCTCACCGCATGTCTTACAGATCTGCTGTACAAATCCTGCTTTGATACAGGTGGCTTTTGTTTCTACGTTATTCCAGTCATGTCCCAGTGCCGGAATACTTTCTGTCTGCTCGTATGGGACTCCGTTACACAGCGTACATTTATCGTATTCACATTTTCTGGTTCTGATACCGGCTTCTGTACAGGTGGCTTCTTTGGTTACTGTCCAGTCACCCATCTGATGTCCGGTCTTCGGAATCACCATTCGGCTGCCCGGTCTTTCTTCTTTACAGTCTCTGCAGATTTCTCTCTCCAGCCCTTCCTCCGTTGCTGTTGCTTCTTTTACAATGTCTTTTACCCATGTATGATCTGTTTTCGGAATCACTCTGCTCTCTTTATTATCACAGTTCTTACAGGTTCTGGACTCTGCTCCCTCTTCTGTACAGGTTGCTGCTTTTTCCACCGTCCATGCATCATCATACTGATGTCCTGTGGCAGGAAGAAACTGATAGTCCGTTACGGTTCCGCAAACTGTGCAGACCGTCCGGCTGTATCCATCAACCGTACAGGTAGCAGGATGTCTTTCCTTTACAGTCTGATGTCCGGTTGCAGGAATCTCTTTCGGATTCCTTATATCTCCACAGAAACGGCATTTTTCCTGTGTATAACCAGCTTCCGTACAGGTAGCTTCTTTCGCTTCATCATCATACCAGTGTCCTGTGACGTTCACAATCGACCGGAACACGTATCCACATCTGCGGCAGGTCCTTGTCATCTCTCCGGAATCCGTACAGGTTACCTTTTTCACTACCACCCAGTCATCATAATCATGACCTAATGATGCGAGGCGTTTATAACTTCCATCTTTTACTTTTTCACAGTCTGTACATTTTTCTCTTACGTAACCGGCACTTGTACAGGTCGGCTCCAGTCTTTCACTCACATAATGGTGTCCAGTTGCAGGAATATCTGTTTTTTCTGTATTTCCGCATACCTGACAGGTTCTGGTCATTTCACCATCCAGTTCACACTCAGCATCTTTTGTAGTCTTCCAGTCTCCATACTTATGACCGGCAGCATTGATTACCTGATCCTTGATTGTAGTTTCTGTCTGGGCACCGGCATCTGCATAGACCTTTCCACATGTCTGGCAGATCCAGTATGCCTCATTACCTGCTTTTGTACAGGTAGCAGCTTTTTCATCCACCATTTTCAGTTCATGGCCTGTGGCAGGAATTACCTCTTCCTGTCTGTAACGGCTGCCATCCGTACAAATCGTACACTTGTCATAAACGCACTCTCTGTACTGTGAACCTGCTTCGGTACAGGTTGGTTCTTTTGTAATGATCCAGTCTCCCATGCGGTGTCCCAGCATCGGAATTGTCTCTGTCTTCTGTACCGTATTACATCTTGTACAGTATGTTTCCTGTATTCCTTCCTCTGTGTCTGTTGCCGGCCTGGTAATTCTGACATCCCATGCATGTCCCAGAGGACTGATGGTTTCTGCAGCTGTTGTAGTTGCCTTTTTACCCTCTTCGTCAGCAAAGACTTTTCCACAGTTTTCGCAGGTCCAGTACTCATTGTTTCCGGCTTCTTCACAGGTGGCTGCTTTCGATTCTGTCTTAGTCAGCTTGTGACCTGTGGCTGCAATCACCTGTTCTTCCACAGTTGTCTTTGTTGTTCCCTGGTCGTCCGCAAATACTCTTTCGCAGCTTCTGCAGGTCCAGTATGCTTTGTTTCCATTCTCTGTACAGGTTGCTTCTTTTGCTTCTGTCTTAAGCAGCTTATGGCCTGTGGCTGCAATCACCTGCTCTTCTGCTGTTGTCTCAATGGTTCCTTCTGCATCAGCAAATATCTTCTTACAGGTTCCACAGGTCCAGTATGCATGATTTCCGGCTTCTTCACAGGTGGCTGCCTTCTCTTCTGTCTCAGTCAGCTTATGACCTGTGGCTGCAATCACCTGTTCTTCCACAGTTGTCTCTGTTGTTCCCTGGTCATCTGCAAATACCTTTTCACAGATCTGGCAGGTCCAGTATGCTTTGTTTCCATTTTCTGTACAGGTTGCTTCTCTGGCTTCCGTCTTTTCAAGGCGATGTCCAAGAGCTATAATCTGTTGCTCTTTTACGGTAGTCTCTGTCGTGCCATTCTCATCTGCATAGACTTTTCCGCAGATCTCGCAGGTCCAGTATGCTTTGTTTCCATTCTCTGTACAGGTTGCTTCTTTTGCTTCTGTCTTTGTCAGGCCATGACCTGTAGCTGGGATTTCTTCATAGCTTCCTTTCAGTACTTCTCCGCAAATGCTGCACACCTTCTGTGTATAGCCCGGTTCCGTACAGGTTGGCTGCTGGACGTCATCCACATAATTGTGATCATGTTCTGCAATCTCTTCTCCGTCCACATTTGGAACAATTGTAAATGTATTTCCTGACAGATCATAGCAGTACACTGCCACATTATATGTCTTGCCAGCCTCTAATGCATAGACACCATAATTTTCTCTTGCAATAATCGAAGTTTCTGCATCATATACTTCGATGGCATATCCATACAGAAGGCCACTGATATTGAAACGGTAGCTTTCTGTCTTCGCCGGTGTGAAGCTGTATTTTTTCAGATAGGAATCTGAGCTTACCTTAGTTGCTACTGCCGTTTTCAATTCCCCGTCATATTTCCATTCTGCCGCCGGAAGATCAATGTATGCACGGTAAGAACCATATTGCATGAATATACGGTAGGTTTCTGTATTTAACCAATAAGCATTCACCATTTCCAGTGTTCTTCCGGAATCTGTCCATGCACCATAGGTAACCGTTTCCTTCGTATCATCTGTATAGGTCACTTCTGCTTCTATTCCGCCAAAGTCTTCTACCCCGATTCCTTTCCATGCCGTTACATTCTCTGGTACCTTAGTGATCCGTAAATCTGAAATCTGCTTTCCAGGCTTCAGGACAGCTACGGTATAGCTCTCATCTGCGTTGTCTATGACTGCGTCATAGTATTCAAATCTTATTCCAAAGTAATATGTCTTTCCTTTTCTCAGTGATGCTGTGACCTGATATGCCTGATCCTCTCCCTCAGATCTGCCGGATTCACTATCGAAATCAAGTTCATAATCGACATTGTTGAATGATAGATATCGGTTTTTGCTCTGCACACGGAATGCGTATTTCCCACTTTCTGGTGCTGTGAACCTGAAATACTGTACTCCATCCGCTTTTACCGGATTTTCTGTGGATACTTCTATTGCAACTTCTTCTACTGTTTTTACCTCTATCTCCGTAGAAGCAGTCTCTTCTCCGCAACTTACATCTATTTTCAGATAAATGCCGTCTTCCCTTATCGTCTCTTCCGTTTGAATTCTGAAACTGTTTCCATAGTCATCTTCATAGTCGTAAGTATCTTCTAAATCCTGATTCCATAAGTGGTAGTTTTTCGTCGTTCCATCTTTATATGTAACCTGCATATACATCTCGTCATAGTTGCTATTTCTTTTCGTATATACGAGATATCCTGCATCCGTCTTTACTTCGATTCTCTGAACTGCCTTTTTTGTATCCTCGCCTGGTTCCGGATCCGGTTCTGCAGTCTGCTTCACAATCTGGAAGGAAACATTTCCCCTCTTTTCCACATCAATACCACAGGTTGAGCCGGCAGTCAGATACATACTGTCTCCATAATAATCCAGCATATCATCTTCTTCATATGATACAAATTCAGCTCGTCCATCCTTCTGAACAATCTGGTACCTGCCAGTCTCCTCCGGAGTAAAGGAATAGAAATATCTTCCGTTCTTTCCAGTTACATTGACTTCCTGATTCAGTGTAACTGGTGTCAGACTGGAAAGATCCAGTTTTTGCACAGCGACTGTTGTCGGAATCTTATTTTCTTCTGTCAGCACCTTGTTCAGCATCTGATTATCCGGTGCTTCCTCGTCTCTGATAGAAGTTCCGGTACGGAATACTACCGGTTTCACCGTATAGGTTCCCGCCGGGAGACGGTCACCTGAAGACCACTCTCTGCCAGACTGATCCTGAATACTATAGTCATATTGGTTACCATAGGAATCTGTGTGTTTTCCGTAAATCCATGCCGTAGTATTATCATTGTAATTTACTTTGGTATTCAAATCATCCTTATACAGCCGATCCAGTCCTTCTATCAGGATTGTTCCGCCGGAGTTTCCCCGATAAACTGCTGATACTTTTTCAGGAAGCACTGTTTTGGTCACAGAAACTTTCAGTTTCGTAACGTCATCCCCGACATCTGCTATTACATAGTAGGTTCCCGGCTGTAATGAAGCATATACGGTATATCCGTTTCTATATGTGAAACGTTTCACCCTTTTCTTTTCACCGTCATAAACGCTCAGATTTCTGAATGGTACATTCGCCCTGATCTGATAAAGCCCTGCTTCTTTTGCAGTGAACTGATAACTCATTTTCTGATCCTGGGAAGCATCGAGCTGTAGCTCCTGATCTTCCTCTATGATCTGATCTGCCATCTCTTCCATCGGAACTATCCGGAAGGTTCCAACGGTTACCGTCTGATCTTCTGCTTCCCCGTATCTGACCTGACAGGTATATGTTCCAACTTCCCACACGTCTTCCAGGACAGTTCCAGAAGCATCCAGCATCTCTATGGATACGCGGTTACCATAGCCGTCATTTTCTCCTGCATAGAACATCTCGCTGCTGCCGTCTTTGTAGACTGCTTTTACAAGTACTGTCGGATAACTGAAATATTCTTCCAGATATCTGTTTTTCAGGTCATGTTCTGCTACTTCCAGCTCCTGAATAGGCTGTTTTTCTCTGAGGGAAACCATAAAGCTTCCATTTCTGGTGCTACTGTACATTCTTGCCCTGAAATAATAGGTTTCTCCCGCAGTCAGCTTCTGCTGTACTGCAAAATTACCATTGTTATAGCCGTCATCATCCTCTGCTACGATCTCACCCTGCGCATTGTAGATATAACCATATGTATCATATTTTCCTGTTGAGCAGAATATGGTCTCCATATCTTCCTGTAGAGTAAAGCTGAACCAGCCGGACGGATGATCTTCATCAATCTTGACAACGTAAGATTTTCCAGGTTCCATTTCTGTGGCGTTCACTTTTCCATTGAATGGAGACGGCTGTTCTTCTATTGTAATTTCATAAGTGTCTGCCACACTGGCATAGTCCTGCATCTCGACATGAACAATGTAGGTCCCTACCGGAAAATTCCCACTGGTGTCATATATTTCTCCACTTTCGTCACCCTTCCTAGTCAGGTAAACATTAATGCCATTTCCTTTTCCATCTACATCATAGTACTTTCTCCAGGATGCAAATGACGCACTGCTGCCATCGTCATACGTAAACTGTAGTGTGAATCTGGCATATTCATTTTCATATCTGTCTTCATAGAATGTACTCTTTACAGGTGTTGCCTGAATATCTGTAACTGCCGGTTTTCTTTCAAGCTGCGTTGTCCAGGTGTACACTTCTTCTTCATCTTCGTTATACACGTAGCCGGAAAATCCGATATAGTACGTTTCTCCCGCTTTCGCACGGAGGCTTCCCCGTCCAGTATCTTCCTCTTCTTTTGTATCTTCCTGAAAATATATTACCTTCATCTGCGGACTCTGCTGGAAGCAATATTTTCCGGTTTCTTCCGCTATAAAACGATACCAGTGTGGACGATACTCTTCTCTGCCACTCTCCAGAGTTACTTCACCTGGTTCAAGTTTCTCCGCTTTTGATCTGTCCACTACATTGTAAACAGGCTCACTGGAAGCTGCTTCTACACCATTCACATAAATTACCAGTGCATATTTTCCCTCTGGGAGATAGTCCCAGTAGCCGAAAACATTACCCTCTGCATCCTTCAGCTGGAAAGAAAGATTGTATCCATGCTCATCCCACAAGAACAGGTCGTTTATTTCTTTTTCTGAGGTTTCCCCGTTTTTGTATTTTAATACTACATGGCTTCCTGCACTGATTCTGTTATCCAGCCCCGCCAGATACTGTTCCTGATCCGGGGTAACAGATTCAATTCCGGCTATCTCAGTCTTCTCATTCAAAGAGACCTTGAAGGTTCCCTTTTGTCCAACGCCAAACATTCTTGCCTTAAAATAATAGGTCTCCCCGGCTTCTAACATATATGCTACCAAAAAGTTATTGTCTGATGCGCCTTCATCATCGGATACAAGCAATTTGCCCTCTGCATTGTATAATTCACCATATGTGTCAAAGCTTCCATAGTCTTCTCTGTCAGAAGACCAGAAAGTAACAGACATTTCTCTTTCCGGAGTATAACTGAACCACTGTGCCCGTTTCTCTGCATCAAGTTCCACAGGGTAACTTTCTCCCAGCTGCAGTTCTGTAACCTCTGCCAGACCATTAAACGGTGTATCCTCCTGAAGAATAGTGATGGTATAAGTATCTTCCACATTCTCATCATCTATAAGCTGTACATGAACGATATAGGTACCTGCCGCAAGATTTCTGTCCGGTTCTATCTTTTCTTTACTGTTTTCAGATGTCAGAAAAACTCTCACACCATTTCCCTGTCCATCCATATCTGAAAAATTCATTCCGTCATTAAAAAGTCTGGTTGTTTCGTCCGCATAAGTAAACTGAACACTGTTTAATGATACCGGATATTCATCCTGATAAAACTGCGTTTTGCCAGGTTCTACAAGAACATCTGAGACATTTGGCATACTGGTCAGAGATGCCATCCATGTGTATACTGTATTTCCATCATCATCCTGTACTCCATACCGGAATCCAAGATAATAGATGCCTGCCTGTGCGGTTTTAAAGTGATCGCCATTTACATCTACAGATGTCATTCCGTCATCCGTCTTTGTGTAAACTCTCAGACTGTTACACCGGTCTATACGGTATCTTGTATCCGCTTCTGCCTGGAATTGATACCAGTAGTAACTGTCTTTTTCACTCTGGATCTCATTTTGCCCTTTCACTAATTCAGGGAATTCCACATTCTCTGCTTTCGTAATTTCAAACCAGTCTTCTACGGAAGCCAATTCTTCATCATTCAAATAAAATGCCAGTTTATAAAGTCCCGCTGGTTTTTCTTGCAAATAACCATAATACTCTGACGGATCTTCCGCATCCTTCGCATAAAAACGGAATTCTACAGAATTTCCATACTTATCTCTATATATTCCATTATCAATCGTTCCTTGTTCAGATTCCTGGTCTGCGTAGTTAATTGTAAACTCAGTTCCTCCACCGATTTGTCCATAAGGATCAAGATCTGCTATCACTCTGGTTCCCCGAAGTGTTCCAACCGTGATACTTTCAATTTCTGTCACTTCTGAAATATTTGCTGTCCAGGTATACAGATCATCTTCTCCTGTATCCTCATTCCAGATTCCACCCTGGAATCCCAAATAATAGATTCCGTTCTTCGTTGCTTTAAAAGTATCATATGAAACCGGCACAACTACCAGTTTTCCATCCTCAGCCTTCGTATAAAGCGAAAAATTATATGTCCTGTCTATGTAGTATTTTTTGCCTGCTTCTACCTTAAACTGATACCAGTTGTAATCATGTTCTCCACTGGTGATTTCATTTTCGCCCAGAACAAGGGTCGGAAGATTTACTTTATCCACATCTACACTTGTAAACACATAACCTGTTGATGCAATTTCTTCTCCATCTACATAAAGTGCAAGTGCATAACTTCTTCCGCCAGGTTTCTCATCATATGCATAATATACATTGCCATCCTGATCTTTATAGCGAGGTACAACAGTATTACCATAGGCATCCGTATAGGAATCATCCGTTATTTTTACTTTTACGCTTTCACCAGAGACATACTCTATCGTATACTCTGTTCCGATTCCCATATATCTCTGCAGTCCAGATATGATGGTCGTCGTCTGCGGCTCTCCAATTGTAATCTTTGTTATTCTCGTTACTTTCATAAGAGTTGCCGTCCAGCTATACTGTTCTCCGTCATCCCAGACTGCACCCTGAAAGCCAAGATAATAGGTACCATTCTTCGCCGCCTCAAAAGATCCATAACCAGTTTTTACATCAGTCAGATTGCCGTCTTTATCTTTCGTATATACCGCAAATCCTGCTTTTCTGTCTATCTGGTATTTCATGCCCTGTACAGCTTCAAACTGATACCAGTTGTAATCATTTTCTCCACTGGTGATTTCATTTTCGCCCAGAACAAGGGTTGGAAGATTTACAGTATCCACATCCACACTTGTAAACACATAATCTGTTGATGCTGCTTCCTGCCCATCTACCTCAAAAACAATAGTATAGCGTCCGACCGGCTTGTGTTCGCCGTAATAATATTCTCTGCCCTCATTTCCTTCTTGTTTATAACGATATATTATCTGGTTACCATATGCATCTTCATAGGAACCGTCATCTACTTTTACCGTTACACTATCACCATTCATATATTCTATGGTGTATTCCGTTCCAGCTCCCAACGCAGTCTGCAAGCCTGCTATGATGGTCTGATTCTGGAGTTCGCCAACTGTAATTGTTTTGATCTCTGCTGCCACAGAAATATTTACAAAACAATCATTCTCATAATCTCCGATATCCTCATTCCAGATTTTCCCTCGGAAACCAATGTAATATGCTCCATTCTTCGTTGCTTTAAAAGACCCGTTCGATGTGGATACGCTTGTCATGTTGTCGTTTTCTTTTGTACACACCCTCAGGTCATTATATCTATCTATATGATATTTTATACCTTCCGCAGCTTTAAACTGATACCAGGTGTAATCCTCTTCAACACTGGTAATCTCATTTTCTCCCACACTCAGATCTGGCAGTCCTGCTTCATCTGCATCCACACTGGTAAATATGTAGTCAGTTCTTCCCTTTTCTCCGTCATTTGCCCAAAACAGAAGTGCATAGTTTCCAACCGGTTTTTCCGAATCATAATCATAAGAATAAGATGAATTTTCCCTTACAAAATAGCTGCGTATAGTATTGCCATATGTATCTGTATAGGAACCGCCATCCAATACTACTGTTTCACTGTCACCATTCGTATATTCTATGGTATATTTTGTTCCGATTCCCATCTTATGCTGTAACCCTGATATCTCAGATGTATTCTTCAGTTCATCTACTGTAATGTTTTTTACTTCAACTACTTCAGAAATATTGGCAGTCCAGCTATACACATCTTCATTGCCAGTATCTTCATTATTCAGAGCGCCCTGGAAGCCCAGATAATAAGTTCCACTCTGCTCCGCTTTAAACAAACCATTGGCGTTGTAAGAAACAGCAACCATCTCATTATCCACTGCCGTATAGATCAGCATATTACTCCACTGATCTATCGCATATTTTTTGTCTTCCACAGCTTCAAACCGATACCAGTTATAATCATTCTCGCCACTTATGATCTCATTTTCACCTGTATTCAGTGATGGAAGCTCTGCATCCTGTGCATTCACGCTTGTGTATTCCCAGCCTGTAGTTTCCAGTACGTCTCCCTTTACGCAAAACTGAATGGTATAGTCTCCGGCTGGTTTCTTATCATTATACTTATATTCCGTATCAGAATTGTCATCCTTCCTCCGATATATATATTGCACAGTATTGCCATACTGATCCGTATAAGAGTCATCATCCACCTTTACAGTTTCACTCGTCCCATTGTTGTAGTCTATGGTATATTCTGTTCCATATCCCATTGTTATCTGAAATTCGGATATAATATTTCTGTTTTGTATTTCTCCCACTGTAATATCTTCAATCAATGGAATTTCAGAAATATTCGTTGTAAATGTATACAAATCATACCCGTCTGTTTTCGGATTATATACCGGTCCACAGAATCCCAGATAGTAGGTTCCGGTATGTTCTGCTCTGAAAACATTATTAGGAGCAGCCTCTGCTATTTCTCCATTTTCAATATAATATATCTGAACAGTCGCACATGGATCTATATTGTATTTTCTGCCTTTCACAGCCTCAAACTTATACCAGTTAAAACCATCCTCTCCACTTGTAACCTGATTTGCGCCAAGTTCCAGCGTCGAAAGATCTGCGTTTAGAAGTTCTTCTGCCGTAACACTTTCTGCCATAAGACTCTCTGGCGCAGCCATATCTGAGGCATCTGTCTGTCCCGCTTCTACATCATTCTGTTCCAGAACGATCTCTGTTTCAGCATCAATAACCTGCTCTCCCTCTTCCTGACCGATGTTTTCACTTATCACATTTAGCTGGTCACCGTCTCCGTCTGTGGCTTCTTCATCGATGACTTCTGTCTCTTCCACCAGTTCATCCATTATGGCTGATTCTTCCGGCTGTGCTTCCTCATTCTCTGCAACTGCCAGTTCGTCTGCTGATACTTCTTCGTTCTGCACTGCCCCTTCTTCCTGCACTGCATCTTCCTGCTGCGTCTCCTGGCTTACAATCTCTGTCATATCCGCTGCCGCCACCAGCGCACTGCTGTCCACACTGGTAAACGCCATAGCAAATGACAGAAATAGAGCCACTCTCTGTTTCATACTTTTTCTCATGAATATTCTCCTCCCTCATTTTTTCATAACATTATCATACCAAAAGAATCTCTTATTTTTTCGCAGATTATGACATAAAATCTACATTTTTGTATATTTTGTGATTTTTCCGTGTATAAAAATGCATAAATTACTATTTTGATATTATTCCTAATTGTTTTGTATGTCAATATGCACAATAAAACTTATATGTATTTTTCTGTATTTTACATGATAAAAGACCAGACGACAGTTTCTTTCCTGTCATTCCGGTCTCCTTTATTTCTATTTTACAAACTTTTCAATTATACAATTGTGCTCTTTTGTCTTCTTATCATAATTCAATCCTACAAGAATCAGATTGCCCTGATATTCTTTCAGACATTCGCAATACTTTTTCTGTTTTATCTGAGATATCGCCGTCTCTGCATTTCGATTCCATTTTAACTCAATCACCATGGCTGGTTTATCTGCAAATTTTGTTTTCGGAATGAACACAAGATCCGCAAATCCTTTTCCGCCAGCCAGTTCTCTGTGTATATGATAATAATTTCTCGCCGCATAAAGTGCCAGTGAAATTGTATAACTCAATGCATTCTCGTCATTATACTGAATGTGGGCGGTTTCAAAATGCGCTTTTTCTATCTGTCTGGCTACCAGCTCCGCTTTCCCGTCCCATATATCCCTCAGAATATCCGCTGAATTTTTTAATGCTTCTGTCACTTCTCCCCAGTCAGATGATGAAACCACGTTCACATATTCTGTACGTATCTCATTATTCGGAATATATACGCATTTATTTTTCTCATCATATGTCAGATATCCCAGATGGACCAGAAGCGTAAATACATCGTCCTCTGTCCTGAAGGTGGTCATGTCATTGGTAAAGCTTCCCGTATTAACCGGTACTGTCTCACCAGCCAGCATACTCAGTACATCATCTCTTAAACCATCAAAATTCATTTCTATATAACTTTTCAGCGCTTCAAATGTCTCAGTCTGATTCCAGTAATTTCCAATCTTCCCAAGTCTCATGCAGTTCACCACAGATCTTGGACTATATACAGAAATGTCATCAAATGTATATCCATCATACCAACTCTTCACTTCATCCACGGATATTTGGTAATCTGCACAGAGCTTTTCCACCTCGTCCGCTGTAAATCCCACGTAAGGTGCCAACGGTCCAGGCTCCAGCATAGAAAATTCATCAAACATATTTAGGGCAGAATGGGTTCCATATTTTTTGATCGGCAGAATTCCAGTCATATACGCCAGATAAATATATCCTTTGTCTTTCATAAGATCACGGAGAAAATCCAAATACCTTTCCTGTGCTTCCCGATTCATTCTGTTTTCTCTGAAAACACAGTCCCACTCATCTATAATTATAATAAATGGGCATTTCATATTGTTATAAATGTCCTGCATGGTTCGTGTCAGATTCTTTGTATTAAAATAACGAAGATTCGGATATTCTTCCAATAGTTCCCACAGCACACTTTTTTTTATCAGTTTCAACATATCATCCATATCTTCACTCTGACTCAGAAACTCCTGCATATTTAAAAATATCGTATTATATTGATTCAGATGCTTTTCAAAACTGTCTTCTTTGGCAATTTCAAATCCGGAAAACATCTCTCTAGAATCACACCCGCGACTGTAGTAAGCTGCCAGCATATTTGCTGCAATAGACTTTCCAAATCTTCTTGGGCGGCTGACGCATACATAGCCTTGCATAGTGTTTATAACGCTATTCGTATAGGCAAGTAAACCGGTCTTGTCCACATAAATATCTGAATTAATAATTTTCTGAAAATTAGAATGATCCGGATTAAAATATACTCCCATATGTGCCTCCCGAAGTTCTCTTTTATGGTTCCCTCTTTCATTTATTATACTTCACACGAAAAAATTGAGCAATCAAAAAAGAGGCAGCTTTTCGCTACCCCTTGCTTTATACTTTAATCCTATCTGCAATATCTTTACTTACCGCAAACTGTCTGCCCCGTGCCGACACGATCATGTTTCCACAGAAATTCTGGATCACTTTGATTGTACTACCTTCTTCAATATGACCTTCTCTTAAAAATCCCAGAATCTCCGGTGCTCCGAACATCCATTTTATGGTACAGGCATTTCCGGCCGTCTGTGCTGATAAGTTTTGCATTTCCCCATCTCCTTTCAGGAATGTCTTTTACATTCTCTTACTGTTATCCCCCGTTTTCTTAAATTTAATCTTACTCTTCGACTATCATATTAGTCAATAAAAAACATTCTTAGGAAATGCTAGTATCTGCAAGGTCTTTCTGTCTGCTGATAGATACAAAAAACCCGGAATCTTTCGATTCCGGGTTCACATCTAAGAACTAAATCCTAAACAAATTTAGCAGTATTCAGTTTTACGCCAGGTCCCATTGTAGAAGTGATGGTTACACTCTTCAGGTACTGACCCTTTAATGCTGCTGGTCTTGCTTTTGTAATAGCTCCGATAAGCGTCTGGAAGTTGTCGCTCAGCATTTCTTCTGTGAAAGAAGCTTTTCCGATTGGCACGTGAATGATGTTTGTCTTATCCAATCTGTATTCAATCTTACCAGCTTTGATATCGTTGATAGCTTTTGTTACGTCCATAGTAACGGTACCAGCTTTTGGGTTTGGCATTAAGCCTTTTGGTCCAAGTACACGACCCAGACGACCAACAACACCCATCATATCAGGTGTAGCTACTACTACGTCAAAATCTAACCAACCTTCGTTCTGAATCTTCGGAATCAGTTCTTCTGCTCCTACGAAATCAGCTCCGGCTGCCAGTGCTTCATCAGCTTTTGCATTCTTAGCGAATACAAGAACACGAACTGTTTTACCAGTTCCATGAGGCAGTACAACTGCACCACGGATCTGCTGATCTGCATGACGTCCGTCACATCCGGTTCTGATATGAACTTCGATTGTTTCATCAAATTTTGCTACAGCATTTTTCTTTACTACGCTGATTGCATCAGCTGCTTCGTAAAGAGTTGTGCGGTCAATTGCTTTAGCCGCATCAGTATATCTTTTTCCTCTTTTCATATTAAATAACCTCCTGGTGGTATTTGCGGGAATCTCCCTCCCACTTTACATTGCTCAGTTACGATGTTGTGGATAATAAATTAAATATTACTCCTCAACTGTGATACCCATACTTCTTGCTGTTCCAGTAATCATGCTCATAGCTGCTTCTACGGAACCTGCGTTAAGGTCTGGCATCTTCATTTCTGCGATCTCACGGATCTTGTCTTTGCTGATTGTTGCAACTTTTGTCTTGTTAGGAACACCTGAACCGGATTTCAGATTGCAGGCTTTCTTAAGAAGAACTGCTGCAGGCGGAGTCTTTGTTACGAAGCTGAAGCTTCTGTCTGCGTATACAGTGATAACTACAGGGATGATCAGATCACCCTTGTCTGCTGTTCTTGCGTTGAATTCTTTTGTAAACTGTACAATGTTAACACCGTGCTGACCAAGAGCTGGTCCAACAGGTGGAGCTGGTGTTGCTTTGCCAGCAGGAATCTGTAATTTAATATAACCTGTTACTTTCTTTGCCATAATAAGGCACCTCCTTGTGGTATTGTCGGGGGATTTCCCTCCCACTGTCTAACCGTCTGCGAATTGACGGGGACTATCTACATTTTCTGAATCTCTGTGAAACTTATTTCTACCGGTGTTTCACGACCGAACAGCTCAACATTAATGGTAACGCTCTGTTTTGCTTCGTTGATGCTCTGGATCACACCGACTGTATCCTTCCAGATACCACCGATGACATTGACCATATCACCAACACCGAAATCAATTTCCACGTTATCATTCTTAATTCCCAACGGCTTCATCTCTTCTTCCGTAAGTGGCACAGGCTTGGATCCCGGACCGACGAATCCTGTAACGCCACGGGTATTTCTTACGACATACCAGGTGTCATCATTCATCACCATGTTGAGTAGCACATAACCCGGAAACATTTTCTTCTGGACTGCTTTTGAAACGCCATTCTTTACTTCAACAACCTCTTCCAGCGGTACACGTACCTCAAGAATCTGGTCTTCGAGATGTCTGTTTTCAATTGTTTTTTCAATATTCGCCTTTACCTTGTTCTCATATCCTGAGTAGGTATGAACGACATACCAGTTTGCTTCTGACATATGCTCACCTTGTCCTTACTTAATAAAGAAATTAATACCATACTGAACAACACTGTCGATTACTGTGATCAGCGCTCCCAGTATTACAGAAACTACTGTAACTGCGACTGTCTGTTTTACGAGATCATCTTTGTTTGGCCAGATAATCTTATTGAACTCAGCCTTGAGTCCATCTGACCAACTCTGTGCAGGGACTTTATCTTTCTTAGAATTGTCTCCCATGTTGTTCTCCTTTCACAAATAGACAGGATTATTTTGTTTCCTTGTGCAGTGTGTGTTTCTTACAGAATCTGCAGTACTTCTGTGTCTCCATTCTGTCAGGATGATTCTTTTTGTCTTTTGTTGTGTTGTAATTTCGCTGCTTACATTCTGTGCATGCCAATGTGATTCTTGTGCGCACAACTTCCACCTCGCTCTCAAACAAATTTTTGTGGATGACCCGCGACGGCCATCAAATTTTTAGGCATAAAAAAAAAGCCCTACTTCCATTCGCTCGTACATCTTAACATACGAATATGTGGCTCGTCAAGTCTTTTTTCTCATTTTCTATCATATATATTGGTAAAATTCTTTTTGAATATCTGGAGTTTATTATGCCTCATTCTCCACGTTTACGCAAGTTTTTTCTGATCCTGTTCTTCTGTCTCTGCTTCGGCGCCGGCCGTCTTGCCGCCAGATCTGTGCCCCACTCTGCTCCGGTTTCTTCCATTCTCCAGCCGGAAGCTGCCAACTGGGGCTTAAGTTTTCAGGAAGAAGGGAAAACACCGACAGGAAATGCATCTATATCAGAGTTGCTTCCTTATCATGCATTTTATGCTCAGGATACAAATGAAAAAATCATTTATCTGACCTTCGACTGTGGTTATGAAAACGGCAATACACCTGCTATTCTGGATGCACTGAAAAAACATCAGGTATCTGCCACATTCTTTGCTGTCGGTACATTTCTGGAATCAGAACCAGATCTGGTCAGACGCATGGTCTCTGAAGGTCACACCGTGGGCAACCATACCTGGCATCATCCGGATATGTCTGCCATCTCCACCATAGAGTCTTTCTCAGAAGAACTGAACAGCACTGCCGACGCCTACCGACAGATTACCGATCAGGAGATGCCCCTCTATTACCGGCCTCCTCAGGGAAAATACAGCACTGAAAATCTGCAGATGGCAAAGGATCTTGGCTATTCTACTTTTTTCTGGAGTCTTGCTTATGTGGATTGGTATCAGGATAATCAGCCTTCCAGAGAAGAAGCCTTTGATAAACTTCTTGGACGGATACACCCCGGAGCCATTGTACTGCTGCACAATACCTCATCCACTAACGCTGCGATTCTGGATGAACTGCTGACAAAATGGGAAGATATGGGCTATCACTTCGGCACACTTCAGGAACTGATTGACCAGAGCCTGACCTGAAATCTGCTGCTTTGTCAAATTTCATGCATCCATTCCTATTATACCTGATACATGGGATTGCAGTGTTCCAACACAATCTCTTCTCCTGTAAATGGCTGTAAAAATCGTACTTTCCAGGCGCACAACCGGGCTGCATCCTGATGGGAAATTCCACTTCCATACAGAGGATCGCCCATCAGAGGATGACCGATATATGCCATGTGTACACGGATCTGATGGGTGCGCCCTGTTTCCAGCCACAGGCGCACCAGTGCCTGACCATCCTGCTGTCTCAGTACCTGATAATGGGTTACAGCCTGTTTTCCGTCTTCCCGTACCTGCATCTTCTGTCCCTGCCCCGGAATGTTCTCCGCCTTTCCAATCGATACGTCAATCACCTGTTCTTCTTTCAGGACATCCTTGGGAAATTCCCCCTGACACCACGCCAGATATTCTTTAATGAAAACTCCCTGTTCTTTTTGTTCCCACAGTTTCGCTGCCGCAATGCGGTTCCTGGCAAATACCAGAATCCCAGATGTATCCTTATCCAGCCGTCCGATACAATGTATCACTGTCTCTTCTCTCTTTGAAGTAAAATAAGTCACCAGATCTCCCGCCACCGTATCCTGACTGTGCCCTGCCACCGGATGTGTCACACGCCCTTCCGGTTTCCAGACACAGACCACATCCCTGTCCTCATAAAAAATCTCCGGCATAACACCGGAGCCTTTTACTTTTCCACAGTCTGACCGTTCTTCTCGAATCATAATTTCCAGCAGATCCTCTGTCTGCAGAATCTGATTTACCCTGCACCGTTCACCGTTTCTCCGAATTCCATTCTCCCGGAACTTCAGACTGCGGATCTGCGCTGCTGTCAAATGAAGCTCTTTTTTCAGATACTGCTCCAGCGTTTTTCCCTGCCAGTTCTCATTTACCTGCATCGTCACAGTCTGATTCATGCTTTCTGTCCCGCCGCTCTTCTGTTTAAAATATTCTCTGCAATCACCAGATCCTCCGGCGTGGTAACCTTAATGTTATCATAGGAACCCATAACCAGCTTCACCGGGCAGATCCCAAGTGTCTCTACAATCATGGAATCATCTGTCACGCCTTCCATGCTGCCCTTGCGGATCTCTCTGTGTGCCTGACAAATCAGATCGTAACGGAATACCTGAGGGGTCTGCACATTCCACAGCGTTTTACGGTCCAGTGTCCTCTCAACGATGCCCTCTGCATTTCCTACTTTCATAGTATCTTTTGTTGGAACCGCTGCCGCACATGCGCCATACTTATCTGCTGCTTCCATGGTGCGTTCCAGCATCTTCCCATCCGGGAATGGTCTTGCACCGTCATGAATAAATACAATATCACAGGCTTCGCAGGCTTTCAGACCTTCATAGACCGAATCATACCGTTCTTTCCCGCCTGGTACCACATACTTTACTTTCTGAAAGCCGTACTTCTCTACCATTCTCCAGCAAAACGGAATGGCATCCTTACCGGTGACCAGAATGATCTCTGATATCAAGTCAGACTGTTCAAAACATTCCAGCGAATAATATAATAATGGTTTCCCATCCAGTTCCAGAAACTGCTTCGGCACAGCACTCCCCATTCTTTTTCCCTGACCTGCTGCCAGCACAATGGCTTTTGCATTCTTCATGACGTTTCTCCTTTGCCTACTGTCTCTCTTTTACCAGTTGTACAATCTGTTCTTCATAATCCGGTCCGGTAAAATCCTCCGTTCTTCCGGCCGTACGAATATTGCTCTCTGCCCCCAGTCCATCCTCATCAAATTCCCAGATGTGGTAACTGATACCTCGGTACTCAAAATCAATGCTGCCAAGTCCCGCTTCCTCTGTATAGCGGTATTCCCATCCCTTTTCCTTTAACGCATCCTGTACTTTCTGTAAACGCATGGTGTTACTCCTCTTTCTGAGGCACTGCCCACTCATAGAGCAGTCCTTCTATTTTGTTATATTCAAACCCAAATCCTTTATCGAATTCCTGCCGCTCCCAGGTACCGTAAGGGAACCAGACCTCCAGATAATCCTGAAACAGCAGGATCTGCCCCTGATCCATCACCGGTCCCACATCCTGTTCAGAAACGGTCGTATCTTCCACGGAACAGGTCTTTGCCAGTTCTTCCTTCACTTCCTCTTCCGGCATCGTAAACAGGCTCCACAGGTCTATTGCCTCCCCGGTACTTCTGTTAAATATAGCTGTCTGGTAATTGCAGGTGGTGCCTCCGTCAAAATGCAGCTTTTTCGGAGTAGTCACTGCTGTAAGAATCACCATATACTCTGCATTCTCGGCGGATTCTGTTACATCCTGGCTGACCTTGTGGCAGGTAAAATGTTCACGGCTTTTCTCACATTCCAGATAATCCTGATATGCATCCTCCAGTTCCTTGTCCAGATCATAGAGCAGTCCCTGATCCTGATACCAGATACGCACTTTTTCCTTCGCCGTATCTGAAAGCCCTTCAAAACCGGACAATTCTGAATCCATCTCATCTTCCGGTGAAAGCACATCTGTAGTCTCCAACAGGTCTGTCCCATTCTCCAGCCGATAACGGTACTGCCTGGTGTCCTCTTTTTCATTTTTCCATTTTTCGGCTGTCACTCCATCCGCAAAAATGTATGACGCTTCGTCCGTCTTTTCCCATACTGCAAAGCTGTGTACTTCTTCCGTCTTGTCACTGTTCCCACAGCCTGTCAGAAATCCGGCAGCCAGCAAAGCTGACAGCATCAGTACCTTTCTGCTCCTTTTGAATCCGTTCATATCGCTTTCCTTTTTATTTCTGCGTATATCATGATACCTACGGATTGTTTCGCGCTTCGCGCTCCCACAATCCTAAATTATGATAAAACCGACGACAGGTGTACTTCCCATATCGTCGGTTTTCATTCCGGAAACAGAGGATGTCTCCGGCTCTATAGGGGGCTGATATTACGTACTTTTCTATACCAGCTTTTTGCCTGTCAGCATCTCGTATGCCTGAAGATACTTCTCGATGGTCTTATCCACGATATCCTGTGGCAGTGTCCAGTCGTTATCTGGATTGGCCTTCAGCCAGTCACGGGCAAACTGCTTGTCAAAGGATGGCTGACTATGACCTGGTTCGTATCCTTCTGCCGGCCAGAATCTGGAACTGTCCGGTGTCAGCATCTCATCACCGATCACCATATTGCCATTCTCATCCAGCCCGAATTCAAACTTGGTATCTGCAATGATGATACCCTTGCTCAGTGCATATTCTGCACACTTCTTATATAAAGCAATGGTGTAGTCACGAAGCTTGGCTGCGTATTCTTCACCCTTGCCTGGGAATCTCTTTTCCAGATATGCAACGCTCTGTTCATAGGAAATGTTCTCGTCGTGGTCACCGATCTCTGCCTTGGTGGATGGTGTGTAAATCGGTTCCGGCAGCTTGTCGGATTCTTTTAATCCTTCCGGAAGCTTAATGCCACATACTTCACCGGTCTTCTGATAGCTTGCCCATCCGCTTCCTGTAATGTAACCGCGTACAATACATTCAACCGGCAGCATTTCCAGCTTACGGCATAACATGCTGTTACCGTCAAACTTCGGCTGCTGGAAGTATTCCGGCATATCTTTCACATCTACTGAAATCATATGATTCGGCAGAATATCTTCTGTCAGATCAAACCAGAACTTAGACATCTGTGTCAATACCGTACCTTTTTTGGTAACCTCGTTATTCAGAATTACGTCAAAACAGCTAATACGGTCTGTAGCTACCATAACCAGGCTGTCACCGTTGTCGTAAATCTCACGTACTTTTCCTTCTTTTACAGGCTTCATTTCCATAGTCAGTACTCCTCTTTTTATTTTAATTAACCGATTGCCAGCGCTTCACACCCCGCACAATCTCCTGTTATTATAACTACTATCCCAGACCAATTGCAATACTCATTTTTCACAAAACATTGGCTGTGAACATTAACTACAAAATTGCCTCGTAGATCCTTGATACAATCTCTTCTTTTTTCTCCAGCGGAACAGAAGAATAGTTCATGACATAGATCTGCTCCTGTTCCGGCGAAATTCCAAAATAATATCCTGACACCGGATTCAGCCGGATGCCCTTTGCCCTGGCTGCATCCATAACTTCTTTTTCTGTCTTTTCCGTATCGATCTTCATCAGAAAATGTACGCCTGCTTCTTCCTCATAAATAGATATATACTTATGTATAGGATGACTGTGAAATGCTTCCAGTAATTTATCCCGCTTCATCTGATAATAGTTGCGCAGACGGTTAATATGCTTCTCAAAACTGCCGTTCTGAATAAATCGGGAAAGTGTATACTGCTCAAAATTCGATACGGTACAGGAATAGAAGCTTAAATTACGGTAAAACCGTTCTGCCAGGGAATCTGGCAGTACCATATAGCTGATTCGCACTGTGGAGGATAAGGTCTTGGTAAAAGTATTCATATAGATTACTTTCCCAGACACATCCATGCTTTGCAGAGTCGGTATCGGTTTGCCGCTCAGCCGCAGTTCGCTGTCATAATCATCTTCTATAATATAACGATCCGGAGATCCTGCCGCCCAGCCCAACAGTTCATAGCGCCTGCTTACCGGCATCACCACACCGGTAGGAAAATGATGAGACGGAGAGGTATGCAGAATCTGCACCTTCTTCTCCTCCAACTGAGATGGCAGTATTCCTGCATGATCCATATCCAGATAGCGGTATGACACCCCCATACTCTCATAGATCTTTGCCACCTTGTGATATCCCGGATTCTCCACACCGTACACACATTTTTCTCCCAGAAGCTGAATCAGCAGGCTGTACAGATACTCTGTTCCGGCACCCACGATGATCTGCTCTCTCTGCACACTCATGCCACGAAAATCCATAAGATACCGGGCAATGTTTTCCCGCAATTCCATAATTCCCCCGCATGGCGGGTTGGTCATCAGCTCTTCCTGCTTCTCTGACATGATTTCCCGCATGGTTCTGGTCCAGATCGAAAATGGAAAAACTGCCGTCTCTGTCTGATTACTGGAAAAATCCGCCAGATATGCGCTCTCTCCGCCGGCCAGTATTACAGGATGCCGGTCTGTTCCGCTTTCATTCTCCACCGGAGAGGTGATCTTCAGGTCAGATACAAAAAATCCTTTCTTTGGCTGTGAATAAATATATCCTTCCGCTATAAGCTGACCATAGGCGTTCTCCACAGTAATGACACTTATACCCAGATTTTTCGCAAACATCCGCTTGGAGGGCAGCTTCTCCCCTGTCTTGATTTTTCCGGAAAGGATGTCCTTTTTGATACATTTATACAGATATTCATACAGGGAATCTGACCCTGTATTGGTAAAATTGTAAGTAAGCAATGTTCCCTTTTTCTCCCATCTGGTATTACTGAATATATGGAAATTGATTATTTTCATAATATCACCTTTCCATTATACTCGGTGCATGAGATTTGCGCAACTTCTAAGCGCATTTTACACAGGAGGATTTTATCATGGAAAAAGTTACCGAAAGATATGAATTAAATAAACAGCTCGCCCAGATGTTAAAGGGCGGCGTTATCATGGATGTTACCACACCGGAGCAGGCTAAGATCGCAGAAGCTGCCGGTGCATGCGCTGTTATGGCGCTGGAACGTATTCCGGCTGATATCCGTGCAGCAGGCGGTGTCTCCCGTATGAGTGATCCAAAATTAATTAAGAAAATTCAGGATGCCGTGTCTATCCCGGTTATGGCAAAATGCCGTATCGGTCACTTTGCGGAGGCACAGATTCTGGAAGCTCTGGAGATCGACTATATTGATGAAAGTGAAGTACTCTCCCCTGCAGATGATATTTACCATATTAATAAAAGAGACTTTAAGGTGCCATTTGTATGCGGTGCCAAAGATCTGGGCGAAGCGCTGAGACGAATTAATGAAGGTGCTTCCATGATCCGTACCAAAGGAGAACCGGGTACCGGTGATATTATTCAGGCGGTACGTCATATGCGGAAAATGAACAGCGAGATTGCCCGCATCGGAAGTATGAGAAAAGATGAACTCTATGAAGCAGCCAAACAGCTTCAGGTTCCTTATGCTCTGGTAGAATATGTACACGAAAACCATCGTCTTCCGGTTGTCAACTTTGCTGCAGGCGGCGTAGCTACCCCGGCTGATGCTTCTCTTATGATGCAGCTTGGCGCAGAGGGTGTCTTCGTTGGCTCCGGTATTTTCAAGTCCGGCAATCCTGAAAAACGTGCATCTGCCATCGTTCAGGCAGTTACAAACTATACCGATGCTTCGCTGATTGCAAAACTGTCCGAGGATCTGGGTGAAGCTATGGTAGGTATCAATGAGCAGGAAATTCAGTTAATCATGGCAGAAAGAGGAATCTAAAGATGACCGTTGCAGTACTGGCACTTCAGGGTGCTTTTATCGAACATGAACAGATCCTGAACCGCCTTGGCGTGGAGCATATCGAACTTCGTCAGACAGCGGATCTGAAAAAACCATTTGATGCACTGATTCTCCCAGGCGGAGAAAGTACTGTGCAGAGTCTCCTGCTTCATGAACAAAATATGTTTGAACCTTTGAAAAAAAGAATTGAAGACGGAATGCCGGTGCTCGCCACCTGTGCAGGACTGATTCTGCTGGCATCCGAAATCGAAGGTCAGGAAGCTTCTCATTTTGCCACACTGCCGGTAAAGGTAAAGCGAAACGCCTATGGACGGCAGCTTGGCAGTTTTCATACAGAATCAGAAGTAAAAGGGATCGGAAAAGTACCAATGACCTTCATCCGTGCCCCATATGTATCTGAGACGGCACCGAATGTGGAAGTGCTCGCAGTGGTAGACGGCAAAATCGTAGGCGTCCATTATGGCAGCCAGTTTGCCTATGCCTTTCACCCGGAACTGGATGATGATACCCAGATTCATGAACTGTTCTTAAAGAGTATTTCTGCAAAATCTTAAATAATAAGAGAGTCATAATCCTCTTCCCATATGACGTAAAACAGACCTGATTCGGCATATCTCTGCCACAATCGGGTCTGTTTTTTCATAGTATCTGTCCAGTCTCGTTACAGATACCCTATTTACTTTTATACCAGTCCGATCAGACTGAATACTCCGGTACTTGCCACGCCCATAATGATGCCTGCCAGAAGGACACCTCCCAGCGCTGCCAGTACACTTTTCTTAAAGTCCAGATCCAGGATACTGGCTGCCAGTGTTCCGGTCCATGCTCCGGTTCCCGGAATTGGAATTCCAACAAAGAGGAAGAGCGCCACATAGGTACTTCTTCCTACTTTCTCCACCAGCTTCTCTCCACCCTTCTCACCCTTTTTCAGGATCCAGGTAAAAGGTTTTTCAAGAATCGGCTTCTCTGCTCCCCATTCCAGGACTTTTCTTGCAAAGAAATAAATAAACGGTACCGGAATCATATTTCCAATGATACAGATAATATAAGAAGCCACAAGCGGCAGCTTCATACCCACCGCCAGAGGCACCGCCACACGCAGCTCAGCCAGCGGTAACATAGATACAAAAAATACAGTCAAAAACTTTGTAAACATACATTTTCCTTTCTATCTACTATACTAAAATTCAATAAACTGTAAGACCTCTTTTGCCTCCACAGCACTCAACTTCATCCACTATAATATATATTTATATACTTTTCAAGTTATACTGTATTTTTTATTCCATCATGAACTCAAGGATATTACAGGTATCCCGCACAGACGGTAGGCAGATTTTGCAGCAGATGCAAAAAATCAACGTGTCTGAAGGGATACTGTAATAGACTGAGTTCTACAACAACCAAAAAGACACCTGACTTCTGTGATTTCACTTTGTCCGGTGTCTTAACAGTATTATTTAATCACGCCCTGCTCTGAACTGTGTCTCATTCGGTTAATAGCTCTCGCCAGAGACGCCTGTGTGGTTTTGTATTCACGAATGCTCTGTTTCTGGCGCATTTCTTCCAAAGCACGGTCTCTTGCCTCCCGTGCTCTGACAGCATCGATATCTTCCGGAAGTTCCGCAGATTCTACAATAGCTGTCACACGGTTGTTTGCTGCCTGTACCACTCCTACACCGGATACTGCAGTTACCCAGGTGCCGTCTTCCTTCTGGAAACGGATCTCACCAGGTTTTAATGCCAGAACCATCTCTTCGTGATGAGCCATAAATGCTTTTTCACCGTCTGTGGCTGTCACGATCGCCACAGACACTTTGCCGGCAAAAAAGACTTTATTGCTTGTAACAATTTTCAGATAAAATGTAGCCATGGAAAGTTATCCTTTCTGCATTGCATTTGCCTTTTCAATTACTTCATCAATGGTTCCCACATTGAAAAATGCTGCTTCCGGATATTCATCCATCTCACCATCAATGATTGCCTTGAAGCCACGGATGGTTTCTTTTACCGGCACGTATTTTCCAGGAACTCCGGTGAAGTTCTCTGCTACGTGGAATGGCTGGGAAAGGAATCTCTGAATCTTTCTCGCACGGTATACAGTCACTTTATCTTCTGCTGATAATTCTTCCATACCAAGAATTGCGATGATATCCTGCAGTTCTTTGTATTTCTGAAGCATCTCCTGTACCTTCAGAGCAGTCTCATAATGTTCTTTTCCTACTACATCCTCTTCCAGAATTCGTGAGCTGGATTCCAGCGGATCAACAGCCGGATAAATACCCTGTTCCACGATCTTTCTGGAAAGTACAGTGGTAGCATCCAGATGGGCGAATGTGGTTGCCGGAGCCGGGTCTGTCAAGTCATCGGCCGGTACATAAACTGCCTGCACAGATGTTACAGAACCTTTCTTTGTTGACGCAATTCGTTCCTGAAGTGCACCCAGTTCATTTGCCAGCGTCGGCTGATAACCTACTGCGGAAGGCATACGTCCCAGCAGTGCAGATACTTCGGAACCTGCCTGTACGAAACGGAAAATATTATCAATGAAGAGTAGCACGTTCTGATGCTGTTCATCACGGAAATATTCTGCCATAGTCAGTCCTGTCTCAGCCACACGCATACGTGCTCCAGGTGGCTCGTTCATCTGTCCAAATACCAGAGCTGTCTTTTCCAATACCCCGGATTCTTTCATTTCAGTCCACAAGTCATTACCTTCACGGGAACGCTCTCCAACACCGGTGAAGATGGAATATCCGCCATGCTCTGTGGCAATGTTACGGATCAGTTCCTGAATCAATACGGTCTTACCTACACCAGCACCACCAAACAGACCAATCTTACCACCTTTTGCGTAAGGTGCCAGCAGGTCAATAACCTTAATACCTGTTTCCAGCATTTCAACAACCGGGCTCTGATCTTCAAATGTTGGCGGTTCTCTGTGGATACACCAGTGTTCTTCTTTTTCCAGAGATTCCTCTCCGTCTATGGTTTCTCCCAGTACATTGAACAGTCGGCCAAGGGTCTTTTCCCCTACCGGCACTTTAATACCGCTTCCGGTGGCAACAACTTCCATATCTCTGTGAAGCCCTTCACTGGATGCCAGCATAATACAACGTACGGTATTTTTTCCTATATGCTGAGCCACTTCCATAACGCAGCGTTTTCCATCGTTTTCTACTTCCAGAGCATCCTTGATAAATGGAAGCTCACCGTTCTGGAACTCGACGTCAATAACCGGTCCCTGAACCTGTACGATTTTACCTACATTCATTTTCAGCGGTCTCCTTTCTTTTTACGTTTCTGTGCTTTTGCGCCGCTGACCACCTCCGTGATCTCCTGCGTAATGGCAGCCTGACGCACACGATTATATTCGATTGACAGCTGGTGAAGCATATCCTTCGCACTGTCATTAGCTGCCTCCATTGCCATCATGCGGGCGTTATGCTCGCTGCAGAAAGATTCTACCAGTGCACCGAAGATATATCCTGTGACATAGTTCGGTACGATGCTCTCCAGTACTGCCTGCGGAGACGGAGAAAAAATAAATTCCTCCTGCTGTACACCGACAGCATGCTGCATAACTGTTGGCGAAAAATCCTGCTGCGTCAGCGGAAGCAGACGCTCCATTCTAGTTTCACTTTGCATTCCATTTTTCATGGATGTAAAGATAATATCGATTTCATCCAGTTCCCCATTATCATATGCTTCCAACAGCTTACTGGTAATGACACGGGCTCTGTCAAAGGTCGGATGCTGGGCCGTATAGAGGAAATGCTCATCTACCGCAATCTTCTTGCCGGCGAAATACTGTCTTCCCAGTTCTCCTACCACAAACAGGTTCCATTCTTCAGACTTCTCCAGTTCCTCTTCTGCCAGTTTCAGGACGTTATGGTTGTATGCACCGGCAAGTCCCTTATCGGCTGTGATTACAAGAAAGCCTCTTTTTTTACCGGATCCCACAGGATCATGTGTCAGATACCTGCTCTGCATCTCCGGCATATGGCGAACAGTTCTTGCAATCATGCTCTGCATAGTGAAGAAAAATGGTTCTGTTTCTGCGAGTTCCTTTTTGGCACGCTGGAGTTTGGTGGATGATATCATATACATTGCATTGGTGATCTTCATCGTATCATTGATACTTTTTATTCTGCCCTGTATCTCTCTTGCATTTGCCATTGGATCACCACCTATACTTCTCTATTCCAGACCTGATCTCTGTACTCTTCTGCCGCCTTTACAATCTGATCACGAAGACTGTCACTGAGCTGTCCGGTTGTCTCCAGTTCACGGATGATTGCCGGCTGGCTCTTTGCAAAATATTCCAGCATTCCGGTACGGAATTCTCTGATCTTTTCTACCGGTACATCGATCATGACTTTTCCGGTAGCTGCACACAGCATAATAACCTGCTGTGGCATGGAGAATGGCTTGCACAGTGGCTGTTTCAGAAGCTCCATCAGTCCTTTTCCGTATTTTAACTGTTCTACAGTTGCCGGATCCAGATCAGATGAGAACTGGGTAAATACTTCCATCTCACGATACTGTGCCAGATCGATACGGATACTTCCGGCTGCCTTCTTCATGGCTTTTGTCTGGGCTGCGCCACCTACACGGGATACAGAAAGACCTACGTTTACCGCCGGTCTCATACCGGAGAAGAACAGGTCACTTTCCAGGAAAATCTGACCATCTGTAATAGAAATTACGTTGGTCGGAATGTATGCGGATACGTCACCTGCCTGAGTCTCAATAATTGGCAGTGCGGTAATGGATCCACCACCGGCCTTTTCATTCAGACGGCTGGAACGTTCCAGAAGTCTGGAATGCAGATAAAATACATCTCCAGGGTAAGCTTCACGTCCCGGTGAACGTTCCAGAAGCAGAGACAGTGCACGATAGGCAACTGCGTGCTTGGACAGATCATCGTATACGATCAGTACATCTTTTCCCTGATACATGAAATACTCTGCCAGTGCGGTTCCGGAGTACGGTGCCATATACTGAAGCGGTGCCGGATCGGATGCGGTGGAAACCACAACGGTTGTGTATTCCATGGCATCATGTGCTTTCAGAGTATGAACAATCTTGGCTACGGTAGAAGCTTTCTGACCGATTGCCACATAAATACATTTTACATCTTTGCCCTTCTGGTTCAGAATGGCATCAATCGCAATAGAAGTCTTACCTGTCTGACGGTCACCGATGATCAGTTCTCGCTGTCCACGTCCGATTGGGAACATGGAGTCAATGGAAAGAATACCTGTCTCCATTGGTACAGATACAGATTTACGATCCACAATACCAGGTGCTTCATTTTCGATCGGGCGGTAATCAGTGGATGGGATCTCTCCTTCTCCGTCAACCGGTGCCCCCAGGGCATTGATAACACGGCCAAGGAACTGATCTCCTACCGGGATGCCGGCTTTCTTTCCGGTTCTCATTACTTTGCTGCCTTCACGAATCTCGCTGTCACTTCCGAACAGGATACAGCCGATCTCGTCACGCTTGATATCCTGTACCATACCCTTGATACCGTTATCAAAGACTACGATTTCACCGTACATGGCATGGTCGATACCATCAATGTTTACGATACCGTCTCCAACGGACTTGACAATACCGACTTCTTTATCTTTTGCTGCCAGGTCGAAATCTTCAATTTCACTCTTTAATATAGAGATAATACCTTCCAGCGTCTCTGCATGCTTTCCGTCTCTGTTATCCCCAAGGATCTTATCGGTAAGCTGCTTAATTCTTCCTTCTGTAGACCAGTCGTATTCTTTGTTCCCAATGGAAAGAATAAAGCCGCCTCCAAGACCTTCGTCTTTTTCGCTGACCAGCTCGATCTCTTCTGATCCACTTTCTTTTTTTACAAATTCTCTGATACCTTCCAGCTGTTCTTTGGTTGGTTCCGTCACATATTTTAAGATGGCCCGTTCTTTGCCGGATTTTTTCCATCCCATTTCTCTATATGCCTTGCATACTTCTGAGAACAGTTCGATTTCCTGATTATCGCACATAATCTTGATCACATCACGAATCTCGGTCGGGAAAATCTTATCTACTACTCTGTGTTTTCCAGCCAGATCTGCGGTTGGATTTTTAAACTGCTCCAGTAATACGGGTACGGTCTGGAAGATATCAAGGGCCTGATCAACCACATCGGCAGGAATCTTTAATTCCCTTAACATGTTTGCATACTTTTCTACTGCCTGTGTCATCTTCTAATCTCCTTTTTCAAGCACACCTTACTGCTGACGAAGAAATTCATCATACAGGGCACGGTCGTTGTCCGTTCCTTCTTTTTCTCCTGCTACGCGGGCTGCTGCAGTCACTACCATATCGCGTACCGCATTCTCTGCCTGCTGCATGATCTTCTTTTTCTCCTGCTCTGCATCGCTGCACGCTTTATCCACAATGGTTCCTGCCTTTTTCTGTGCTTCATCCACAATACGGCTGTATTCACCTGCGGCTTCCTCTCTTGCTCTGGCAACGATCTGTGCTCTTTCCTGCTGTGCATTTCTGATGGATGCTTCATACTCTTCCTTGCTCTTTAAAGCGCTGTTCTTTGCTTCTTCTGCAGCAGAAAGTCTGGCATCTTCTTCTTGCTGACGTTTTTCCAGAATCTCATTTACCGGTTTGAACAGAAAACGTTTCATCAGAAAATACAGAATTAACAGGTTAATTACTGTAAATAATAAATTCCAGTCTAATCTTAACATCCTGGTTAACCTACCTTCCTGTTATAAATCTTTTGTATCCTTTTCGATTAACCAAGGAACATGATACATAAAAGTGCGATAACGAAACCGTAGATCGCGGTTGCTTCTGCCAGGGCACAACCAAGAAGAAGTAACTTTGTGATCTTACCTTCTGCTTCCGGCTGACGTGCTACTGCGTCTGTTGCTTTACCTGTTGCGATTCCGATACCAATACCTGCACCAATACCTGTCAGTACGGCGATACCTGCTCCGATTGCGATTAATGTACTCATAGTCTTATTCTCCTTTAATTCGATGTTTTATATTTGTTTTCTCTATGCTTCTTTAATAAATAATGATGTCAGGAATACAAATACATATGCCTGAATCAGTCCGTCAAAAATATCAAAATAGAAACTGAATGGGAGCGGAAGTACAACCGGTACCAGCTGCTTAATCAGCTCCATGATTACAAATGCACCAAGGACATTACCAAATAATCGCATACACAATGATAACGGACGGATGAAAATCTCCAGTACGTTAATCGGTGCCACGATAGCAATTGGTTCTGCAAAGTTCTTGCACCATCCTTTGACTCCTCTTTTTACAATTCCCGCTGCCTCGATCAGTATGATACTCATAATCGCAAGTGCGGCTGTCACATTCAGGTCCTTTGTCGGCGGTTTTACTCCAAATAAACCAATGACATTCGATACTCCGATATAGAGCAGAACTGTTACCAGATACGGCACATACTTCCGGTTCTCTTTACCGATCATACCTTCGACCATGCTGTTCAGTTTTACGACAATAAATTCTGCGGCCGCCTGTCTTTTACTGATGTTGTCTACTCGCAGATTGTGTGTCATAAACAGTGCAAATATCAACAATACTGCCATTATTACCCAGGTAATAACTGTTGATTCTGCAATTCCGATGTCACCAATCTGGAAGACCGTCTCACAGGTTAGCTCTTCCTGCAGCTTTGCCGCAAGGTCACCCATACTATCACCTCTTTCTGACTCTCCATAGATGCGTCTATATTTTATCAATGACGTATTATACTCTCATTTCCTTCATTTGGTAAGACCAAAATTATGGAAAATTCAGATAAAATTAAGAGTTTTTTGTTGCATTTTACCGAATACAAAAAGCTATATGAAAAACAGACTGTACTCATATAGCTTCTTACTTAAAATCATGATTTAATTTTAGCTCCGTCCTATCCGTTAGTGTAACGTGACAGAAACTGTCTGGTTCGTTCTTCCTGCGGATGTTCAATCACATCCCGTGCTTTTCCCTGCTCTACAATGTATCCGTCATCCATGAAGATGATCTCATCTGCTACATCCCTGGCAAATGCCATCTCATGGGTTACAATGATCATGGTGGTCTTCTGGTCTGCCAGACCACGGATCACCTTCAGCACTTCTCCGGTCAGTTCCGGATCAAGGGCCGACGTCGGTTCATCAAAGCAGAGAATATCCGGTTTTAACGCCAGGGCTCTTGCTATGGCAACTCGCTGCTGCTGCCCTCCGGATAACTGGTGAGGATAATGATTCTCTCTCTGTTCCAGTCCCATCTTTTTCAAAAGTGCTTCCCCGTGTGCATGTATCTCATCCAGAATGGCTTTTTTGTTCTGCTTGTAATCCGGACGTTCCTTTGCCAGAAGCTGTTCTGCCAGCATCACATTTTCCAGTGCGGTATACTGCGGGAACAGATGAAAGGACTGAAATACCATTCCAAAATGAAGACGTTTCTTTCTCAGTTCCCGTTCATTCTGACTGGCTCCTTTGGACGCATCATAGAGCATCTCGCCTTTTACGGCAATACTGCCGCTGTCCGGAGTCTCCAGAAAATTCAGACACCGAAGTAACGTGGTCTTACCTGAACCGGATGAACCGATGATGGCAAGGGCATTTCCTTCCTCCATGGAAAAACTGACATCCTTTAAGACCTGGGTGCTTCCAAAATGTTTTTCGATATTTTTTACTTCTAATATTGCCATTTCCAATGCCCCCTATCTGAAATAATCCAGTCGTTTTTCAATGTAATTAAATAACAGTGTCAGCACACCTACAAAGATCAGATAAAACAGACCGGTGTAAAACAGTGGCCATACCAGACCTGCGGACTTCATAAAAGAATATCCTCTCTGGGTCAGTTCCTGTGCTGCAATGATTCTGGCAAGAGACGTGTCCTTAACCAGTGTAATGATCTCATTGGACATCGGCGGGACCACACGTTTCACCATCTGAAGCAATGTGATCTTAAAGAATATCTGAGATCTGGTCATACCAAGTACCTGTCCTGCTTCCCGTTGTCCTGCCGGAATGCCTTCGATACCGCCGCGGAAGATTACGGAAAAATAACAGGCATAGTTAATGGTAAATGCCACTACGGTCGCCGTAATTCGTCCAGCTTCATTGCCGCCCCAGATATTATGTCCCAGCCACATGCCCGGACCGTAAAAGATAATAATTAACTGTAACATCAGAGGTGTTCCACGGATGATCCATACCAGCACCTGAATCAGATAGCTCAGTGGCTTGAACTTGCTCATGGTTCCCAGAGCCAGTACCAGTCCCAGTGGCAGCGAGAATATCAATGTCAGAATAAAGATCTGAAACATGGTTCCCATGCCTCGTAATAATTCCATCGTAACCTGTACAAACATACTTCTTCCCCTTACATACACAAGGCAGAGAGTGCGCCCTCTGCCTCATGTAAATTTTGTAGTTTATGATTCTCCGCCTGTGGCGGAATACTTTCACAATCTGTTTTTATTCTGCCGGAACAACAACTACCTGTGCATTGTTGCAGTATGCATTGGTGCATTCCATAGAATTTGTCACTTCGTCTGTCAGTGTCATACCATTCCATACCACGTCAATGTTCTTGGAATCCAGTTCCATGATCTTGTTATCCCAGTCAATCTCTACGAATTCCACATCTACACCAAGCTTTTCTGCAACGACCCCTGCCATATCTGCATCGAATCCGATCCAGTCACCGTTCTCGTCTTTGTAATCCATTGGTTCAAAGTCTGTGATACCAACGATCAGGGATCCCTTGTCCTGAATATAAGCTACGTCGCTGTCCTCTGCTGCCTCAGTTGCTTCTTCTGAGACTGCTTCTGTTTCTTCTTCTGTCACTTCTGTTGCTTCTTCTGCTGCGCCCTGTTCTACCAGTGCGTCCTGTACGCCGTACTTTTCAGCCACTTCTTTCATAGATCCGTCTGCATAAGTCTCTGCAAACACTTCATTAATATATGCTGCAAGGTCTGAGCCTTTTCTGCATCCTACTCCATATTCTTCGGTAGTCAGTTCATCGGTATGCACCAGATTCGGATAACTTGTTCCTTCTCCGATCATTGCACCAGCCATTAACAGATCGATGATAGCTGCATCGGATGTGCCGGAAGCTACTTCCATCAGTGCATCTGCCTGAGATGCTACGGAATTATACTGGAATCCATTCTCTTCTGCAGCAGCTTCTCCGGCTGATCCTGCCTCTACTGCATATACCAGATCCGCATCTGCTGCACATGCAGGCATTGCCATGCCCATTACCATACTAGCGCCTAATACCATTGCCAAACCTTTTTTCATGATTCTCTCCTCCAAGAAACGAGTATTTGTTTTATCACTTTTGCATTTTATCATAGTAGCATACTAAAGTAAAGTTTTTTTTGTTGCTTTTCTGAGGTTTCTATAGTAGAGTGGATTTTAACGGACAAACGGACGAATATTTGGTAAATTTTCTTATTTAAACGTTGTATCATAACATCCCATTTTATAATATCATTATTTCAATGAGATCGTTATGTTTACAGCGCTTATTTATTCATAAATGCCAAAGTTTGTCTTAAATAAACAATATGGAACAGATATTTTCAATAACAAAACAAGGGGGAGTTTTATGATGGAAAAACGGGGTTTTATCTGGAAATTTATCGGCGATAAGAAGTTTTATAAGATGGTTCTGCTGATTGCCGTTCCGATTATGATTCAGAATGGAATTACGAATTTTGTAAGTCTCTTGGATAATATTATGATCGGGCGTGTGGGGACGGAGCAGATGTCCGGCGCCGCCATTGTGAATCAGTTGATTTTTGTTTATAATCTGTGCATTTTCGGCGGTGTATCAGGTGCCGGGATTTTCACTGCACAATTTTATGGTCATGGTGATACGGAAGGAGTCCGTCAGACGTTCCGCTTTAAACTGTGGCTTGCAATCCTGCTAACAACCGCTACCATCGTACTGTTTCTCACTGCCGGTCCGAATCTGATTCAGTTTTATCTGAACGGGGAAGGGGAAGCTGCTGACGCTGCTGCTATTCTTTCCTATGGAAGTCAGTATCTGTATGTGATGCTCCTTGGACTTCCGGCGTTTCTGGTAAGTCAGGTGTATGCCAGCACACTGCGGGAATGTGGCGAAACTGTACTGCCGATGAAGGCAGGAATTGTCTCTGTGTTGGTGAACCTTACCTTTAATTATTTTCTGATCTATGGAAAATTCTTTTTCCCGGAACTGGGCGTAACCGGAGCTGCCATTGCCACCGTCCTTTCCCGTTACGTGGAGGCTGCCATCATCGTGACAGTCACGCACCGTCATTCTGAGAAAAATGCATTTGCCATGGGTCTGTATCACACTTTAAAAGTTCCGGCAGATCTCTGCAAAAAAATAGCAATTAAGGGATCTCCTCTGTTATTTAATGAAACATTCTGGGCAGCCGGTATGGCAATGCTGACACAGTGTTATTCTGTCCGCGGGCTAAATGTGGTTGCCGGGCTGAATATTTCCAATACCATCAACAATGTATTTAATATTGTGTTTATTGCTTTGGGTGATTCCGTTGCTATCATTGTGGGACAGCTTCTGGGTGCCGGCAAAATGAAAGAAGCCAGAGACACGGATAACAAGATGATTGCATTTTCTGTCTTCTGCTGTACCTGCGTTGCGCTGATAATGTTGATTCTGTCTCCACTGTTTCCGCAGCTGTATAACACAACACCGGAAGTAAGGCTTCTGGCTCGTGACTTTATCATGATTACCGCCATTTTCATGCCACAGAATGCTTTTCTGCATGCATGTTATTTTACCTTACGTTCCGGTGGAAAAACTGTTATTACTTTTTTGTTTGACAGTGTCTTTATCTGGTGCGTCAGTGTCACCATTGCCTACATCTTAAGCCGTTTTACCGGACTGTCGGTTCTGGCAATCTACACCATGGTACAGCTTGCTGACCTGATCAAATGTGTCATTGGCTTCATTCTGGTGAAAAAAGGCATCTGGCTTCAGAATATTGTCTCTTAAACCGTATCGGAGCAGTTACCTGACATCTGATATTCCGGACGCTTCAGTTCCCGATACATCAGTACAATCGCCACTACACCTGCCAATCCGTCTGCAACTGGTCCGGCAAAGAGGATTCCGTCAATACCGATAAACAGCGGAAATACCACTATCAGCGGTAATAAAAACAGAATCTGTCTGGTCAGTGACAGAAACATACCCAGTCCCGGTTTTCCAATAGCTGTAAAGCTGTTGGAAGTAATCGGCTGGATAAAGTTCAGGAAGGTAAAAAATAAAAAGATCCTGAAATAGCTGACCGCAAATCGAATATACTCTTCACTTCCATTTCCAAAGATTGCAATGATCTGTCTCGGAAAAATCTGAAAAATCAGAAAAGAAATCACTGAAATCACAAGTCCGGTCTTTGCTGCCAGCAAATATCCTTTTTTCACACGATCATACTGTTTTGCTCCATAATTGTAGCTGACAATTGGCTGTAATCCCTGGGAGATTCCGATGATAACCGAAAAGAATACCTGATTGACTTTTGTAATGATTCCTGCACATGCCAGCGGAATCTCCTGTCCATAAGAAGATAAACCGCCATAATAGGTCAGAGACTTATTCATAACAAGCTGCACCACCATCATAGCAAGCTGATTACTGCATGCAGCCGCCCCCAATGCCATATTCTTCTCCATGTAACATGCCTCTGGCTTCAGATGTTCCGGTTTTAAGTCCACAGTTTTGCAATGCAGCAGATAGCGGATGACCAATATTACAGAAATATACTGTCCAATCACAGTTGCCCAGGCTGCTCCTGCCATGCCCCATCCAAATCCAAATACAAACAAGGCATCCAGAATCGTGTTAATGATAGCTCCGGTTACATTACAGATCATGGACATCTTGGGGCTGCCATCTGCACGAATCAGATGCCCGCCTCCTGCTGTCAAAATCAATACCGGGAATCCCAGTGAAGTGATTCGGATATAAGTTCTGGAGTATCCCATGATACTATCCGGGGCTCCGAAGAAACGGATCATCGGATCCAGAAATAGCTGCGTAATCAAAAGCAACATACAACCTAATACAATCATTCCGGTAATGGCATTTCCCATACAATGTACAGCTTCTTTTTCATCCTGTCTGCCTTTTGCCAGATTAAATGCAGATGCCCCGCCGATTCCGAACAGCAGGGCAATGGAAATGCAGGCGGTGCTTAAAGGAAATGCAATATTTGTCGCCGCATTTCCCAGTTCACCCACACTGTTTCCTATAAAGAACTGATCTACAATGTTATACAGTGCCGAAGTAAGCATGGCTATGATACTCGGCACTGCAAATTTCTTAAGCAAAACAGGAACCGGCAGAACTCCTAATGGATTTTCTGATCTGTGTTCTTGTTCCATATATATCTCCTTACTGATTAAAATTACTTTTCTTTGCCGGGATCTTGAATTCCGGGTGCTCTCCGGACCAAACATTCTGTGGCATGCAGGACAAGATCTGCATATCTTCTGTGCTGATCTCAAAATCAAATACATCCATATTCTGCTTCATACGCTCCATGGTGGATGATTTTACCAGTGGAATAATACCTTTCTGAATCGAAAATCTCAGACAGATCTGGGCAGGTGTTTTACCATATTTTTCTGCAAATCTTGTCAGTACTTCATTCTCGATCATTTTTCCGCGTCCCAGTGGACTCCAGGCCTGCATACGGATTCCTTTGCTCTGTCCGTAGGCTACGGCTGCTTCCTGAGAATATCCCGGATGAATCTCTAACTGATCTACCTGTGGTTTGATTTTTGCGTTTTCTAGGATCACATCTAAATGATTCGGCAGGAAATTGCTCAATCCCAGACCTTTCGCTTTTCCTGATTCATACATTTCTTCCATTCCGCGCCATGTCAATACATCTCTTTCTTTCCAGTCAGCTTCTTCCAAAGATGCTTTCGGCCAGTGAATCAGATACATATCTACATAATCCATCTGAAGACGCTCCAGACTTCTGTCCATAGCCGCCTTCACCTCATCGTATCCTCTTTCATCAATCCAGGCTTTCGTTGCAATAAAGAATTCTTCCCTTGGAATACCGCTTTCTCGGATTGCCTGTCCCAGAACACGTTCTGTTTCATAAAAAGATGCTGTGTCAAAATATCGATAACCAGCTTCGATCGCTGTTTTGATAATCTCCAGATTATCTCCACCCTTTGCATTATATGTACCAAAGCCAAGGCAAGGAATCTTTGTGCCATTTTTCAGTGTATAGCAGTCATTGATTGAATTCATAATATGCCTCCTGTACTTATTTTAAAATTCGTATCATATCTCCTGTAATTTCACTGATACTGTGTGCCCCGCACATTGCCATTGTGTCAGCCAGTTCCGCTTTGATCTTTTCTATGTAACATTTTACGCCTTCTTCTGCACCGCCATAGACAGCCGTTACAAACGGTCTTGCAATGATTACTCCGTCTGCCCCCATTGCCAGAGCCTTGAATACGGTCACGCCGTCACGGATACCGCCGTCTACCAGAATCTTCACGCCACTGCCCTTTAATGCTTCCACGATCTCCGGAAGTACTTCTGCGGTTGCCGGACACTGATCCAGAACACGTCCACCATGATTGGAAACTACGATTGCTGCTGCACCGGCTTCTTTTGCCTTCAAAGCACCTTTTACAGTAATGATTCCTTTCACGATGAATGGTACATCATGTTCGCTAATGATGGCTTTCAATTCTTCTACTGTCTTGCTTCCTGCTGGTGGCTGGAAGTTCTTCAGGAACGGCAGACCTGCTGCATCAATATCCATGGCTACTGCAAAGGCATTGCTGTCTTTTACCATTTTCATCTTGTCAGCTACCATTTCTCTGCTCCATGGTTTTACAGTTGGAACACCGGCTCCGCCGGCTTCCTTGATGGCCTTTGTTGCAGCTACCATAACGTTGGCATCCATACCGTCACCGGTAAAGGCTGCAATGCCGTTTTCTGCACAGGCATTTACCAGAATCTTATTGTACTGTGTATCATCATAGCAGTCTCCATAATGCAGATTTACCGCACCTACCGGACCCGCAAATACTGGCATGGCGAATTCTTTTCCAAAGAGACAGACCGATGTGTCAATCGGTGCATTCTCACAGATGGTATCCATATTCACACGGATATTCTTCCATGCATCAAAATTGCGGATGGCTCCGTCTCCACTTCCCTTTGCGCCAGGTCCCGGCACCAGATTCGTACAGGCACGGCCATTACATACATTACATGCTTTACAATATTTTCCAATACGCTCGCGGGCGTTCTTTACTACTTCCTGATAAGTCATTTTTCAGCTCTCCTTTGCATAATTCTATGGGAATTATAGCACTTTGATGGGCCTTACTTCAATAGGCAAAAACAACATGATCGTTACCAGGATAAATAAAACAGAGGGGCTGCTCGCCCCTCCTACAAATACTCCCTCATCTCTTTGATCATGTGTTCTTCTTCCGCAATGACTTTCTCCGCCAGTTTCTGTACAGATGCCGATGCTGTCGGATACTGATGCAGATAACGATACAGGGATTTTACGCCCATGTTGCAGCCGTCTGTAATCAGATCCGCCACGGTACGGTCTGACTCTTCTCCGCCCAGCTTCGCATTAGTTTTCATCCAGGACATCATCTTGGCTGTCACAGCCGGTTCTTTGCCCTGATCATGATATTCATTCAGATACTTGTGTGTTTCATTTCCCAGCTTTTCATGCACTTTCTTGCTTTCCTGCAAAATGTCCCGCATATGAGCGTCACTTACATGATCCAGCACATCATTCAAAGACGTGACACCCATTTTGATTCCCGCGTTGCATTCCCGTAAAAGTTTGATGGTATCGTCTTCCACTAAAAAAACACCTCCTTCGGGATTTATTTTTCCCAAAAGAGATGTTTTTATGTACATTTTATATCGATCCGTATCTGTTCAGTTCTTTCACTGACAGAATCATCTTTGGCGTACATGTCTCTAATTTACTCGATTGGATCCATATCCAGTCCCAGTTCTCTTGGCAGGAATCTCGGACATACATTCTCTGAAGAGGTAATAACAGATGCTGCCAGCTTCGTTCCGATCTGTGCAGATTCTTCCAGTGTCTTTCCATAGGTCAGTCCGATAGTCACACCTGCAAAGAATGCATCCCCTGCTCCTGTAGTATCCTTCACCATAACCTGACGTGCCGGACAGATACCCTTCGTTCCGTTCATATCTGCATAAACAGATCCCTTTCCGCCCATGGTCACAATCATAGATGGAATCTTGCCCAGTGTCACTCGCTGTGCCAGAATCTCACATAATTCTTCCGGTTCTTTTTTGCTGTAATCATCTGCAAACAGCATGCCTGCTTCCAGATGGTTGCAGACAAAACAATCTACTTTCTGCAACAGATCACGGCGTTCCACCGCAATGCTCATATTCGATACAATGGCAAAGATCTTTTTCTCATATTTATCTGCCAGCGCAAATACTTTCTTCATCAAGTCCTTGTGCATATCTGCCTGTACCACAACGGAATCTGCCTGTGAAAAAATCTCGTCACCATGTTCTTCCAGAACCTTCATAATCGGCATCATATCCGATCTCTGAGAGATGGATCCCGCCAGATCTCCATGATTATCAAACACTGCCAGCCAGGTTCCCATTCCACCCGGAATCTCCTGAATGTATCTGGTATCCACTCTGTGGTTGTTCAGCTTCTTCAGGACATCTGCACCAAGTGCCGAATCATCTACAATACTGATAAAAGTCGGTCTCAGTTCCACATTAGCAATGTCCTCTGCCACATTCCGACAGACACCGCCATGAATATATTCAATTCTTCCCACATTCCGTCCATCCGGAATATAAGCATCAACCGGAAAGCCTTTGATATCTACAAATACTGCACCAATTACTACTATTCCCATTCGTTCCTCCGATTATTTCGCAATATTGTATTCATTATAACCCGATTCGACTTTTTTCGCCACTGGTTTTCGCATTTCGCCGGAACGTCTGCGTCCATTCAATAATTACCCGCTTCACAATACGTTTTATCATACACCGTAATCAGCCTTTTTTATTGGTACTGAAATATTTTTCCAATATTTCCAATGCTTCTTTTCGCAGAATCCCTTCTGTCACTTCCGGCTGCCAGAAAGAGTGTTCAAATACCATTCTGGAGCAGTTACATCCTTCGTTTCCCAGAATATGTTCCAGTTCCATATTGCTTGCTCCATATACCAGACGTCCCAGTTTCACCCAGACAAGCGCCCCACTACACATAAAACATGGTTCACAACTGGAATACAATGTATATTCACGTAAATCTGTAATGGCAGTCTGTGCACAAAATTCACGGATAAGACCTGCTTCTCCGTGAAACGTCGGATCGTGCCTGGTATAAATCTGGTTTTCATTACTGAATACAATCTCACCATTCTTTACAAGCACCGCTCCAAACGGCTCATTTCCATGCTCCACCGCCTGGCGAGATAAGTGAAGCGCCTCCCACATGAATTTTTCATCTTCTTGCATACCAATACCCTGACGGGCATCATTTTCTTTATATGTCATAGATTGATTCTCCTCATAATTTTTTTTACAAATTTTCTAAACAATATCAGTTTTCAATTGTCAGCGTAAGAATTTCCATTGCAACTTGATTTTATAATCCTGATAATGTTCTCATTACCAGATCTACATCTTTATTTTCCAGTTCCTGAATAATATGAAGATATGTTTTCTGTGTTGTAGTCATACAGGCATGTCCTAATCTGCGCGCTACACTGGCAATGGACACTCCCGCAAATAGTAACAACGATGCATGTGTATGGCGGAGACCATGAATCGAAATCTCTGATATGCCACACCTTCTACAGTGTCTTGTAAGTATATCATTTACTGTAGAATTATAGATTTTCTTATTCCCAGCAAAAAAAGGTTCGTTCTCAGGAAGATTTTTTGTTAATTCGGAAAACTTCACAACAATCTGCCAGTCAATCTGAATTTTTCTTATAGAGGATTTATTTTTTGTCGGTAGAAATCCGCCTTCACCTTTATAATCCCAGGTTTTACTTATGGATAATGTCTGTCTGGAAAAATCAAAATCTGCCGGTGTAATTGCCAGTGCTTCTGAAAATCGCATTCCTGTTTTTGCTGAAAGAAGAATAAACCAGTCCCAGTTTACTTCTTCTTTTACAGTCTCTCTCTTACCATCATTAATGTATATCCCAGAAGATTTTGTCCTTTCCATTGATTCATATCCAATCTTTTTGGATCATTCATGGATAATCCAATTCCCCATATCCAATCTTTGACTGCGCATTCTGCTAAAATAGCATCTTTTGTTTCTTTTAATTGTTCTTTCAACAAAATACTCTGGGAAAATTTGTTGATGAGCCCTTCATATACAACAATCTGCCGTATCCCATTCCAGATATTTTCGTTATATCTACTCACTTGGCGTCCCAATGTTTTTATCTCTGCTACATTGCTTGTTTCCAAAATTTTATATGCTATTTCTGTATCTGCAAAACAAACAGCCTTTTTATACATCATATACTGTTCCATCGATGAAAATTTTATATTATCCACTATAAAGTCCGATGAATACCAGTTACTTAAATAGCCGTTTTCTTCATCTGGATTATGAAAACACATGATTTTCACTGAATCTCACCAACCTTCTGTACAGCTAACCGTAAGTCCAAATCATGAAGCCCTCTATTGCTTTTCCCGGTTTCAATTCATATTTCTCAGTATCTGAAAAATACTTCCATAACTCTTTCGCATCCATTGTATTTACATAAGCCATTGCCCTATCAATACTTTTTCTGGTTCTACTTTTCATATAAGTATTAATAAAATCTTCTGTATCTTTATCAGGAAATGACTGTGCTACAAAATCAAACAATTTCCCCTGATTTTCAACTACATCTCCTAAATAAGCATCTGAATAAGCCCGCATATTACCGCCTCCTAAAACAGTGTACTGAACACTTTTGTTACTTTATTTGCATCAGAATCCACTAAATCACGCATTTTTTGTCTTGCATCAATGTCTCTCTGATTATATTTATGATTAAATTCAGAATAATCAACCATTGTTAATTCATCTTTTATTTCTGTTAGTTTGGAATATGCCAGTTCTGTTTTAATACAATATTGAATTTCAAGTCCGCCAAGCGAAAGTAACTCTTCTAAAATGTCCATATCAATGTTATCTCTGACAAATTTCTTTGCTATATAGAAATAGGATGCATTAGCCCTCCAGCCTTTTATCACATCATAATTATCCGTATCTATACCATATTTATCAATAAATTTTGCTGCCAACATACGATATCTCTTAGAATCTGCTGCATCTCTATGCTTCATCAACTCAGCAAGCCAGGATGTATATTATTTCGTCATCTTTCTGACCACAGATTTCTCTTTTGTAAATTTATAAATGATTTTCCTCCCTGCTTCTATCTTAACATAATATATCTTTAACATCCACAAAAAATATGTAAAAGGGGGCTGTCGCATCAATGATGAACTGCTTCCCGTCAAGTAGTTCATTTTGAACTGCTTCCCGTCAAGTAGACAATTGAAAAAATATAAATTTTTCCTGCCAGC
>UQWA01000024.1 GCA_900544685.1 uncultured Lachnospiraceae bacterium | reverse complement strand
TTTGTCATGCCCGCCTTTGCGCGGGCTATTTTAATTCAAGAGAGCGCCGAAGGCGGTCTTTCCTATAAAGCAAAAAAGGGAGACTACGTCTCCCTTTAAAACGCAATCTCCTTTTTTACTGTATCTCTATTGTCCAGTGATTCTCATACACTTTTCCGGCATCCAGGCGAACCAGATCTGACTGCTGTGCAAAATCTTCTACCACACCTGATCTGGATGGGAGGGAACTCCAAGGCTCTACGCACACATACGGTGCTGCTATCTTAGGCATATGCCAGAAACCGAGATGAGTATAATCTGGAAGCGTTACTTTTACTGCACGTTTTCCTTTATCGGAACGAATTGTCACGCATCGATCCATATTTTTCAGTACAATAGCATCCTGATCAAACAGGTCATGATGCAATGGAATTCTACGATCCTCTTCCAGCTGATATAGTGGATCCTGTCCGTTCAGATGACAGTCATCCGTAAAACCAATACGATTTGGGTGTGCCGGACTGGAGAATTCCAGTACATAATCTTCAAACTGCAATCCCTCTTCCAGCGGTACATTGAAGCCGGGATGTCCTCCGATTCCGAAGAACATTCTCTTACTGTCGTGATTTTCTACCCGGTTGGTAATGTAAAGCACACTGCCTTCCAGATGGTAAGTAATGAAGTAAGAAAATTCAAACGGATACTGTGTTCTGGATTCTTCGTTGCTGTCATAACGGAATGTAATGCAATCTTCTGAAGAGCTGTCCACTTCCAGTTCACTGGTTTTAATGAATCCATGAATCTTCATGTGGTATTCTTTTCCGTCCAGAGTATAAGTCTCATTGGTCAGCCTTGCAATATACGGGAACAGATTCGGAGCCTGTCCGTTCCAGACTGCCGGATCTCCCTGCCATAGATATTCACATCCATCCAAAGTCTGGATGGAATGCAATTCTGCCCCATAAGAATTGATCTCTGTTTTTAACTTTTCATTCCTGATTGTATAAATCATGCTCTTAACCCTCCCACATCTCTTCTACAGAATCTGGTCGATCTCTACTCTTTCTTTGTTCGGTCCTTCAATGATGAAGAAACGGATTCCTTTTTCCCAGAATGGAAGTGCCTCAATCTCATTGCTGACTACTTTGTAGCCTTTTTCCAGAGCCAGTTTATAAGCTGCATCGATATCGGTACAGTTAATTGCGAAATGGTCAATGGCTCCGGCATGTCCTACAGGGTTTGCTTCGTCATAGCATTCCAGGACCAGATTCTGGTATTTCAGGAAACAGACATGCTGTGGTCCTTCGCCAAACTCTGCCTGATGTACATTTTCAAATCCCAATTCTTCATAGAACTTGCAGGTTACCGCCAGATCTCCTGCCGGAATTCCGATATGCTGTACTCCATCACAATAATCCATTAATTTTGCCATTTTCTTATCCTCCCGTTTTCATTACTTTTCAATAAATAATACACCCAGTGTTCCCGGTCCGCAGTGGCTGGAGATCACTCCTCCTGCCCTGGTTACCAGAATCTCATCAAAAATACCAAGACCTTCCAGATAGGCCTTCACTTTTTCTATGATCTCCATGCTGCATCCGGAATGCGTGATAAATACTCGCTCTTTTCGTGCTCCCGCCATCTGTGTATTCAAATCTTTTACATAATCCAGAATGGCTTTTGATAATTTTCCACGATATTTTTTCGTACTCTTCATTTTACCGTTTTCTACCACAATCATCGGATGTAACTGCAGTGCGCTTCCGAACATGGCAGCCAGACCGCCGCATCTGCCGCCGCGGTACAGATAAACCAACGTATCCACCACAAAGCTTGCCCGTACCTTTGGCTTCAGTTCCTCGATCTCCTCCCGAATCTCTTCTGGCGTTTTTCCTGCCTGTGCCATCTCTGCGGCGTGGATTACCAGCAGACCGATTCCGGTGGACAGGCTTGCAGAATCGATAACCGTTACCAAATCTTCTGCTTCCAGCTCCCGTGCCGCCATGCGCATCACATTGGCTGATGTAGACATGTCCTCCGAGATAGCAAAACAAACCACCTGTCTCTTCTGCTTTACATACAATCCAATCCGTTCTATTGCCATATCTAACGCCGGTGCCGATGTCTTTGGTGTTGTATGATGTTCATCTGACCATTCATAGATCTCATCAGGTGTAATATTGACGCCGTCGCAATATTCTCTGTCATCCAGAAGAATATGCAGCGGCAAAACAGAAATATCATATTTTTTCAGCAATTCCGGTGACAGGTCACAGGTGCTGTCTGAAATGATCTTAACCATAGAACCACTCCTATTCTTTTATCAGGACCTTTTCTACTTCTGCGATATACATGGTGTGATAATCCTTTTCCGGATACCATTTTTCTTCTGCTTTTTTATCAATGAATTTCTCTGGTTTGATCTCATCAGCATACATCTTGCGACATACCAGAATCACTTCTGCCTCTTCAAATGCTACCGTTCCATCTGTAAAAAATGGTGTGAAACCAGCTTCTTTTATCTTGTCGCGGTCTTTTCCGGATACAGTTCCGAACAGGTTCAGTACTTTACGATATTCTTCTCCGTAAAAAGACAGGGTAAAGGTCCCTTCTCTGTCTACGAATTCTTTGGTATATCTCTGTGGACGGATATACGCGGTCACAGATGGTTTACCCCACATCACACCGGCACCGCCCCAGCTTGCCGTCATTGTATTGTAGCCACTCTCATTTCCCGCTGTAATCAGCATCCACTGTTTTCCAATTCTCTGAAATGGATTAAAATTCAGTTCTTCCGGTTTGATTTCTCGAAATGCCATATTCGATTTCCTCCTGTCATTTTCTTCCATTATCATAGCACAGAACCGATCGAAGGGCTAGGGAGGAATTCGTTTGGAAAGCATTCTTTTAAGCAAAGCTTAATCCTGACAACACAATGGTGCCTGGTTCATAACCAGGCACCAACTTTGTCTACAATCTGGCAACCGGAGCTTATCCTCCTGCTGTTCTAATAAATTATTTAACGTTTTCCCCGTTTCTTCAGCTGGTCAACAACAATTGCTATAACAATTACACACCCTGTAATTACCTGCATAACAAATGCTCCAATTCCAAACTGTGTACCTACATTATCAATCAGAATAATCAAGATTGTTCCAAGTACTGTACCGAACACAGAACCACATCCACCTGCCAGTGATGCACCTCCCAGTACGCTTGCTGCAATTGCATTGGTTTCATATGCTTCACCTGCAGTTGGGATTGCAGAATTGATACGTGCACACAGCAGTATACCGGCGATTCCATAAAGCAGTCCTGCAAAAGCATACGTAGAATAAATTGTTTTTCTGATGGATATACCATTCAGTTTTGCCACTTCTTCTCCTGAACCAAGTACAAATAAGTTTCTTCCAAAGATCGTATATTTCAAAATCAGGAAACAGATTACTGCAATCACAAACCATACAATCGCAAGATTCGGAATAAATCCAACAGAAGCTGATGCAAATCCTGCAAAGGATTTGTTAATGCCCGCTACAGTACCACCATTGGAAATTACTTTGATCAAACCTCGAAGAATTGTCTGTGATCCAAGGGTTGCTACAAACGCCGGAACACGGAATTCATATACTAATGCTGCATTAAATACACCTGAAATAATCGCTAATAAAATACCAAGTAACAAAGACACCGGTACACTTAATCCCCATTTTGCCTGAGACATTGCTACAATCAGGGTACTCATGCCGACAATTGCTCCACAACTGATATCAATACCTGCTGTGATGATAACATAAGTTTCAGCAATGGAAATAATACCGATAATCGCACACTGTTTTAAAATATTGGTCAAATTATATGCTGTCAGGAAATTCTGAGTTCCCAGACTCGCAGCAATAAAAATTATCGCTATAATCGCAACCATAGACACTTCGGTCTTCATGAGAATTGACATAATTTTATTCTTTTTCTGTTGTTCTGCATTCATTATGAACGAACCTCCTCTGCCACTTTTATTTCTAATCAAAATTTACAGTAGACGCCAGTCTCAATACGTCTTCTTCCTGAAGAGAACGTAACTCCTGACTGTCAAGACTTCCTGCCACATGCCCTTCTGACATGACAATCATCCGATCTGACAATCCCATTGCCTCTGGCAGATAGGACGATACAATGATGACGCCTTTTCCCTGGGCTGTCAGTTTTTCGATAATCTTAAATATCTCGTCTTTTGCACCGACATCTACACCAACGGTCGGTTCATCAAAGATCAGAATATCCGGATTTCTGCAAAGCAGTTTTGCTATAACTACTTTCTGCTGATTTCCACCTGACAGATTATTTACAATCTGATTCACAGAAGGTGTTTTTACAGCCACTTTCTTTCGATATTCCTCGGCACGATCCGTTTCTTTTTTCAGATTAATAATTCCATTTTTACTGATCATATCGTAAGAATACATATTTGTATTCAGTTTTACACTTTGCTGAAGTGCCAGCCCATCTTTTCGTCTGTCTTCTGTCAGGAAACCTATACCTTTTAAAATCGCCTGTTTTGGACTGCGAATACTGACTTCTTCACCTTTTACAAATATTTTCCCTGAATGTATTTTATCTACACCAAAAATTGCCCGCATGACTTCACTTCGTCCGGCACCTACCAGACCGAAGAAACCAAGAATCTCCCCTTCTCTAAGCGTAAAACTTACATCTGTAAATTTATCACCACTCAAATGTTCCACACGAAGAATCTCTTTGCCAGGCTTCTGGCGTTCAATATTATAAATGTCAACCATGGATCTTCCAACCATCTTTGAAATCAGATAGTCCTTATCCACCTCTTTAATATCCTTTGTTTCCACATAACTTCCATCTTTCATAATGGTTACGCTGTCACAGATCTCCATAATTTCTTCCAGTCTGTGGGAAACATAGATTACGCTGACACCACTTTCTTTCAATTCTCTGATATATTTAAATAATGTTTCTACTTTATCATTTTCCAGTAACGCTGTTGGTTCATCAAAAATAACCAGTCTGATATTATCATTTACAGATATTTTGCTGATGGTAATCATAGCCTGCATCGCTACCGGCAAGGATACTATGGTATCCCTTGGATTTACATTTAACTGGAACTTGTCAATAACCTTCTGGCTTTCTGTATACATGGTGTTCCAATCCACAAATTTTCCTTTTAACGGAACTCTTCCAAGGAAATAATTTTCTGCAATACTTAAATTCTTTGCAATATTTACATTTTGATAGTTGGCATGCATGCCATATTCTTTTGCTTCGATCGCATTTTTCGGACTCTTCCATGTCCCATCTACATTGATTTCTACTTTTCCTTCAGTTGGAGATTCTACACCCATGATACATTTAATCAATGTTGATTTCCCTGCACCATTCTCACCTACGAGTGCCCTGACTTCTCCCTTTTTGATAGTTGTCGTAATTCCCTTTAAAGCTTGAACGCCAGGATAGGTTTTTACAACATTTTCGATTTTTAACAGTACTTCCTGTTCCATGCTATAACCTCCCACTGTCTTTGAGCTTACCTTTTATATAACTGGCGGAAATGATATTCCGCCAGCTTACATCCTCACATAATATACATCTTATTCTGCTTTTTTAAGAGTAGGATCCAGCATAGCTGCATATTCATCTTCATGCATATTATCTGTGGTAACTGCTACAGGTGCCATTGCTACTTTCTGTTCTGTTTCAGGATTTGCGCCTTCCATAATCGTTTCTACTGCATTTTCCAATGCTGCATATCCCTGTCCATAAGCATCCTGAACGATAATACAATCGATGGTTCCTGCTTCCAGTGCTGCAATTTCAGTAGGATCAGAATCAACACCAATTGTAATGACCTTATCTTTGATGCCTGCATTTTCTACTGCCAGAGCAATCGCGTCACCAGATGTATTATTTGCTCCATAAATACCAACTAAATCATCACCATATGTAGCGATTTCATTTTCAATATCTGCCTGTCCCTGATTCAGGTCGTTGTTGTTGTACAGTGTATCCAAAACGGTTAATTCTGAATTAGCCTCAAGATAAGCTTTGAAGTTGTCCATACGTGGTTGAAGTGCAGGGTTTACATTTGAAAATTCCATAGCTACGGTTCCCTTTGCTTCAATTCCGGCTTTTTCCATTAATTCCAGCATAACCTTTCCAGCCATATCACCGATGTCTGCACTGACTGTGGTATAGAACTGATTGTAGCAGTCTGAATATTCATCAGAATCCATTGGTTCCAGTCCACAGTTTGTGAAGTTTACTACAATACCCTGATCCATTGCTTCTTTGGATACTGCAATTGTAGAATCCGGAACCTGTGTTGCTGAAATAATTGCATTTGGTTTAGATGCTACTGCATTTTCAAATGCACGGATATAAGCTTCTGTTTCTGCTTCGGTTGCAGGTCCTACGGTCGTAAAGTTGATTTCAATACCGTATTTCTCTGCCATATCCTTTACGGCATTTTCCATACCAATCTGCTGATACTGCCAGAATTCTGATTCTGTTGAGCAGGTTACCCACACAATGTCCAGTGAGTCCGGAGTCTCTTCAGCAAATACAGTTCCCCCACAAACCATCATTGCTGCTGCCATTGTTCCCGCCAGTGTTGATAAATACCTTCTTTTCATTTTTTGTTTCTCCTTTACTTTTTATTTTTTAGTATCACTAACGATACTTTATTTCATAAATATTTAAATTACTGCTGTTCGAATGTTTTTCTGAGATACTGCACGGATTGAGCTGCTTCCTGATCCAAAATTGCTTCGCTACAATCATCTTTCAGATCTCGCCAAATTCGTATATCTTTCCCCACCTGTCCTCCGCAGATGACAAACGGTTCCATAACCACTGCTCCCTGATATTCGATTTTTCTTAATGCGTCTCCGATTTGATTCCACGGAATAATGTGACCCTGACCAGGCAATTTTCGGTTGTTTTCTCCTACATGAAAATGTCCCAGTTTTTTTCCTGCAGTAAGGATTGCTTCTGCAAAATCATCTTCTTCCATATTCATGTGATAGGTATCCAGCATTACTTTCACATTTTCTGCTCCTACCGCATCTACATATGTAACACCTTCTTTTGCTGTATTAATCAAGTATCCTTCGTGTCGGTTCAAGACTTCCATTCCCAGGATCAGTTCATATTCCTGTGCCATTTTTGCAAGTTCTTTCATATTTCGAATACTTCGATCCAGATCTCCCTCTTTATCCGGCACCTTAGAATAGTCTGCCGGCCAGCTGGAGTAGAGTCCACCTCCCACAATATGTACATCCAGTTCTTTTAATATCGGAAATGTCTCTTTCCAAAACTGAAATGCATTTTTTACAATTTCCGGATCAGATGAAGAAATATCTTCTGTTGGCTTTGGTCCATATCCTGCTGTTAATTCAATACCAAGTTCATCTTTATATGCTTTAAGTTTCTCTATTTCTTCTTTCGGCATATCTTTTAATCCGGCACAGGATATTTCCAGGATATCAAATCCCTGATCTTTTACTTTTTTTACATATTTCAGATAATCTGCACCCCACTGCTTTTCCCAGTAAGCATAATAGATTCCGTATTTCATCAAATTAACTATCTCCTATTTTTCTGCCATCCTGGCTCTGCATTCATCTACAATTTTAACTCCTGCGCTGGTTCCGATTCTGCTCGCACCGGCTTCAATCATTGCCATTGCAGTGTCATAATCTCGAATGCCTCCTGCCGCTTTGATCTTCACTGCATCTCCTACACAGGACTTCATCAGTTTTACGTCTTCTACTGTTGCTCCGCCTGTACCGAAACCTGTAGAAGTTTTTATAAAGGTAGGTTTTACTTTCAAAGCGATCTCACAAAGTTTCTTCTTCTCATCATCTGTAAGATAACAGTTCTCAAAAATCACTTTACTGGTAACACCTTTTTCATTGCAGGCTTCTACAATTCGTCTCATTTCTTCTTCAACATAATCCCAGTTACCGCTCTTTAATTCTACAATATTCACTACATAATCTACTTCGCCGGCACCTTTTTCGATAACATCCTTTGCTTCAAACACTTTCGTATCAATCGTGCACTGACCAAGTGGAAAGCTTACTGCTGCATCACAGAGCACATCAGAACCTTCCAGCACTTTTTTACAAAATGGAACTGGTGCATTATTGATCGCAACGGTTTTAAAATTGTATTCTTTTGCTTTTTCACAGTGCTCTCTCAGATCGTCCAGTGTTACATAAGGTTTCAGTAACGTCTGATCAATCATTTTTGCAAGTTTCTCCGGTGTGATTTCATTTTTGTTCATATTCATGCTCCTTTCTTATTTCCACTGTGCCAAATTATCATAAGTTTTCAGCAATCCAGTGTAACATTCGTCAAAATATTGTTTTAGTTCATTATAGCGTTTATGGTGTTCCATATCTGGTTCAAGCACATCATCTACTTTGATGAAACGATGAATTGCTCCAAAATCTTCCAATACTCCTGCACCTACTCCTGCACAAACAGCTGCTCCCATGGAAGTTGCCTCATCCAGCCAGTTTAATCTCTTTGCTCGAACTCCATAGATGTCTGCCAATGCCCTTCTTACCACATCGCCTTTTGCTAATCCACCAATTACGTTTAACTCTGTGATGTCCATGTCCTTTCGGAAAACATCCAGTATAATACATAAATTCATCAAAATTCCTTCAATTGTGGCACGGAGCATATCACCTCTGGTATGTTCCATTTTCAAGCCTACAAAAGCGCCTCTTGCATTCGTATTCCATCTTGGACTTCGCTCTCCTAGAATGTATGGCAGATACAATAATCCATTTGCTCCAACCGGTGATTTCTCTATTTCCCGGTTCATCAGTTCGTATGCACTGATACCGTTTTCTGCTGCCTCTTTTTCCAGATCTTTGCATATTGTTTTCTTGATAAACTGATAGGAATTGCCTGCTGCCTGCATAGTTCCATTCGGCGAATACATTCCCGGAACCATATGTGCCCAGTTATATGTTCGAAGCTGTGGATCAAAAATCGGTTTTGCACTGGTCATTGCTACCCAGGAGGAGGATCCAAGATAATTAAAAGTATCTCCCTCTCTGACACTTCCTGCTCCTACTGCCGCACATACTCCATCACCGCCTCCAATGATAATCGGTGTTCCCGGTGCCAATCCGCATTCTGCTGCAACACTGCCTGTCACCTCGCCTGCCACATGCGTAGATGGATACAAATCCGGTAATTTTTCTTCTCCGATTTCTGCCGCTGCCAAAATTCTTTCTGACCATTTGAGTTCATTCAAATCCAAACAGTTTGTACCGGATGCATCCGTATAATCTGTCAGAAATTTTCCTGTCAGTTTATAAATCACATAATCCTTTGGTTGAAGCATCTTATAAGTATTCTGAAATACTTCCGGTTCGTGATCTCTTATCCACATTAATTTTTCAATGCTGTACGAGGCACTTATTTTGTGTCCTACAATCCGGTAAAATTCCTGTTCATCAATTTTATCTTTGATCTGCTTCTCCTGATCCTGACTTCTCTGGTCTGCCCAGATAATTGCCGGTCTTAAAGCTCTTCCATTTTTATCAACCGGAACACATCCCATCATCTGACCACTGAAAGCCATACCAGCTACCTGTTTCTTATCTATTTCTTTCAGAAGTTCCTCATTATTTTCACAAATTGCTTTCCACCAGTCATCCGGATTCTGTTCTGCCCAGGTACTGTTAAAAAAATCTGTATCATACACATATGTAATACTTTTTACCAGTTCTCCATCTGTGGTAAATAACGTTGCTTTATCGCCCGAAGTCCCCAGGTCATGTGCAATTAAAAACTTTGTCATTTCATTCCCCCATTACATCAATAAAACTTTAATCCATATTTTCAAATGGTACTAAAATTTCATTAATTTTTGCAATTTCTTCATCTGTCAGATTCCATTCTGTACAATGAATATTGTGCTTCAGCTGTTCCAGAGAAGATGCACCTCCAATAATGGATGTCACTTCTTCACGCTGTCTTGTCCAGTTCAGCGTCATTTCATTCATCGGTTTTCCAATCTCATCTGCAAATGCCTTTAATTTTCTGGCACCTTCCTGATATACTTTAAAAGTTTCTCCTGAAAATTTAGGGTTTTCATTACGGATATCATGCTTTGAAATTGTCATTCCATCCAGAAACTTTCCTGCCAAAAGCCCCTGCATCAATGGGCTGTAAGGTAAAAATGCCTGACCATACTTCTTTACTACCGGAAATACTTCTTTCTCTGTTCGATAATCCAGTGGAATTCCATGATAGGTTGCCGGATTTCTCTCAAGCATATTATATAGACTCTGCTGACAGTCAACAGAAATATATTCCATCATTTTTTCTACATCTTTCTGTGCGAAATTACTCAATCCTACGTAACGAATTTTTCCCGCTTTTTTCATAATATTCAATGCTTCTGCCGTTTCTTCCAATGGCACGTTCGGATCTGGCCAGTGCATCTGATAAATATCTATATGATCTGTCTGAAGGCGCATCAGAGAATCATCGATTTCTTTTAACAGACTTTCTTTTGATAGATTGTTGGCAGTATGATGCGGTTTATCCCATGTCAATCCGGCTTTTGATGCAATCAGGACTTTATTTCTCAGGCCATCCTGTTTTAATGCCTTTCCGAGAACTTTTTCTGAATTTCCCCATCCATATACAGGAGCCACATCAAATAAATTCACTCCCATATCGATAGCTGCATGTATTACGTCAATAGACTTACTTTCCTCTGATGAATCCCAGTCACCACCCATGTTCCAGCATCCAATACCGATTGCTGATATTTCTTCGTTTATCTTTGCGACTTTTTTGTAAATCATATTTTTCTTCCTTTCTATATTCTATCTGTTGGTGTAACCGGTTTCATATTTTAGAAAATATATAGCCGGGAATTTTGTCCCTATATGGTGTAATCGGTTTCATATTTTAGAAAAAAGAAAAATTACTTTTTCTTTTTTTCTGATCCGTTCAACTCAACCTGATATGGTATCATACACAGACTTCTTGGTCTATCTGGATGCTCAAATCTTTCCTGCAGAAGCTGCATCGCAGTGTAACCCATATTATATGTATCTCTGTAAATCCAGCTGATATTCATTCCAAGAATATCTACAATATCAATACGGTCATTTCCTATAAGAGCAATATCTACTCCCGCTTTTCTTTTGACTTCTTTGGCTGCCTTCAAAAATCCAAGTGTTGTAGCATTATTACAAGTATAAAGTGCATCCGGAAGTTCTTCTCTTGTCAATAATTTCTTCGCCAGTTGATAACTGTCTTCCATTGAAAAATTCCCGTAAAATATATCTTCTTCTTTTAATTCCAATCCACAATCCTGAGCACCTTTTCGGAATCCATCTAAACGATCTCGTCCAATTTTAAGATTCATATCGCCGGCAATCATTGCCACGGTACGATTCCCTGCTCTATATAACTCCTGCGCTGCGCGATAAGAACTCTGATAATTCTCATAGATTACCGCATCCCATGGCATCTGCTCAAAGTCTCGGTCAATAATTACAATTGGAAGATGCATATCTGTCAGCTGCTTTAGCAACTTCTTTCCGCGCTTGCTCTCTGCATAATCAATGGAGGGTCCCAAAATGATTCCTTTTACACGCTGCTGCTGCAACACTCGAATCGCTTTTTCTTCTCGCTCCATGTTATTTCCTGTATCAAACAAGACCAATGAAAGATCCAACTCATCTGCCTTGCGGGTAATTCCCTGAACAATATCTGCATAAAAAAGATTTCCTATCTCAGGCACAACCACTCCGATTGTGGTTGTCTCCTGCTTTGATAAATTTACCGCAGATGCTGAAGGAAGATAATGATACTTCTCAATAATCTCATCTATCTTCTTCTTTGTCTCTGGTGACACATAGCCACTATTATTTAATGCTCTTGATACTGTCGCTTTCGAAACTCCTGCAAGTTCTGCTACATCTTTGATCGTTATCATAATTGTGAAACCGTTTCCTTTTCTTGTTATTTAAAGCATATATCAGTTTTGAACTCCTGTCAATATATTATTTGCTTTTCGTATATTTACAATAGTTTTACATTTGTTTTATTGTAAATAATGTACAACAAAAATGTGATTTTCAAATATGTAACCGTTCCCTTTGCATGTGATAACTATTTGAAGATAACATATACAGTTTCTTCTAACATAATCTGTTCATCCTGCCTTCTTTATTGACATCTATTACACTCGTCCTATAATAGTAGACAGATAAACGCTTTGCAGAGCACAAGGTTACACACATATTTGACTCAAGCAGGAGGTTTTCCATGAATACAACAACTATTACCATCCGCACCGCCACCCCGGCTGATGCCCCTGCATTACTTGCCATTTATGCCCCTTATATTACGGATACCGCAGTGTCTTTTGAATATGATGTCCCGTCTGTTGAAGAATTCGCGGACCGCATCCGGGGGACTTTAAAAAAATATCCTTATCTGGTTGCCGAAGTAAATGGACAGATCGTCGGCTACTGCTATGTAGGGATTCTGCATGGCCGTCAGGCCTATGACTGGTCGGTGGAGACTTCCATCTATATAGATCAGAATTGTAAGAGAATGGGCATTGGACGTAAGCTCCATGATGCTCTGGAGCAGGCGTTGTCTGCTATGGGTATATTAAATCTATACGCCTGCATTGCCTTTCCCATTGGGGAAGATCCTTACCTGACAGAAGACAGTGTGCATTTCCACGAACATCTGGGCTATACACATACTGCTCATTTTCACAAATGCGGTTACAAATTCAACCGCTGGTATGATATTGTCTGGATGGAAAAAACAATCGGAAAGCATCTGGAATGCCAGCCTGCAGTGAAGAATTTTTCTGAAATTAAAGCGTCTCTGAATCTGTAATTCTGTTCACGATAAAAAAATCATGCTCCGCGGGATAAATTCCTGCAAAGCATGATTTTTCGTATTTTACTGTACTTTTACTTCTCCTGACAGTACTTTTTTATAGTCTTCATAGTTCTTCTTCAGAAGTTCCGGTGTGTTTAATTCATACGGACATTTCTTTTTACACTTGCCACAGTGAAGACATCCTTCGACCTTGCGCATTTCTTCCTGCATGGCAGGTGTCAGCCAGTTCTGGGACGGTGCACGGCGAAGCATCAGAGACATCCTTGCACAGGTATTGATCTGAATACCAGCAGGACATGGCATGCAATATCCACAACCACGGCAAAAATCTCCACTCAGTTCTTTTTGTTCTTTTTCGATATATGCAGTCAGTTCTGGTGTCATGGACGGTGTATTGTCCATATATCCCAGCCATTCTTCCAGTTCTGTCTCTTTCTGGATTCCCCAGATCGGAAGTGCATTGTCATACTGGGTCATGAATGCCATAGCTGCTTCTGAGCGGTTAATCAGACCTCCTGCCAGACCCTTCATGGCAATGAATCCCATATTTTTTTCTTTGCAGGCTCTTACCAGTGCCTTTTCTCTCTCCGATGACAGATAGCTGAACGGATACTGTAATGTCTCATACAGACCGCTTTCTACGATCTCTTCTGCCACACCAAGCTTGTGGGCGGTGATACCAATATGACGGATCTTTCCTTCTTCTTTGGCTTTTACCAGACATTCATACATTCCGGTTCCATCTCCAGGTCTGTAGCACTGTGGCACACAGTGTAACTGATAAATGTCAATATAATCGGTACGCAGATTCTTCAGGGAAGTCTCAAGATCCTTCCAGAAGTCTTCCGGAGTCTTTGCCGCGGTCTTGGTAGCAATGTATACTTTTTCCCGCATACCGTCAAATGCTTCTCCCACTTTGATTTCACTGTCACTATAGGCTCTTGCAGTGTCAAAAAAACGCATGCCTCCTTCGTAGGCTCTGCGCAGCAGTTTCACTGCATAGTCCTGACAGACACGCTGTACCGGAAGGGCACCGAATGCATTTTGCGGAACGGTAATCCCTGTTTTTCCTAATGTAACCTGATTCATATTCTATCCTCCTGCCTGTATATTGTAAATTATATGACATTATTTTAATATAAATAATTACAGGTGTCAAAATATGCTTTACTGTATTCCTGTTTTATACTTTGAAGCGATATCCCACGCCCCAAATGGTCTCTATATACTGTGGCTTAGCAGTATCAAATTCGATCTTCTCACGAATCTTCTTGATATGCACAGTTACCGTTGCAATATCTCCGATGGATTCCATATCCCAAATCTCCCGGAATAATTCTTCTTTGGTGAATACATGATTCGGATTCTCTGCCAGGAAAGTCAGAAGATCAAATTCCTTGGTAGTAAAGTTCTTCTCCTCTCCGTTGATCCAGACTCTTCTGGCTGTCTTATCAATCTTAATTCCACGGATCTCGACAATATCATTTTCCTTCACATTAGAATTCACCAGTCTCTGGTAACGTGCCAGATGTGCTTTTACTCTTGCAACCAGCTCACTTGGGCTGAACGGCTTGGTCATATAATCATCTGCGCCCATTCCCAGACCGCGAATCTTATCAATATCATCCTTTTTGGCGGATACCATGAGAATTGGGATATTCTTGGTCTCTCTTACTTTCTTACAGATCTCGAATCCATCCACTCCCGGAAGCATCAGATCCAGAATCACCAGATCAAAATCCTCATCTATTGCCCGCTTCAATCCAATATCTCCCTGTTTTTCTGTCTCTACCTGGAATCCACTAAGTTCCAGATAATCCTTTTCCAGTTCCGCAATACTTTCTTCATCTTCTACAATTAAAATTTTACTCATCAGAGCAGCACCTCCTGATATTTTCTTAATACAAAATACATAACGGTTCCCTTACCCAGTGTACTGCTGGCCCAGATTTTTCCGCCATGATCTTCGATAATCTTTTTCACAATAGACAGTCCAATACCACTGCCTCCCGCAGAATGCCGGGATACATCTGCCCGGTAAAACCGTTCAAAGATGTTCGGCAGTTCCTTCGTTCCGATTCCCCTGCCATTGTCTTCAATCTCGATCTGCACAAAATCTCCCACATCTTTTACCCGGATATCAATACGTGGATCGCTCTTATCCATGTATTTTACCGAATTACTGATAATATTGTTGATAACCCGCTTAATCTGTTCCGCATCCGCAATGACTTCCACATCTTCTGTCACTTCATTCGTATACGAAAAGGCAAATCCCTTGGACTCCAGCTCGATTCCCATCTCTTCTACACAGTCTTCAAAATAATTCTTCACATTAATCTTGTTAAACGTATATGGGATACGGTTTGCCTCGATCTTGGAATAAAAATTCAGTTCATTAATCAGACGGTCCATATCATTGGTCTTATTATAAATCGTCCGGATATATCGATCCATCTTCTCCGGAGTATCTGCTACTCCGTCCATGATTCCTTCCACATAGCCCTTAATGGCTGTCAGTGGTGTCTTCAAATCATGGGAAATATTGCTGAGTAATTCTTTACTCTCCTGGTCAAACGCCAGCTTCTGCTCTGTACTCTCCAGAAGGCGCTTCCTCATCTCTTCAAAATCCCGACACAGATCACTGATCTCATCGTCCCCGGTTACTTCCATAGTAAAATTCAGATTACCTTCTGCGATCTTATGTGTAGCATTGCGCAGCTTGTTCAACGGCACACTGATACCTGCATAGATCCACAACATGAGAATTGCCGCTGTCACCACAAGAATAATGATGATAATTGCTGCCATATCATATAAAAAATTGCGGAATTCAGGTACAATCCCTGAAGATCCATCGGTAAATTCATCTGCCAGAGTATCCTCATCCATATCAGAACCATTCTGTTCCTGATAAATCTGATACTTCTGTGCATACCGCTCCAATGCCTTGAACTGGCGGTTCCCCACCGTCAGCATAACCATCGTCATCAACATGATTGGAATGATCAATATTGCTGCAAATGCTACAAATAATCTTGTCTTTAACTTCATAAAAAACTCCCTTATGGTATTCCTTAGCTCAGTATACCATAAAGGAGTTTTGAATTCATCTAAACAAAGTTCTTGTTTTCTAAATTTTCTATAAAAGTTGTGGCTGTCAGTTGCGTAAGTGCCGCAGGCACGCAGCAACTGCCTTTTATACTATAAGTATTTTTTTAATATTTCGACTTTATCCAGTCTTTCCCATGGAAGATCCAGATCCAGTCTTCCAAAGTGTCCATACGCTGCCGTCTGCCTGTAGATCGGACGACGCAGGTCAAGCATCTTGATGATTCCGGCCGGACGCAGATCAAAGTTCTCACGAACAATCTCTGTGATCTTCTCATCAGACAGCTTACCGGTTCCAAAAGTATCTACCATAACGGATGTTGGCTGAGCAACACCAATCGCATAAGAAAGCTGAACTTCACATTTATCTGCCAGTCCTGCTGCAACTACGTTCTTAGCTGCGTAACGTGCTGCATATGCTGCAGAACGGTCTACCTTGGTGCAGTCCTTACCGGAGAAAGCTCCACCGCCATGTCTTGCATATCCACCGTAGGTGTCTACAATAATCTTACGTCCTGTCAGGCCACTGTCACCGTGAGGTCCGCCAATTACGAAACGACCTGTTGGGTTGATGAAGAACTTGGTATCTTCATCAACCAATTCCTGTGGCAGAATTTCATCGAATACATATTTCTTGATATCTGCATGAATCTGTTCCTGTGATACTTCTGGGTCATGCTGTGTGGATAATACCACTGCATCCAGTTTTACCGGTTTGTCATTCTCATCGTATTCTACTGTTACCTGAGTCTTTCCATCCGGACGAAGATATGGCAGTGTACCGTTCTTTCTGACTTCTGTCAGACGGCGGGACAGCTTGTGTGCCAGTGCAATCGGATATGGCATATATTCTTCGGTCTCATTGGTTGCATAACCGAACATCATACCCTGATCTCCTGCACCGATTGCTTCGATCTCTGTATCGGACATCTGGTTTTCTTTTGCTTCCAGTGCCTTATCTACGCCCATAGCGATATCGGTTGACTGTTCGTCAATGGCTGTAATTACACCACAGGTATCTGCATCGAATCCGTATTTTCCTCTGGTATAACCGATCTCACGAACCGTCTCACGTACAATCTTCTGAATATCTACGTATGCTTTGGTGGTAATCTCTCCCATAACCAGAACCATACCTGTTGTGGTAGCTGTCTCGCAGGCTACACGGCTCATTGGATCCTGTTCCAGTAATGCATCCAGAATCGCATCTGAGATCGCATCACACATTTTGTCCGGATGTCCTTCTGTAACGGACTCGGATGTAAATAAACGTCTTTCCATCTTTCTTTTCCTCTCGTAATCATATTAATTGGTAGTAACTGTTCAGAGCCAACCTCCAAAATGCTACGCATTTCGTCGGTGTGGCGTATCCGCCAAATAAAATTTCAAAAACAGGATTAAAAATGCAAGCATTTTATACCTGTTTTATGAAATTTTGCTTGGCTCTGAACAATTACAAATTGATTAGTTACTTAGCCCGGCATTTCCTGGTCTCAAGGAATTCACTTTGAGATGCACACAGCTGGTTATATGCTTTGCACTCCCATCAGCTGCACGAATGACTTGTGGTTTATGACATTTGTGCATCAAAAAATGTCCACTCGAATAAGCGGACACTCTATCATCTATGACAGTTCATCCTCTTATTGTTCGATTGCTCGCTCAGGTTGGCACCTTCCGCTGTGCGGGGTTGCCGTGGTTTCCCAGGTCCTCTGTACCTCCACCACTCTGAATAAGAGAAATACCTTATGCTATTTTAGCTTGTGGGAAAATATCCCCGTTGTGCAACATCTGTATCACACACATATATAAAGATATACCCAGAAAACTCTTTCGTCAAGGGATTTCTGGGTATTTTATTGTTTTTTTATAATAGATGTGGAAAATCAGCCTACTCTTAATTTGAACTTCTGAATCTCTTTTTCACTGGATACGCGCTCAATCTCAGCTCCCAGTCCGCGAAGCTTCTGTTCAAAGTTCTCATAACCACGCTGAATGTATACGATGTCATCTACAATCGTGATACCTTCTGCTGCAAGACCCGCAATGACAAGCGCTGCACCTGCACGGAGATCCGGAGCACTGACTCTGGCACCCATCAGCTTCTCTGTACCATAGATCACTGCAGTATTGCCTTCTACTTTGATATCTGCTCCCATACGGATCAACTCGTCCACATACTTGAAACGGTTCTCAAAGATGCTCTCCGTCACAATACTGGTTCCCTTGGCAATCGCCAGTGCAACACCAATCTGTGGCTGCATATCAGTTGGATATCCAGGATATGGCAACGTCTTCACATTCGTATTGTTCAGACGCTTAGTCGCCACTACTCGGACTGCATCATCAAATTCTTCTACCTGGCATCCGATCTCAACCAGCTTTGCAGTGGTTGCTTCCAGATGCTTCGGAATGACATTCTTTACAATTACATCTCCTCTGGTTGCTGCAGCTGCAAACATAAAAGTTCCTGCTTCGATCTGATCCGGAATAATGGAATATTCGGTAGCATGAAGCTTCTCCACACCACGGATACGAATCACATCCGTACCTGCACCCTTGATGTTGGCTCCCATGCTGTTCAGGAAATTCGCTGCATCTACAACGTGTGGTTCCTTTGCCGCATTCTCAATAATCGTACGGCCTTCTGCCATCGCTGCTGCCATCATAATATTGATGGTTGCTCCTACAGACACGGTATCCAGATAGATATGGCTTCCTCTCAGATGATCTGCTTCTGCAATGATCGCTCCGTGAGAAATACGTACCTTGGCACCAAGCGCCTTGAAGCCCTTCAGATGAAGATCAATTGGACGGCTTCCGATATTACATCCTCCAGGCAGCGGTACTTCCGCCTTCTTGTACTTGCCAAGTAATGCACCAAGCAAATAATAGGATGCTCTGATCTTCTTAATATATTCATAATCAACACTGACACTGCCAATACCTGAGCCATTGATCAGTGCTGAAGTTCTGCTTACTCTGGTGACACTGGCACCAATCTCACTGATTGCTTCTAACAGCACATTGATATCCTGTACGTCCGGCAGATTATCTACCCGTACAGTCTCATCTGTCATAATTGCTGCAGCAAGAATACCCAATGCCGCGTTCTTCGCACCGCCGATCTCTACTTCGCCGGCAAGTGGATTCCCGCCTTTGATTATATACTGCTCCATTAGACACCTCTAGATTTATTTACACTCTTCCCAATTCTCCAAGTTACAGTTCCATTCTGCAAGTGTATTCAGAATGGATATTAAGTAATCTGATATTCCAGAAGCGACTCTTTTCCCCCGCTCGCTTCTACCCCTTATAAAATATCTTTATCTATTATACCACAATCTTAAAATTTGTAAATAAGAATTCATATTTTGCAATAATTACGACTATTTTTGAAACTTTTTTGAAACACTATCTTGTACTAACTGTCTAATTTTTTCTGTTTCTTTACTAAATATAGTAACCTATCTTACAACTTTTTACACAAGGGAAAAACAGGATATACGCTATTTTATCTGTTTTGCGCATATCCTGTTTTTGAATTTTGTTAATATATAATTATAATCAGAACTTTTCGCTTGTCCATTTTGCAATCTCTTCATCAGATTGACTACCTGCGCCTGGATGGACACATCCAGTGCAGAAATACATTCATCTGCGATGATCAGCTTCGGATTCATGATCAGCTCACGGGCAATTCCCACACGCTGACGCTGTCCACCGGAAAACTGATGTGGATAACGTGCCGCATGCTCTGGTGCCAGCCCTACTTTTGCAAGGATATTCCTAATGATCGTCTCTCTTTCCTCTTTTGTTTTATACAGATGGTGGATATCCAAACCTTCTCCCAGAATATCACGCACTTTTTTTCTTGGATTCAGTGACGCCATTGGATCCTGAAAAATCATCTGCATCTGGGTACGAAGTGCCTGATTATCTGCCTTGGAAAGCTTTCCACTGATATCCCTTCCATTATTATATCTAATATGGAGAGATTTGTCTGATTCAAATACTTTATCGCGTTAATGCATTCTATGCATAAAGTGTCATATCATCTTCGTTTTTTTCGTACAGAGTATCCGAATGTCCCAATTGTTTCCCCAAGTGTCTTATATTCTCCATGGGAATATGCCATCAGACCAGTGTCGTTCAGATGAAACTTTCCTTTCTCATCCAGGTAGGATTCGTCTACATGTACCTGCAGTACTTCTGCCACAAACATATGATGAGACCCCAGTTCCAGAATGTTCTTCACCCTGCATTCTATATTAACCGGGCACTCAGCAATACCAGGAGCATGAATCTGTACCGACGGTTCTTCCGTAAGGTGCATTTCCTTGAATTTATCCACATCCCGTCCTGAACGGACACCACAGTAATCCGTTGCCTTCGCCAACTTCTCCGTGGTTAGATTCACAACAAATTCTCCGGTCTCACGGATGATATCGTAGGAATAGCGCTCCGGTCTGACGGAAATATACAGCATGGCCGGATTCGTACAGACTGTTCCTGTCCATGCAATCGTAATAATATTTGCTTTTTCTCCCGGACGCTGGCAGCTTACCATCACCGCCGGGAGCGGATAAACCATATTTCCTGCTTTCCAAATCTGTTTTGACATAATCTTCCTTTCCATTACAAGAGGTCCCGTTTCAGGGACCTCTGTTTTTATTTCTGCAATTTACTTAACAAGCTCGGTATGAGCTGCTTCTTTCTGGAAATCACATTTGGCAGTATGACAGAACCATCTTCCACCTCCATACCAAATGCTTCTTTTACTGTCTTTTCTGCTCCTTCGCCTTCGCACAGCAACTCCGTTGTTTCACTCATAATATTAGTCAGCATGAAAAACAGCATATTCAGTCCCTGCTCTTTTCTTGCCTTACCCAGATATTCCTTTAACTTTCCCTTTGCAATGTCCAGGTCAGACTTTGCCATACAACTGATCTGTGCTACGCCCACATTCATCTTATCTACTTCATAGACCTTAAAATCCTGAAAAAAGATCTGTTCTGCGGTCTTACTCTTCATATTACTGCCGGCTTCAAACATGGCTGTTGCGAATTCTTCGCAGTCTACACCAGCTATCTTTGCCAGATATTTCGCTGCGTCACAGTCTACCGGAGTGCAGGTTGGAGAGCGGAACAACAAAGTATCAGAAATAATTGCCGCACACAACAGACCTGCGATATGCTGCGGAATCTCAATTCCTTTTTCACAGAACATCTGGTAAATAATCGTTGCCGTACAGCCAACCGGCTGATTACGGAAAAATACCGGCATCACGGTCTCTAGGGATCCCAGTCTGTGATGATCGATAATCTCCAGAATCTGACCATCTTCGATGTGATCTACTGCCTGAGATGCTTCATTGTGATCTACCAGAATCAGTCTGCGCTTCTTGATTCCCAGTAAGTTTCGTCTGGAAATCGTACCCACATACTGCTCCTTCTTGTTCAATATTGGGAAATCTCGATGACGTTTGCTCGCCATAATGTCTTTGATATCATCTGTGAAATCATCTTCATGAAACAGAATCAGATCCTCTGCCTTCATGAAGTAACGGATCGGCATACTCTGATTAATCAGATGTGCCACTGTGTAGGTATCATACGGTGTGGCAATAATAGAACAATTCTTCTCCCGTGCCAGGATCTGAATGGTCTTCGTCACCTTGGCATCTCCACAGAGAATAATACATCCTGCATTCATCTCTATGGCACAGATCTGTGTCTCATACCGGTTCCCCAAAATGACCATATCATCCGGTTCTATGTATGCTTCCATAACTTCCGGGCTGGAAGCTGCCACAACTACCTTTCCCTTTTCAAAATAAGCTTCTTCATCCCCGACATAAAGTGTTCCGTCCAGTGTCTCAAGAATATTCTTATACTGTGTTCTTGCCTTGGACAGAATCGCACTGTCAATGACTGCCATATAGGATCTGGCAATATCGCCGATACTGATCAGACCTTCCAACATATTATCATCTGTTACAATCGGAAGGGTTGTACCCTTCGTCTCATTCAAAATGGTCCATGCCTTTTTCAGAGAAATGTTCTTTTTCACACCCTGAGTATGGCGGATCTCCATATCACTGACTTTGGTCTTTACATTTGGAACATATTCCGGTGTCTTCACCTGAAAACGATCCAGCACATACTGTGTCTCTGTGCTGATACTGCCTGCTCTCTTCGGTACAAACTCCCCTTCATCTGTCTGATTCTTCAGGTACGCATATGCGATTGCCGAGCAGATAGAATCCGTATCCGGATTCTTATGTCCAATGACATAAATCTGGTTCTTCGTATTTTCATCCATACGATGTCCTCCCGCATTTTCTTTTGCTGCCATCAAAAGAATATATGCCTCACTAATTTCAATATATCACACATTCCAATTATCTGGCAATCATTTTGTAATCTTCACCGGACTTTATGAGCTGACCGCGTTGATGTGAACAGAATGCAGACACAGACTTTGGTTCGTTGCCCGCATAAATGAGGAGTGCCCCCAGTGTCTGGTACACTGGAGGCAATTATGAAAAAATTTATCTATTTGTCTGTCTCATCTTTTGTAACTGTCTATATGATAACAAGTAATTATGAACATTCTATGAACATTTTATAATTTTATTGTTATTTTTTATATTTATTTTAATTGATCCTGCGTTTTTTTGTGAGTTTATAACAGTTTTTAAGAAAGTTTGATATTGGCAAATAAAGCTCCCAGATTAGTTGTCAGTTCTTCGCTCTCTGGTAATTCTACGGTTTCTTCCTGGATCTCTTCTGCAGCCACATCCTGAAGAGCCTTCATACTCAGGCTTAATTTACCGTCTTTGACTGCAATTACCTTCACTTTTACTTCATCACCAACATGAAGCACTGCTGCCGGTGTCTTAATTCTCTTCTCGCAGATCTGTGAAATGTGCACAAGACCGGTCAGTCCGTTACCAAGATCGATAAATGCACCATATGGCTGGATAGATTCTACTTTTCCTTCTGTTACCAGTCCCACCTGTACGTTGGAAATTCTTGCTTTTTTCTCTTCTGCTTCTTTTTCACGCAGAATCTCTTTTGCGGAAAGTACCAGTTTGCCATCTTCCTCATCTACTGTAATCACGCGTACTTCCAGTTCTTTACCAAGCCAGTCATTCAGATCATCTTCATCCACATAGTCCAGCGCCAGCTTGGATGCCGGAATAAATCCACGGATATCTTCTACATAAGCAATCACTCCGGATTTTACCACTCCGGCTACTTTTACTCTGATATTCTCCTGTCTATCCTTCAGGCTTCTCAGCTTGTCCCATGCTACCAGGTTCGCTGCGTCCTTTTTTGACAGCATAATCTGTCCCTGTCCGCCGTCTCTTCTGACTACAGTTGCTGAGATCTCATCACCAACCTGTACGGCTTCTTTCAGATTCAGAGTCGGATCCGCACTGAAATCTTCCTTTCTGATTATACCTTCTGTATAATACTTCAGATCCAGAACTACTTCATCTTCTGTCACATCGATTACAGTCCCTGTGATTACATCACCCTCGTGTATCTGCTTCAAAGATGCATTCAGTTCCTCCTCGAAGTCAGCCATGCTCATCTTCTGAGCTGCTGTCTCCATGCTTTCTTCGACTTCTTTTCTCTCTTCTGCCATCGTGCTTATCCTCCTGCGACCATTTTTTGTTGCCAGGGTCTTCCTGCAACAGAAAAATTATACCATTTTCCGAGTACTTCCGTCAATTCCAGTCCAGACGGTCGATGAGTGTAAAATCCTGTTCCATATCGAACATCAACACCTTTTCTCTGTCCACAACACAGAACCGTTCTCCGACATATATACCTCTGCATGATTCCTGTCCATCCCAGTAATTATTATCACTCATGGTATAGGTCAGCAGGTTCTCAAATCCTTTTTCTTCGTCATAACGGAACACCATATATTCTCCGTCGCAGACAAAACCGATCAAATTCTTGTCCGCATCTATGGTAATTGCTTTATAATTGTAGTCAAGCGGCAGATAATATGCATCTTTTATTACGTATTTATTCTCTTCTGTCACATTCTCCGGATCCGAAATATCAAACATGGATAATTTGACTCCGGTCTGGCTTCCGGTATCCTCGTCTGCTTCATAACCAATACCCAGAAGGCGATTTTCTCCATACATATGAAGATAAGAGGAAAAACCTGATATCTTCAGTTCACTCAGGATCTCCGGACTCTCCGGCTCAGAGAGATCTACACAGAACAGCGGATCTGTCTGACGGAATGTGACAAAATATCCCATGTCTCCAACAAATCTTGCCGAACGAATGGTTTCACCACTGGCAATGTCTCTGATGCTGGATATCGTATTCATATCCTCATCCAGAACAAACAGGTTATTACTCTCCCCGTTTCCGTCCTCTGTTGTCAGTACACGCAGATAACCATCATACTCATCAAGTGAAAATGTATCATTCAGATATCCCGGCAGCTCTGCCATATTCGATGCCGTGATCTCACCGTCACAGCATGCGAACTTCAGAATCTGTGTGCTGCTTTTTCCATGTTCCCAGTTCTGACAGCAGATATATAGACTGTCTGTGCTCATATAAAAATCGGATGCACCAGACACAATTGCTTTTGTACTGACAGGCTTTTGCAGATCTGAGAGATCTGTTCCTGACACTACCAGGTAATCCGGCTGATCCAGATCGGACGGCAGATAGATATTATTCACCGTCACCTTTTCCTCATTCACCAACGGTATCACATCACTGTCATCTACACTTTCACCTATAGATGGACTGTACTGAGTCAGAAGATAAAAATAATTGCCATTCTTCCTGCTCTGACGATAGGTACCTTCCTGTGTCATCCTTCCTGTCTGCTGTGGATGTTCACGATCAGAAATGTCATATACGCCGACTGCCGCATACGTATAACGATCGACTGCATACACATCGCTTTCCTGTTCTTCCATACTGCTGTCATAACCGGACGTTACCAGAATAAGCTGATTATCTTCCAGATAGATCTCTTCTATGCTTTCATTCAACTGATCCAGTGTAACTGTGCTTACCAGTTCCATCTCTGAGGACTGTATATCCACAATCTTCACACTGCTGTCAGACTTCAAAATATACAAATACTTTCCATCTGTCTTTACCACATCACCTTCATCCACACCTGCTTCTCTTACATTGGTCTGAGAATAATCTGTTGATGAACTGACAGCCCCGGTACCCGCAGATGATGATGCTGTATCTGAGACGGCCGACTCCTCCAATAACATTACCTGATCACCGAGACCGCCCCTGGCATAATAGCTTGTCTGATACTGACAGTCTTTCAGGGCATCATATAACTCCTCTTCACTGCCCACCTGTGAATATCCTGTAACTGCTCCCCTGTCCGTGGACGGTTCTTTCTCTGTCTGTGTCGTTTTTTCCTTCGTATCTTCTTTCTCTGTAGTTCTTTCCTGTAGTTCACCTGCTGTCATTTCTTCTGCAGTCTGTTCCTGTGTTGTCTGAAGCCGTGCTTCTGTAACATTTCCTGTTCCCGGCTGCTTCTGTATTCCAATCTGAGTTCCTCCTGCTGCTACCAATGCCAGCACTGCCGCTGCTTCTATCCATCTTACCATGATCTTCCTCCTTTGTATCTTCTTCTGCCCTTCGCTCTGACGCAGCTTTTCTTCCATCTTCTCTGCTGTCAGTGATTCCGGCACCTCGATATGTTCCGCAGAATGTCTGATCTTATCCAGCAATTCCTTCTGATCCATTCCGGTTTCCTCCTACTTTTCCAAATATCCTGCCATCTTTTCCAACGCGCGCTTCTGTCTGGAACGGACGGTATTATCGTTCATCCCAAGTGCTTCTCCAATCTCTCTGCTGGTATACCCTCCAAAAAGATTCATTGACAGAATCAGTCTTTCTTCGTCATCCAGTCTGGCAAATGCCGTACGCACATCTGCATCCTCGTCGTGATCCCTGACCGGTGCGCTTAAGTCCTCCGGCAGTTCTTCTGCTTTGTCCAGATAACCTTTCAGTCTCTGTCTGCATTTATTGGAAAGTATCTTAAATATCCAGGATTTAAACGACTCTGCCTTCTTCAGACTGCCAATCTGCGCCCAGGCATCTGCCACCGTATCACCGACTACATCCTCTGCATCCTGCCTGTTCTTTAATGTATAAAGAGCAAACCGATACAGATCCAGATAATATTCCTGATACAGACTGGCAAATGCTGAAGCACTTCCTCTTCGTGCCTGACGCACGAGCCCTGCTGTTTTTTCCATCTCTGTATTGTTCTCCTCTGATCCTTGAATTCAAAAGATGCATGTAGATCATTCTGAAATAATTCCTGTACAGGGAATTCAGTTTTTTGACCCTTACATTTATATAGTGTCTGTTATGTCCCGTTTTGTTGCAAACAATAAAAATTTACAGATACAAAACAAATCAGCTCAAAAAATGATACCAGTATCCGTTGTTCTCTTCTGTTTTCTTAAATTCTGGGAATCCATACATGGCTGCCAGGTTCCGATCCTGCACATTCCGGTTCAGTCCCGGTACCGCCAGTATGTATCTTCCATTCTGATGCTTTCCGAGAAGCAGATGATGATATTTCATATATTTCTGCTGTACAAATGGACTGTTGCAGAACATTCTCTCGCGGTTTCCGAGAAATGCGATATCCTTTGGTGCAATCTGAAGACATTCAAAGATCTCTCCATCTGCAAAAGGTTCTGCATGTGGATAATGATACTGGAACTGTACCCATCTGCTATCCAGTTCCATCAGAATGTTGCCTGCTGTCACATCCACTCCTGCTTCCTGTGCCGCCACTTCTTTTTCATAATCTTTCGCCTCTGTATCTTGCGTTCTTTTATTTTCTTTACTGTCCACATCTGATCCTGTCTGCTCTGGTATTTTCTTTTCCGCAGGAAGTTCTGTCACAAACTGCTTCCAGTCAACATTTCTTTCATCCCATATCGTCAGAAAATATTCCTGCTGCAGCACACCTGTTTCTTCTGTCTGCTGTACCCACAGCCCGCTCAACCGGTCAAATGTATATCCCTTTTGACGGAGCACTTCTTCCGAAACGGTCATCACTCCCTCACACAGTCCCTTTTTCAATACCGCAGTTCCCACAGAAATACCGTAGATCCAGTTGCCTTCATGGACAAATCCACAGATCCTGTATGTGCCATTTTTTCCGGAATCTGTCTGTATCTTCATCTGTATCCGGCAGATACCGTTTCGAATATTTACCTTTACGAATCCTGCATTTTTCTTCTTGTCTCCATTCTGATATTCATAAATATATGCTATAAAATGGCGATACTCTGACATGCCTTACCCACCTTTTTTGTTTGTGTAAGTATATGCCAAAATACCGCCATTATGCTGTACCATTTGTATTTACCCGATATCTTCTCAGATACCATAAATTATGACCTGTTACTTTACTTTTATCTTCATCTTTGCAGTCTTACCCTTAGATGAACGAACCGTAATTGTCACGGTTCCTTTTTTCCTTGCCTTGATCTTTCCTTTTGCATTCACAGAAGCAATCTTCGGATTCGAAGACCGGAAGATCAGTTTATCCGTTGCCGTAAGCGGTGTCCGTGTCACTTTCACGGTCATACTTTTACCCTTCTTCAATACTGCAGATATCTTCTTCAGGGAAAGTTTCTTTGTCGTTACCTGTCCTTTCTGCACTGTCACCTTGCAGGACGCTTTTGCTCCCTTCCTGCTGACTGCCGTAATCACTGCAGTTCCCTGCTTTCTGGCTGTCAGTTTTCCAGTTCTCTTATCCACCTTTACCACTGCTGTATTCGAAGATCGCCATTCCTTTATGCTATCCCCCGCTGTAAAGGAAGTCACCTTCAGTGCTGTAGTACTTTTTTTCACCTGAAGCGGCAGTACACCGGCATTCAGACGAATCTTATATTTCACTGCTGACGATTTTCCTGTCACAGTTACCTTGCAGGATGCCAGTGTTTTCTTTTTCCAGGATACCGTAATTGTCGCCGTTCCCGCAGACTTCCCTGTAATGTATGCCTTTCCTGCGCTTCCCATCACTGTCGCATCTGCGACTCTGGTACTGGAACTACTCCAGACCAGTTCATCCACCGGAAATGCAGATGGAGATACTTTGGCCGTCAGGGCTCCTGTTCCACCTGTAGACAACTTCAGACTTTCTGAGTTAAGGGTTACTTTCTGTGGTGCAACAGTCTGTCCCCCTCCTGCCATATAAGCAGTTTGGGAAATATTTGGCACATAAAACGGTGCATAATTGATCCCTGTAAATCTTCCTGTCGGCATATGTTCCTGTCCAACAGTCTTCCCAGTCAACCCCGGTGTAGATGCACCTGCAAGGAAATACGTTGTACTTGCTTCTTCACTGCCTGCATCTCCCCAGGTACAGTCCACCAGATACCATTTTCCGTCTTCCATCTGCACATAGTTCCAGATATGATCCGTATACACTTCGCCGTTCAATACCTGAGAGCCCCCCTGCACCAGAAGACAGGCAATTCCTTTGTTCTGGCACACCAGCTGAAACAGTCTGGCGTAGCATTCGCATACACCCTTGTGATCATATTTGCCAAGCAAACCACTGACAACTGTATGATACGGCATAGCATTCGCTTCACTGTCTGATGGATACTCCACCAGCTGATTAATGTCTTTATAAGCATCTTTTAGAATTTCATATCTGGTACTTCCTGTTACCTGAGCATATAATTGCTTCAGGCTTCTGTCCGCATCCGACTTGTCTGCACGGATCCCGGTATACGCATCCGTAAACCAAATTCGAAATCCGGTAATTCGAGCCGGTCCCTGCTTTATGACTGGATTACATTTATATCCACGTACCCAGTAGTTCTCACTGTAGTCAAACAGAAAAGCATCCATAGCCCTTCCAATCTCCCCTGACAGAGACGTGAGTTTCCCAGAATTGCTCAGAGACACCTGATTGGCCAGATTAACCGTAAGTCCTTCACTCTGGGAGTCATAACTGAAAATCTTACCTTTACGGCTCTGATTCACAAGAACCGTATAGATTCTCCGTTCATTTTTCGTGCTGAGCTGGCTTCCATAATATGCTGCGCCACTGGAATAACTCTGATTCAGTGTGGCATTGAGTTCCTGCGCATCAGCCTGTCCTCCACAGAACAGGCTGATAAATAATATTGTCAGAATCCACAGATAATTGTGTACTGTTTTTCCCTGTATTTTCATTTTATTTTCTTTTAGACGTTGTTTTTACCTTTATCGGCTCCGTCTTTTCAGATGCTGTACTTTTACGAGTTGTCGTTTTCTTTGCTTCTGCTTTTGCTGTTTCTGTCCTCTTCACTGCCGTGCTTTTTTTAGCCGTTGTCTTTCTGGCGGCAGGCTTTTTTGCTGCCGGTTCCCTTTTTTCATACTGAAATACTGCCACACCATAAGCTGGGAGACTATATCCGATAGAATATGGTTTACCGTCGTAGTCACCCTTTCTGGAACGATAGCTGGCTGCTCTCTTTGTTCCGGTTCCTCCGAAACGTGCCTCATCACTGTTCAGCACCAGTTTATAACTGCCTGACTGTGGAACGCCCACACGATAATCCGGTCTCTCTACCGGTGTGAAGTTCACCACAAACAACAGATTGTTCTTGCCATCCTTAGAATGACGTACAAAACTGAAAATACTGCGGTCACTGTCATCTGCATTGATCCATTCAAAACCTTTCCAATTGTCATCTGTCTGATACAGTGCAGGGCTGTCCTGATACAGATGCAGAAGCTCACGCACATAATTCTTCATCTGTACATGCTTCTCCTCTGCCAGAAGATACCAGTCCAGTTCTCTTGCTTCGCTCCATTCACGGAACTGTGCAAAATCCTGTCCCATAAACAACAGCTTCTTACCAGGATGTCCCAGCATAAAGCTGTATCCTGCCTTCAGGTTGGCAAACTTGTCATCATATTCACCCGGCATCTTATTGATCATGGATCCCTTCATATGTACCACTTCGTCATGAGACAGTACCAGCACATATTTTTCAGAAAATGCATAGGTCATGGAGAACGTCATCTTGTTATGGTTATAGCTTCTGAAATACGGATCCAGCTTCATATAATCCAGGAAATCATGCATCCATCCCATGTTCCACTTCATGGTGAATCCCAGACCGCCGTCTTCCGGTTTTCCGGTTACCTGCGGCCATGCAGTGGACTCCTCTGCAATGATCATAGTACCGTGATTTCTTCCTGTTACAACGGTATTCAGATGTTTGAAAAACTCAATGGCTTCCAGATTCTTATTCTCACCATATATATTCGGTACCCAGTTGCCTGCGCTTCTTCCGTAATCCAGATACAGCATAGAAGCAACTGCATCCACACGCAGTCCGTCAATATGGAACTGTTCTACCCAGTATAAGGCGTTAGCAATGAGGAAGTTCTTCACTTCGTTCTTGGCATAATCAAATACCTTTGTTCCCCAGTCTGGATGCTCTCCTTTTCTCGGATCTGCATACTCATATAATGCTTCTCCGTCGAAGTCAGCAAGACCTGCTGCATCCTTTGGAAAATGAGCCGGTACCCAGTCCAGAATCACGCCTATTCCATTCTTGTGGAAATAATTCACCATATACTGGAAATCTTCCGGCGTACCATATCTGGCAGTCGGTGCATAATAACCGATTACCTGATATCCCCAGGATCCGTCAAATGGGTGTTCTGCAATACCCATCAGTTCTACATGGGTATATCCCATATCTTTCACATATTCGGTAAGTTCATGAGCAAATTCACGGTAATTATAGAATCCATCCGGATCAGCTTCTGTGGCAGGGTGCTTTCTCCATGAACCTGGATGTACTTCATAGATTGCCATTGGCATCTCGTCCACATTTTTCTTCTCTCTGGCTTTAATCCATCTGGCATCTGCCCATTTCAGCTTGCTGATATCGGTTACTCTGGATGCTGTTCCCGGACGGAACTCCGCCTGATTGCCGTACGGGTCTGCCTTGTACAGCTTTCTTCCATCTTTTGTCGTAATCAGAAACTTGTACAGTTCTCCCACTCCGATACCTTCCACAAATACTTCGTAGATACCGATGCCACCCACACAGGTCATCTCATACTTTTCATTTTCTTCCCAGTCATTAAAATCTCCAACTACATGTACCTGTGATGCATGCGGTGCCCACACTGCAAAATAAACACCCTTTTTTCCTTCATTGGTTACCGGATGTGCTCCCAGTTTCTTGTAAATATCATAATGTGTGCCCTGTCCAAATAAATACTGATCCAGTTCTCCAATACGCACTTCTTTTAATTCCATGATCTTTTCCCCCTTTTCACTCTTACGTCCAGATTCCATGCATAAACTGATGGATCAGACTGCTTTTCTGTTCTTCTGATACGGTAATATTACCGTCCTCCTGATCCTGAAATCCAAGGAACAGGATATAATGATTGATCAGTCCCAGAAATCCTATAGCAAACTGCTTCTGCCGTCCGTTCATGTTGCCAAGCTGCCCGGATGACTGTTCAAATAGCTGTACGGTAAGATTGTATAACTGTGTAATATACGGTCTTACCGCCTGATATGTTTCATTCTCTTTCGCTGAATAACTGAACGCCATCAGCAGCATGTATGCCTGATGATTCTCATTGGCAAAATCAATCAGTGTACCTGCAAATGCTGTCAGTGATTCTTCTATTCCATTCAGAAATCGTGCATTCTCTGACAATCTGGAAAGAAATCCGGATAATTCATGCTCCAGAAGAACTTCCAGCAAGCCGTATTTACTGCCGAAATAATGATACAGTGTTGGCTTGGTAATCCCTGCACTCTGGCAGATCTCCTGTATACCGACTGCATCATATCCCTTATGGTAAAACAGTTCTAATGCACATCTCAGTATCTTCTCCCGATTGTCCATTCTTTTCTCCGTTTCAAGTCATTACTTTCGGTCTCATTTCAAGTATACCGAACGGTATATTCTATGTCAAGGGAATTCCTGCCATGATACAAAAATACCTTGTAAAATCAGCATTACGCCTCATTTACAAGGTATCTGTCTGTACTATTTTATTTTCCCAAAATACTTGCCTTTAATGATAATTCGATCTTCCTGATCGTAACGCTTGCCGGATACAGTAGAGAACAGCTTGCCAAGGCTGAACTTGTTCGCTTTCTTAATTGCCTTGTCCATGATCTCTTTTACATCCAGAATTGCTACCGGCTGTTCTGCATTCTGAAGCATGCCGATTCCGTCATACAAAGTCAACACTGCGGAATCATCCATTGCACAGTCATTCTGGAATGCATAGTATTTACCAAACTCTACCAGTTCATCATTTGTCAATGTCGGAACATTCATGGTAATATCAAACTTCTGTGCAAGCTGTGGATTACGTCCCAGCAAATCCATCAGATATCTTCTCTCATCTTCCAGGAATACCACAAGGCCGTCTGTCTTGAAGTCCATTGCCATGGAAAGCTGTGCTGCTGCATTGTCATTAAGGTCTCCTGCTTCTTCAATAATCAGGATGCCCCCTGCAATTTTGCTGACTGTTGCCGCAATATCTTTATTATTCAGATCTTCGGCATAGATCTTGGCAACCTTCGCAGTCTGCTGTCCCTTGCATCTTCCGATAATACGTGCCATGCCAAGAGCAAGCGTAGTACGTCCGTTACCGGCATCTCCGATAAGAAGTACATTGCCATGGGATGAAGTCTTGTCTGCAAGAATACTTCTCATAATCAGGGTAACTGCTTCATTTACCTGAGCATTCATGCCTCGGATGCTGCTCCAGAATCCAAGGAAGCTCTTCTCTTTCTCATCCAGACCATTTCTCACATAGCTCATCGGATCGATCTTCGGCTGCTGTGGCGCTTCCGGCGACTCCTGTGTCTGTATCGGTTCTTCTTTCTGTGCGGCTTCCTGCTGTGGCTGTTCTGCCTGTGGTGATGACTGCTGCGGCTGTATCGGCTGTTCTGCCTGTGGTAATGGCTGCTGTGGCTGTACCGGCTGTTCTGCCTGCAGTGTTTCCTGCACTGGCTGACTCTGTACCGTCGATTCTACACGCTGCTGCTGTATCTGTTCAATCGGCATCTCACGTGTCTTCTGTTCTTCTTCCTTAACAGGTTCTGACACCGAAACCTCTTTTAATACAGGTTCCTTAGCCATCTCCGGTATAGGAAGCTGTGCCTTCTGCAGTTCCTTCTGTCTGGCTGCCAGATCTGCTGCATAAGATCTGAGATCTTTATCCCCGATTTCTTTTCTGATACTCTCGGAAAGATTGATCGTCTCTGCTGTCAGAATATCCTGTTCAGACATCTGTTTAAATGGTGTCGGTTCCTCTTTCTCCTGAACTGGCTCAGCCTTCACTGTCGTGGTCTCTTCCGGCACTTCTTCTTTTGCATTATTGATCAGCAGATCATCAATGGACATCTGTCCTTCGATCTGCTCTTCCTCTTCTTCCTTAGCTGCGGCCGTCTGTTCCATAACCGGCGCATTCTCCAGCTCTGCTATCGGTTTTTCCTTACGAATGCCTGCCAGAATCTGTCTCATACTGTTTGCCAGTTCATTTTGCATCTCAACGGTATTGAAATCTTTTGGCTGTGCAGGTTCTTTTACCGCCTCTTTTGGTTCTTCTGCTGCCTGTTCTATCTCTTCTTTATGTTCTGTCACTGCAGCCGCAATCTCTTTTTCCGTATTCATCATGATGCTGTCTGCAATAACCTCTGTCTCAGACTTAGGCATCTCTTTCATAATCTCTTCATCCAGAGTCGGAACTGCTGCTTCAATAGCAGCTTCTTTGGTCTCCATATCCACAATACTGCTTGGATTGTCATAGATGGTCTGCTGTTCCGGAGTCAGCGGTGCATACCTTTTCTTTAATTCCAGTGCCTGTACCACATATTCTCCATTATGGAACCACAGTGCAAGATCATCACATTCTGCAATGCACTTGTCTGTCATACCTGCTTCTGCATACAGCTTTGCAAGCTCATACGCCCATTGCTCGGTATATTCCTGACTTTTCAGTTCTTCCAGTACCTGAATCTGTTCTTCTACCGAAGAACCTCTTCCTTTGTAAATCTCGTATTTTAAAATATATCTGTTATTATCATGAGGAGCCAGATTCACATATTCTGTATAATATTCTACCGCATCATCGAAATCCTGTGTCTGTACACATGCTTCTGTCAGACGATATAAAATCTGTCTGCTGGACGGTGAACGTCTGTATGCACGGTACAAAATATTCCTGCTGTCTTCTGCCCGTCCCACGATCTCATAGATCTCGCTCACCAGACAAAGCGTACGCACACTCCTTACTCTTTTCCACTCTATTGTATCAGCAATTGCTGCTGCTTCTTCATACTCCTCTTTATCTACCAGCTTTTTCATTTCTTCCAGTTTTGCCTGGTATTCGTATTTATCCACTTCTGTGCACCTCTTATACTTTTTACTTAACATAGTTGTAACAATTCTATCATAGTCATGTACCCTTGTCAAAGGGAACACGGTATGTTTTCACACTTTTCTCACAATTCCTTTATTTTACAAATATGTAACAAGATACCCGGAACTCCACTTTTTACAGTGTATGTTCCGGGTGTCTGTTTATACTATGATTTTTTTCTTCTTACAAAGACTGCTGTGAACATGCCAAGTGCTGCAATCATCAAAACTACATACCATGTTACATTGGTCGTATCTCCAGTCTTTACTGCATTGCCCCCTCCTGCTGCGAGCTGGCTTGCTGCTGAAGCGGAACCGCCATAGTTGGCATACTCTGACTTATAGGAATTCTGCAGTTCTGACCTAGATACTGTCTGAGCATCTGCAGGTTTCTGCACATAGTCATTGGTAATCTCAGCAATCAAGTTTTTATTGTTACTGGTCAGGTTAAGCGCCTGATCCGGATTACTTACCTTGAAAGTTGCATTATCTCTCAGCGGATTACCTTTCTGATCCGTCTCTGCCACGTAATAGGTTCCTGCCGGAATGTTCTCAAACGTCACCTGTGCATATACCTGATTAGAAGACATAACCAGCGGCTTCACACCTGCTTCTATATATCTTTGTTTCAGATCTTTATCCAGAAATAGCGCACAATAGAAAGTACCGTTTACTTTTATGGCTGTTTTCTGATAAGCTGCTCTCATAATCACACGAATCGTTCCATTGAATTTTCTTGTCTGCATGGTAACTGCAGCCTGATTTCCACTCTTATAGGTATGGAACACGCCTTTTCCTGCTGCATCATATCCATCCGGACTGGTCGTCTCCACCAAAGTATATTCTGTCTCCGATGCCAAAACACCTTCTACCAGATGGCCACCTTTTTCATCAGATGTCCAGGAAATTGGATTACCGTTTCTATCTTTTACCACATTGCCGTCTTTATCACGAATTTCCAGTCTTGCTCCTGCCAGATACTTCAGATTCTTATATTCGTATGCATTTTTTCCGTTCTTCTTTACCTGGGTTCTGCTGTCGTATCCTTTTCTGGAAATCAGAACCTTTACGGTATCATCCGAAATCTGTATCAGACGCTCTGATCTTCTGGATGCTGACAGCGTAACGTAAGTTCCGATCACATTGATCCCAGATGCATTAGGTGCACCAATGATATATCCTGCCGGTGCTGCGGTCTGGCGCACTTCATATGTTACACCTGGATCAAGAAGTCCCTTTACTTCCACCGGCTGACTCTCTGTAGTGATCGTCTTCAATACTGTTCCGTTACTGCTTCGAATATCCACCGTTGCTCCTGCCACATAGCTTCCTGCATACGGTGATGTTGCTGATACATTGTCAATGACTCCGATCTTTACCACAGTTGCCTGATTGGTAAACGTAATCGAAGGATTCTCTCCTTTGGTATTTACTGTATATCGGAAATTCTTGTTCAACTGAGCACTTTGTGCAGCATAATGTCCTGCTATATTCGTCTGTACGATTCTGTAGGTTTCCCCTCTCTTAATATAACCTGTCTTCTTTACCTCTCCATTCGAATCCGTTGTTCCTGAAATAAAGCGGTATTTCTTATCTACAACCTGTCCGATCTTAACCTTTACTCCGGATACTGGATGATTACTGTCATCCACCACTTTAACCGTCACGGTCATTGGTTTATATGTTAATTTGACACTTCCCTGTGGTTTATCATTCGTAATCTCTACATTTTCAGACTTCTTCTCTTCAAAATACTGTCCAGGTATTGTTGCTGTATTTCCTTCAATTGTATAAGTACCTGCCGGGAGTCCTTTTACCGTCGTAACCCCTTTCTTGTCCTCACTGGCTGATACCGTCAGTTCTCCTGATGTTCCAGATGTAACGGTGTATTTCATTCCTGTAAGCTTTTTGCTTTTAGCATTTTCACCTACAGATGTCACAGTAATGGCAGAATAAATATTTTTTACAGTAAGGGTCATGCCTTTTTCATCTGCGCTGAGGGTCACTTTTCCATTCTGCTGGTTCTTAACCGTTTTTCCATCAGCATCTTCATACACTGTATAATATTCCGCTTCCAGACGTTTTTCTTTCTCTGTAATGTAATTTCCCCCGGCGTCTACCGTATAAGATGCCTGTTGCTTTACTTCTTCCTGTGAACTACTCTTATAGAATGGAAGATTTTCAATTTTAATCTCTGATTCTTTTCCACTTACCGGAATGGTAATCACGTTTTCCTTTACTGTTGCTTTACTGATCTCTTTTCCTGATGCATCCGTAATCTTGATCTTTTTGCTTTCATCTGTTACTTTCGTCAGATCTTCCTTTTTATCAGCAGTAATGGTCAATGTGCTGGCTGCCCCTTCTGCTCCGGTCACTTTCAGATCCAGAGTAGTAAACTTCTCTTTTGCCGGTGCCTGTGATTTTTGGGGTTCCTTTATGCTATTGTCTGGATTATTCGGGTTATGTGCTTCTCCTGGATTCTTTGCATCATCATTCGACGTTACTGTCGTAATTCCCTGATTCTGCGGTACAATCGAAATATCTTCCTGCTTCTCTGTCTGTTTTTCTGTTGACTGTGTCTCTGTTTCTTTTTCTGTCTGACGTTCGGTCTTTGACTCTGTCTCTGTCTGCTTTTCAGTCTGAGCCTCTGTTTCTTTTTCCTTCAAAACTGCAAACAAATAATCAGAAAATCCGTCTGTAGAAAAAGTAATCTCTTCTTTTCCGTCTTTTTCCTCTGTCTTTTTTATCTTCAGTTTGTCTGCAATTCTGTCTGTGTCCGCTTCTGACTCTGTCTCAGATTCTGTCTCAGACTCTGCTTCACTTTTCTTAAGTGCTGCTTCTTCTGCCTGCTTCTTTTCCTCATCTGTCAGATCACGGATGTGAAATACTTCCAGATCCTTTTCTTTCAGATCCTTGTCAAACTCCTTTTTATCAATGGCAATGGTTACCTTGATATCAGCCTTTTCTCTTGCTGTCAGTTCAATCTTTTGGTTATCCTTCTCAAAGTGCAGATCATATATCTGATATCCGGTGATCTCATAACCCTCTGCTGCTTTCTCTGCCAGAACCAGATCCTTTTTTGCTTCTTTTGAATCCTTTTTCACCACGTCAGCAATCAGTTCTGCACCCTTTGGCAAATTCATGTCATCTGGCACTTCTACCGTAACGGTATAGTTCTTCTCTTCTACCGTATAGATACCTTCAGCTTCTGTTTCTGTCTCTTTCTCTGTCTTCTTCTCTGACTCAGTTGCCTTTTCCGTCTGCTCCGTCGGTTTTTCTGTTGGTGTCTCGGTCGGCGCTTCCGTTGGCTTTTCCGTCGGTGCCTCCGTTGGTGCTTCCGTCGGTGCTTCCGTTGGTGCCTCCGTCGGTGCTTCCGTTGGTGCTTCCGTTGGCTTTTCCGTCGGTGCTTCCGTTGGTGCCTCCGTCGGTGCCTCCGTCGGTGCTTCCGTTGGCTTCTCCGTCGGTGCTTCCGTCTCCACCGGTTTTGTCTCAGCCTGTGTTTCTTCTGCTGCCTGTGTTGCCACATCATCCTCAGCCAGACCTGTGATACTGATATTTGAAAATAACATAGAGGCTGTCAGCAGTACTGCTGCTCCCCTTTTCCATCTATGTCTCATTATTTTTCCTCCATTTCCCCTGGTAGAATTTCATTTCTATTCCCAAGTATAACATGGTCAGTTCGTTTTTCCTATCTTAAAATTGTGAACTTTTCTTTAAGCTTTTTTTGAAGTTTCCGTTATAACTCGTTTCCAGCCTCTGTGGATATACTCTGTTGCATACGGCTTTTCAGTTCTTTTGCCGCAGCACTTAAGGGATGCTGGCGATCATATACCATGCAGACACTTCTTTGCGGTACACTTTCTCTCAGAGACAGTTCGATGATCTCTCCTTTTTCAATGGCTTCTCTTGCCATGGCTTCCGGCAGAAATGCCATTCCCAGTTCATTTTTTACCAGGGGCAGGATCTGGTCTGTGGTAGCTACTTCCGTATCTGGCAACAGCTCCAGCCCATGCCTTTCAAATATCTGTTGATAGAACTTCCATGTCTGAGTCTCCCTGCCAAGGCAGATAAAAGGATAATTCTGAACTTCTGCCAGTGACAATTCCTGACTTCCCAATGCCATAAATGTCTTTCCTCCCACCAGAATCTCCTGAAATGAATACAGATCTACTTTTTTTAACGGCGTCTCTACATCTGTTGGCGTCGTCACCACTGCAAAATCGATCTCACCATTTTTTACTGCCTGCACCGCCTGTGGCGTGGAATGATTGTAAATTTTCAGACGAATGCCTGGATATTCCATATGGAAAGTCCGCAGTTTTTCCAGAAGATAAATATTCAATGCCGTCTCACTGGCACCGATGGAGATGGTTCCATGCTCCAGTCCGCTGCTCTCATGCAGCTCCTCTTCTGCAGTCTGCAGCTGTTCCATGGCTGCAGATACCCGGATATACAGCTTCTCTCCCTCAGGCGTCAGCCGCACACCGCGATTAGTCCGAATAAACAGCGTGCAGTGAATCTCCTGCTCCAGAAGATTCATGGCACGTGTGATATTCGGCTGACTGTTCCCCATGGCACGGGCAGCCCTGGTAAAATTCTGATACTTTGCCACATAGTAAAAGATCCGATAATATTCCAGATTTACATTCATGTTCTTCTCCTGCCATATTATATACTGATATCTAATATATCAATAATACTTTTTACATATTTCTATGTTCCAAGTATAATAGCTTTCGTTAAAAAAAGAAACACAATCTTTTACAAAGGAGCGAAAAAACATGTTAACTGCTGTAACTGGTATCAACTGGGGTGATGAAGGTAAGGGACGTGTTATTGATCTGCTTGCTGAAAAAGCGGACGTAGTTGTTCGTTATCAGGGTGGAAACAATGCCGGTCATACCGTTGTCACCAATCAGGGAAAATTCATTCTTAACCTTCTGCCTTCCGGTATTTTACATAAAAATGTAGTCTGTGTTCTGGGAGATGGCATGGTAGTGGATCTGGAACATCTGTCCGGTGAGATAACCCAGATCCGGGAAAAGGGTATATCCGTAGGACCGGAAAATCTGAAGCTCTCTACCCGTGCTACCATCTCTATGCCATGGCACCGGATTCAGGACATCCTAGAAGAGGATCGTCTCGCCAGGAGCGGTTCCGCCTTTGGTTCCACCAGACGCGGTATCGCCTATGCATACAGTGATAAATATCGTAAGAAAACTCTGCGTCTGGGTGATCTGCTCCATCTGGAAGAAGAATCCGTTCAGTCCCGTCTGAAGGTGATGCTGGATGCCAAAAATATGGAACTGGCAGGATGCTATCATCAGGAACCGATGTCCTTCCCGGCACTTCTGCTCTGGTGTCGGAAGCAGTCTGAACTTTTTGCACCTTATATCTGTGATACCGGAAGTTATCTGTCTGCATCTCTGTCTGTTGGCAAAAGGGTAGTGCTGGAAGCCCAGCTGGGTGCCATGCGTGACATTGACTACGGTATTTTCCCGTATACTTCCAGTTCCTCTACCATTTCTGCCTATGGTCCAATCGGCGCCGGTATTCCCGGACACCACCTGGATCATGTAGTGGGTGTATTAAAAGCTTACTCCACCTGTGTAGGTGCCGGTCCTTTTGCTGCTGAAAAAGCCATGCCAGAGTCCTGGATGGAGAAGCTGAGAAGCGAAGGCGGTGAGTATGGTGCTGCTACCGGACGTCCACGTCGTGTGGGACCTTTTGATGCTGTTGCCAGTCTCTATGGCCTGAAATGTCAGAATGCAGACAAGATTGCCCTGACCAAACTGGATGTGCTCAGTAACATGTCCGAAATACCGATTATCACCGGATACCGTTATGAAAGCAAACAGATGGATGCCTTTGATCCTTTTGAAAATCTGGATGACGTCACACCGGTCATTCAGACGGTTCCGGGATGGCAGAAAGACATTTCTACTATTCGTAAGTATGAAGATCTTCCATATTATGCACGGAAATATGTCGAAACACTGGAGCATCTGCTGCATGCGGACATTCAGTTCATCTCCGTGGGAGCCAAACGAGATGAATATCTTCTGAGAGGAGCATGGTTATGAGACATCTGATAGATCCTCTGGATTTTACACCGGAAGAAACCAATAACATCCTGGATTTTGCCGATCGGATCGTCACCAACCGTTCTGCCTATGCACATATCGCCGACGGCAAAAAACTGGCGACTCTTTTTTATGAACCAAGTACTCGCACCCGGCTGTCCTTTGAATCTGCCATGCTGAGCCTGGGCGGTCAGACTCTGGGATTTGCCGGAGCAGAACAGTCCAGCGCTACAAAGGGCGAAACCGTTGCAGATACGGCACGGGTAATCAGCTGCTATGCAGATATTATCGCCATGCGCCACCCAAAGGAAGGCGCACCTCTTCGTGCCTCTATGTATGCCACCGTCCCTGTGATCAATGCAGGAGACGGTGGACACAACCATCCTTCCCAGACACTGATCGACCTGCTGACGATCCGCCAGCGAAAAGGACGTCTGGATCATCTGACCGTAGGCTTCTGTGGTGATCTGAAGTTTGGACGTACTGTACATTCTCTGGTAAACAGTCTGGTGCGTTATCCGGGCAATCAATTTTACTTTATCTCACCGGAAGAACTGCGCGTTCCAGGCTATCTCATTGATGATACCCTGAAGCCGGCCCAGACGCCATATCACGAGGTAACCAGCCTGGAAGAGACTCTTCCAAAGCTGGATGTACTGTATATGACCCGTGTGCAGAAGGAACGCTTCTTTAATGAAGAAGATTATATTCGTCTGAAAGGAACCTATATCCTGACCAGAGAAAAGCTGCAGGCCGCCAAACCGGATATGCCGGTGCTGCATCCACTTCCAAGGGTGGATGAAATCACTGCGGATGTGGATAACGACAGCCGTGCCGCTTATTTCCAGCAGGTACAGAACGGTGTCTATATCCGTATGGCTCTGATTGCATCTCTGTTAGGTCTGGAGGATCCTCTGACCGGAAAGAAGGTATTGCCATGTTAAAAGTAGAATCAATTCAAAATGGTGTGGTCATTGACCACATTACCGAAGGACAGGGAATGAACATCTATCAGCTGCTGCATCTGGAAGACCAAAAACAGTCCGTTGCCCTGCTCCAGTCTGTCCGCAGCCAGAAATACGGTCATAAAGACCTGATCAAAATAGAAGGCGATACCATGCCGGAACGTCTGGATATCCTGGGCTATCTGGATGATAAGATTACACTGATTGTGATCCGTGACGGCGAAGTGGTAAAAAAATATCACCCGGTTCCGCCTGAATATCTGAAAAATGTTATTCAGTGCAAAAATCCACGGTGTATCACCAGTATCGAGATCGGATGTGACCATATTTTCAAAATGTCACCATCCGGTATCTACCGTTGTATTTACTGTAATCAGAAGATTTCTGTTCATTAAGGGAGGCTGATTCAGAAATGAAAACTACTATTTTTCCAAGGGAAGAACATACACAGACACTGTTCCGTGAAATTCTTAAAAACCCTTCTGCCTGCGAACGTCTGCAAGATACATTCTGTGAATACCTGAACAACAACGAAGAAATCGGAGAGGTTCCTTCCCGGGATTTTGCAGAGGCACTGTTTCAGGCATACACCAATCAGGATCTGTCCGCTTTTCTGATGATCATCTGTCAGAATACTACGTTTGATCTTCTACGGAACGCATTCCTGATTCCTTACTGTTTTGATGCTGACAATGTTCAGAATCCGGTGATCATGACAGACAGCTCCGGAGCCCTTCTCCCGGCATTCCCGCTGTCTGAACACGAACGGGATTACCATCGTTTTCTTGAAGCATACAAGATTCAGGGGTATCCGAAAAATATGTTTCTTGCACAGGCACATCGATACAGCCACTCTTATGATGAAAAAAATATGCATGTGATTCACCGTGTCCTGGAAAAACACACTGGTATTCTTATGATTCGTGAGCTTCCGGATTCTGTGAAGAAAAAAGAAACCGAGGCAGAAGTCTATGCTGCTTTATGGAATCTGATGATCCAGCTGGAAAACGAACTGCCTATGTCTTTCGTTTTCTACGGACAGGATTCCCTCGCAGAAAACCGGCAGCGGTTTGATGAACTTGGCATCTTTCTCCCGAATTCTGTGTTTTTACGGGAACTGGAAAAACATATTGCAAAAGCAGAGGCGATTATTCATGAATCCTAAGACTCCTTCCATAACGGCTTCCTCCTCTTTTGTGGATATTATGGAAAAAAATCATATGGAAATTCCATGGCACGATTATACCAATAATGACAGTGATGTTCTGATCTGCAAAGCCGGATTGATTGAAAAGGCTTCTGTCATAGGACGCGTAGGACTGATCATGCTTTCCTGTGGCACCGGTGCCTGGCGTGTTCGTTCCTCTATGAATAAATTATCACGGGAGTTAGGTGTAACATGTACCGTTGACATCGGTCTGATGTCAATTGAATTTAACTGTTTTGACGGTCATGACTGCGTTTCCCAGTCCTTAAGCATTCCCAATACCGGTGTTAATACATCAAAACTGTACCGAATGGAACAGTTTGTAGACAGTTTTCCGGATAAGGAAGCTCACATGACCGGCGAGGAGATTCATCAGTGCCTGGATCAGATTGAAGAAATTCATACCCTGTATTCTCCTTCCACCCTTGGTCTTGCTGCGGCACTTGCCTGCTGTGGCTTCACCTTTCTCCTGGGTGGCGGAATCTCTGAAATGATATTTGCATTTTTTGCAGCCGGAATCGGAAATGCATTGCGTACAAAACTGATCAAGCATCATTTTACGCTTTTCCTGAATGTTGCATTGTCCGTATCCACCGCATGCCTGATCTATGCCTGCTTGCTGAAAGCCGCAGAACTGATTTTTCATATTTCTGTACTTCATGAAGCAGGTTATATCTGTTCCATGCTGTTTATTATTCCAGGCTTTCCATTTATCACCAGCGGCATCGATCTGGCAAAACTGGATCTGCGATCCGGACTGGAACGGCTCACTTACTCCGTCATTATTGTTCTGGTTGCAACAATGTTCGCCTGGATCATGGCACTGATTCTGAAGCTGCAGCCGGTGGATTTTCTCTCCATCCATCTTGGCACAGGAAGCATGCTGGTTTTCCGGCTACTTGCAAGCTTCTGCGGTGTCTTCGGATTCTCCATTATGTTTAACAGCCCGGTACCTATGACTGCCACAGCCGCGCTGATCGGTGCACTTGCTAACACGCTCCGTCTTGAGCTGGTTGACCTTGCAGGACTCCCCCCTGCCGCTGCTGCATTTATCGGTGCACTGACCGCTGGTCTTCTGGCCTCTGCAATCAAACAGTATAATGGTTATCCAAGGATCTCCCTTACGGTGCCATCTATTGTGATTATGGTACCTGGACTTTACCTGTACCGTGCAATCTATAACTTTGGCATTATGTCCCTGGCAGATGCGGTCTCTTGGTTCGCTGCTGCAGCCATGATTATCATGGCACTCCCCCTGGGACTGATCTTTGCACGTATCCTTACCGACCGTACATTCCGGTACTGCACCTGATCATCAGGTGTATTACAAACGCAATTCCACATTATATTTGCCTGGATAGCCGAGGGAACGTGTTCTCATCTGATCCGCACCTTACAAAAAGTGTGATGGCACGTCATTTTTGAAGTGTGATGAATTTTTGATGAAAATTTTCTTAAAAATCCTCTGCGGGTATTGTCAGCAGAGGATTTTCATGTTATAAACATACTCGATATCCCGTAAATTATATAATTTATTTTAGAGGTGTATCTATGACGTATATTAAGAATTTTTGTCAAAAATATAAGCATCTGTTTCCACTTGCCATATTTTTGATTTTTTATTTAACGGTATTTGGCTACGTGGAGAACCGTCCGATTTATCATATGCATCTACTGTCTTCTCAGTTTGATCATCTGATTCCATTCTGTGAAGTATTTATTGTTCCTTATATTATATGGTTCTTCTACATCACTTTCGGAGTACTGTTTTTCGGACTGGTGGAGAAAGACCGGGATCAGTATTACCAGTTATCTGTGAACTTGATGATTGGCATGGCACTGTTCCTTCTGATCTCTCTGGTATGGCCGAACGGACACACCTTACGGCCTGCTGTTTTTCCAAGGGATAACATATTTACCCGTCTGGTAATTATGATCTATTCCTCCGATACTTCCACGAATGTATTTCCAAGTATTCATGTGTTCAATACCATTGCCATGCATACCGCAGTAAGACATTCCACGACCTTGAAAAAGCATCCATGGGCAGTACGGATCTCCGGCATTATTGCTGTATCCATTGTACTTTCCACTATGTTTATCAAACAACATACCGTGATTGATGTAGTCGGTGCAATGGGACTGAACCTGATTACCTGGTATCTGTTATACCGCCAGCCACAGTTTCTGACCTACATACGCAGCCGGGTACAGAACCGCAGTCACAGTCAGGCACAGATCAATGAAAAGCGATAATATTTTAGGGCAACGTACAGAAATGTGCGCTGCCCCTTTTTATATCGTCATAGCTGTTTTTCAATCAGATTTACATCTCTTTTCCCTTTTTCACACAGGCTCTGGATGCCTCAATCACAGCGCTGCGCATGCCTTTTTCTTCCAGCACACGAACCGCTTCGATGGTTGTTCCGCCCGGTGAGCAGACCATATCCTTTAGTGCTCCTGGATGCATACCAGTCTCCAGCACCATCTTCGCACTTCCCATCACTGCCTGTGCTGCGAACTTATATGCCTGTGCCCTTGGCATACCGTCTGCTACAGCAGCATCTGCCATGGCTTCGATAAACATAAATACATACGCCGGTGAACTGCCGGATACTCCTACCACCACATCAATCAGGGATTCCGGTACCACCTCTGCTTTTCCAAAGCTTTCGCAGATCTCTTTTACCTGCTGCATCTCTTCCTCTGTGACCAGTTCATTTTTACACATTCCCATCATGCCTTCTTTGACCATGGCAGGTGTATTCGGCATGGTGCGGATGATCTTCTTATCTGTTCCAAGACGTTCTGCCAGCCATACAAGCGTCTTACCCGGTGCAATGGTTACAATAATCTGCTCCTGACGGATCTCTTCTCTGATCTCACTGATCACTTCTTCATAGTACTGTGGCTTCACTGCCAGAAATACCACATCGGAAAAATCTACTACTTCAGAATTTGTCTGTGCAACACAGATTCCAAGCTCCCGGCTGATTTTCTCTCTGGTTGTATCTGATTTTGCGGAAGCAATGATCTCTCCCGCTGTTACTCTTTTGCTGTCCAGGATTCCCCTGATCATAGCTTTTGCCATATTTCCACATCCAACAAATCCGATCTTCATATTGCCTGTCCCCTTTCTGATTCAGGAGCGCCTGCGATACCGAATTAGCATTCCTGTTTTCTTCACTGTTGTCTTCTCCATTTTATTCTCCTGTCAGTTTCACTACCGTCATATCATGATGTACCGCCTTCAGGAATATTTCTGTGATATCTTTTGTCTTAATCTTCAGGCTGGAAGTGTTCACACATGGGTGACACCCAATATATTCGCCCATTAACACATCTTCATCCACCAGAAGACGCACATGGTTGTCCGAATCATTCATCAGTCCCATTACGCTGACCGCTCCCGGATGGATATCCAGATATTCCTCCATATATTCCTCCGGTGCAAATGACAGTCTGGCACTTCCGATCTGAGACGGCAGTTCTTTTGTTTTAAATGGCTTATCTCCCGGCATCATCAGCAGATAGAATTCCGTCTTCTGACGGTTGCACAGAAACAGGTTCTTGCAGATCAGTACATTCAGCACTGCATCAATCTCATTGCAGGCTTCCATAGTATCTGCATGTTCATGATCAGTTCTTTCATATTTGATTCCCAGCTTATCCAGAAAATCATAGACTCTGATTTCCCGCTCCTGACGTCCGGTTACATCATCCGGTCTTCCCTTATACAGTTCCATTTTTTTCGCCTCTTTTCTGCTTTTTTATCTTATCTTTCAGTCTTCTTTTCTTTATATCATCTTCTGTAACATCTTCCTTTGGTGGATTCTTTTCTTCCTCCTCTTTCGCCTTATCCATGGCTTCCAGTTCTCTACGCAGAATCCGCTCATCCAGCTTCTGTTCCAGATGCTCCCCCGGCGACATACGGGATGGCTTCTTTTCTATTGCCTTTTGCTCCTCTTCATCCAAAAGCTCTGTCTTATTGTTTCGGATCAGCCCACGTTTTACCAACTTGTGGATCAGGTCATAGATCACCGCAAATACCGGCACACCAATCAGTACCCCAACAAATCCGAAGAATCCACTGAAAACTGTAATGGAGAACAGTACCCAGAAACCGGACAATCCCACACTTCCTGCCAGAAGTTTAGGTCCCAGCACGTTGCCGTCAAACTGCTGAAGAATAATGATGAAGATCAGAAAGATCACTGCCCCAATTGGATCTGACATCAAAACCAACAATGTGGCAGGCACTGCTCCGATAAATGGACCAAAATACGGAATAATATTTGTTATTCCGATAATCAGACTGATCAGGATTCCATTGGAAAATCCTCTGGTAAAAGTCATGATCAGACAAAAACCGTAACAGATCAGACCTACAATAGCACTGTCCAGAATCTTTCCGCTTAAGAATCCGTCAAAGGTCTTATCCACAAAACACAGTTCCTCCATAAAAGCATCTGCATATTTTGGCTTTAGGACGCTGTATACCACAGCCTTACTCTGACGTGCGAACTTCTTTCTGGCGCAGAGGGCATAGACACATACGATAAAACCGATACCCAGATTGGATATCAGTCCCACAAGAGAATTCAGGGTATTGGCCACAATATTCTGCAGATTCGGAAGCAGATCACTGTTTGTCCAGTCTACCATCTTGGTACTGAGGTCTTCTGCGATCGGTCTGACATAATTCTGCACCACACCTTCACTATTTAAATAAGAAGAAACCCAGTCAAAAAATTTCGTTACCTGCTCCGGCACCATACCTGCCAACACCGTAATACTAGTCACTACCTGAGGAATGACAGTTCTCAGCAAGGTATATAAAATAAGAAATACTAAAATCAATACCGTCAGTACCGAGATTCCCGTTTTATGCTTTTTCCACTTTTCCGGGAGAAATGCTTCCCAGAACTTATCGAAGAAGTTGCATGGTGTCTTCAGCAGATATGCCATGACACCCCCGTATATAAATGGCATCAGTATGTTAATGACGGTTCCTATATTCCGCTTAAAGGAATAGAAACGCAGCAATAGAAAGTAAAACGCAATGGCAAGTGCCAGTGCAAGAAACAGTTGCAGCGACTGCTTCCATATTTTCTTCCATTCGTCCCAGTTCATCTGTCGTGCTCCTCCTGTTGTTTATTACCACTCATCATACCCTGTTTTTTCTGAAAAAGCAACGAGTTGTTCTTACTATAAAAATCTCTTTAAAATATCATTTTCTTCCTCTTGACATATACCCATATCGGTATTATATTAACATATGAACAGATATTCATATGTTTTTAATGTAAATACAATTACTTCTATTATATAAGGAGGATTTGGAAATGAGCGAACACGAACATCTTCACGATGAAGAGCATTGTGGCTGCGGTTGTGGTCACGATCACGAACACGAGCATACACATGAAGATCATCATGAGCATCATCACGAACACCACCACCATGATCACGACGATGACGAATGCGGTTGTGGCTGTGGCCATGACCACCACGATCATGTTCATGATGAACACGAGCATCATCACGAACACCACCACCATGATCACGACGATGACGAATGCGGTTGTGGCTG
>UQWA01000023.1 GCA_900544685.1 uncultured Lachnospiraceae bacterium | reverse complement strand
CGGTTCCAACAATAGCAAAACCCTGCAAAAGCAGGGCTTTGTCTACAGTCTGAGAATCTCGCTTGCGAGATTCTCCGCCTGCGGCGGGTCGCTTCTACGACATAATTCTATACCGCCGCAGTGCGATCCTCGCGGAGCGTTTTTTATTTCATAGGATGCAATTTCCTATGAAATAAAAAGAACTTCTTACAGACTCTGATACCTGTAGAAGTCCTCATATTTTTTAATTCCAGTAATCTGTTTTTTGCTTTAAATTAATATTTCTGCTGTAGAATACCGGGTTCTTTTTTTCTTTTACCTGAGTCTCATAATCTTTTAATGCCTTTAACACGGTATTGGATAAAATCAGTATCACCGGAATGTTAATCAGTGCCATCACTCCCATAAGCACATCAGCGATATGCCACAACAGTGTCATCTCCATTCCTGCCCCTAAGAATATCACCAGCGCAGATACCATCCGAAATCCTGTCATGAATTTCTTTCCCGGCTGCTTCTTGTGAATATAAGTCAGAAGATTATCGCAGTAAAAACAATTTCCCAGTAATGTGGTAAATGCAAATAACACCATGGCAATCATAATGAAATATGGGCCAAATGATCCCATTGTTTTATGAAGTGCTGCCTGTACCCACGGTGCTCCCTGTAATTCTTTTGTAGGCGCCACGCCGGATGCCAGACACATCATTGCCGTTGCGGTACACAATAACAGCGTGTCAATGAAAACCGATAACATCTGAACCAGACCCTGCTTCACCGGATGGCTGACCACCGCAGATGCTGCCGCATTCGGTGCAGAACCGATACCTGCTTCATTGGAATACAGTCCTCTGCGGATGCCCTGCATCATAGCCGATCCGGCAAATCCGGAAAAAATTGCCTTAAAGTTAAATGCTTCTTCAAAAATCTGAGCAAAAACTGCCGGAAGCTGACCAATGTTCAGTATTACGATCAACAAAGACACCAGAATGTACACGACTCCCATAAATGGAACCAGTGTAGAGGTTACTTTCACAATTCTGTGACCGCCACCCAGCAGGCACCATCCTGTTACCAGTGCCAGAACACCTCCGATGATCCACGGGGTTACCTCTGCATTATAAAAAGACATTCCTGCAAAGGTAGACTGCAGATTGTAAGACGCCAGCATATTAAATCCAAAGGCATAGGTCAGAATCATGGCAATACAGAAGGCAATTGCCAGTCCTCTGCTGTGCAGAGCTGCTTCAATATAATAAGCCGGTCCGCCATAGCATTCCCCATCTTCTCCCTTTTTCTTATAGATCTGTGCCAGAGTACTCTCTGCCAGTGCAGATGCGCTTCCAATAATAGCAATCACCCACATCCAGAATACAGAACCAACACCACCAATACAGATGGCAGATGACACGCCTACGATATTTCCTGTGCCGACTCTGGATGCTGTAGACACCATAAGTGCCTGAAAGGATGATACACTTTCCTCTCCTTCCGGCTTCTCCATCACAGATTTACAGGCATTCTTGAATAAACGCACCTGTGGAACTCTGGTTCGGATGGTAAAGTATATACCAGCTCCAATTAGTATCACAATCAGCAGCTTACTATACAAAAACGTATTGATTGCGTCAATGATCGTTTCGAACATAAATCCTCCTTTTCGAAATTGCAAGTTGACAACGGGTGTAATGTTACATTTTTTTCTGAAACGCGCAGATATGTAACATCATACCTTATTTCTATGTTTTTGAAAAGAGGTTAATTTTTCATGCTCTGATTTATTGTTCGATTCCCAGTCCTTTTCCAACCAGTTCAAACTCATCCAGATAAATACAATTCTTAATTGTGTTCTCCTGTATTCCCTTTTTGCATTCCTGATAATCCATCCAGATTACCTCTGAGACTTCTTCCTCCTGAAGTGCGAGTTTTGTAATATCGATTGCTGCTATATAGAGGTAAACTTTGCTTAACTGATTGTCCCGGAACGGTCTTCCGTAAAATTCTCCTTCGAACTTCTTTCGATGGAATCCCAACTCTTTCAATTTTTCTGGATCCAGTATCAGTCCCAGTTCTTCTTTTGCTTCCCGCATGGCACTTGGCAGAAAATCATCTCCGGTACTGATATGCCCTGCAGATGAAATATCCAGGCAATCCGGACTGGAATCCTTATGATGGCTTCTCCTCTGCAATAAAATATCATAGCCGCTCTTTTTGTTTGGTCTGGCAATCCAGATATGTACGGTTGCATGAAGGGATCCATCCAGATGGACTACGCCACGTTCCCTGACGATTCCGGACTTTGTACCATCCTCATTCAGAATATCAAACAGTTCCAATTCCTTTCCATCCAGCACAGCCTGTTGCAGAATTCCTTCTATATTATAAACCAGCTTCAGAGAAAAAGAAGCTCTCTCCTCTGTCAGCAGCCGAAAGAAAATCCGGTCACCTTCCCAGAGATTCAGTCTCCAGATCTCATTTTTCTTCACCCATTCCAAGTCCCCTTCCGTGCAGACAACTGGTGCACCTTTCCATTTGTCTGCAGTATACAGGTGCATGTATTCTACAGTGTCCTCGCCATATACAAAAGTTACGATTCCTCTGAACCTCCAGGATAACAGCGTATAGCCTGTCTCCTCTTTCACCTCACGAAGCAGACACTCCTCAGGGCTTTCTCCGTATTCAAACTTGCCGCCAACGCCAATCCATTTTTCTTTATTCTCATCCTGATCTTTTTTGGTACGATGCAGCATCAGGTACTGGTCTTCCTTTTCCAGATAACAAAGTGTGGTTAATTTTATCATTTGTAACCTCCTCCTTTTTCTGCTGATTATTTTATCAATTCCTGTACTTTCTTCACCAGCCAATACCCAATGGCTCCTGCCGCTATTCCGATTATCATACCGCCCAGTACATCTGTTGGGTAATGTACGTACAGATACAGTCTGGAAAAGGCAATCAGGACTGCCAGTACCAGTGCCGGTACCCAGATCTTTTTTTCTCCTGCCAGATAAAGTGCCATCACGGAAGCAACGGATGCTGCCGTATGTCCTGACGGAAAAGAATAATCCGTTGGTCGTTTTACCAAAAGTTCGATTCCTGTTTTTACATCGAACGGACGGATTCTGTGTACCAGTGGTTTCAAGATTACATTGCAGACTACCAGATCCACCAGCAGGGCTGCCATCAAAACCACACCAGATTTTCTGGTCTTTGGCAGTATCAGCAGGACAATGCAAAGTAAAATCCAGATGATTCCGGCATCTCCCAGCCGGGTTATCGCACACATAATAGTATCCAAAACCGGGTTATGTATGGTTTGTAATACATCTAATATTTGAAGTTCCATGCCTATTCTCCTTTTCCGGATTTTCGATAAATCTTAACCATCAACGGTGCTTCCACAATCAGCATGGCAATCCATCCAGCCAGATAGGAATATGGCAGTGCTTCGATGCCAAAGTTCCACAACAGAATCATTGGTGCTGCCGCAATTACACGCACGCCCATGTTGGTAAAACTGCTGAACAATGTCACTTTCAGGTCTCCGATTCCACGGAAGAATCCCTGAATAGCATTGGTAATTGCCGGTAAAATATACATCACAGCAATTAAATGAAGGTAAATCACACCATGTCCAATTACTTCTTCATCTTTTACAAACAGAGACATGAGCGGTCTGGCAAAAACAAGGCAAACCAGCATAACTGCCACACCATAAATGATCTCCAGTATGGTGCCGCACCGAAAGCCTTCCTTCATACGTTCCGTTTTCCCTGCGCCCTTGTTCTGTGCCATCAACGCGGTCATGGCATGTGCAATGTTCTGCTCCGGTGTAATGGCAAAGTCATCGATACGATTCACGACCGCAAAAGCTGCCGCTACTGACACACCCATGGTATTCACCAGCGCCTGTATGGCAATCTTTCCCATCTGTACCGTTGCCTGCTGCATGGCAGATGCCCATCCATAAGCAACCGTTTTCTTTAACAGACTGACATCAAATACCAGCCACTTTTTTCCAAGACGAAGAATCGGAACTTTTTTCTGTATGTAAATAATGCAGAACAGACAGCAGAGTGCTTCACTTAATACGGTAGAAACTGCGCATCCGTTACTTCCTGCCTTTAATACAATGACAAAGAACAGGTCACCGAAAATATTCAGTACTGCACTGATAATCAGAAAATACAACGGTGATGCACTGTCGCCCAGTGCCCTTAAGGTACTGGAAAAGAAATTGTACAGAAAAGTAAATATCAGTCCCAGGAAAATGATCCGCAGATACTGTCTTGTCATATCCATAATTGCCGGATCTACTTGAAGCAGATGCAGAATCGGTGTGGCACAGATCACACAAAGTAATGTCAAAATGAAAGAAAAAATCATACCTGACAGCATCGTAGTACTGATCTGTCTGTGCAGCGTCTTATAATCTTTCGCTCCGTACTGGATACCCATGAGAATACTGGCTCCCATACACAGCCCATTTAGGAACAGAATCATCAGCGTACTGATTGGATTGCAGATTCCTACTGCTGCAAGAGCTTCCTTTCCAACAAATTGCCCCACAATAATACTGTCTACTGCATTATAAGTAAGTTGAAACAGATTGCCCAAAACAAGCGGTACTGTAAAATTCACCAGAATCGGCATGATCTTTCCGGTAGTTAAATCTTTTGTCATAATTTTCACTCCAAAAATCTTCATCTTGATCCTTTATTTTACTACAAAATCATGCCAATGCAAGACAATATTTTCAAAAATCCCAATATACCTGATATATTAAATATCTGTCTCTCCGACCAGTCGATTACGAATCAGATCAAAACAAAACCTGTGATCTGACACTCTAAACAGAACTGTCTTTTCACAGGTTTTATTACTTTCTTTTAATGATTACCGCATCCGTGTTCGCCACAGGTATGCTCATGTCCCTCTCCATGATGATTGCATACGGTATCCGGATCGTATGATAAGCTTCCTTCAATCAGTGCTTTAACTGCTTCATCTGCGCTTCCGCTTACCCCCGGATACAGTTCAATTCCCTGCTGTGCCAGTGCAGTTCTTGCGCCACCGCCGATACCGCCACAAATTAATACATTCACAGAATAGTTTTTCAGGAATCCTGCCAGTGCACCATGCCCCTGTCCATTGGTATCATACACTTCTGACTTCAGAATTTTACCGTCTTCCACTTCATAGATCTTGAAATATTCACTGTGTCCAAAATGCTGAAATACCTGTCCATTCTCATAAGTTACTGCAATTACCATTTTCTGTTTCCTCCATTCTTCACTCATTCTTCCAAGGCATCGGTTTCCTGCTGTCATTCTCCGCCTGCAGCACTCCAGATTACCGGAACAGAATTCATAATTTCCACCTTCTATCCGCAGTTCCTTTCCTGTCACCAGACACTCAGCCAGCTTCTTCCGCGCTCTTGCATACATCAGTGTCACACTGGTTCGATCCATATTAATCTGCTCTGCACATTCTTCCTGTGTAATCCCCTCGTAATCAATCAGTCTGATACATTCAAACTCATCCAGACTCATCACAATCCGCTCTTGATTTTTTTCATAAAAACCGGCAGTAAAACTACAATACTTCGGTCTTCCACAAATGCGTCTTTTCTTTGTTGGTCTCGCCATAGGAATCTCCCCTTTGTTTTTCACATATGTTAATAACACCATAGCATATTTACACCTATTTTTCAAGTCTGAAAACCGTCTGTCACTAAGTTTATAAAAACAGTGGATCTGAAAATTCCGTAAAATCCACCTGTTTTTCATTTTATGTGTTGACAATTCTATTTGTTTTCTATATAATGAATATTGTTCGTCAGAACATGTGCGTTTAGCTCAGCTGGATAGAGCGTTTGGCTACGGACCAAAAGGTCGGGAGTTCGAATCTTCTAACGCACGTAGAAATAAGACACAGCTTTCTGTGTCTTATTTTTTTGCTTTCAGCCACAAATCCTGACCATAAAACAAGGCACAGCCGAAGCTGCGCCACCTTCCGTTCTATCTCTTATTTTCAGGTCCTCTTTTTAAAATCCCATTGAATTTGCTTAAAAATACAGTCGTCGTCACTGTTGCTGCCAGAATATCGCTGACCGGTTCTGCAAGAAATACTGCAAACACTTTGTTTTCCATGAATACCGGCAGTAAAAAGATCAACGGAATCAGCAGGATTAATTTTCTCAGACAGGCAAGAAACAGACTGATCTTTGCCTGTCCCAATGCCACAAAGCTCTGCTGACAGCATAACTGGAATCCCTGAGAAAATATCCCCGCCATATAGATTCGCAGAGCCCATGAGGTATACTGTACCAGTTCTGCATTTCCGGAAAACATGCGCGCAAAGACCTGCGGAACCAGCAAGATAATCATCCAGCAGACCACACTGAAGCTTACACATACTTTGAACTGGGTAAAAAATGCTTCTTTTACCCGATTCTCATTATGTGCACCATAATTGTAGCTGATAATCGGCTGTCCACCCTGACAAATACCCTGAAGCGGCATACTGACAAGCTGACTGATACTGGTAATGATTGTCATTGCTCCCACCGCAATATCACCGCCATATCTTGACAGACTGGAGGTAAAACTAACCGAAAGGATACTTTCTGTGGAGAGCATCACAAATGTAGAAATTCCAAGAGCCAGACAAGGCATAATTACATCCTTTTCCAGCTGGAAATTTTCTTTTCTTAAATGCAGAATTGTCTTCTTACCTGACAGAAACCGAAGGATCCAGACTGCGCCTACTGCCTGACTGAGTACTGTTGCCAGAGCTGCTCCCTGCACACCCATCTTCAGCGCAAAAATGAAAATCGGATCTAAGATAATATTAATTACTGCTCCGATCACCGTCGTCATCATACTGATTTTGGCAAACCCCTGTGTGGTGATGAATGGATTCATTCCCATTACCAGAAGTACAAACACACTTCCCAATATATAGATACGGGCATATGCAACCGCATAAGGAAGTGTCACATCACTGGCACCGAACATTCTGAGAAGCTGTGGTGCAAAAATGTATCCCGTTGTCGTCAAAACTACTGCCAGCAGCAACAACAGCGCAAAACAGTTCCCCATAATCTTCTCTGCACCTTTCTGATCCTGCTGCCCCATGGCAATGGCAGCCCGCGGTGCCCCACCAGATCCTGCCAACATGGCAAAGGCATTCAACAGCATCAAAATCGGTGTAAAAAGTCCCACTCCCGTCAGTGCAGAAGCCCCAATATCCGGTATATGGCCAATATAGATACGATCCACAATATTATACAAAAGATTGATTACCTGGGCGACAACGGCAGGTATGGCAAGCTGTGCCAGAAGCTTTGACACCCTCTCCGTTCCCATGGCCTGTGTATTTGAATTTGCTTTCATCATTTTCTCCTCTCTGAAAATACAAAAAAACCGGAATTCTCATTCAAGAATTCCGGATCAGATACGTGCGTTAGAAGATTCGAACTCCCGACCTTTTGGTCCGTAGCCAAACGCTCTATCCAGCTGAGCTAAACGCACATGTTCTTTTGAACAGAATTTATTATATGCTAATTGATTGAAATTGTCAACTACTTTTTTCAAAAAATGTAAAACAGGCAGCCATTACTGACTGCCCGTTTTGATGGAAAAATTATATTTTTCTATTTAGTAACGATAATTGTATACGTAATCATACGTAAAATCCAGTGACTCTTTAGAAAGATTCAGATATCTCCTGACCTTGCTTTTTGGAATGGTTAAGTTCAACTTCTTAACGGTATAACTATTGCTCTTAAACTTGAATTTTGGCATCTTACAGGTTGCTATCACTCTTCCCTTTCCATCTTTTACGGAAATGTACATATAATCAAAACTGTAAATATGGAACAGATGTGTATTCAAAAAGTATCCTTCTACTGTAAGACTGCCATTTGCATTATATTTTACTTTAGAAACCATGTAGTCATCAAATGTCGATCTGTAATATCCTGCTCTGGTTACTACTTTCCAGCTCTGCTGGTTTGGACGAACCTGCACATTACAGACTAATGTCTTACCATTCACCTTCGACGTAATTTTACATTTACCAATACCTACCGCGGTAATCTTACCATTCTTTACAGTTGCAACCTTTTTATTCGATGTTGTCCATTTTGCTTTTCCTGATACATTATTTATCTTTAATGTTTTGGACATTCTAAGAGGAAGTATTACTTTTGTCTCTGATAACTGTGGACCTTTTACCGTAACAGCACATTTTACCTTCCGGTTCTTTCCATTCAACTGATAACTTGCTGTAATCTCTGCCTTTCCGGATGCTTTCCCCTTGACTACGCCATTTGAAACTGTGGCAACTTTTGTATTAGAACTTTTCCATGTCACTGAAGTGCCTTTCGGTATGTTCTTCATTTTCAGATTTACACTTTTACCTATACCTATGACTGCACTTTTTTTATTCATAGATGGAAGTGCTTTCACAGTAAGATCCATGGATGCATTTCCGCCTTCATTTCTCACTATAATCGCAGTATTTCCTGCTTTCTTTGCTGTGACCACACCATCCTTTGAAACTATGGCAACTGTCGGATCAAATGTATCAAACTGTGTTCCGTAGCTTTGTTTTCCATCTGCAATTGTGTTATAGTCCAGCTTAAAAGATGTGCCTTCATATACTGTCATCTTTTCTTGTGCCATGGAAACTGCGCATCTGTGAACATTGAGTACCGCTACTTTATCATCACCGGCTACACTTCTTTTTGTCACTGTGATGGTAACCGGTTTGTAGTTCATGTACGGCATACTGTAATTGCTATATACATAAAATATATCCGATTCATCCGCATCGCATTCTACCGCTACCACACTTTTATCACTGATCTCCGTCTCCAGATCACCATCCGAAAAACTCCACCCCCATGGAAGACGAATTCTGTAATTATCAACCAGATTATTTATTACCAGGTCTGTTCTTTTTTCATTACTGTATCCATCTCGAAAATTCATCTGCTGCGTTGCTGCCTGCACATTCTGTGACCAAGCTGTTACCATTGCTGTTAAAACCACTGCCATCATTGTTATATATCTCACAGTATACCGGCATATGGCTTTTTTTAAGTTTTTTCTGTTTTCCAAATCATTTCCTCCCGTATTTTCACTTATTCTATGACCTTCTTTTTTCTGTCTTCTCCTTTCTTTTTCCGTTTTCTTTCTTATCTTATATTATATGGCTTATCTCTCTGGCGGACAAGCCTCGCCATTCATTTTTGTGTACTTTAGCTCTATTTACATTGTTTTTTTATGAAAAAAGCATATAGCTGACATCGCCAGCTATATGCTTTTTCTTTTTTCTTTCATCCTGCACCTGAAAAACTGCATTACGCAGCTTTTTTCTTCCGGTACAGGGTGAGACAGACAATGGCAAAGACCACTGCTGCAGCCACGGTGATTCCCATGATCCAGGTATTTCCGACACCCAGAAGCAGAGTCAGCCCTTCTCTCAGAGTCAGGATTCCGAATACGGAGAAGATGCAGAACGCCACTGCATTTAAGACGCCCTCCGGCATTTTGTTTTTCAGAAGATAACCTACCAGCATACCGATAATGTCGGCCGCGAAAAGTCCGATGGAACAGGCGAGCCAGACAACCAGCGCCGCTTCCATACCTTCGTTTGCTCCAAATGTGATAGCGGTAAGCTGTGTTTTGTCTCCCAGTTCTGCTACGAAGAATGTGGAAAATACTGACAGTGCTGCGATTTTTCCTTTTCCATTTTCTTTTACTTCTTCCTCTTCTTCTTCGCCACCTTTTAATGTGGTAGCTGCAAAGAACAGGAACGCGCCTGCTGCAATCAGACGGATCAGCCAGGTCGGTATCACTTCACTGACCAAACCTCCTGCCAGTACTGCCAGTCCGTTCAGTACCAGGATTGCTACACCGGTCCCCAGAATAATATCTTTTAATTTATACTTGGATGTCATCGCCACTAGCATCAGCTGTGTCTTATCACCCATCTCAGCGATGAATTCTGTCAAAAGTACTTTCCAAAACAATAACATCTCGTTTCCCCTAATTTTATCTCAGAATAATATAAATTGCATACACCAGATACAGCACTACCATTGCCATACCTTCTTTTCTGGTAATTTTTCTTTTTGTTGCAGCAAATGCCCAGACAAGAAGGGAAAATCCTACCAGAATCATGATATCGATCAAATTCTCTGTCAGAAGTCCAATGGGATTAATGGCTGAGGCGATACCAAGAACCATCAGAATATTGAAAATGTTAGATCCTACTGCATTTCCGACTGCCATATCTACTTCATTCTTTCTGGCTGCCACAATGGATGTCACCAACTCCGGAAGAGAGGTTCCTATGGATACAATGGTCAGTCCTACCAGAGTCTGGCTCATTCCCAGCTCAACAGCAATGCGGCTGGCAGTGTCTACAGTAAGATCACCACCAATAGCGATGGCTATGGCACCTCCCACAATGCACAGGATACTCTTAGGATAAGAGAGCACTTTCAGGTCTTCTTCTCCCTCGATCGCAACTTCTTTTCCTTCTGCTCTTGCTTTTAAAGCACTGCGGATCATCAGAATAATGTAACCTGCAAATAATACCAGGAAAATCACACCATCCAGATGTCCCAGGATGTAAGTTTCCTTATCTCCAACTGCCAGGATTCCCAGACCAGCCAACAGTAATGCACAAATAACAGATAACGGGATATCTCTCACAATGGTCTCTCTCTGCACCGCGATCGGTGTCAGAATTGAACAGACACCAATGACGAACATCAGATTGAAAATATTCGATCCAATGACATTACTGACGGCAAGCGCGTTATTGTTTACCATTGATGCAGTTACACTGACTGCAGTTTCCGGAAGGGATGTTCCCATTGCTACAATGGTCAGTCCTATAATAATGGACGGTACCTGCAGCTTTTTTGCAATACTGGAACTGCCTTCCACAAAAAAGTCCGCTCCTTTGATCAGAAACACAAAGCCCACAATCAGCAGCAATACTACGAGTGGCATAGATGCCCCCTGAATTAATTGTTCCATGTAACTCCTCCTTTTCTTTTTCCGTCCCGGATCTGTTCACATTAAAACAAAGAATGTGCCTTGGCATATTCTCGCGCCGAGCGCGGTCGCTTGCGACATATTTTCTCTTCGCGTGAATGTGCATCCTCGCGGAGCGTTTTTATCATATAGGGACGAAGTTCTCTATATGATAAAAAGAGACCCACGCATGCCCTATGTTTAAAAGCATACATGAGTCTCATTCTTTAAGATTTGCCAGGTCAAATGACCGGGTCTGTTGACAAATCACGTGTTCACGCGAATTACTCCCTCACGGAATATGTTTTGTATTATATGTCCAGAATTATTCCATCTTAACTCACTCTGAACAGTTATATCTTTCAAAGGATATCAAATGCCTTTGCAAATGTCAACCCTGAATTTAATTTTTTACCTGTCACTTTTATCTTTTTACAAAATACTCTTCGTACCATACCAGGAAAGTATAAATGGTCCATACTTTTCTCCAGTTATCAGAATTGCCGCCCACATATTCATTAAAGATCTTCTGGATCTCTTCCACGTTGAAAAACTTCTCTGCCATCTCACTGTGGAACTTCGCCTGTACATCCTGGTTATAACGTTCGTCTGCCATCCAGATACGGATCGGCACAATGAATCCCAACTTCTTACGAAAAGCAATCTCTTTCGGAAGTACCTTTGCTGCTGCGGTGCGGAATGCCACTTTGTTCTGTTCTGCATTTACTTTGTAACAGGAAGGCATTCTGGAAGCAATATCAAAAACACGGCGGTCTGTCAGCGGCATACGGATCTCCAGTCCTGCTGCGGTACTCATTTTGTCTACATTCAGATAAATATCACCCTCCAGCCAGATCTGAATATCAATGTCAGACATCTTGGACAATGGATCCAGTTCTTCGATTTCTTCATAGATATCTTTCACCAGATGAATCGGCAGCACCTTCTCATCGTAGTTCTTCAGAATCCGTTTTTTCTCATCTTCTTTCATAATATTCGTATTGCCCACATAAAACGTCTTCAGGTTTTCACCATAGCGTTCGGCATTCCGGTACATATTATATCCGCCAAAGAATTCATCCGATCCCTCTCCTGAATAACAGATCTTCGTGTGCTTTGCAGTTTCCTGGCAGGCAATGGCGAAGGCAATGGCAGAGGCATCCGCCAGTGGCTGTTCCATTTCATACATCACATACGGTACGATATCAAAATACATCTCAGGAGTAATCAGGCATCTGCTGTTCTCTCTGTGAAGCAGATCTGCGGTCTGTTTTGCCAGACCAGATTCATCAAAACGTTCCTCTTCATAACCACAGGAATCTGTCATTTGCACATTGGATACCGCCACTACGTAAGAGGAATCCACTCCTCCGGACAGGAATGCTTCTGCAGTCTCATCCTTTGCCAGAACTTCCGGCATAATCTTCTGAACCGTAGTATGTATTTCGTCTGCCCAGTCTTCCAGAGACTTGCTGTTATCTGGATGAAACTCTGGTGTCCAGTATCTGGTAACGGTAAGTTCTTTGTTTTTCCATACCAGGAAGTGTCCCGGCATCAGCTTTTTCAGTCCCTTAAAGAAAGTATCTTCCCCGCCCACATAGGTCAATGTCAGATAAATCTGAAGCATCTCTTCGTTTAATTCTTTTTCAAATCCAGGCTGCTTCATGATATCACGGATCATGGTCCCGTATAAGAGATTATTATCTTTTGTCACATAATAATAAAACGGCTTGGCTCCAAACTGATCCCTTAAAGCAAACAATTCTTTCTTCTGGTCATCCCACAGGGCAAAGGCAAACATACCATAAAGGTGGTCTGCTATGTCATATCCCCATTTTTCATAGGCTTTTACCAGAATCTCTTCTTCTCTTTTTTCTCTTGTCAGAGACAGATCAATCCTCAGTTCTGCACACAGGCTTTCCCAGTTTCTGATATGCCCTCTGTATTCTTTGATGATTATCATACGTGTTCATACTCCTTTGTTTTCAACTATTTTATCGTAATTCCATTGACTTCTACTTCATCATTCAATTCAATAACCAGACATTTTCTTCCGTCAATCTCTCTGGTCTCCACCAGATCCGTACGTTCTGGATTCACCTGTATCACAATATCCGGTGTCTTAATCTCAAACTTTCTGGTATTTACCACATTCGCTGCCACAAAGGATGCATTTTCCCCGGCAGTCTCTTCATAGTGGGTATCAAATTCTTCCAGCTTGTCATTTGCCACTTCACTCTGTTCCAGAAGACGCTTCACATCTCCCTTATCCAGCTTCAACGGTTCCGGTTCTTCCTTCTGCTCTTCCAGCATCTCATTCAGGTTATCATAGATAGTGCGCACCATATCATAACTACAGTCCTCACCCAGTGTCTGTTCTACCAGTTCCTGAAACGTCTCTTTCTGATCCCCTGCCGTCATCGGAAGTACACATCCAAGTATATTGTCTACAAAATCCGTTGCCGGCTGTTCTGGCTTCTGATTGTAATACAACAGGCTGTGGACATCTGCACTGCGGTCATGAAATGCCGGGAATAAAAATCCCAGTACAGGCATCTCTACTACCCAGTCCTGAATATTATTCTCAAAGCAATGTCCCTCCGCATTATAAGAAAGACATGGCTTGGACAGATTCACCGGGCAGATACAGCAAATGATGTGTTCATAGATCTCATCCGATGCATCAAACATCTCCAGATTATCCGATGACTTTCCGGGGATATCATAAGTTCCGTGTATCAGCAGGATCAGATAGTTTCCCACATAATAGTAAGCATCAATGATCTTATCATAGAACTCCTCCAGCAGACTGTCATCCTTCAGACCGGTGTACTTTAATTTCATCAGCAGTTCCTGTGTTCCGCCTTCCATCTCTGTATCCAGAGGGAACTCCATGGTCAGCAGGTTCTTTCCTATGGTTCCTGACATAGTCTTGCGGAAAATATTCAGATATTTAAAGAATTCTTCATCTGGCAGTGAAAGAAATGCCTGACAAAATTCTGTCTGCTTCTTCTTCTCTCCATCCACATAGCAGCCACAGATTCTGGTTGCCGGACATTTTTCCTGGGTATATTGCTTTTTAATTTCTGCAAGCTCTTTTTTATTCATTCTAACTGCGGGAATTCATCCCGCGCCTCCATTTCTTACACTTGATTATGATGATTGCCTTCTTTCCCGGCATATTTTTTCGTTACTGTTCCATACATTCACAGCAACACGCTTCATGGAACATTGGCTGTAAACAACAAGCATTTTTCGACACAATTCGCTTCTCATCTGATTATAATTGTTTTTTCTTTATTCAGCAACTATAATGTAAAGCATAATGAGTAAGGATTATAAATTCATATTATATTTTTATATACCAATATCAGGAGGTTCCACATGAATACGGAATATTTATTTTTAGGTGACAGCATTACAGACGCAAACCATCTCTGGCTGCCAGACACAAACGGTCTGGGGGATGGCTATGTTGCCATGCTTGCAGACAGACTGGGATCGAATACCCTGATTACGAATAAAGGAATTGACGGTTTTACTGTTTCTGCCCTTCTGGAGCGCCTGCAGCGTGGATTTCTGAAAGGACATCCTGATGTGATTTCTCTTCTGATCGGAATCAACGATATTGGCGTTGCCTTAAATACGGGCGTCACCCTTGAACAACTTCTCTTTACCGAGAATTACAGAGCGGTTCTGATGCAGCTCTTAGATACTGGTGCCAAACTTCTCTGTTCCGGTCCATTTATTTTCCCACATCCCCAGAAATATCAGATCTGGATCCCTTATGTGTTGGAACTGGAACAGATCATGGTCGAAATCTGCGAATCACTGTCTGTTTCTTTTATCCCACTGCATAGCTATCTGACCTCTCTGGTAAAAAATGAAGACTACGATGCTGTCACGACTGATGGCATTCATCTGACTGCTTATGGTCATAAAATGTTGGCAGAATATCTCCTGCCGCACTTTCTATCCTTACCTCAAACCGAAGCTCCATCCGTCTGAAAATCTTATCTCTCAAACAATTATCTGCAGCGGCTGATCCGCCTGTATACTGTCTTCCGTTATAAGACAGTCATATGCCAGCAGATGCACACCTGCATCTGCTGCTCTTTGTAAGGCATTGCCAAATTCCGGATGTGTCTTCCAGTTTGGTTCCACATGCGTAATGTGCTTCATCTGCACCACAAAGAACAGATAGGCTTCATATCCATCCTGCATACAGGTGATCAATTCTTCTACGTGCTTTACGCCCCGCAGAGTTGGTGCATCAGGGAAACGTGCAACTCCATTTTCTTCCAGTGTAACACCCTTTACCTCTATAAGCGCCTTTTTATCCTCTCCATATTCTACATACAGGTCAAAGCGAGACTTCCCGTAAGTCACTTCCCGTTTCACCTGCTTCAGATTCTGAAAATAGCTGCTTGTCTTTACCCATTCTTCCACCACTGTATTAGTCACCTGCGAGTCAACATTAATCAACTGTCCATTCTTATACACCTCAATCAGATCATATCTGGTCTTGCGATTGGGATTGTCACTTTCCTGAAGAATAACCTTCACACCAGGTATAAATAATTCCCTGCATCTCCCGGTATTCTTCACATGGCAATCCACTACTTCACCATCTATCTCCACTTCTGCAACAAAACGATTCCTGCGCAGAAGAAATGTTCCTGTTCTGATTTTTTCGTATCTCATAATATCTACTCCTTAAAACTCAAAAAAACCGGTGTCTCACATCTACTGATCAACACCGGCTTTCTCATTATTTTGCGTAATCCACTGCTCGTGACTCACGTATTACACTGACTTTAATCTGTCCAGGATATTCCATCTCCGCTTCAATCTGCTTGGAAATATCTCTTGCCATCAATACCATATCGGCATCGCTGACTTTTTCAGGAACAACCATAATTCGAATCTCTCTACCTGCCTGAATAGCAAATGATTTATCAACACCCTTGAAAGAGTTTGATATATCTTCTAACTGTTTTAATCTGTTGGTATATGTTTCCAGAGTCTCTCTTCTCGCACCAGGACGTGCCGCCGAAATCGTATCTGCGGCCTGTACGATACATGCAATCAGAGTCTCCGGTTCTACATCACCATGATGGGATTCTACGGCATTGATAACAGTAGCAGATTCCTTGTACTTCTTACAGAGATCTGCTCCGATCTGCACATGTGATCCTTCAATTTCATGGTCGATGGATTTGCCGATATCATGTAATAAACCGGCACGTTTTGCCATACGGATATCCACGCCGATTTCCCCTGCTAACAATCCTGATAACTGGGCTACTTCAACTGAATGCTTCAGTGCGTTCTGACCATAGCTGGTACGGAACTTCATTCTTCCCAGTAAGCGGATCAGTTCAGGGTGAATTCCATGCACGCCTACTTCTAATGCTGCTGCTTCGCCTTCTTCGCGAATCATTGTCTCTACTTCTTTTTGCGCTTTTTCCACCATTTCTTCGATTCTGGCCGGATGAATTCGTCCGTCCACAATCAGTTTCTCCAAAGCAATTCTTGCCACTTCACGTCTGATTGGATCAAAGCTTGATAAAATGACAGCTTCCGGTGTATCGTCGATAATCAGATCCACACCGGTCATAGTCTCCAGAGTACGGATGTTACGGCCTTCACGACCGATAATGCGTCCCTTCATCTCATCACTAGGGAGCTGCACTACGGAAATCGTAGCTTCTGCAACGTGGTCTGCTGCGCATCGCTGAATTGCGGTAGCTACATATTCCTTCGCTTTTTTGTTTGCTTCTTCTTTTGCTTTACTTTCCAGTTCTTTGTAGAGTCTGGCAGTATCGCTCTTCACTTCGTCTTCAACAGTTTTTAACAGATAGTCTTTTGCTTGTTCGGAGGTTAAACCTGAGATTCTCTCCAGTTCCTGCACTTTTTTCTCATGAATTTCTTCAATCTCTACGCTTTTTATCTTTAATTCTTCTTCTCTGCTGGCCAGATTGCTTTCACGTCTCTCCAGTGCATCAGACTTTTTCTCAATGGCTTCTTCTTTTGCCAGTACGCGTCTTTCATACTTCTGCAACTCTGCTCTTCGCTCTCTGGTCTCTTTATCGAGTTCATTCTTTCGATTCATAGACTCTTCTTTTGCTTCAAGCAGTGCCTCACGCTTCTTCGTCTCTGCAACTTTCAATGCGTCATCTATTATGTCCCGGGCTTTTTCTTCCGCACTTCCTATCGTCTTTTCTGCTACATTCTTACGATAAGCCGTCGCTGCCACCCAGCTAATAGCTGCTGCAATCAAGGCGACCACAATACAGATAACAAACGTCATCGCATTCACAGGAGCACCTCCTTATTTAATTTTCATTGTACAATACAACACTTCTATTCTATACTGCTTTTATATATCTGTCAAGCAGATGAAAGAAAAAGCCGGAATAAGTAATAAAAAATCTCTCTGCTTATTCCGGCTTTTCATCAGATTTATACAAATTCCGACTTCATCACTCTCTGGATATTCTCTGCCCGGAATCCTTTTCTTGCCAGAAAGGCATACATTCTCTGCTTTTCCTTCAGATCTGCTTCCTCCGGGTGAAAATTCCGCTTCTCCATCCATCTGGCAATCTGTTCCTCTTCCGGTACCTCACCAGTCTCTTCAAAGGCTTCCTGTATCAGTTCTCTGTCCACACCCTTCTGGTACAGTTCCTGTTCAATCTGTCTTCTGCTCTTGCGCGACTGCATTGCCTCAATATACTTGCATGCATATCTGCCATCATCCACATAATGAAAACTCTTCACATACGCAATAGCCCCGTCAATCTGTTCTTCCGTATATTCGGTCTTGCCGTTCTCCAGCTTCTGACGTAGTTCCTTCTCTGTATAGTCCCTCTTCTCCAGAAGATGCATACAGCGAAGCTTTGCTCTCTTTAGCATATCATAAGCCATGGCAGATTATTCCTCTGTATCTTCCTCTGGCACAGTCTGTACGGTCTGGTCTGCAGATACACCCTGAAGTCCATAATGCTCACGGACTTTACGCTCTGCCTCAGCCATCACTTCCGGATGCTCACGGAGAAACTGCTTGGCATTCTCACGTCCCTGACCGATCTTGTCTCCGTTATAGGCATACCATGCACCACTCTTATTAATCACACCAATATTCGCTGCCAGATCCAGCACATCTCCTTCACGAGAGATACCTTCTCCGAACATGATATCAAATTCGGCTTCCTTGAAAGGCGGTGCAATCTTATTCTTTACCACCTTGATTCTGGTACGGTTACCGATCATCTCACCTGCCTGCTTCAGCGTCTCGATACGGCGTACATCCATGCGGACAGAAGAATAGAACTTCAGCGCACGTCCGCCTGTGGTAGTCTCAGGATTACCAAACATCACCCCTACCTTCTCACGAAGCTGGTTGATAAAGATCACAGTGCAGTTCGTCTTGCTGATGCAGGCTGTCAGCTTTCTCAGGGCCTGAGACATCAGTCGTGCCTGTAATCCCACATGGGAATCTCCCATATCTCCGTCAATCTCTGCCTTCGGTACCAGTGCAGCTACGGAATCGACAATAATAATGTCGACAGCTCCGGATCGAACCAGTGTCTCAGTAATCTCCAGTGCCTGTTCTCCGTTATCCGGCTGTGAAATGTATAAGTTATCAATGTCTACACCGATCTTGGATGCATATACAGGATCCAGTGCATGTTCTGCATCGATAAATCCTGCTACACCGCCTCTCTTCTGCACTTCTGCTACCATATGAAGTGCTACAGTAGTTTTTCCGCTGGACTCCGGACCATATACTTCAATCACACGTCCCTTTGGAATTCCGCCAAGTCCCAGTGCAATATCCAGGCTCAGAGAGCCGGTAGGAATAGTCTCTACATTCATATTCGCACTGGAATCTCCCAGCTTCATCACAGATCCTTTACCAAACTGCTTCTCTATCTGGGAAAGAGCGGCATCCAGTGCCTTTTGCTTCTCATCATTTATCATCTTTTATACCCCTTGTTCGAACTTATGTTCGTTTTTTCTGAACTTATAGTATTATATTTATCTGCAAATGTCAACCCTTATCTCTCATATTCTGGTTATTGCTTTCAGTCAATGACGGACTTGCAGGTCTTATCCTCTTTGCTGACATTTCTCAGATTCATCTTCTGTATCTTTACAGGGAATTCTGCGGTGAATACCGCAACAGAATGGATGTGAACTGTTTTTATCATAACAATCAGACGGTTTTTCTGTCAAGTTATTTTCATCGCCATTTTTCGACAACACAAATGTGCCGAACCAGCGCCTGTTGCCTGATAAAGCGCTGATCCGGTCAGATTTTCTAATGTTTTTCTGCGATCTCGCCCCTTTTTTTGTAAATACTGTTCTCGTGAATCACGCCACGTACACAGGAGGTCGGATAAATCTGAGAATTTCTTCCCACAACCGTTCCAGGATTCAGTACAGAATTGCAGCCCACTTCCACACAGTCACCCAGCATGGCGCCAAACTTTTTCAGTCCGGTTGCGATCTGTTCTTCCGTATCTTTTACGACTACCAGTGTTTTGTCTGATTTTACATTCGATGTAATGCTTCCGGCTCCCATATGTGCACGGTATCCCAAAATGGAATCTCCTACATAATTGTAATGCGGAACCTGTACTTTATTGAAAAGTACTACATTTTTCAGTTCTGTAGAGTTACCTACTACTGCACCTTCTCCTACGATGGCATTTCCGCGGATGAATGCGCAGTGACGTATTTCTGCATCCTTTCCGATGATTGCCGGTCCGTTAATATAAGCTGTCGGTGCCACTTTTGCACTTTTGGCAACCCATACATTCTCTCCACGCTTCTCATAGTCTTCACTGCTTAGGGTATTTCCCAGTTCTACAATAAATGCACTGATCTTTGGCAGCACTTCCCATGGGTACTCTGCTCCTTCAAATAATTTTCCTGCAATGGTTTCTTCCAGATTATATAAATTACTGATTTTTGCTGCTTCCATTTGTTTTCCTCCCTGAAATAAATGATTTCCTTCTGTTCTCAGGCTTTTGCCTTCGATGACTTTTTATAGTATCTGGCAGATGCATCAAAATATTCTCTCAGTGCAATATGCTGATTCATATGTAAGACAGCATCTGTTCTTGTTCTCACAAAATGATTGAGTTTATTCATATATTCTTCTGATGTGATGGTTCCTTCTGCCACATAAGTCAGTCCCTTTTCCCAGCTTGCCGTCAGCTCCGGGTTCAAAAGCGACCGGATAGAGACGCTGACCACATCGAAGATCATCTCCCCCAGTAAGGTAGGAGTAAGAATCTGTGTCTTTTTATTTAATGCAATATATTTATTTGATATGAGTTTTTTCAGGATCTCCGCGCGGGTGGCGCTGGTACCGATTCCGCTTCCCTTAATCTGTTCCCTGAGTTCCTCATCCTCAATTAACTGTCCCGCATTTTCCATGGCAAGAATCATAGAGCCCGAATTATAACGCTTTGGCGGAGCTGTTTCCCCTTCTTTGATATCCAGATTCTTCACTGGCAGAATACTGCCCTTTTTCAACGTCTGTAACTGGTGAAGCAGTGTTCTGTCCTTCTGTTCTTCTCCGTTCTTCTTCACATTGACTACTTTCAGGTATCCTTCCTGATCCAGTACCTTGCAGGCTGAAAAGAAACGTTCTTTTCCCATCATCGTCACCATGGATACTTTTTTGTAAACTGCAGCCGGGTAGAAAACGCTTAAGAATCTTCTGGCAATCAATTCATACACTTTTGCAGATCTGGCAGACACACTTTTCAGCGCCCCCAATCCCTGACCGGTAGGAATAATTGCATAATGGTCCGTAATCTGCTTATCATTTACATATCTGGTGGATGTGATCTTTTTATAGCTTCCATTTTCAAGTATCTCAGCAGCAAAAGCTCCTGTCGGCTCGAAGCTACACAGCCCGCGGATATTTTTGTAGATCTCTTTTGCCACAGCTGTGGATAAAACTCTTGCATCGGTTCGTGGATAAGTGACCAGCTTTTTCTCGTACAGCTCCTGTACAATCTTCAATGTCTCATCCGGGCTGACCTTAAACAGTCTGGAACATTCATTCTGAAGTTCCGCCAGATTAAAAAGCAGCGGCGGGTTCTTGTTTTCATTTTTGCGCTCAATCTTCTCCACTAACGCCTGCATTGGCTGGCTGACCGACAACCTCCGAATCAGTTCTTCGGCATCCTTTTTTTCTTTAAATCCATTTTCCTTATACAGCTTCGGTGACAGATACCAGTCTGACCCTTCCACTGCACGGAATTCTCCTTCCAGTTCACTCCCCTGGCAATCCAACATGCTGACTACACGGTAAAACGGTGTCTTGACAAACTGCCGGATTTCCCGTTCTCGTCGCACAATCATGCCAAGGACACAGGTCATCACACGCCCTACGGATATCACAGTATAACGGGTATTCAGATAATTAGATATCACATTGCCATATTTCAGTGACAGGAGTCTGGAAAAATTAATCCCCATCAGATAATCTTCCTTCGCCCGCAGATACGCTGCATCTCCCAGGTGATCATATTCAGAAAGATCCTTTGCTGTCTCAATTCCCCTTAAAATCTCTTCTTCTGTCTGAGAATCGATCCAGACCCGTTTTCTTTTCTTTTTCTGAATATCTACCTTTGCCTGTTGTTCTACCAGACGGTAAATATATTCTCCCTCCCGTCCGGAGTCGGTACAGACATAAATAGTATCCACATCCTTACGGTTCAGCAGGCTGCTGACAATCCGAAACTGCTTTTCTACCTGCGGAATGACTTCATAGAGAAACTTTTCCGGTAAAAAAGGAAGTGTCGCCAGGCTCCACTTCTTATATTTCTCGTCATAGACCTCCGGATAGCTCATCGTGACCAGATGCCCCACACACCAGGTCACTACTGCTGTCTCTCCTTCCAGATAGCCGTCTTTTCTTGTTGTATTTACTTTCAGTGCTTTTGCAAATTCCTGCGCAACACTGGGTTTTTCAGCGATAAATAACGCCTTTCCCATTGTTCACCCCTATTCTGGAAAATTGTGTTCATAAAATGCTCTGTTTCCCAAAAGGAAACATAAAATTCCCACGACCAGTAAAATACCGCTCCCCATCCATGCCATAACCGAGCCTTTTGCAAACCAGTTCTGACGGAACAGACTGAATATGGTAATATACTGAAGGAAAAATAACTGCGGAATGCGGTAATATACTACATAAACGGCATATAACAAGTTAGAAATCAATACACCTGTCAGTACGTACTTCTTCAGACTGCCAGATCTGCATGCCATCCAATAACTGAAGCCACCCAGAAAAATCTGAAGGCAGACTGCCCCTGCATTCAGGCAAAGATAACTGTTACGGTTCCATTCTCCTGTCAGGCGGTATACTCTTGTCAAGCAGCCCAGAATGGTTGCTGCTCCCAGAAGGACAATACCGGATGCCATAATGAAACATATCTTACTGAACAAAATCTTCTGTGGTTTGATTCCTGTTGCCAGAATCAGATCCATGGTTCCATCTTCCCTGCATCTGGTGATAGTTTCATAGGACAGCAGCATCTCCAACAGCATTGGAATAATCATCACAGGTATCGTATCCCAGAAAATATCTGAGATCTCAATCAGCTTCATCTCGCAGATTCCAATTGCCATCAACATACTTACCATCTGCAAAATAAACAGTACCATAATTCTGCCCCGGTTAATTTTAAAATCCTGTCTTATAATCGGTAAATTAAGCATGAAGTCTGCCTCCGTATATATGCTGAAATGTTTCCTTCAATGATGTGGGAACCGGTTCGATCCCTGTCACTTCGTATGCTGACAATGCCTGTAGCAGTGGCTTCACTGCTCCCTGCACCTCTACTACCAGATTACGGTCTTTCATGGTTTTAATTTCAAATTTTTCTTTGGAAAACTTCATAGCGCTTCTTGCATCATGGAACTGAATCATATATTCCCGGCACATATTATCCCGCAGGTCTTCAATGTCACCCAGATATACCATGTTTCCGTGATCCAGAAGTCCCACTCTGTCACAGGTCATATCCACACCGTTCACATCTTCTGTGCCTAACAGAACCATATGATCACGTTCTTTTTCTTCCAGGATAATATCTACCAAAGCACTGCGGCTCTTAGGGTCCAGATGCTCAAATGGACGGTCCAGAAGCACTATCTGCGGATTGTGCTGCATGGCGCATACAATCCCGGTCTTCTTCACATCTGCAGAACTCATCTTTCCAATTCTCTGATCCACATCCAGCTTCAGTTCTCCTGCCAGTTCAAATAACCGTTCCAGATTCTTCACGCCACGCATCTGCGCCATGGATTTCAGGAACTGGCGTCCGGTCAGTTCCTGTGGCAGTCTGACATTTTCTGGCAGATACCCTGTAATCCTACGAAGGGAAAGACCGGCTTTCGCACAGTCTTTCCCGTTCATTGCACATCTTCCCTTAGTTGGTTCCTCAAATCCCATAAGCATACGAAGCGCCGTTGTTTTACCGGACCCGGACGGTCCGAGAAGACCAAACACTTCTCCTTCTTCCACTTCAAAAGAGAAATCAAAGATTCCTTTTCCTGGTCCGTAACTTCTTGTCAGATTCTTAAATCGTATCATGTAACTATCCACGCTCCATATCATACACCGATACAATAAGCTCCTGCTGTCGTATCTTATTTCTTGGTAATATATCCCAGTGCTTTCAGGCTCTCTGCACAAAGTACAGCTCCACCTGCTGCACCTCTTACAGTATTGTGGGACAGTCCGACAAACTTGTAATCGTAAACAGTATCTTCACGAAGACGTCCGATGGAGATTCCCATACCGTTTTCATAATTTACATCTGCTTTTACCTGTGGACGGTTGTCTTCTTCCATATAACGGATGAACTGCTTCGGTGCACTCGGCAGTTCTTTTTCCTGTGGAAGGCCTTTGAAGTTCACAAGTTTCTCAATTAACTGCTCTTTGGTTGGTTTCTTTCTGAATTTTACAAATACGGCTGCGGTATGTCCGTTCAGTACCGGAATACGGATACACTGGCATGTGATCACAGGTTCTTCTGCCTTCACGATCACGCCGTCTTTCACTTCTCCCAGTATTCTCAGTGGTTCCTGTTCGGATTTTTCTTCTTCACCGCCGATGTATGGTATCACGTTTTCGATCATCTCTGGCCATTCTTTAAATGTCTTTCCGGCTCCGGAAATTGCCTGATAAGTTGTTGCCACTACTTCATACGGTTCAAACTCTCTCCAGGCAGCCAGACATGGTGCATAACTCTGAATAGAGCAGTTCGGTTTTACTGCGATAAATCCTCTTGTGGTACCAAGACGTTTTTTCTGAGATTCAATTACTTTGAAATGGTCTGCATTGATCTCAGGGATCACCATTGGTACATCCGGTGTCCATCTGTGTGCGCTGTTGTTGGAAACAACAGGTGTCTCTGTCTTGGCATATTCTTCTTCGATTGCCTTGATCTCTTCTTTTGTCATATCAACGGCTGAAAATACAAAATCCACACTTGCAGCTACTTTTTCCACTTCATTTACATTCATAACTACAATCTTTTTTACTGCTTCCGGCATTGGTGTATCCATTTTCCATCTGCCGCCGACAGCTTCTTCATACGTTTTTCCCGCACTTCTTGGGCTTGCTGCCAGTGTTACCACTTCAAACCATGGATGATTCTCCAGCAGAGAGATAAATCTCTGTCCCACCATACCGGTTGCTCCTAAAATACCTACTCTTAATTTTTCGCTCATAATGTTCTCCTCTCCTGTATCTCCTGATATCTGATAATATCATAGTTACCACTTACTTCTGCATTGCCGGATGCTCTGTCAGATATACTTCATTCACTGCAATCACCTTATTCATGGCATCCTCAGAAGGTGCGCCGATGGTCTGGCGCTTCTCCACACAGGTCTTCATGCTGATTGCTTCGTAAATATCTTCTTCAAACACCGGACTGATTGCCTTGTATTCTTCCAGTGACATATTGTCCAGTGAAATATTCTTATCTATGCAGTATAATACCAGACGTCCCACAATACCATGGGCATCACGGAATGGTACACCGTGATTTACCAGATAATCTGCTGCATCAGTCGCATTGGTAAATCCGTTCTTTGCGCTGCTCTCCATCACATCTTTGCGGAACTTCATGGTAGAAATCATACCGGTAAACAGTGCCAGACATCCCTTGGTGGTATCCATGGCATCAAAGGTCAGTTCCTTATCTTCCTGCATATCTTTATTATATGCCAGTGGCAGTCCCTTCATGGTGGTCATCATGGAAATCAACGCTCCATAGACACGTCCTGTCTTACCGCGAACCAACTCTGCGATATCCGGATTCTTCTTCTGTGGCATGATACTGCTTCCTGTACTGTAGGCATCATCAATTTCTACAAATCGGTATTCATTGGTATTCCAGATGATGATCTCTTCACAGAAACGACTCAGATGCATCATAATCGTAGACAGGGCAGATAACAGTTCAATGACGTAGTCTCTGTCTGCTACAGAATCCATACTGTTCAAAGTTGGTCCTTCAAAATGTAACAGTTCTGCTGTGTATTCGCGATCCAGCGGGTAGGTGGTTCCAGCCAATGCCCCGCTTCCCAGTGGACAGAAGTTCATACGTTTATAGATATCAGCCAGTCTCTGGCGGTCTCTCTTGAACATCTCAAAGTAAGCGCCAAGATGGTGAGCCAGTGTAATCGGCTGTGCCTTCTGCAGATGGGTAAATCCCGGCATGTAAGTTCCGGTATGTTCCTTCATCATGCCAAGGAGGGTATCCAGAAGCTTTTTCACAAGTCCATCAATCTCTATGATCTCATCTCTGGTATACAGCTTCATATCCAGTGCCACCTGATCATTTCTGCTTCGCCCGGTATGTAGCTTCTTGCCTGCATCTCCGATCCGGTCAATCAGATTGGCCTCCACAAAGCTGTGGATATCTTCATATTCTTCTGTAATCTGCAGTGTTCCATTCTCCACATCTCTTAAAATGGACTCCAGACCCTGCAGAATCTGTTCTTTTTCTTCTTCAGTCAGGATGCCCTGTTTTGCCAGCATCTTCACATGTGCCTTGCTTCCTTCTATATCCTGACGATAAAACTTGCGGTCAAAAGAGATGGATGCATTAAAGTTATATACCAGCTTGTCTGTCTCTTTTGTAAATCGTCCGCCCCAAAGTTGTGCCATATTCGTTACTCTCTTTCTCATATATGTACGGGTCAACACTCCAGTTCTCTTATCCTGCAAGCAGGAACGACCCCTGCACTTTTGACCTTTGTATACCAGAATATCATACTTTTTTTTCGGTATCAAGACAGAGTGGAGAAAATCACTGTTTTTCCTCTCGCTCTCTTTTGGAGAATATGCATCCACAGTAATTCTGGCGGTACATGCCGTATTCTTCAGACAGTTCCACGGATCGTTTATAACCGTTACGCTTTTTAAAGTCTGACGGCAGCCAGGTTACCCCCTGTTCTTCCGCTATCTGTTCTCCTACCTCATTTAAAACCTGCGCATTTTTCAGTGGGCTAATGGTCAGTGTGGTGGTCAGATAATCTGCCCCGATGCGTTTAGCTTCCTGTGCAGCTCTTCCAAGACGGAGTGCAAAACACACCCTGCACCTGGCTCCGCCTTCCGGTTCCTTTTCCAGACCCTTTACTGCCTCATAATATTCCTTCGGATCAAATTCCCCTTCTATAAAAGATATGGGATGTTTCACAGGCAGCCGCTCAATGAAGTGCTGCTGTTCCTTTACCCGTTTATAATATTCTTCTTCCGGATAGATATTGGGATTATAGTAAAAAACCGTAATGGAAAAATACTGCGACAGATATTCCAGTACGTAGCTGCTGCATGGTGCGCAGCAGCTGTGAAGCAGCAGGGTCGGAACCCATTCTTCACTCTGTTCCTTATCAATTACCTGATCCAGTTCTTTCTGATAATTTCTTTTATTCATAGTCTTTCTGCCGATCTGTTACATGTCTTCACAGATCTCTTTCTTTTTAGATACAATTTTACGCTACTGTTCACTCCAGTATAAACATAATTTTTTCTCTTGACAATTATTTTTTCCTGAGTTATTATAATGTTCGCTTTCTAACAATTAGATTTCTAACAAAGAAATGAGGTGATTCTATGCCAATGCCAGAACATATCGGTGTCTACGTCAATGCCGCATCCAAGCATATCCGCCGTCATCTGGATTCCATCTTCTATGAGTATGACCATCTGACCGGCACACAGGCCTGCATTCTCGGTGAAATCTCCCGTGCAGATCAGGCAAACCATCCCTATTACCAGAAGGATATTGAGCACCATTTTGGTATGCGTCGTTCTTCCGCCAACAGTCTGATCTCTTCTATGGAGCAGAATGGCTATCTGACACGGGATCCTGTGAAAGAAGATGCGAGGCTGAAGCGCCTTGTTCTGACTGAAAAAGGGCAGGAAACCAGTGACAGTATCCAGCAGCGTCTGGACAACTTTGAAGCTTCCCTTGCATCTCTGTATACAGAGGAAGAACAGCAGCAGCTTCTCACGCTGTTAAAACGTCTGATTGACCAGGTACCTGACCCGAAATGCACATCATGCTCAAATACTACTCATCAGGAAAGGATGTGACTCTATGTTAAAAAATGTATTAAAGTCAGTGGGCGAATATAAAAAAGATTCCCTTCTGGCGCCAGTTACCGTAGCCATCGAAGTTCTTTTTGAAGTGCTGATTCCTTTTTTCATGGCTGAACTGATCGATAAGGGAATCAATACCGGCGATATGACAGAGATCCTCAAATACGGTGTTCTTCTTGTCGTTCTCGCCATGGCAGCTCTTGGTTTTGGAATTCTGTCCGGTCACTTTGCAGCAGTTGCCAGTGCCGGGTTTGCCAAAAACTTACGTAAACGGATGTATTATAAGGTACAGGATTTTTCTTTCCTGAACATCGACCATTTTTCTACATCCAGTCTTGTTACCCGAATGACCACTGATATTACCAATGTACAGAATGCCTATCAGATGATTATCCGTGTGGCAGTACGTTCTCCGATTATGCTGGTTTCCGCTTTTATTATGGCTTTCAAAGTCAACCGGGAACTTGCCACGATTTATCTGTGGGTTATCCCAATTCTTGGGGTTGCTCTTGCTTTTATCATGACTCATGTACATCCGATCTTTGTCCGTGTATTCAAGACTTATGATAAGCTGAACAATGTCGTACAGGAAAATGTTCACGGTATCCGTGTGGTAAAATCCTTCGTCCGAGAAGATTTTGAAGAAGAAAAATTCAAAACAATCTCTTCCAGTATCTACAGAGATTTTACAAAAGCCGAAAAAATGATTGCTTTTAACGGACCAATCATGCAGACCTGCGTTTATGCCTGTATGATTCTGATTTCCTGGTTTGGTGCCAATCAGATTGTAAGCGGTTCTATGACCACCGGCGAACTGACATCTATGTTTACCTATACTATGCAGATTCTCATGAACCTGATGATGCTGTCCATGATTTTTGTGATGACCATCATGTCCAAGGCTTCTGTAGAACGTATTAACGAAGTGCTGATTGAGGTCCCGGATATTTCCAACCCACAGAACCCGGTTACCAAAGTTTCTGACGGTTCCATTGATTTCGATCACGTATCCTTCAGCTACAGCCAGAATCCTGACAAGCTCTGTCTGAAAGATATTGATCTGCATATCAAGTCCGGTGAAACCATCGGCATCATCGGCGGTACCGGAAGTGCAAAGAGTTCTCTGGTTCAGTTAATCCCGAGACTCTATGATATCACCAGCGGAACCCTGAAGGTCGGCGGCGTGGATGTCCGTGATTATGATATGGAAGTGCTTCGTGACGCCGTTTCTATGGTACTTCAGAAAAACGTGCTGTTTTCCGGTACCATCAAAGAGAACCTGCGCTGGGGAAATAAAAATGCAACCGATGAAGAACTGGTTCATGCATGCCAGCTTTCTCAGGCAGATGATTTTATCCAGACCTTCCCGGATAAATATGATACCTATATTGAACAGGGCGGATCTAACGTATCCGGTGGTCAGAAGCAGCGTATCTGTATTGCAAGAGCGCTTCTGAAAAAACCCGCCATATTGATTCTGGATGACAGTACTTCTGCTGTTGATACTAAGACGGATGCCATGATCCAGAAGGCATTCATTGATGAAATCCCGGATACCACCAAGCTGATTATCGCACAGCGTATTTCTTCTGTTCAGAATGCTGACCGCATCATTGTTATGGATAACGGATGTATTGCTGATGTGGGTACTCATGAAGAACTTCTGGTTTCCAGCAAAATCTATCAGGAAGTTTATAATTCTCAGGTAAAGGGGGCTGCTGACAATGAGTAACGAAAACAAACCAACCCAGAGAAAATCAAACAATGAAATGAAAAATATGGCACGAGGCATGTCCAAAGAGCAACGTAAAAAAATGATGAAAGAACAGAATCCCATGATTCCGTTAAAGCGTCTGATGGGATATATCTGGAAGGATTATAAATTCCAGATGCTGCTGGTTCTGGTCTGCATTCTGGCAAGTTCCATTACCGGTGTCATCGCATCCCTGTTCCTGCGGACCCTGATTGACAGTTATATCACTCCTCTTCTGCAGTCCGCAAATCCAGACTTTGGGCCATTGTTCCATACACTGGTTCGTATGGGATGTATTTATCTGGCAGGTGCCCTGGCAACACTGGTTTACTCCAGAGTCATGGCAAATATCTCCCAGGGTGTTCTGCGTGATATCCGTGACGAGCTGTTTACCCATATGCAGTCTCTTCCAATCAAGTATTTTGATACCCACTCCTTTGGCGATATCATGAGCCGGTATACAAACGATACTGATACATTGCGGCAGATGCTTTCTCAGAGTTTAACACAGATGCTCTCTTCTGCTGTTACCATTATCTCTGTAGCGGCAGCTATGCTGACTACCAGTATTTATTTATCCATCGTGGTCGCTTTTTCTGTATTCTTTATGCTGAAAGTAACCGGAAAAGTTGCAGGAAACAGTGGACGCTACTTTATGAAACAGCAGGAATCCCTGGGTGCCACCAACGGTTATATTGAAGAGATGATTAACGGTCAGAAGGTCGTAAAAGTATTTAATTACGAAGAAAGAGCTGAAGAAGCTTTTGACCGGTTAAATGACGAACTTTGCAGCAACGCCACCAACGCCAACCGTTTTGCCAATATTCTGATGCCTATGATGAATAATCTTGGAAATCTTCAATATGTAGTTCTGGCTATCATAGGCGGTGTACTGGCTTACAATCATATCGGCAACATCACCATCGGTGTGATTGCCAGTTTCCTGCAGCTGAGCAAGTCCTTCACTAACCCGATTGGTCAGATCTCTCAGCAGTTAAATGCCATCGTTATGGCACTGGCAGGTGCGGGACGTATCTTCCAGTTAATGGATGAAGAACCGGAAGTCGATGCTGGTTATGTAGAACTGGTTCGTGCAAAAGAAGCTTCTGACGGCACTCTGACAGAATGTAAGGAGCGTACCGGTACCTGGGCCTGGAAACACCGCCATGGTGACGGCACTCTGACTTATAAGAAAATGGAAGGTGATGTCCGTTTTTATGATGTAGACTTTGGATACAATCCAGATAAAATCGTGCTTCACGATATTTCCCTGTATGCAAAACCAGGTCAAAAGATTGCTTTCGTCGGTGCTACCGGTGCAGGAAAGACTACGATTACCAACCTGATCAACCGTTTTTATGATCTGGCTGACGGCAAGATCCGCTACGATGATATCAATATCAATAAGATCAAAAAAGCAGATCTGCGCCACTCACTGGGTATCGTTCTTCAGGATACCAACCTGTTCACCGGAACAATCCGTGAGAATATCCGTTACGGAAAACTGGATGCTACAGATGAAGAAGTCATCGAAGCAGCAAAGATTGCCAACGCCCATGATTTCATTGAAATGCTTCCAAATGGTTACGATACAGAGATCGACGGAACCGGATCTTCCCTTTCCCAGGGACAGAGACAGTTACTCTCCATTGCAAGAGCTGCCATCTCCAATCCGCCGGTTATGATCCTGGATGAAGCCACTTCCAGTATCGATACCCGTACCGAAGCCATTGTCCAGAAGGGCATGGACGCCCTGATGAAAGGACGTACCGTATTCGTTATCGCCCACCGTCTGTCTACAGTCCGTAATGCAGATGCCATCATGGTTCTGGAACAGGGGCACATTATTGAACGTGGTACCCACGATGAATTGATTGCACAGAAGGGCAAGTATTATCAGTTATATACCGGTGCTTTTGAACTGGAATAAACCAACTTAAAAGAAAAGCTGTTCAACCCTGATTCTGGGACTGAGCAGCTTTTTCTATACCTGTTTTCTATTTTATGATTTTCGCCTTTGCAGAAAGTCCTCTGCTTTTGAATATTTTTTTATATGAAGCAAGTTTATTCTTCGGCACTTTCACTTTCAGTGTTTTGTAATTGTTCTTTCCTGCATTGGTAAATGCATTTTTCCCTGTCTTTGCTGCTGTCAGCTTTGCAGTCTGAACTGTAACAGATGTCAGGCTTCTGCAATCATAAAATGCTTTTGCACTGATAGTTGTCACTTTCGCACCGATTTTTAAAGTTTTCATACCTGTGCATCCCTGGAAAGCTCCAGTTCCAATGCTGACAATATTTCCTGCTATTGTCACTTTCTTAACTTTTTTGCAATTCTTAAATGCATTCGCTGATATGGATGTAACTTTGTATTTTACTCCTTTATATTTTACAGTAGCAGGAATATGAATGGCAGCTGGATTTTTTATTTTACTCTTTTTAACTGCCACTGTAGATTTCGCTTTTGTTACTGTGTATACGTTCCATGCATCACTGAAGGATTTTACATTATCTTTCTTTTGGTTCACAATCTTAAATGTGGTTTTACAGGTTCCATAATAGTTTCCGGTTCCGCTGACTGTCACCGTTGCAGTACCTGTTTTCTTATTATTCTTATAGCTGATTTTGAAATCTCTGTTCTGCTTCAGCTTCATATTTCCTATTTTCACAGTTGGTACCGGCTTCAATGCTTTTCCCGTATATGTATAAGATTTCTCCAAACCATTTATCGATGCTTTCGATAAATCCATGGCATAACTGATTCCATTTTTCTTAGCATAAGTAATTGCAGTAGAACCATACGGTGCATAAATGGTTGCATAATTTACATGCGACCTGTCACCTATCCAGTAATACCCAGTCCATACAATATCATCTTCCATCTTCTTTACACTGACTGGTATTTCAATTCTGGACAGAGACTTACAATATGCAAATGCCTGTTTTCCAATGCTGTTCACGCCTGACTGAATCTTTACTTCCTTAAGATTTTCCATATAGTTAAAAGCATTTTCCGGTATACTGGTAATTCCTGACTGTATAACGATTGTTTTCACACGATTTGCTATGCCATCCCACGGCGTCTCTGTGCTGCCTGAATACCATCCTTTAGTCGAAGATATCGGTGTACGGATATTGTCATTTTTTTCAAATGATAATGCTCCCTGTCCAGAAATCGTCAACACGCCGTTTTTGAAGTTCCAGGTTGCATTCTCACCTGCAAGCTGATAATTCTTCTGTGTAAATGCTCCCGTTTCCGCATCTATAGAATAAAAATCAACCATGCTGGAATTAGATGCATAATACACCACTTTTCCATTTTTCTCTATTGGCTGACAGTTAGATACCGGCGCTGCCTTGGTCATTTCTTTACTGATAATATTTCCATTTCCGTCAATAAACAAATAATGCAAAACACTGCCTGAAAGATTATCATTATCCCCTGCTGTCCGACTGCTGCCATATTCTTCCCATGATACCATAAAACGGTTATCATTTACCTTCGTCAGTTTTAATCCCAGAAAGCTTTTCCCATCATTAGTGTAGCCAGTAATCTGTTTTACAGTGGTTGCTGATTCTGAAAAATTATTTTTCGGCGTTACTGTAAGATATATATTGTGTGGTGTATCGCTGGTAACTGAATCATATTTCGTCTGATCTATGGATGTTCCGATACAAAGGACATTATTGGCTGCCACCGCCATTCCGTCTACACTCGCATAGCACGCAATTGCCCAGGCTGAAGTATGACTTCCCCCATAGGAAAACACATTCAGTGATGTCACTTCATCCGTTGCTGTATTATATCTGGATAATTTGGTATATCTGGATCCTTCACTTTGTTCAAGCACATACAAATATGAATTATCTGACTTAATATACTGTGCAAAAGAATGCCAGAGATCACAATCTATAATTTTTCCTTTCATCGATGCCAGATCCACTTCTATCATCAGATATCCCTGGTGTCCCTGCCCCACTGATTCATCCACATATCCCTGATGACCTGTCACAATATACAATTTACCATTCTGCTCTGCCATCTCCACACAACCTACATCAAACGGATAACGTACTTCTCCGCCAAACAATTCCGGATTACCGGTAATGGATGCTGTTCCTGTCTTTTGCCAGCTTTTATTATAGCGGATAACCCGAATTACTTCCGCCGCATCATTTTCTTTCTTATTACTTTTTCCCTCTACAAGATAATAACTGTCTGATCCACTAAAAAAGCCACCCCAGTATTCCAACTCCAGTGGAATGGTTTTTCGACTCTTAATCCGAAAATTATCATCATAATATTCAATGCCAACCATCTTGTCTTTCTGAAAAACTCTCATATATCCATCTGCTGTAGATACGATATCGGATGTTCTTCTTAAAGTTGACTGAAGATTATTACTGGCAATTGGAACAATGGCTGCCACATCACTTTTATATACCGGTGCAAAAAGAACCAGCAAAAGACAACATAAAAACACTTTGAACCATTTCTGTCTGTTCATCCACGTTCTGAATTTTCCATTCATGATAACTCACTCCCCTTCTCATTCCTACAGATATTTTACTATATCTTCCAGTTTTCGCTTTGGAACAACATAATCCTGATTCTCATCCAGATAGTATTTGATCTCCCCGTCTTTTACGTCCTCTATATAACTCTTATGGGATGGATATCCAAATGCCACTACTGTATGTAACTGCTGGTTCTCTGTCAGCCCAAACATCTCTGACAGCTTCGGCTTGTTGCAGGCTCCAATCATACAGCTTCCCACACCATGACTCCAGGCTGCCAGTGTCAGATTACTGATGGCCAGTCCGGCATCTGTATCGGCATAATTTTTACTGATATCCAGATTCTCAACAATTCCGATAAACAGTACTGGTTCTTCGCCTGCCTTTGGGCGTCCTGCATCATTCGGAAAGTATCCCGCCCATTTCGTCAGATCAAATACTTCTTTTACCTTTTCCGGGTTTCTCACTACCACATAACTGATCGGCTGCCTATTTGCTGCGCTGGATGCGTATCTTGCTGCATTCAGCATATCCGCGAGAATCTCATCCGATATTGGCCTCTGCGCAAACCGGCGGTAAGTTCTTCTTGTCTTTAACAATTCCATAATGTCCATGTGTTCCATCTCCTCAGTGCATATATTATCCGTTAATTTTAAGTGTTACATCCTCTGGCATTTATCCTATATCTTGTCCATATTACTCATGGAACAAAATCTCCGAAAAATACCGGATATAGTCATCATCCGTCCAGCATTTCATTCCTGCCACATTCGCCATCTTCTGAGCATCCACACAATAAGCCGACATGCAGGAATTGTGTTTATATGGTCCTGCACTCATAATCAGAATATCTGTTTTCCCGGTCTCCTTCATCTTCTCCGCCAAATGCTCTGTCAGCTGATTATGATGGAGCTTTGCTTTCTTATAGTCCATCTCATAATCCTGCATAGTCTGCAGCACCAGTGTCTTCTCATATTTCAATGCCCGTTCCTTCATTTCCTCCACCGTACCACTCTCCGGAGGACATGCCGGATTCACATTATAACAGCCACAGGCATTCTGTTCACAGTACATCCGGTATTCCGGTACAAATACCAACTCCTTCGTATCTATCAGTGCTGCAGCAGAAAATCCCAGTTTCTTTGCCTCTTCAATCAAATTCATCTTTTTTCCCTCACTAATATTTTCCATTGTGGATATTATACCACATGTTCACATTCGTAAGGAAGCTCACATTTTCATGAATCCGGACATCATGCATCCTCCCGCCGCTCCTGCACCCATTACACTGGCAAGTCTTTCCAGATTTATCCCACCTATAGCATATACCGGTACAGGGCACTGGTTGCAAATTTCTCTGACAAATTCTGTACCTTTTCCTTTTAGTCCTTTTTTACAGTCTGTCTCAAAAATCGTACCGAGGATAATCTGCGTTGCCCCACCATTCACCGCAGTCTGTACATCACTCAGGCTGTGGCAGGAAATGCTGATTTCCTCAAATTCTTTTCTCAGACGAGTCCGCTCCGATTCTGTCAGATTCTGCAGAATCGGTATGGACAGATGTATCCTCTTGCAGCCAACTTTCCTGGAGATGGCAATTCTGGAATGCAGAAAGCAGGCCACATTCTCTTTACGGCAGATTTCCAGTACTTTCCCTGCCAGCTGTTCATATTCCTCATCCGTCAGATCTTTTTCCCTTAAAATCAATGCATGGGGATGCAGATGGACCACTTTTTCCATCTGCATCAGAAAATCGCCCTGCACCAGGGCACGATTGGTAATCACTATGGTATGTTCATATTCCCTACACATAAATATAATCATTCAGAACCGGCTGAAGACCTCCCTGTTCCATGTCCTCATACATGGATGCAAAAGAACGATTATCGTTGATCTCAAACTGTTCATCTCCAACATCTGCCTCTTCTTTTCCTTCATACTTTTCTTCATGGTCTCCGATACCGGTAGAGACTCCTGCTGATACCTTCGTAGCACAAATCTTGGCAATACCATTACGGAATGCGGCACTTTCTCTGCTGGATACGGTTATTCCCGCAAATGGGAGGAAAATCCGATACGCACAAAGTACCTGACAAAGTTCTTTTTCACCCACGTCTCTTGGGTTAATCTTGTCATTATTCACGATCGGACGCAGGCGTGGGCAGCTCAGTGACAGTTCTGCATGTGGATATTTTCGGTTAATATAATAGACATGCAATGCTGTTGCCAGTGCATCTTTTCGAAAATCATCCAGTCCCAGAAGAGCTGAGAATCCTGCCCCTCTCATGCCTCCCATCAGTGCACGCTCCTGAGAGTCAAACCGGTATGGCCATACCCGTTTATGCCCCATCAGATGCAGCGTTTCGTATTTATCTGTATGATAAGTTTCCTGGAATACTGTTACGTAATCTACGCCACATTCATGAAGATACTGATATTCATCCACATTTACCGGATAAATCTCAATACCAATATTTTTGAAATATTTTCTGGCAATCTTCACTGCTTCCCCAATATACTTCACATCGGAATATGCCCGGCTTTCGCCTGTGAGTATCAGAATCTCTTCCATTCCGGTTCTGGAGATTACCTGCATTTCGTGTTCTATCTCTTCAAATGTCAGTTTTTTCCGGCGTATATTGTTATAACAGTTGAATCCACAGTAAATACAGTAATTCTGACAGTAGTTGGCAATATACAGTGGTGTAAAAATGTACACGGTATTTCCGAAATGATTCTTGGTAATCTCTTCTGCCTTTCTTGCCATCTGCTCCAGATAAGGTGCTGCAGCCGGGGATAAAAGTGCTTTCAGATCTTCTATGGAACAGGACTCATGAGAAAGTGCCCGCTCCACATCCAGTGCTGTATAGGCATCATAGTCATACTCATCCATAGCTTTTAAAACTTTATCCTTGATGTCAGATTCAATTACCTGCATGCCTTCCATATATTCCATATGATTGGTTCGGAAAGACGGGTCCTGTTCCAGACGGTGCTTTCTCTTAAGCGCTGCCGGCGGAAGCTGGTCGCTGTCCACAAAATATACCTGATTTTCTTCGTTCATCCCTGTCCCTCCTAACGTAAGAAACCTGTCAGTGGGTCAGATGCACTTCCGCCTCTTGCCAGGACTCTTCCCATTCCGGTCAGATATGCTTTTCTTCCCGCTTCAATTCCCAGTTTAAAGGCAGCTGCCATCTCCGGCACATCTCCTGCTGTTGCAATTGCAGTATTTGCCATAACAGCCGCTGCTCCCATTTCCATTGCTTCACACGCCTGCGACGGTTTTCCAATTCCGGCATCGACAATAATCGGCAGGTCAATTTCATCAATCAGTACCTGAATCATGGCTTTCATGGCCAATCCCCGGTTACTTCCAATCGGTGCTGCCAGTGGCATGACCGCTGCTGCTCCTGCGCTCTGAAGATCCCTTGCCACATTCAGATCAGGATTCATATATGGGAGTACCACAAACCCTTCACTGGCAAGAATCTCAGTTGCTTTTATGGTTTCCTGATTGTCTGGAAACAGGTATTTGGTATCACGCATGATCTCAACCTTTACAAAATCTCCACATCCCATGGCTCTGCTTAAGCGCGCAATACGAACTGCTTCTTCTGCAGTTCTTGCACCGGAAGTATTTGGAAGCAACGTTACTCCCTTTGGAATATAATCCAGAATATTTTCACTTTCCTGTGTATTGGCACGGCGCAGTGCAAGTGTAATAATCTCCGCACCCCCCTGCTCTACTGCAGCTTTAATCAGATTCAGGTTATATTTTCCTGATCCGAGAATAAAACGACTTTTAAATTCTTTTCCACCTAAAACCAATTTATCTTCCATGACTTTTTCTCCTTTTATCTTTCCATTATCAACTGTATGACTTTATTTGCTTCATGAGCTGCACAGGCTGCTACTCTTGGTGCCATCAGCCCGATGCCGCCACCCACATCTGTTTTCTGGTCTCCGCACACATACAGACGTCTCATTTTCTGGCTGGTACAGATATCATTGGTGTCTCCGTAACCAGCCATTCCATTACCGGACACTACAATCGTTTCCGGGCACTGCATCAATAATTCTCTAACCAGCATGGCTTTCTGGTCTGGCTTATCAAAAGCCTCACACACAATCGGATACTCCTTAAATAATTCTCTGACATTCTCCGGTGTTACTTTTATTCGCATTGATTCACAGATCAGATAGGGATTAATCTGATATAAAATCTGTGGCAGAGCCTCTGTTTTCGGCAATCCCAAATGTGAGATGAAATACATCTGCCTGTTCAGATTGGTCACATCTACCACATCAAAATCCACCAGGAAAAGATGTCCGATTCCGCTCCGTGCCAGCATGACTGCTATGTTCGATCCCAGTCCTCCAAGTCCGGCTACCGCCACCTTTGCTCCCCGTAGTTTTTTCCGCATTTCATCTGGAAATCTCGCATCAAAAGCACGATCCAGTTCCTCATTTGAGATCATCTGCTGCATCTTTATCTGCATTTCTGTCATTTTTCAGCCTCCGCCTACAAATCGCAATACTTCTATCGCATCTTCATCCTGAATGATTACATTTCCAAGTTTCTCCTGTGGAATGATCTCCAGGTTTCGTTCTACTACTACTCTCTCTGGTTCAAATCCTGACTCTTTTAAATACTCCAGAAGATTTTTTCCGGCGAGATTTCTTTCCTCTCCATTGATCTTTACCATGTATCCACACTCCTTTCTCTTTTTGGCACTCATTCTTTCTCAAAACGCCAAAAAACGCCGAATGATACACTTAATCTGTATCATCCGGCGCCTATTCTGCTCCTGTGAAAAGTGGTGCCCCCAGTTCACGTAAAACAGAGAGCGGCAACTTTACCTTCTAACATTGCAACATGTATTTCCCTACGTTGGCATTATCCAAATCAGGTTCCAGGTCAAGACTACAAAGTCTACTCTCAGCCCATCCATTTGAGCCCCCTATTTGCTGATCATTATATAGCATTTATCTTTCATTTTCAAGTATGTTTTTTAACACATTCCTTAAGTACATTCCGTAACTGATTCATATCAAGTGGTTTTGCAACGTGCTGATCCATTCCGGAAATACGGCTCTTAATAATATCCTCTGTAAATGCATTCGCACTCATAGCTATTATCGGTATCTTTTCGGCATCTGCCCGCTTCATGGTCCGTATTTTCCTTGCTGCATCCCATCCATTGAGGTTTGGCATCATAATGTCCATACAAATCACATCATAATAACCTGGTTCAGTATTTTGAAATTTCTTTACTGCATCCATCCCATCCACAGCACCCTCAACCTGCATACCATTTTCTTCTAACATATACCTGGCGATTTCCATGTTCAGTTCGTTGTCTTCTGCAACCAGAACACGCAGTCCTTCCAGAGATACTTCTCCCTGTACATACGGCTTTTCTGTCTCAATTCTTTCTCCAATTTTAAATGTTAATGTAATCAGTACGGTAGTTCCTTTTTCCTTCTGGCTCTGAATCTCAATGGTTCCTCCCAGTTTATCCGCAATTTTCTTTGCAATTGCCAGTCCCAGTCCACTGCCTTCATACTTTGATCTGCTGGTTTCATTCTCCTGTGAAAACATATCAAAAGCCCGTTTTACAAATTCTTCGCTCATACCAATTCCAGTATCCGAACATCCAAATTGATATGTCACATGTCTGTCATCTGTGGTCTTTTCTTCCCCCCAGACCTGTATCTGTCCACCTGCATTCGTAAATTTCACCGCATTATCAGCAATAATTGTCAGAATCCGTTCCACATACAGTGGATTTCCGATGAGATAGCGGTGTTTTATTCCCGAACATTGCCAGTTCACCACATAGTCGATCAGCTTATTGGCCGCCATCTTCTCTCTGCTGGTATTCACTTTGTTCAGCAATTCTGCCAGATCAAACGGAATATTCTGCTTCACCTCTGTTTCTGACTCCAGCTTATTCATATCCAGGATATCATTCACAAGTGCCACCAGATATTTGGAGGATTCCCTTATTTTATCTCTGCATCTTTTCTGCATTTCCTGATCATCCGGATAACGTTCTGCCAGATCCAGCATTCCAAGAATTCCATTCATCGGAGTCCGGATATCATGGCTCATATTCGATAAAAATCTGCTTTTGAGAGCGGCATCCTTCTTAGCTTCCGCTACCTGATACATCAGATCCTGCTCTCGCTTTTTTGTATCACTGATACTTCGTATCGCACAGAGTGCATGAGTCAAACAGCCATTTTCATCTCTCTTCTTTTCTATTAAACGCATTTTATGCCAGCTTCCATCTTTCATACGATATTCCAGATCAACAGATTCTTCCGATTTCATCCTCTCAGGCAGGGTAGTAATATCTGTAAATTTTAAAAATGTTTCCTGATATTCTTCTGCCACATCTTGTCTGCAAACTCTTTTATTGTTTACAGATAAGATACCTGTCCGGATAAAGTTCAGATGTATCTTGTCTCTGTTTATAATTTCTTCAAATGTATCTGCCTGAATATCTATCTGCGAAATATACTGATAGGATTTGGCAATAGCTGTAATGATCTCGTTGCTCAGCTTTGCCTGCTCCAGTGCTTCCTGAAGCTTTTGCTGAATAGAACGTTCTTTGTAAAGAATGCTGTCTATATTACGATATCCTAAAAAAATCTGAAATGTCTGATCATCTGTCTTTTCCTTCACTGCATATGCTTCATAATAACTGTCTTTTCCCTCTCTGGAAACACTGTGATAATGATACGTAATTTTATCTGTATTACATAGCAGTTTTTTCATATTCTTACAGGAATGCCAGTTCTTAAATTCTTCTCTGTCTTCCTCCAGAATAAAATTCTCTGCATAATGCTCTGTATATTCGTCAAAGGTCGAAAATACCATACCGGACTGCTCAGCCAGCTGCCTCGCATTGGTATTTCCTATAAGTCGCAGCGTTTCATATTTTCCAGAATTAAGTTCTATGCGGTACATAGAAACGTATTCCGGCAAAAGCTTTTTTAAGCCCTGTTTTTCCTCCGTCAGAGAATACTGATTTTTCTCTATTTTTTTATTTCTTTCCGCATAGATCATGCATGAGCAGAAGCCTTTTTGCCCGGCAGGCACAACCACGACATGATACAGTTCGTCCAGCATCAGATCCATTTCACTGATTTTATTCTCATATGCGGCCGCATAATAGGCGTTCAGCCATTCCTGATCGATCTGCGGATACAGACTTAAAAACGAATGATTGATCATGTCATCCAGACGATACCCCTTCAGCTCTGCAAATGCAGGATTACAATACCGATAAATCCAGTCTGTCGGATGCCCATCTGTATCCAGTATAAGTTCTGCCACACAATATGCAGCCGGACTGTTTTGAAAAATATCGAGATGAAAATCTTGTTGACAGAAAGCCATAACGAGTTCTCCTTTATCTGATGAAATGGATGATTGCTACACGTTCTTCTTTTTCGGGAGTCATGATTTTGTTATTTATCATACCACGAAATTTTCCGTCTCACAATTTTATTTTTCGTTTCTTTCTCTATTTATTTCGGTTTTCTGACATGATACAGCTTCTGTTCGTCTACACCAATGGGACAAAAGCATCCGAGAGCATTCTTCTATAACTGGTAATCCATCTCATGCCAGGCTTCTCCGCCCCAGGTGGAATTGGCCATTCCCAGATCCCGGAAACCAAACTTCTGATACATCTCCACTTTACTCTCAAGGCAAGTCAGTACCAACCGCCTGCGTCCATTTTTCTTTTCCCGCTCTGCATACTGTCTTACGATCTCACGGGCAAGTCCCTGTCTGCGATACTCCGGTCTCACATCCAGTCCCAGAAGCATGACATTCTCACCTGCCGGGTCATAAAGATGAATCTCTGTAAAGAATTCATCCCGGAATATTGTCTCTTTTGTGGACAGTCCATTTAAAAATCCTGCTATCTTTCCTGTCTCTGTATCTTCTGCCACCAGAAACAGTTCCGGTGCAGTCTCTACTCTTTCCTTCATAGACCTGGCCGAGCAAGCTTCATTTGGCGGAAAACAGATCTGTTCAATCTCTGTCACCTCTTCCTTCTCATCCATTCGGATGTCCCGGAAAAGAAAACGTTCCGGCCAGATACTGCCCTCGTCCAGTCCTTTCTCTGTCATCCATGCATCGGTAACAGATACATACCGTTCCTCTCCATTCTCATTAATAAGTGTCAGGGAAAGCTCTCCTGTCTGTTCTTCTGACGCTTCCTCACAGCCATAATTTCCGTCAAAAATATGCTTGATCTTCCACATAATAACCTCTCTGCCTGTTTTCCAAAACAAATGCTCATCTTTGCACCCATTTCAAATGTTTTTCACATTCATCATAACATAATTTTTCAAGTCTCACAAGTTAGTGCAATGCCTCAGTTTCCAAAAACGGGTGCTTATCTCCGCACCCGCTTCTCTACCATATTCAGGATTCCATACAGTACCATGGCAATGACACACAATATTACTATAGCCATGATCAATCTCGTCAATTGAAAAACCTGACTGCTATAAATAATCAGATAACCAAGTCCCCGCCTGGCTCCCATGAATTCTCCGATAATAACCCCCACCAGGCATAATCCAATGTCTACTTTCATAATACTGATGATAGATGGGATGTTACTTGGCAGGATCACTTTCGTCAATACATGGTGCTTTTTTCCCCCAAGTGTATAGATCAGTCTTGTTTTTTCACTTCCGGATTCTTTGAATCCTGTATACAGGTTCAGAATGGTTCCGAAAATTGCTACTGACATACCCGCCACGATGATGGTCTTCTGATTGGCTCCCAGCCAGACGATCAGAAGAGGTGCCAGCGCAGACTTTGGAAGACTGTTTAGGACAACGAAAAATGGTTCGGTAATTTCTGCCGCACTGTCACTGCACCATAACAATACTGCTGTCAGGATTCCAAGCAGTACTGTCAGGAAAAAGCTGATCATTGTCTCAAACAAGGTAGCTCCTGTATGCATCCACAAGCTTCCATCTTTCCCCATACTCATCATGGTTTCCCAGATTCTTACCGGACTGCTGAAGATGAATCCGTCGATCCATCCCACCCGTACCGCCAGTTCCCATAAAAAGAAAAAGGCAATTATAATGCTGATCCTCATTGCCTTTACGAACTTCCTGTGTTGGCTTTGCTGCTTTAAATATGCCATCTGCGCCACAGATACCTGCCCAGTGTCCAAAGCAACTCCTGCTTTTCTCTTTACTGACATTGCAGTACCTCCCAGATCTCATTGAAATATTCCTTGAATCCCGCCATATTTCTTGCTTTCATAGGGGTGCGCTGTTCCATCTCAAATGTGGTTTCCACTTCTTTTAATACCGTTGCCGGACGCTTTGATAAAATAAGTACCCGGTCTGCCATACTGACTGCTTCTGACAGATCATGGGTAACCAGAATTGCTGTCTTGTGTTCTTTCTTAATGATCTGGTAGATATCATCTGCCACGGTCAGACGCGTCTGATAATCCAGTGCGGAAAACGGCTCATCCAGAAGCAGCAGGGATGGTCTCAGAACCAGGGTGCGGATCAACGCCGCACGCTGCCTCATGCCACCGGATAACTGACTGGGTCTTGCATGGCGGAATTCCCACAAACCGTATTCTTCCATCAGTTTTCTGGCATATGCCTGATTCTCCTCTGTCAGTTTTTTCTGTATTTCCAATCCAAGCGTGACATTTCCATAGATGTTTCTCCATTCAAACAGCTGATCCTGCTGTGGCATATATCCGATATGAAAGTCCATATGATCTCTTAATGGTTTCCCACGAAATAAAATCTCTCCTGCGCTTTCTGCAAGCTGTCCGCACAGCAGTGACAATATTGTAGTTTTTCCGCATCCGCTGGGACCTACGATTGCCACAAACTCTCCTTCATCCACAGTAAAACTGATATGCTTAAGCGCCTTCGTTTCTCCGTTCAGACTGTGATACGTATATTCCACATCTCTGCATTCCAAAAAAGATGGCATCTTTTACACCTCCACTTTCTCTTAGTGTTAATGTATGAGATACCATCTTTATTGTTCACTCTGTGACAGGTAACAATTATTTCTACTGTGCGCCGTCGATTGCTGCCCACTGTTCTTCGATAGAAGCACAGGTAGTGTCTTTATCTGCTGTTCCGGCTACATATGCCTGCATCAGTTCACCAAATACCTGATGCCAGCTGTCTGTAGAGTAGCATACACCCAGTGGTGCTGCTCCCTCAGCTTCTTCCAGTGCACTTCCCTGTTTGATGATCTCAAAATCGCTCTCAGCCTCGGTAGCTACAGGAGGTACTACGCCTGCTACATCTGTAAACCACTGTGTGCCGTAGTCTGAAGTATACCACCAGTTTACGAAATCCAGTGTAGCCTGAAGAGCATCGGAATCTTTTGCCACACGCAATGCCTGGTCAGATCCGGAAATGATCTGTGACTGTGCTGCATCCTCGGTTACCGGATATCCTGCGAATCCAATCTGAAGGTCTGGATCAATTGCCAGTGAATCTGCTTCGATCCATGCACCCTGTCCCAGAACCATAGCTGCCTGTCCGCTTCCGTAAGCAGCCAGTTCGCCGTCCAGACCAGTCTCCAGAGGTTTGTCATCGCCATATTTTACTGCCAAGTCGATAAACTGGAAGAAGTTATCATACAGTTCCGGATAGTCAGATACTTTTGCTTCTCCGTTTTCAAACTTCTGTACCAGTTCTGCTACTGTTGTATCAGCATTGGTAGCCGCTGCTGCCAGGAAATGCTGCCAGATGTGTTTGAATACCCACCACTCACTGAAGCCTGTGGTAAATGGTGTATAACCTGCTTCAGAGATAGCTTCGCATGCAGCTTCTACTTCTCCTAAAGTCTTTGGAACTTCGATTCCAACTTCATCAAAGATAGCTTTATTATAAACTAATCCGAAATAATTGCCTTTGATAGCCAGACCATAGATACCGCCGCCCTCTTCTGTGGATGCCATAGAAGAAGCTACAGACGGAAGCATGGTTTCTGCCAGAGGCTGGTCAGAAAGATCTGCCGACCATTCACGGTAAACATCGATCTCTTTTCCTGATGTAGAGGAGAAAATATCAGGTACTTCTCCGGAATTCAGTTTGGCTTTCAGTAATGTAGGGTAATCATTCTGTGTGGTTTCGTAGTTGATGGTAACATCCGGTTCTACTTCTTTGTAAGCATCAATCAATTCATTAATCGCGTCTGCATACTCCGGAGAACTGATGAACATATAAATCTCATTCTCTGCTGCGGATGCACTGATACCAAGACCTGAGAACACACCTGCCACCATCACTGTACTAAGTAATACACTCACTAATTTCTTTTTCATGGAATTTCCCTCCTTATACAATATATATTTTTGCCCCTGCCCATGAACTGCAGGTGTTCTTTAACCGCATCACGTCAGATCTTCTATGCGGATAAATTCGTTTTAACCTTTTACTGCTCCTGCCACTACACCATCCACGATATATTTCTGTAAAAAAATGAAGATGATAATGGATGGAACTACTGCCAACACCATGGCTGTCATAGCATAATGCCATTTGGTATTCATCTGGCCTACAAAGGTATAAGCTGCAAGTACCAGTGTCTTGGTCTCATTACTGCTGTTGACCATCAGAAGAGGAAGCAGAAAGTCATTCCAGATCCACATCACATCAAGTACAATCACTGTGACTGTAACAGACTTTAGCAGTGGAAAAATCACTCTGAAAAATGTCACATGGGTAGATGCACCGTCGATCTCTGCGCTCTCATCCAGTTCCTTTGGTATCGTCTTCATAAAATTATAGAAAATAAAGGTTGCCATCGGGATACCAAATCCCCAATATTGTACACCAAGTCCCAGCTTGCTTCCAGACAGATGAATCACATTCATGGCTTTCAGCAGTGTGATCATAATCGTCTGAAACGGAATCAACATCGGCGTGATAATCAGCAGATGAGCAATTCTGGTGTAACGGTTTCTTCTCCGGTCCAGCATATAGGCTGCTGCAGAACTGAACAGAACAATTCCTGCAATTCCTGTTACCGTAATGATCACGTTGTTTCCAAACAGTTTAAAATAATTGATCTTATCAACGACGTATGTATAATTCTCGATTTCCGGCTTTGTCGGCATCGCAATGGCATCCCTGACAATCTCACCAAATGGCTTGAAGGAATTCATAAACATCAGAAATACCGGGTAGATATAGATCACTGCCACAATCAGAAGAAGCAGATAGAACAATACTCTGTTTACTTTTTTTCTTGTCTTCACGTTCATCCTCTGCCACCTCCTACAGTTCTACTTCACGGCTGCTGAAAATCTTCAGAACTACCTGGGTCACAACCAGCACCACAATAAAGTAGATGATGGATTCTGCGGATCCAAGTCCGTAATTATTATTCTGGAATGCTTCTTTGTAGATCTGCAGCGTCACACTATAGGTAGATCCTCCAGGGCCACCTTTGGTCAGTGCCAGAATAATATCAAATACCTTCAGTCCGTTGGTCAGAGACATAAAAATACAGGTAGTCATCGATGGTCCCAGCAGCGGAAGTGTCACCTTGAAAAAGCGCTGTCTGCCGGTGGCTCCATCCACAGTCGCCGCCTCCAGTACATCCGCAGGTACGGCCTGCAGTCCTGCAATATAAAGGACGATATAAAATCCAAGGGATTGCCATACACCTACCAGCACCACAGAATAAAATGCCAGCTTCGGATCACCCAGCCAGCTCATATCCCATATCCCCCATCCGGTGATATCTGCAAGTCTGGCAAACCCCTGAGTGAATATGAATTTCCAGATAAATCCGACAATCGTCATGCTCATAATGTACGGAATAAAAAATACTCCACGAAGTACATTCGCCATCTTAAACTTCTTCGTCAGGCAGACTGCCAGAAACAGTGCCAGCACATTGGAAAAGATAATAAACAACAACGTATACTTTCCGGTAAAAATCAGTGCATTAGAGAATTCCTTACTTTTACTGAAAATCGTCACGAAGTTATCCAAACCGATAAACTCTGCGTCTTTTGCAATTCCGTTCCACTTCGTCAATGAATAGTAACCACTCATAATAAATGGAATATACATCATCATGGTTACCAGAACAATCGCCGGAAGCGTATACAAAACGGTGTCAAACACTTCCTTTCTCTTTCGCTTTGACTTCAGCATAGTTTGCATCCCCCGTTTCTGTTTTTGTATTGTTTTCATAACTTTTTCTGTTATTTTTAGTATATATCTGTTAAAATGACAATGAAATGGAATTTTGAGAACGATTTCTGGTAAAAAATTGACCAGTTCCGTTTCATTTTTCGAAAAGGAAGTGTTTATTTTGTCAATTATTAACAAAAAAAGTCGATTACAGCTTCGAAGAGAACGAATTCCCCTCTGGTCTCAGCTTGTCATTCTGGTCACTCTGATCACCGCCTTGCTGATCAGTTTTATTCTGATCCGGGATTATAGGAAAAACAGGGACTACCTAATGGAACAGCATGTTTCCACATCCGTCAGGCTTCTGGATCTGGAAATGCAGAATCTGGAGCAGTATATCCGAGATCTGACCTCCTTCTGTCTGCTTCCACTGTATGACAGCCAGTTTACCCAGGCACTGAACTCACGCACCTCCTTCACACCATCACAGACCAAGAATATCAAGGAGCTGATTCAATCCGGTTATTATTCCCGCAGTGATCTTGACGGGTACCAGATCTATTTCTGCAATCAGGATCAAACCTACGGGCGGGTGGGTGCTTCCCAGCATGTGACGCTGCTTCCATCCTCTTCTCTTCCAGAAGAACCAGGCAGTATCATTTCCACTTCCGGAAAATATTACAATGCCATTGAACCTTCTGCAGAACAGAACGGTTTCTTTTCCTATTACCAGACAATCATCCGTATTCAGGACTGCAGCCAGCAGGCTGTGGTAAAAGTAGATGTGGATACCAGCTACGCCAGATCTCTGAACGGCAAACATCTGAACTATGGCGAATTTATCTGCATTTTTAACAGAGACGATGCTCTGCTTTATTCCGGTAAACCAGATATCTTTTCCACAACAGATACTTCATCTGCCAAGACATCCATCGATGCTTCCGATGATACCTCTTTTCTGCTCACACTAAACGAGACTGATTATCTTGGCGTCCTGTGCACAAGCGTTCCATATGGGCTGAAAATGGCAGCTTTTCTGCCACTTGATAATCTACATCAGGAAATCCGTTCCCTTCTCTATACCAATATTTTTACCGGTATCCTTTTATGGTGCATTGTCTCTGCGTTGATCTATATTCTTCTGCGCCTTGCCATGCGCCCGCTTGCACAGCTTAGCCGGCAGATGGTCAAAGCCGGAGATGGTAATTTTTCACCGGTTACCGGTATCGGTGGCAGTCTGGAAATCACAGATCTGGCAGACAGTTACAATGATATGGTACGCCATATCGACCGCCTGATCCGCCGCAGCTATCTGTCTGAGATTAATGAGAAAACTTCACGTCTGGCAGCTCTGGAAGCCCAGTTGAACCCTCATTTTCTCTATAATACCCTACAGGCCATTGCAACCGAAGCACTGGTAAATGATCAGCCTCAGATTTACCAGATGATCACTTCACTGGCCTCCAACCTGCGTTATTCCATCCAGGGCGGTGATCTGGTCTATCTGAAGTCCGAGATCACACATGTGAAAAACTACGTGTTTCTTCAGAAAACAAGGTTGGAAGATCGACTTCAAGTTACTTTCGATGTGGATGAATCCCTGCTTCAGACCATGATTCCGAAAATCAGCATTCAGATTCTGGTGGAAAATGCCATTATTCACGGGATAGGTCCAGAGAACGACTCTATTACCATTGTCATCCAAACTGTCCGTCATGACCGATGGCTGTGTGTCTCCGTCTCAGATAATGGCTGCGGAATTTCTGAGGATCAGCTTCAGCAGATACAGGCTGAATTCCAGAACTATCTTCACCCTGGCAATGCCGGAAAAATCGGTCTCGTCAATCTGAACAGCCGCCTGCATCTCCTATATGAAGAAGATGCCACTCTGGAGATTCAGAGTCAGGCAGGAAAAGGCACCTGTATTACTATGAAAGTTCCTGTGGATGCCGTCCATGGCTGAACCTGCGGTCTGTAAAGGCAAGCTCATGTTTTGATATTTATATCAGATGTGAAATGACTCCCACCTCTGTAGGTGGCGAGCAACAAATCAGTATCAGTGGTGGGAGTCAATCCCCATCTGATATAGCCTCCGGCAGGATTGCAGAGATGCGCAGAAGAAGTATGTCATGCATGCATGACGCGCATCTCGCAGCAAGAATGCCGAGGCATTCTTGAAAAGAAAGAAGGTTTTTGTATATGTGGAAAGCATTGATTATAGACGATGAAAAACCGGTCCGCATCGCAATCAGCAAACTGGGAAAATGGTCTCATTTTCAGATTGAGCCACCACTCATGGCCGCCAATGGAAAAGAGGCTCTGGCAGTCATGCGAGAAGTACACCCTGATCTGGTATTTGTGGACATGTCCATGCCAATCATGGATGGCCTGGAATTTCTGAAAGCAGCTTCCGCCGAGTTTTCTGACAGCCGTTTTATCATCATCAGTGGATATGATGATTTTTCCTATGCACAACAGGCAATTCGGTATGGTATCATGGATTATCTCTTAAAGCCCATTATTGAAGATGACCTGAATACAGCCATCCAGCGGGCAGTGGAATCCATCTGCCCGGACTTTCGTCCATCTGATGAAAAAAAAGAAGAAACGAATCTGGATTCCGATACCGTAACCACCATCATCCATGATTATATCGATAAACATTACAGTACCAATATTAAGATCTCTCAGTTTGCCGATAAATACTTTTTTTCCAAAGAATATCTGACCCGTCAGTTCAAGGCCCGGTATCACTGTGGAATCTATGAGTATGTCCTTCAGGTACGTATGGAGCGTGCCAGGGATCTGCTTCTGAATCCGGATATCAAGATCCAGGACGTTGCTCAACGGGTGGGGTATACCGATAACAACTATTTTAGCAAAGCCTTCCGGACTTATTATGGCATCTCACCGACCGCCTTCCGGCAGGAACAGCATATCTGAATACGCCACCCAAAAAAGGCATCTCCGGACGGTATAAAACAGTAACACCTGTCATATGATCAGCCCCCTGTCAAGTAGACAAGTAAAAAATCTAAAATAAGTTTATAGATA
>UQWA01000022.1 GCA_900544685.1 uncultured Lachnospiraceae bacterium | reverse complement strand
GATTGCGGAGCTACAAAGTTCATAAAAGAAAAGCATGACTGGTCTGAGGGCTATGATACAGAATATGTAGATTCTGCTTATCACAAGAGATTATATACCTGCAACGATTGCGGAGCTACAAAGTTCATAAAAGAAAAGCATGACTGGTCTGAGGGCTATGCTACGGAATATACAGATTCTACTTATCATAAAAAACAATATACCTGCAACGACTGCAATGCGCAAATATGGAAAAAAGAGAAACATTCGCTGGTATCTTATGATTCTTACGTGAGCAAGTCGGCAACATTGTATTCAAAAGGAACGATACGATACAATTGCGAAGAATGTGGTGCTTATATTCCAAGAACTATCAAATGGAAATATGATGGAGAGGGATGCAGCAGTTATGACTTTCAACATTCAATTGTATATAAAAATTCAAAATGTGTATATATAACACTGGATTCACCAATTAAAAATGCTGTTTTAAAAGTAAAAATTGGAAAGAAAACATATACGACAAAAATAAAAAAACAAACAAAGAAAGTTAAAGTAAAAATCAGAAAACCAGCATATGGAAGTAAAATTAACATAGTACTTACGTATAAAGGAAAAGTCGTTGGTAAGGATAAAGAACCAAAAGATGTTGTCTGGTATGCATCTCATGTCAAAAATAATATGACAAAAAATCAGGTTAAATATACATGGGGCACCCCGGAACGTACATCCAGTTCATCGGGCGGATGGAATTTTTGGTATTACGGTGATGGATCATATGTAGGATTCAAAAAAGGAAAAGTGAAATATTGGTATGATGCAGCCAAGTGAGTTATGAAAGGCGAGGCACTATGAAGCAGAAGAGCAAGCTTGTAGTGAGAATTTAATAGACTAATATAAACTCCCGTAGAGAAAATCCTATGGGAGTTTTTACAGGTGGAAACAATGTTTGATGAAGCATTAAAAATATTTGCGGAAAAACAACGAATGTGTTAGATTTTGGATGTGGAACCGGAGATATTTCTTTTCAATATCTGCAGTATCAACCGACGCACAAGATCCTGGGAATCGATGCTTCCCGAACTGGCATTCAATTTGCAAATGAAACAGCAAAACTCAGTTATTATAAAACAGTAGCTTTCTTAGAAGGAGGAGAGCATACATTAAAACAATTGGATGAAAACTCTTTTGACGGAATAATTCTGTCAAATGTACTGGATGTGATGCCAAAAGAGGAGCTTGAAAGCTTTGGATATGAAAATATGGGCAATCACATTTATGAAGAAGATCATGTAATGAGATTAAGACAGGCAACGACAAAGTATTGGAAAGACAGATTTGCACGGTTTGGAAAAGAAATTGTATACCTGGAATTTGAATATCCATGGCAAGAGGGAATGAACCGACTATTTGTTTATCAAAGTTAAACTGTGATGAAATATCTGACGATATATTTGGCGGAGGTGGCTATGACAGAAAGAGAAAAAATGCTGTCAGGAGAACTGTATGATTGCGGAGATGCAGAATTGCTGTCACAATGGCATAAGGCAAAAGATCTGATTAGAAATTATAATCAGGCGAATTCTACGGATGCTGACAAAAAAGAAAAAATTCTAAGTAAACTTCTCGGCGGAAAAGGTAAAAACTTATGGATTACTGCCCCTTTTTATGTGGACTACGGTAATAATATATATTTTGGAAATAATTGTGAAGTAAACATGAATTGTACGTTTCTGGATGATAATATAATTCGCATCGGAGACAATGCTTTAATTGCACCGAACGTACAAATTTATACGGCATTTCATCCGACAAATGCAAAGGATCGTTTTGGAGAACCGAAAGAGGAGGGCTCATTCGAATTTTGTAAAACACAAACTGCCCCGGTTATCATTGGAAACAATGTATGGATTGGTGGCGGGGCTATTATTTTACCAGGAGTAACAATCGGAAATAATGTGGTAATCGGAGCTGGCAGTGTTGTAACGAAAGCTATTCCAGACAACGTAATTGCGGTGGGAAATCCCTGTAAGGTAATTCGCAGGAATCAGTAATATTTATGACTGTTCTCTTTACAAAGAACAAATCGTGGAAAGGATGACACTTGGAACAGAAATTATCCCGCTGCAATCTCCAATTCTCTGGTGTAAATATTATCGTCTGATGGGAAGAAACGAAAAAGCGGATTTGATTGAAAGAATCTATCAGACAAATGTACTCGTTTCCGACAAAATTCTATAGTTTTTGCAACATCAAAAACAAAAGTATATTACAGGAACTGAATCGGATGCATATCTGGGGAGAAGTATCAGGTTTTCAGATCGAGGATGTGACAGAAGATTATGAACATCTGTGCACAAGGATCAGAGAGAGGAAGCCGCAATTGTTATTGCTGGAACCTGATGCAGAGAATCCGGACATGATTATTCTGGAAGAAATAAAGCGGGAAAAATTGTGCAAAGCAGTAGCTATGGTCAGTGTGTTTCCTGATTTCAAGACAGTACGCAAATGTTTTCTGCTGGGAGCATATCACAGAAATAGACAGCCCCTTTTTTTACTGTCTTTATCTCAGAACGGTATGTTTTGCTATAGTAAAATCGCCCTTACAATATGCTATAAGCACTAAGACGCAATCAGATTTGCAATAGACTTATTTTAGGAAAAAATGTATAATAAAAGAAAAATTCGTCAACAAATCAGCCGAAGGTCTGAGATGTAAATCTATAGGACTGGCATAGAGGAATAGCAGAATGAAAAAGGACAGCGGATCGTATAAAAGGATAAAAATATATTGTTATATTGTTGGATTGATTACTTGTCTGGCGGCATTCTTTGTTGGCGTTTTTCTGTTCCATAATCTGGAAAAGGATAAAAAGACAACTGGAAAATATATGGCGCAGATTACGGAGAAAAGAGTCAGGGCAAGACTGGAACAGTATATCATGATCTCTGATCTTTTGGGAAATTATATCAGTGCCGGAGAGAATCTGAACGAGAACACTTTTTCTGAACTGGCAGAAAAGATTCCGAATGAAAATGGAGTGATAAAGGCATTTGAACTGGCACCTGATGGCATTGTTACAGACATTTATCCGAAACAGGGAAATGAGGGAGCTTTTGGACTGGATATGCTGCGGGAGCATGAGCGAAAAAAGGATGCAGTTCTGGCAATGGAGAGCGGAAAATATACGATTGGAGGACCATACCAGTTAAAGCAGGGAGGAACAGGGGCACTGCTTTTTAATCCGGTTTATCAGGATAATAATTCAGATAAAGGTGAGTTCTGGGGATTTGTGATCCTGGTGATTGACTGGAATCGCTTCATTGATGAGATAAATCTTGATTATTTAAGTGATGCGGATTTCTGTTACAGAATCTGGACATATGACAGAGACGACAGCGACAGGATTATTCTGGCAGAGAGCCAGGGTGATATACCGGACAACATTCTGACAGTAGAATGCACAGTTCCCAATAACACATGGTATTTTGACATTATACCCTCAGCGGGATGGATTCCACGTTCTTACTGGATTATGTGTATTGTCGTTTCTTATGTATTCTCATTATTGATTGCCACGGTATTTTATTTGATATTCAGCAAAAAATACAGGGAAAGACAATATGAAGCGGAACTGGAAAAATCTGCTGAACAGGCAAAAAAAGCCAATGAGGCAAAAACAAGATTTTTATTTAATATGAGCCATGATATTCGAACTCCGATGAATGCAATTGTGGGTTTTTCCGGTTTGTTGGAGAAGAATCTGCAAAATGAAAAAAAGGCAAAAGAATATCTGGGAAAGATACAGTCTTCCAGTAATCTTCTGCTGTTGATCATCAATCAGGTTCTGGAAATGGCCAGGATTGAAAGCGGTACTGCGGTATTGCAGTTAAAAGCTGAGGATATGGATGCATTATTCCACAGGGTAAATACAGTGTTCGAAGAGGATATCAGAAAGAAGAATCTGCAGTATCATGCCGTTTTAGATGTAAGACATCATTATGCTGTCTGTGATCAGACAAAGTTACAGGAGATTATGCTGAATATTATCAGTAATGCTATAAAGTATACCCCGGAGGGACATTCCATCCATGTGGAAGTACATGAGGCAGTATCAGAGAATCCTTCAAAGATACGTTATATTTTCTCATGTGAAGATACGGGTATTGGTATGAGTGAAGAATATCTTCCACATATCTATGAGGAATTTTCCAGAGAACATACCACTATAGAAAATAAGGTGCAGGGAACCGGATTGGGACTTTCTATTATCAAATCCATAATAGAATTGATGGGTGGAAGTATTCAGGTGGAAAGCAGACAGGGCATTGGAACAAAATTTACGGTAGATCTTTCTTTTGACGCAGCATCGAAAGAAGAGGTATACGAAAGCCAGAATACTATTAAGCCATCTGCAATTCACACAATAAAGGGAAAAAGAATTCTCATTGCAGAAGATAATGAGCTGAATGCGGAAATAGCAAAGACAGTTCTCGAAGATGCCGGAGCGTTGATTATCAGAGTGGAGAATGGAAAGCAGGCAGTAGAATTATTTAAAGAGAAACCGGCAGGAACATTTGATGTAATTCTGATGGATTTGATGATGCCTGTTATGGATGGGTATACAGCTACGAGGACAATCAGATCATTAGAACGTTCAGATGCAAAAACAATACCTATTATAGCTATGACAGCAAATGCATTCCAGGAAGATGTTGAAAAGTGCATTGCTGTGGGGATGAATGCTCATCTGGCGAAGCCTTTAGATATAAAAAAAGTGATGATGACAATCTGTCATTTAGTGGATAATAAAAATGAATGAAATATTTATGGAATTACATACCGCATTACAACAGCAGTTATTCATGATGCAGGACTTGAAATACAGGGATTTTCACAGTAGATTATTGCCGGGCATTGATAAGGAGACAATCATTGGAATCCGAACACCAATACTGCGCAAGTTTGCAAAAGAATTTGGAAAAACAGAAGAGGCAAAAGCATTTGTAAAGCAGCTTCCGCATCAGTATTATGAAGAGAATAATCTTCATTTGATGATTGTGAATGCGGAAAAGGATTATGATACCTGTCTGGAACAGGTGAAAGTGTTTTTGCCTTATATCAATAACTGGGCGACCTGTGACATGCCATTGCCCAAATGCTATGCGAAGCATAAGAAAGAACTGTTGAAAGAGATCCCGCAGTGGCTGGTATCAGGAAAAACCTATATTGTGCGTTATGGAATGGGTGTCCTGATGAATCTGTATCTGGATGAAGACTTTCAACCAGAATATCTGGAGTGGGTAACAGCTGTAAAATCAGAAGAGTATTATGTGAATATGATGATTGCCTGGTACCTGGCAACTGCTCTGGCGAAACAATGGGATCTTACGATTCCCTATCTGGAAGAAAAAAGGCTTCCTGAATGGGTGCATAAAAAGACCATTCAGAAAGCCATTGAAAGCTATCGGATTACACCGGAGCAGAAAGCCTATCTGCGTTCGTTGAGATAGGAAACAAAGATAAATGCATCTGGCGTGACAGGTGCCATAATAAAGATAAATTTAGGAAAAAGTCTCGATCTCCACGATCCGGCTTTTTCTTTTTTTCTTCCAGATCATCAAGTGCACTTTGTATATAAGCGTATCATCTGTACATTGAAAAGGTTCTTCTTTTAAAATATCGGACCTAATTCCCTGAGAAAGTAATTCGTTTTGTCGGAATTTTGCCTGTTGGTACAGACCACAGATCTGTCCTTCGATATCTTCAGAAAAGATCCGTTCCGGGTAGGAAGAAGCTGCATCTGCCAGTTTATCTGTAAGCAGATCCACCACACCTGCATGTGTGGTCTGATGTAGCAAATGTGCGATGTGGCTGGCTACAATCCTTATCGGAAAGCGCCGGTACAGATTCAGCCAGCGTATCAGCGCAGGATCTTTTGCTTCCAAAGCCAGTTGACGCATTACGTCAATGGCTGCCTGAGACACGAACCAGCGAGGATATTTCGGAACCAGATATTTGTCCGGGACAGCCGGATAACAGCTACAGTTCAATGGCGGAAAAGCAGCCAGAATAGCTAGCATCTGTTCCGTTTTATTACAATATTCAGTTCCAAGATATTCCAGTTTGTCATGCAAGATTGCAATCCGATACTCCAACTGACGCAGATATTCCCATTTCTTTACCCAGAAATGACCGGTTTTTCCATAATCAAATAAATGAGTCTCCGAAACCAGATCCTGGAAAAACAGAGTACATACGGTTGTATCCTGATGCAGGACCAAGACATATCCTTGTGCATCTTCTGACAGAGATGCGGATAAATCACCCTCAAAATCAGGCAGATATTCACCGGTGAGGCGAGCTTCCTGAAAAACCAGAAAACTTTCTACTGCATCGTTCATCAGATAGACAAGTTTCAGATTCTGAGTTTTCTGGTCTGGCTGGTAATTCACCAGCTCAAAAGATCCCTGCGAGACCAGCAGATCCAATTTCTGAAATTCATTGTCTGGAGGCAGAATACAGTTGATACTTATATCCATTCATCTTCTCCAATTAGCAGGTTTTTCCTTCTTTAACAGCCGGTGCAATGGACAGATCCGGTGCGTAATAAGGAATCAGGGTTGCCTGAGTTGCATGATACAGGTCAGATTTGCCCGGCCATACAGTAGTCAAAAGTTCATTATTCTGATCCAGCTGGTGGAACCAGGAGCCATGTACATGATCCAGTACTTTTTCATCCAGATACTGCATGAATTTGGCATAGTCATCGGCATATTTTTGATTTTTGGTTACATGCCAGAGTACAGCAGAAGTATTAATGGCTTCAGCCAGTGTCCAGTGCATACGGTCATGAACTACAGGTTTGCCTTCCCAGTCTGTGGTGTAGCAGATACCAGGTGCGCCATCTGCATACCATGCATCTTCGATGGCACGATTGTAAAGAGATTCAGCCATGACAATATAGGATACAGCATTCTGTTTGTTGGTGCGGTAGAAGGAAAGTGCCCATTGAGTAATCAGTCTTGCCCATTCAATACCATGTCCGGGAGTTGCTCCGTAAGGCTTAAATGGATCGTCAGGACGTTCTTTGTTACATTCCAGATCAGCCACCCAGTCTTTGGAAAAATGCTCCGGAATACGCCAGTGATTCTCTTTTGCCCAGCCGGTTACATGGTCAATGATGCGCCCTGCTCTGACACGGTATTTTTCATCACCGGTTACATCAGCAGCAGCGAGAAATGCCTCTACGGTGTGCATATTGGCATTTAGGCCACGGTAATCATCCAGTACAGTAAATTCTGTGTTCCAGGTATCGCAGGATAATCCCTCTTCTTCATTCCAGAAACGCAGGTCGTAAGTTTTTAAAGCTTCATCCAACAGTTCCTGGGCACCAGGTCTTCCTGCCAGTACGCCTGAAGAAGCTGCCAGAATAACGAAAGCGTGGGCATAACATTGTTTGGTAGGTACGATTTCATTATTGGCAGTCAGTCCGGCATACCATCCACCGTTGACGTCATCGTGTAATTCTCCGCGCAGACCCTTTAGTGCGGCATCTGCCAGTTCAGCACTGCCTTCATGTCCTAAGAAAGTTCCGATGCTGTATACATGAGCCATACGGCTGGTAATCCATGTTTCCCGGTTGCGGTCTTTCCATGGTGTACCATCGTCACCAAGGTAATAAGATCCACCGCCAGGAGATGGAAATGCATGTCCGAAATTCAGAAGTCCATTGCGGACGTCTTCCAGAAATTTTTTGTTTTCATCAGTATCAATCAGATACTTTTTATTCACATCACCCATTTTATAATTCCCCCTGAGGTTTTTCATTTTCACGTTTTATTATACTCGCACAGAAGGTAAAACTCAACAGGGGGAAACTTAAGTTTTGGGTATAGAACCTTGCGGAGCAAATGCCTAAATGTTACACTGGACAGGGAGGAAAAAAAGTATGAACAAAAATCAGATTTTTAAAATATATGGTACAGATTATTTACAGATGACAAAAGAGATACTGGAGGAATCAGGTCTTGCAGATATGATCGAAAATAAGGATGGTCAGATTGGAATCAAGCCGAATCTGGTTTCGCCGTCAGAAGCTTCCTGGGGCGGAACCACCCATCCAGAAGTAGTGGCAGGGATCATAGAATATCTCCAGGAACATGGATTTAAGAAAATTGCTATGTTGGAAGGTTCCTGGGTGGGAGATAAGACGCAGGAAGCTGTACAGGTATGTGGATATGATAAATTAACAGAAAAATACGGAGTTCCTTTTTGGGATATGCAGAAAGACGGCAGTCATGGAAAAGACTGTGCAGGAATGGAACTTCAGATTTGCAACAGTGTGGAAAAAATAGAGTTCCTGATTAATGTCCCTGTGCTAAAAGGACACTGCCAGACAAAGATGACCTGTGCGCTGAAAAATATGAAGGGTCTGATTCCAAATAAGGAAAAACGGCATTTTCATGCCATGGGACTTCATAGTCCAATCGCACATCTGAATGTGGGGATTCAGCAGGATTTTATCGTTGTGGACAATATCTGTGGGGATCTGGATTTTGAAGACGGTGGCAATCCGACGATACGCAACTGTATTATGACGGCAGCGGATCCGGTGCTGATAGATACCTGTGCCTGTTATATGCTTCATTATGAGACGGAAGATATTGGATATCTGAAGATGGCAGAAGAATTGGGATGTGGGAGTACAGATCTGGAGCATGCCGATATTCGGCTGTGCAGACGAAATACTGATTATACAGAGCCAGAATTGCCGAAAGGCTACAAGGTTGCTGCGTTGAAGGATGCAGTAGAAGAAGTAGAATCCTGCAGTGCATGCTATGGATATTTTCTGCCGGCACTGCAACGGTTGAAAGAAGAAGGATTATTGGATAAGCTGGATACAAAAGTCTGCATTGGTCAGGGATATCGTGGAAAAACAGGAAAACTGGGAGTTGGATCCTGTACTTCAGGATTTGAGTATTCTGTAAAAGGGTGTCCACCTACGGAAGAACAGATTTATGAGTATCTGAAGAAGTATATTCAGAAAAAGGGTTGAAAATATAAGAAAAACAATGGCAGACTTCTGTTTTACCGATGCATGGAACAGAAGATCTGCCATTGTTATGTTATAGTTTTTTCAGTGGATATGCATTAGGGATATCTGTGAGGTTTAATAGATAATCTGCGCTGATGTTATAATATCTGGCGGCTTCCACCAGAATAGAAAGTGGCATGTCTACTTCACCACGTTCATAGCGGCTGTACATCCGCTGGCTACAGTTTAAAGACTGGGCAATGGCTGTCTGGGAAAGTTTCCTGCCAGTACGTAATGTCAGTAATCTTGTGTTCATAAATATACCTTTAAATTGTTATCGTGAAGTCTGGATGCCATCTAGATAACCTCTCAGACGCTGCTTGCCTTCAGAATCCATCTTGCGATAGGTATGAAGGAGAAGCTGTTCATCTTCCGCAAGATCACTTCTCTGGATATTCGGATAACGCTGATCTGTCAGACCGAGAATATAATCAATACTGACACCAAAGAGTTCACGAAGCCTGATCAGAGATTTGGCACTTGGAAAATGTCTGCCGTTTTCATATGCACTGATTGTTTCCTGAGACACTTCCAGCTCCGTACTTAAGCGAGTCTGTGATATATGCTTTTCTTTTCGAAGCGAGCGGATGTTATTCACGATAATATCTTTCCTTTACAATATGATACTATGATCATACAGGTAAAAATAGTAAATGACAGAGGGTTAGACTGTAATTATTACCAGAATAAACTATAAATATTCGAAATGAGATAATGATAAGGGATATACGAATAAAAATGGCAAAAACACATGGAAGATATTCTCCCATGTGTTCAAAACATCATTTTTTCATATTTGCAAACTTGGTATACTGTGGCAGCCATGCCAGTTCAATGGTACCGATGGCACCGTTTCTCTGCTTGGCAATGATGATCTCTGCCACGTTTGGCTTGGCGGTATCTTTATTATAATAATCATCTCGGTAGATGAACATAACCACGTCGGCGTCCTGCTCAATGGCACCGGATTCACGCAGATCAGAAAGCATTGGACGATGATCCGGACGCTGTTCTACCGCACGGCTTAACTGAGACAGCGCTACAACCGGAACATTTAGCTCACGGGCAACTGCTTTCAGGGAACGGGAGATATCAGAGATCTCCTGCTGCCTGGACTCGCTTCGTTTACTTCCGGTCATCAACTGCAGGTAGTCGATGATGATGATGCCAAGATTGTGTTCCATTTTAAATTTACGGCACTTACTTCGAAGTTCCGTAACGGAAATACCAGGCGTATCGTCAATGATCAGGTGAGATTTACCGATGACTCCGGCACCCTCGATCAGCTTGCTCCAGTCTTCATCGGTAAGATTACCGGTTCGGATAGACTGGGAATCCACACGGGATTCCAGAGAGAGCAGACGGTTTACCAGCTGCTCCTTAGACATTTCCAGACTGAATACGGCAACGGTGACATCCTCGCGAAAAGCCATATGCTGTGCAATATTCAGAACCAAGGCTGTCTTACCCATAGAAGGACGGGCAGCCACCAGGATCAGATCAGACGGCTGAAAACCGGCTGTCTTATAATCCAGGTCAATAAATCCGGTCGGAATACCGGTTACATTTCCCTTTGTCCTGGAAGCCATCTCGATCTTGTCCAGAGCATTTAAGACAACATCTTTGATTGGGACATATTCACCGGAGGTATTTTGCTGAATAATATCAAAAATCTGCTTTTCTGTATCCACAAAGATATCTTCCATGGATTCTTTTCCTGCATAGCAGGCGTTGGCTATACCTTCCGTGGTACGAATCAGCCGGCGCAGCATGGCTTTTTCATGGACAATAGAAGCATACTGGCGAATGTGGGCTGAAGTATAAACAGAGTCCAGAATGTCTTTTACGAATTCCAGGCTGGCAACTTCCGGAGGCACATCTTTTTCTTTCAGACGATCCTGAAGGGTAACAAGATCCACGGCCTTTCCCTCATTATACAGCTCTACCATGGCATCGAAAAGAATGCCGTACTGCCGCTGGTAAAAATCTTCGCTGGTCAGTATCTCAGAAGCAGTCATGATAGCTTCGGAATCCATGATCATAGAACCGATTACGGACTGTTCCGCTTCGGGACTGTTAGGCAGCACGCGCTTGATAAGAGTTTCTTCCATAATTTCTGTGACCCTTTATGCTTCTTTAACAGTAACTTTTAAGGATGCAGTTACCTTTGGATGAAGTTTTACACCAACTTCTGTGGTACCGAGGGCACGGATCGGATTTGGAAGCTGGATTTTTTTCTTGTCGATATCCAGATCAAACTGCTTTTTAGCAGCTTCTGCGATTTCCTTGGAAGAAACAGAACCGAAGGTTTTGCCGCCTTCGCCGACTTTGATAGCAAGAATGATCTCTTTGGATGCCAGTTCTTCTGCAAATGCTTTGGCTGCATCTAACTGTTCCTGGGCAATTTTTGCCTGATTAGCTTTCTGAAGCTTTAAGTCATTTAAGTTCTTTGGGGTGGCTTCCACACCCAGTTTCTTCGGAAACAGCATATTTCTTGCATATCCGTCGCTGACATTGACTGTTTCACCCTTCTTACCAAGGGATTTCACATCTTCCAATAAAATTACTTTCATAATAACTCCTCCTTTATTAAATGGCGCCTTCTCTGATCATGGCGTCCAGTGTTTCTTTTAATTTTGCTTTTGCTGCTTCAGCAGTAATACCGGAAAGCTGAGCTCCGGCAATGTTCATATGACCGCCGCCGCCCAGTCGTTCCATAATAATCTGTACATTGACTTCATCAATGGATCTTGCACTGATGTAGATAATATTGTTGTAATCTGTCAGAACAAAAGAAGCCTTTACTCCGATGATATTTAACAATTCATTGGATGCCTGAGCTCCGATAATCGTAGGCATGTCCAGACCTTTGTTTGGCAGAATACCGATGGCGTAACATTCGTGATACAGTTCTGCATTCTGAATGGCTTCTGCCCGTGCTTTGTAAGCGGAAACATCGTTCCGCATAATCTTACGGACGCGTGTGACATCGGCACCGCAGCGTCGCAGATAAGCGGCAGCTTCGAAGGTACGGATGCCGGTTTTGGCAAGAAAATTATTGGTATCTACAATAATTCCGGCATATACACAATCGGCTTCAATACGTGTCAGCTTCACACCCTCATTAAAATACTGAAGGATTTCTGCCACCATTTCACAGGCAGAAGAAGCATATGGTTCCGTATAGGAAAGTGTGGCATTGCGGATAATCTCGCTGCTCTGGCGGTGGTGATCCAGTACTACAATAGTTTTGGCACGATCAAGGAGAGCAGGATATTCCGTATTACTTGGACGATTGGTATCTACAACAACCAGGACGGTATTATCGTCTACCAGTTCATCAGCCATCTGGTGATTGATAAACATATCTGGTTCGTAATCCCTGTTTTCCAGGAACATATTCAGATACGGTGTGATGGAATGACTGTTGCTGTCAATCAGAATATAGGCTTTTTTACCAACGCTTCTGGCTGCCCGGAAAATACCGATAGCAGCACCGAAAGTATCGATATCAGTAATTTTGTGCCCCATAATGATAACGTCATCTTTGGCATTGATAATCTCCAGAAGAGCCTGCGCTTTTACGCGGGCACGGACGCGGGTACTTTTTTCCACCTGCTGGGACTTACCACCATAATAGGTGATGGACGTGGCATCCTTTACCACTGCCTGATCACCGCCACGGCCAAGGGCAAGATCAATAGCTGCATGGGCGAAAGAGTAATTCTCCTGATAATTCTTACCATCTGTACCGATACCGATACTTAGGGTAATATTCATCTCATTTCCCACATTTACCGTCTTGATGTCTTCCAGCAGTGAAAAGCGGCTTTCCTGCATGCTGTTCAGATAACGCTGCTGGATAATGATAAAGTATTTATCCTTTTCCAGCTTTTTCATAATTCCCTGATGGTTACTGATGTATTTATCAATTTTACGGTCAATCAGTGCCAGTAGAAGAGACTTGCGCACATCATCCATACTGTCAAGGACATCATCATAATTGTCGATGTAGATCAGTCCGGCAACCAGCTTCTGTTCTTCATTCAGACGCTTATACTTCATCAATTCAGTATCGTCGAACATGTACAGGGCATACAGATAGCTCTGATCTTCAGGAACCACCAGCAAATCAGAAGAAGACTGCCATTCATCGATGCGGATCCGCTTTACCTGAATTTGAAAATGACGGTTTCCAATAGAGGTTTCCAGTTCTGTGATCTCGTGTTCGTGAGGGAGCTGGGACAGACACAGATCCGGAATCAGAGTCGTAATAACCTGATGACACCGGTTATTTTTTCCAAACATTGCCTGCATCTCATGATTCATCCATACTGTTTTTCCATCTATATCCAACAGTCCGTAGGGAATACTGAAATCTTCCAGCATCTGGCGCTGTACCTGCCCGTATTCTGCGGCAAAGGATACCAGCTCCTTCATAACAGAGGGCTTATAGATGAAAAAAAGTGCGACCATGACGATGAGATAGATGCAGGTAAACAAAAGAGCCACCAGACCCGCCTGTTTGTTGCAGGCAAATACCGCCACATCCATAATCAACAGCAGGACAATAACAAAAATAGGCCATTCCAGGTAGGACTTTAATTTTCCTCCCCAGGATACCTGATGTTTCATAATATCACTCCTATCGTTCATAATGAATGAGTATAGCACAGTTTCAGATATTTTTCCAGCACAGGAAACGGACAGGAACCGATTTCCAGAATGTAGCGGTGAAAGCCGGAAAGAGTGAACTGATCTGGCCACCGGCTGTGGCAATAAGTCTGCAGATCCAGAAAAGAAAGGTATCCCAGATAGTATTTCAGATAGTTGGCAGGAGATTCCAGGACAGCATCATAGAGTGTATCTGCTGCCTGCGTGGATGTTATGCCAAGCTCGGAAAAGAAATGGCGAGTTTCTTCACGGTTAAATCCCCGGTAATGCACCAGAATATCAGTAAGAGAGGACAGTCCCAGCATCATGGAGCGTTGTTTTTGCTCCAGAGAAATGGCTGCCACACAGTTTTCAGGCATTCCTTCTGAGGCATAACTGTAACTGATCATTTCTACATAGGTAGCCCAGCCTTCGGTATAACCACCAAAAGAGAGCAGAGACCGGATTGGAGAGAGAGCAGAACCGGAATATAGATTCTGATACAGATGTCCGGGATAACCTTCATGTGCCAGCGTAGTATAGAGTTCCAGACCGCTATATCCAGCCGAAGGATTCAGATAGATCACATTTTCAGTCAGATCATCTACAGGTGCGGTGAGATAAAAAGCAGGGCTTAAGTAAGGGGAAAGAGATTCATCCACATATTTTAAAGTGCAGGAAGCTGCGGGTGGCTGTGGAAAATCTGCTGCCATTTTCTGGCGAAGATCGGACAGAATTTCCCTGGGATCATCCGGAAAGGTTATGGAAGAGATTAACGTAGCATCCAGACCCTGTTTCAGAAGCTCACGACAGTCTGCTGCATCAGCCAGAAGCTGCTTCTGAATTCGATTTTGGATGGAATTTACAGACAGGGCAGAGCCGGTGGAAGTCTGGACCAGATATTCATAGTAGGCACATCCCTGCGGGAGATAGTACAGTCCTTTCTGATTACGGCAGGACTGTTTCAGATTTTCCAGACCGCGGGCAAGAAGCCGGTAGGCAGGAAAAATATGGTCAGAAACAATTGCCAGATTCTGATTCTGTAAATCCTGTTTTTCAGATGCTTCCAAAAAATTCAGATCCTGTATTTTTTTGTTGAAAACAGTTACCAGAAGATGTTTTGAAGGTTCTTTTTCGATAAAAGTATTACACTGACGGATAATGCCATCTGCGCAGGAATCCGGCATAAACAGCCCGGCAGCTGCTTTTTGCCTTTCATAGGAGAGCAGGCTGGAAAAATATTGATCTGTGGTAGATAACAGTTGGAGATAAGTATGTATATCATTCATATTGTCGAAACGGTATTCGCAGAGCAGAACCGGGAGCTGTGCCTGAATTCCGATGGTGGCACCGAGTGGCTCTGCATAAAGAGAGAATTTCTGTGCAGAAAGATTCTGTTTTGAAAGATACAGCAGGATATCATAGGTGATTTGATCAGTGACAGGCAGACAGGCTGGATCCAGATCTTTGAGCTGCTGAAAATATGTTTCGGTGACAGAAACGTCAGAATCAGCAGAGCTATAGCGTACCGGGCTGTCGGGAATACCGTATATCTGTGGATTGCGCAGCGTATAATGAAGTGTCAGCGTGCTGGAAGAGACTTCTTCCTGAAAAAAGCGGTCTGTCAGTTCCTGAAAAGAATGGACATTATGTGCATCAGAAAGCCTGAAAAATAAAAAAAGCAGAGAGAAAGTAACGGTGGAAAAAAGAAGAAGGAGACAGAATTTTTTAGAAGACATAAAATTGCTCCTGTGTTTTTGAAAAATATATGAAAACAAAAAGTGAAATATACTTGCAATAAGTTTAATAAAGTGTTATAGTAAACGTGTTCATCGGAAATACGTTCTGTATTTCCAGAAGGGATCCGGCAATTCTGCCAATTATTCCTGATCGAAATTAACTGAAAAAGGGGGAGTGCACATGATTGCGTAACTGTGTGTTTTTTGCGCACAAAAATCAGTGCTGTTCAGTACCTTTACAGCGATATCGCAGGTTCTGGACAGTCAGAATCAATCTGAGAATCAAAAAGAAAGGACGGACGTATGAAAAAATTAGCTGCCGTTATGCTGGCACTGTTGATAGCAGGAGTCAGCACCGGAGCAGTATTTGCCTATCTGACCTCACAGGACAGTGTGAATAATAAGATCACGGCGGCAAATACCGATATCCGTATCACGGAAAAGTTTGATCCTCCGGGGGAATTAAATCCAGGAACGGTAATTCCCAAAACTGTCGCAGTGACCAGCAGTTCCACTACGGATTGTTATGTCAGAGTGATGGTACATTTTTCCAGTCTGGAAGCTGAAAAATTCTGTGAACCACTTCAGATTCAGCCTGGATGGACCAGAGGAAGCGATGGATATTATTACTGGAATGCAAAAGTAAAGCCACAGGAGACAACAGGAAATCTGTTTACTGCAATAAAAATCAGAAAAGATGCAGTAAAAGGAAATTTGGAAAATTTTGATGTACTGGTATATGCAGAAGCCACTGCCTGTGCAGAGGATAGTATGGACGCGGCCTGGAAGAAGATGAATGTATCGGTTTCATAAAAGAAAGGAAAGTATATGAAAAAAATAGAAGTAAAAAAAATGGGGAAAAAAGCAGTCGGTGTAATGGCAGCTGTTTTAGTATGTGCGGCAGGAGCATACCAGACATACAGTTATTTTACCGAAAAGGAGGAAGTGACCAATGTATTTACCGTCGGAGACTTTGATATCAGCCTGAAGGAATCGGAGTGGAATTCACAGGATGGGGATGGTGTAAATATGTATCCGGGATACACTGTATATAAGAATCCAACGGTAAAAAATATGACAGATCCCAAAGTTGGAGAACAGCCCTGTTATCTGCAGATGCGGATGAAAGTGCAGAATGAAAACGGAGAGATGATTACGGACCAGAAGACACTGGACATGATTCGGAAAACAATACGATATGACAGTTCTTATACAGGAAACTGGGAAAAAACAGGAGAAGCGGAAAAACTGCAGCAGAGCAGAATTCCAGGATATTCAGAAAGTGACCTGACGGACATTCCAATGGTGAATCCATCTTTTAAGGAAGTGAACACCGGAAAACCGGGAGAATATCTGTTTCAATATGGAGGCGGAGATGATGGAATCCTCAAAGCAGAAGATGAGGTTGTATTGTTTACAAATATTGTGATTCCAACGAATTGGGGTAATACAGATATGGCACAGGTTGGGAAATTTCAGATACTTGTATCAGCAGAAGCAATACAGTCGAAGGGATTTGCAACTGCAGAAGATGCGTTTAGGGTATTGGGCCAGAGCGTAGAAGAGGGTACGGTGTATGAAGAAAGTTAGGAAGCTGACCGTGATATTTGCCATACTGGGACTGTGTACGCTAGTTGGTGTCACTGTACTGGGATATTGGAAAATAACCGGGAGCACCGGGAATATTCTGACTATGTCTTCTTTTAAAAATCAGATAGAAGAAAAATACCGGGTGCCGGATCATGTTGAACCAGGACAGACGGTAGATAAAGTAGTGAACGTGAAAAACACAGGAACAACGGATAGCATGATTCGTGTCAGAATTAAGAAAATGTTCGGAACAACGAGGGAGGACGGAACTTTTGTCCAAGATGACAGGCTGGATCCAGAGATGATTCAGATCCGGTGTAATACCAGCGCATGGCTGCAGCGAAGTGACGGATATTATTACTACAAGGGCATTTTAAAAGCTGGAACAAAAACCAGAGCACCTCTTTTTCGAAGTTATACGTTATCCAGAAAAGCAGATAATGCATACAGGAAGAAAGAAGCGCGGATTGTGGTGATATTGGAGTCTATTCAGGCGCAGGATGCTGTGGAGGATATCTGGAAAATCAGTAACAAAGAACTTGGCATTACCAGACCAGAGAATTATCAGAATATTCGCACAGAAGTGATTTATCTGGGACAGAAAAATGGATTCCAGATGACAGAGAAGGATACAGACTTGTTTGCATCCTTTAAAAATCTGGTTCCAGGCTGTGCAAGAGCGCAGAGTATTCTACTGGAAAACCGTTCCGAAGATGAGATACAGCTTTATCTAAGGGCAGAAAATATGTTACAGAGTGTAGAAAACAGTCAGACCGGTGAACTGGTAAAAGAGCTTCTTGAAAAATATGCCATGATTGAAATTACCGGAGATCAGGGGAGAGTATATTATGGACCAGTATCAGGCAATCTGTCCGGACAAGGCAGCAATATGAGAGAAGATATTTATCTTGGAACATGGAAAGCGAAAGCCAACAGCACATTGCAGGTAAAACTGGCATTGTCTGATGAGATGGACAATAAGTTTAACAAGCTGACGGGTAAGGTGCGCTGGGTATTTACTGCTAAAGGAGAAGACGGAAAAACAGTTGCTTCCGGCAGTGTGGTTCAGACCGGAGATAGGACAGAGCTTGGAATGTGGATTGCACTGCTTGGGTTCAGTGCACTGTTTCTGGCAGGAGCTTTCGTGCTGGAGAGAAACTACAGCAGGAGGAATTAGTATGAAACTGATCAAAGGGATTCTGGATTTGCTGATGGCAGCATTTATATTGATGGGGATGCTGTTGTCTGTGCCCAAGCTGTGGGGATTTCAGATCTATGCTGTCACAAGTGGCAGCATGGAACCAGAGATTCATACAGGAGATGTAATTTATGTAAAACAAGTGCCATTTCAGAGTCTGGAACCAGGAGATGTGATTACATTTTCCATGAACCAGGGGAGAACCATCGTTACTCACAGAGTAGAAAAAATTGATGAAAAGAATGGATTGTTACAGACAAAAGGAGACGCCAATAAAGATGCAGATCCAGTATGGATTACCAGAGATACTGTTCGTGGAGAGGTAAAACATGTGATGCCAGGACTGGGATATCTGGCACTTATGGCGGCAACTCTAAGCGGTAAGCTGTTTTTAATGGCAGTTTTCCTGTGGATGATAGCAGCGAAGATTGCAGTATCCGGAGTTCATATGATTTACCTCAGCCGGAAAAGGCTGCCATTTTCTTAAAAGAGATAAATAAGCAGCAGAAGGGAGAATAATGTTTATCAGAGAAAAGAAAGGAAGAATCATTTTAGGAATGATGGCGGGTGCAGTAATATTTACTGCATCTGCTACAACAACGGGAGCCTATCTGACGAGGATAACAGACAGTCTGAAAAATGTTCTGGCACCTGGGAAATTGACTGTGGAAGTGAAAGAACCAGGCTGGCAGGAAAAATCAGGTGAATCAGTACTGCCTGAAGAGAGCAGAACGAAAAACCCGCTGGTAAAAAATACGGGAACGCTGGATTCCTGGATGTTTCTGGAAGTAAATATTCCGATTCGCAGAATATCACTGGTGGATGAAAATACGAAAAGAAAGCAGCCTGAAGGAGAAACAGAATTGTTCCGTTTTCGGATTAATGCTGGATGGGAACTGATAGAAAAGACCAGGACAGGAAATGATATGTGTTATGTCTATGGATGGAAAGAAATGGTAGCTCCAACAAAGCAGACGGGTACGCTATTTGACAGTGTTACTATGGTGCCTTATCTGGAAGGCAGTTTGAATGATAAGGAAGTATATCAAATCAGAGTAACAGCGAAAGCAATACAAAAAAACATTGCACCGGCAGGAACTGGAATGAAAGATCTTTATCAGATTTATCTGAGTAATCAGAAGTAACAGGAAGGAGGATGAATATGAGAAAAAGAAATCTGTTTCAGAATTTAGGAATCAGTTTTCTGGCGGTATTGATGGCAGCATCTTCGGTTGCAGCGGCAGCGGAGACAGCAACGGAAATGATGACAGAAGCATCAACAGAGCTTATGACAGAAAATACTATCCTGACAGCAGGTACAGAACTGGAAACAGAGACGGATGCAGGTTCAGAAGCAACAACGGAAATGCAGAAAGCAGAGACAGAGATATGCAACGAAGAAAAGGATCAGGAAAATACAGAGCCTGCTACAGAATTCATTAGCGAAGAAGACACAGTGGCATCTCAGGAAACGGAGAAAATACTGCCAGAGACAGACACGGAAAATATAACAGAATATCCGGAAGAATTGATGCCGGATACAGAGTCTGAAATAAAAAAAGAAGAATGTGAATCGGAAGAGATAACCGAAAAAGAGAGCTTCGACGAAATGGATGCAGAGCATGGGATGGGGGTCTTGACTGCAAAATCTGAAATTATGGATATGACCATTCTTGCACCGGAGAATCATGCATTTCCGGATGGAACAGAACTGATTCTGTATGCGGGAACAGAACTGGAAAAGGTATATGGAAAAGACAGTGGGGAATGGAAATATGATGCATTTTTGAATGGGCTGAAGGCTGACTGGAAAGATGAAATCTGGAAAGAATACGGTGATGAAGCTGAGAATTCAGAAGTTTCAGAGTACATACAGTATCTGTATCCATATTACTTTAAAATTCTGGACAAAACAGGAACGGAACTGAAGTTACCGGAAGATGTGCAGGTATATGTGAATATTTATGATCACAATGTTGCTGAGCAGCAGGAGACAGGTCAGCATGTAAGCAAGATTGGACGACATGAATCTGGTTATGTCAGGGTAAGCGAGGACAGCGAGGTATACTGCAATAAGGAGAAAGAATGTCTTGCTGTTGCTACCGGAGCTGAAAAATGTGGATTGTATACACTGGTACAACTGTCAGATAAGGAGAAACAGAACTGTTCGTGTGGCAGCACAGAGAAAAATGGATTTGCTCATGCATGGAATTGTCCGGTCTTTTATAATGCATTGGAAGAAGTGTGCGATTGCGGAAGTCAGGAAAAGTCCATTACAAAACATGAGGTATCCTGTAATGGTGTATGGGAAGCATTTCATGCGGCGTGTAGCGGATGTATGGCAGAAGCAGGAGAAAAAGGAATGCTTCATGATGACTGTGAAGTAGTAGTACTGATTCATAAAGAACTTTGTGAATGTGGATCAAAAGAGAAGAATCTGGAAAAAGCGGTGGAAGAACATGATGAAGACAGTGAATTTGTCAGGTATGTGATGAAGCTGGCAGATTATATGAACAGTCAGACAGAAATGCTGGTGGCAGATGAAGGACAGTTAGCTACAGAGAATATTTCAAAAGTATCTGGATGGAGTAACGGCAGTAATGCAACATCTGATTATCTTTCGGCCAGGTTTTATGCAGGAAAATCATCACTGAAAATAATAGGAGGTTCCACTGTTTCTGGGAAATGGATTCAGGGAAGTATAGCACAAAAGTATTGTCTGTACTGGCTCCCTCTACAGGATCAATTAGCGGACAGAACCAGTCACGGAGCCAGATATTATAACGTTATTTATGATTATAAAACCGGTAAGTGGTACGATATGAAATTCACCATTCAATCCTATCGGAAAACTTCATTACCTAAGAGTGGAAAAACAGTATATCCATTTGCAGGTTTTTATAAAAACCAGTTAAAGTTTGGATTTGACCGTCAGGGTCCCATGGTTATCCGTTGCCAGATATTAGAAGCAGGAACATCTACAGAGGCAAAAATAAAAGTCAAGATTCCGGTGTGGGATATAGATGATGCACAGTTTGTGGGAATAAAGCAGAATAACGGTACAATGGATCATCGTTATTATTATACCGGAGCAGATGACTGGCTAAGGGCAAAGAACGGAGTAACGGTTGCAGGAGTATCAGGTTTTACTTATGTGGAAGGAAAATTTGGAACATCAGCAAAGGATCTGGATACACCACAGGCATGTGCAGTATGGGAAATGACAACATCAGATTTTTCATTTGCGTATGGGTACTATAATAACGGTACAACAGCAGAATCTACCAGATGGGATCATTTCCATGTGTTTTCTACGAATACTACCATCGGTGACGGAAGTTATGGAGGAAATGGGTCTTATGGAGTGGTTTCCATTTTCAGTAAGGATAATGTGGCACCGGAACTTCAGAATCCTGTTAAAAGAGTTTCAGATGATAACAGCAGGTGGGGGAAAAGCCTGGAAATATCGAGTATAACAGGTGCATATTATTACGCAATTGATTATACAGTATTGGATACGATTCCGGCATATAAGTTTTCCTCGCTGGTATTAGCAGATACACTTCCAAGTGGTGTGGATTATGTCAGCGGATTGAAAGTCAGCAGATTAGAGGATGGGAAAAACAAGACCAGTTGGTTTACAATCAGTACAGAAAATGACGTCGTCAGGGTAGAAGCAGCAGCAGATGCATTAAATCTGAATGATTTTTATGGATATACCTATCGCATAACATTTAAGGTAAAAATGGATCCGACAGAAATAGAACCAGTGTATCAGGCATCATCCGGGAAGGATATTTATACTGTAAGTAATAAAGGAAGTGTGAGAGTAAAACGCGGTAATGCATCATCTTACACGGCAACTAATACAGTAACTACCATCGCATCCAGAAAACTGCCAGTGATAACTGTATACAAAAAGAATGAAAAAGAGGAGCTATTATCCGGAGCACAATATCAGATAGCAGCCAAGGATAATATTACATCGCTGTCAGGGAAAGTGCTTTTTAAGGCCGGAGCGGTAGTAGGAACCATAACAACCGGAAAGGATGGAAAAGCTGTTTCTGAAAGCCTGCATCCGGGGACCTATACGGTAACGGAGATCACAGCACCAAGAGGGTATGCATTGAATGAAAAGGCACAGATTGCAAAAATAAACTACCTTGATCAGGAAAACAAGAAAGGAAGCGCTGAACTGTCGTTTGTGAATAAAAGACTGTACAGTACGATCAAAGTAACCAAGGAAATTGATAATGCAGATATTGTATGGGCACATGGGAATCCTATATTTACATTTAAAGTAACGGGAAAGGATGTACTTGGAAATATGCATACATATTATGATACGGTGGAGTTTACAAAAACAGGTGTTGGAACGGGAACAAAGGCATCATTGACAGCTGTCTTTAAAGTATTTGCCGGAACATATACAGTATCAGAAGAACAGACGGCACGATATCAACTGGCAGAGGTGCATAGTGTGGTCAATGGAACAGTGTCTGGAAAAACTGCAGTTATAAATGTAGGAGGAAAGCAGACAGATACAACAGGTCCGGTTGGAAGCGCCGTTTTCTATAATCGCAAGACGACAGACGGAGGACAGAGCCATACAGCATTTGTAAGAAATAGCATAAAAAAATAAAGCGGCATAAAAAGAAAAGGAGAAGGAACATGAAAAAATTAACGAAAGTAGCAGTATCAGCAGCAATTATGGCAAGTGCATTTGCAATGTCAGCCAGCGCAGATGGCGGAAAAGTATATTATCTGAACTTTGCTCCGGAAGTAGCAGACCAGTGGGAAGCACTTGCTGAGAAGTATTCAGAAGAAACAGGAACAGAAGTACAGGTTGTCACAGCAGCATCCGGAACATATGAATCTACATTGAAATCAGAAATGGATAAAAGCGAAGCACCGACACTGTTTCAGGTAAACGGACCGGTTGGTCTTGCTACATGGAAAGATTACTGCTATGACCTGAAAGATACAGATATATATAAGAATCTTGCAAGTGATGACTTTGCTCTGATTAATGAAGATGGTTCCGTATCCGGTATCGCTTACAAGATCGAGACATATGGTCTGATCTACAACAAGGCATTACTGAATGAATACTTTGAGACAGACGGCGCTGTTGTAACATCTGTTGATGAAATCAACAACTTTGATACATTAAAGGCAGTTGTAGAAGATATTACAGCAAAGAAAGATGACCTGGGTATTGAAGGTGCATTCACATCTGCAGGTATGGATTCTTCATCCGACTGGAGATTCAAGACTCATCTGGCAAACCTGCCAATCTATTATGAATACAAGGCAGACGGAATCACATCCACAGATGCCATCAAAGGTACCTATCTTGACAATTACAAGAATATCTGGGATCTGTACATCAACAATGCAACCTGTGAGCCAAGTATGATTTCCAGCAAGACAGCAGAAGATGCACGTGCAGAATTTGCGCTTGGTGAAGCAGTATTCTATCAGAATGGTACATGGGAGACCAGTGGAATCCTGGAAGAAGGAGACCTGACTGAAGATGACCTTGGTATGCTTCCAATTTACATTGGAGTTGAAGGAGAAGAAAATCAGGGACTTTGTACAGGATCTGAAAACTACTGGTGTGTAAATGCAAAAGCATCTGAAGAAGATATTCAGGCTACAGTTGATTTCCTGACATGGTGTATTACAAGTGATGAAGGAAGAACAGCAATCAGTAAAGATATGGGATTTGCAACACCATTCACCACTTTCGGTGATGATTATGCAGCAGACAACGTTCTGGTAAATGAAGCAGCAAAATATGTAGAAGACGGAAAGACATCTGTAACATGGTGCTTCACTACCATGCCATCTGAAAACTGGAAAAATGGTGTTGGAAGTGCACTTCTTGAGTACGCTCAGGGTACAGGAGAATGGGACGGCGTTGTAACAGCATTCGTTGACGGATGGGCTACAGAATATGCAGCAGCAAATGCAGAATAATTTTTAACTGATAAAGACAGAAAAATAAACAGTAGAATTTAAAAAGGGTGAGCGATGCTTCGCTCATCCTTTTCTGATCAAGAAGAAGGGAAAAATTATGGATAAGGCAATTAAAAGATATTGGCCGATATTTGTATTACCGACAATGCTGGCATTTACAATTGGATTTGTTGCACCGTTTATTTTGGGTATCTATCTTTCGTTTTGTAAATTCACAACCGTAACAGATGCAAAGTGGGTAGGGCTTTCCAATTATGCGAAGATCTGGGGAGATGCATCGGATCCATTTTTGCATTCACTGTGGTATACGGCACTTTTTACAGTAGTCTCTGTATTGCTGATTAATATTCTGGCATTTACAGTTGCGATGTTCCTGACAAAGAAAATTAAAGGAACGAATATTTTCAGAACCGTGTTCTTTATGCCAAACCTGATTGGTGGTATCATCCTGGGTTATGTATGGCAGCTGTTATTAAATGGTATTTTGGCACATTTTCAGAAAACCCTGACCTATTCTTCTGTTTATGGATTCTGGGGTCTGGTTATTTTGATGTGCTGGCAGCAGATCGGTTATATGATGATTATTTATATTTCCGGTATTCAGAATATCCCGGGAGAACTGATTGAAGCAGCAAAAATTGACGGAGCCAACAATCGTCAGATCCTGAAGAATGTCACCATTCCGATGGTGATGCCTTCCATTACAATCTGTACATTCCTGACACTGACCAATGGATTCAAATTATTTGACCAGAACCTGGCATTGACAGACGGTGCACCATCCAAGATGTCAGAAATGCTGGCACTGAATATTTATAACACATTCTATGGACGAACCGGATATGAAGGTGTGGGACAGGCGAAAGCAGTTCTGTTCTTTATCCTTGTGGCAGCCATTGCCATTACGCAGAATATCCTGACCAGAACAAAGGAGGTACAGCAGTAATGAATGCAAGAAAAGCAAAACACGGTACATTGCTGACCGTTATTTTTACAATTATTTCGATTGCATATGTATATCCGATTTTTCTGGTAGTGCTGAACTCTTTTAAGAAAAAAGCATATATCAGCAGGGAACCGTTTTCCATTCCGCAGGGGAAGATTTTTGTCGGATGGGACAACTATATAAAAGGAATTGAAAAAACCGGATTTATCCAGGCTTTTGGATGGTCTCTGTTTATAACCGTATTTTCCGTGGCAGCTATTATTCTGTGTACTTCCATGTGCGCATGGTATATTTGCAGAGTGAAAAATGCGGCAACCAATACGATCTACTATCTGTGTCTGTTTTCCATGATTGTTCCATTCCAGATGGTAATGTTTACGTTGTCGAAAATTGCAAATATATTGCATTTGAACAATCCGGTTGGTATAATCGTTGTGTATTTGGGCTTTGGGGCAGGATTGTCCGTATTTATGTTTGTGGGCTTTGTAAAATCCATACCACTGGAGATCGAAGAGGCAGCCATGATTGATGGATGTACACCGCTTCAGACATTTTTCCAGGTCGTGCTTCCGATTTTGAAACCAACTTGTATTACTGTAACAATTCTTCAGGCAATGTGGATCTGGAATGATTATCTTCTTCCATATCTGGTATTGGATATCAGGAAATATAAGACCATACCGATTGCAGTACAGTATCTGAAAGGTGGATATGGTTCTGTGGATATGGGAGCTATGATGGGAGCGCTGGTGCTTGCAATTATCCCAATTATTATATTCTATCTGTTCTGCCAGAAGTATATTATTGAAGGTGTGGTAGCAGGTGCAGTGAAGGGCTAGTACCAATATTTACAGGATAATGTACGGCCACATATAAGAGAAAAGAAGGGTTCCCGGCAGACTGGGTGAAATGTAGGCATAAGACGGGTATTCTTGAAAGAAATGAGGTCAGAACAATGGGAAACGTAACGATTAAAGATATTGCACAGATATGCGGCGTGGGAGTCAGTACGGTCTCAAGGGCAATGAATAATCATCCGGATATTAACAGGGAAACAAAGGATATGATTATGCAGGTAATTGAGCAGAACAACTATGTGCCGAATAACAGTGCAAGAAACCTGAAGCGGACAGATGCAAAAGCAATTGCTGTGCTGGTAAAAGGAATCAGTAACCCACTGTTTAACCGCATGATTAAGGTGATTGAGCAGGTAACTCAGAAGGAAAAATATGAACTGGTTCTTCAGCATGTAGATGATAATCAGGATGAGGTTACAGTTGCAATTGAACTGGAAAAAGAAAAACGTCTGAGGGGTATTATTTTTCTCGGTGGATATTTTTCACATTCTGAAGAGAAACTGAGGCAGATGTCCATTCCATTTGTATTAAGTACGATTAGCCTGGTAGAAGAAGACGAACGTCAGGAGTATGCATCAGTTTCGGTTGATGATATAAAGGAGAGTTATCGGATTGTCAATTATCTGATTCAAAATGGTCATAAGCGCATTGCGGTAGTCGGATCCAGAAAAGATGATGAGAGCATTGGCTGGCTTCGTCTTCAGGGATACCGTAAGGCACTGGAACAGAATCATATACAGATTGATGAAGATTTGATCTGTTATGTTAACGGTAATCTTGCGACCTACAGTATGGAAGCCGGATACGAGATGACAGATGAACTTCTGAAAAAAGGGAAAGAGTTTACAGCATTATTTGCTATGTCTGACCGAATGGCAGTAGGAGCCTGTAAAGCCATTCTGGATCATGGCGGAAAAATCCCGGATCAGTATTCTATAGTGGGATTTGACGGAATGGATGTAGCGCAATATTATAATCCTTCGATTACAACGATTCGACAGCCGGTAGATGAAATGGCAGAAGCGACGATTCGGATGTTATTGGACTTGATTCGTAAGAAGCATAAGAGCAGACATCTTGTGTTCGAAGGGCAGTTGATTGAAGGACAGTCAGTCAGAAATATAAGGGAAAATGAAGGAGGAGCAAACTATGAGAGCAAGTGGAATACTGCTTCCAGTCAGTAGTCTCCCATCAAAATACGGCATAGGATGTTTTTCGAAGAGTGCATATCAATTTATTGACCAGTTAAATGAGGCTGGTCAGAAATACTGGCAGATACTTCCTTTGGGACCGACCAGCTACGGTGATTCGCCGTATCAGTCTTTTTCTACTTTTGCTGGAAATCCGTATTTTATCAGTCTGGAAGAACTGATTGAAGAGGGAACACTGACAGAAAAAGAGTGTGCTCAGGCAGATTTTGGCGATGATGACAGATATGTGGACTATGGAAAACTTTATGAAGCCAGATTTCCGCTTTTGCGAAAAGCATATGAGAGAAGCAATATCAGCCAGAATCCGGAATTTCATAAATTTATGGAAGAAAACAGTTATTGGGTCAGGGACTATGCTATATTTATGGCAGTGAAAGCCTTTTTTGGAGGAAAAAGCTGGGATCAGTGGCCGGAAGATATTCGGAAACGCTGGGGTTATGCCATGGATTATTACCAGAAAGAGCTGTATTATGAGATAGAATTTTATGAATACATTCAGTTCGTATTTACCAGCCAGTGGAACCGGCTAAAAGAATATGCCCATAAAAAAAATGTGCGTATCATTGGAGATATTCCAATTTATGTGGCCTATGACAGTGCAGATACCTGGGCTAATCCTGAGCTGTTTCAGTTAGATGATGAAAATCTGCCATCTGCAGTAGCAGGATGTCCACCGGATGGATTTGCAGCAGATGGGCAGTTATGGGGAAACCCATTGTATCGGTGGGATTATCACAGAGCAACAGGATATGCATGGTGGATACGCCGTTTGTCCTATTGTTATCAGTTGTATGATGTGGTAAGAATAGATCATTTTCGTGGATTTGATGAATATTTTTCAATTCCGTATGGAGAAAAGACCGCAAGAAACGGACACTGGGAGAAGGGACCGGGAATGGAGCTTTTCTGGAGAATCAAAGAGTGTCTGGGCGAGAAAGAGGTCATCGCAGAAGATCTTGGATATGTTACGGACTCTGTGAGAAAACTGGTAAGAGATACTGGTTTTCCAGGCATGAAAGTATTAGAATTTGCTTTTGATTCCAGAGATACCGGAAGTGCCAATGATTATTTGCCGCATAATTATACTGAGAACAGTGTAGTGTATACAGGGACGCATGATAACGAGACATTGACAGGATGGTTTAAGGATATTTTACCTAAGGAACGCCAGATGGTGCGAAACTATCTGAACAATGAGAGAGATAAAGATACGGAGATTTACTGGGATATGATTTGCACTGCGATGCAAAGCGTATCAAAACTATGTGTGATTCCAATTCAGGATTATCTTGGATATGGTAATGAAGCGAGAATGAATCAGCCATCCACACTTGGACAGAATTGGAAGTGGAGATTGAAAAAAGATGAGTTCAGCAAAGAGCTGATTCAGAAAATTAAAGATATTACAATGTGGTATGGAAGGTATTACGGATGAATGTAATTGACATGCATTGTGATACGATAGCACAGATTTATCGTACACAGAATCAGAAAGAAACACAGAGATTGTTATCAAACAATCTCTGTATTGATTTACAGAAGATGAAGCAGGGTGGATATCTGCTGCAGAATTTTGCAATGTTTGTAGATAAGGGCGAGGAAGAGAACCCACTGGAGACAGCACTCGGGATGATAGACTGCTATTATCAGGAACTGAACGAAAATAATGACTGGATTGCACCGGTATTTTCTTATGAAGACATTGTCAAAAATCAGAAAAATGGAAAAATGAGTGCTATGCTGACTTTGGAAGAAGGCTGCGTAGTAAAAGGTCAGCTGTCATTGCTTCGTACGTTTTATCGTTTAGGAGTACGGATGATTGCGCTGACCTGGAATTATGAAAACGAAATTGGTGTGCCAAATCTTACTACAGATGAAGCAGGAACACCACTGTTCCACAAGAGAAATTCCAAAGGACTGACAGAATTCGGTATCGAAATGATTCAGGAGATGGAACGGCTGGGAATGATCGTGGACGTGTCACATTTATCAGATGGCGGATTCTGGGATGTACTGCATCATACAACGCAGCCATTTGTCGCCAGTCATTCAGATGCGGCCAGTGAGTGTAATGTATGCAGGAATCTGACAGATGATATGATTCGTGCGCTGGCAGACCGGGGTGGAGTAATGGGACTGAATTACTGTCATGATTTTCTGACAGAGTCTGACAAACCAACCGCATTGTCGGCAGATACTTCGCTCTTTATGGACGCCGGAAAACAGACAAAAAAGATAAGCAGAATGGAAGACATGGTGCGTCATATAAAACACATTGTAAATATAGGCGGAATAGAGGTCTGTGGTCTTGGAAGTGATTTTGATGGAATCAATAATCCAGTGGAATTTGGAAACGCATCCGGTGTACAGCAATTGTATGAAGTATTGGTAAAAAGTGGATTTTCAGAAGATGACGCAGATAAGATATTTTATAAAAATGTGCTGCGTGTGTACCAGGATGTGTTGAAATAATGAGGAGAAACTTATGAAGAAAAAGTGGTGGCATGAAAAGGTAGCATATCAGATCTATCCAAAAAGTTTTTGTGATACCAATGGAGATGGTGTAGGAGACCTGAAAGGAATCATCAGTAAGCTGGATTATTTAAAAGAACTGGGGATCGATCTGGTATGGATTTCTCCCATCTATTGTTCACCGATGGCAGATCAGGGATATGATATATCGGACTATTATAATATAGATCCATTATTCGGAAATATGGATGACATGGATCTGCTTTTGGCAGAAGCAAAGAAAAGAAATATTGGTATCGTCATGGATCTGGTAGTCAATCATTGTTCCGATGAACATGAATGGTTCAAAAAAGCATGTGAGGATCCGGACGGGAAATATGGAAAGTATTTTTACATAGAGGATGTAAAGGATGGCAAATTGCCATCCAATATACGCAGTTATTTTGGCGGAAGCTGCTGGGAACCTCTGCCGGGACATCCGGACAAATATTATCTGCATCTGTTCCATAAGAAGCAGCCAGATCTGAACTGGGAGAATCCGGAAGTACGGGAAGAGATCTTTACGATGGTGAACTGGTGGCTGGAGAAAGGGCTGGCTGGATTTCGTATTGATGCAATTATCAATATAAAGAAATCTTTGCCGTGGAAGGACTATCCGGTAGATCGGGATGATGGGCTGAGTTATGTGGGAAATATGTTGAAAGAAGTAAGCTGTCATGATTTCCTGACGGAACTGCGTGATCGCACCTTTGCAAAGTATGATGCGTTCAGCGTAGGGGAAGTTTTTGATGAACATGAAGATACTCTGCCGGAATTTATCGGAGATGACGGCTATTTTTCTACCATGTTTGATATGAGTACCGCTATCTGCGGAGCCAGCGAAAAAGGATGGTATGACAGACCGCATATTACAGCAAATGAGTATCGGGATACGATATTCACCAGTCAGGAAAAGGCATGGAATGTAGGATTTTTATCAAATATTATTGAAAATCACGATCAGCCGAGAGGAGTAAGCCATTATCTTCCTGAGGGGGATGTGAACGATACCTCTAAAAAAATGCTGGCGACACTTCATTTTATGGTGCGTGGTATTCCGTTTATTTATCAGGGACAGGAAATCGGTATGGAAAATGTGAACTTTACATCTATTGAGCAGATAGACGATGTGATGACTCTTGATGAATATCAGGTAGCATTACAGGCAGGCTTATCTTCAAAGGAAGCGCTGGAAGCAGTGAAAAAAATGAGCCGAGATAATGCCAGAGTACCATTTTCCTGGGATGATACCGAGCATGCAGGATTCACTACGGGCGAACCATGGCTGATGAACAACCCAGATTATAAAAAGATCAATCTGGCAGCACAGCATAATGATGAACATTCTGTGTATCAATATTACCGTAGTTTGATTCAGCTTCGTAAAAATCCGAAATATAAAGATACGATTGTGTGGGGAAAAACCGTTCCTGTATGGACAGATCATACCAACCTGATGGCTTTTTACCGTCAGACTGATGAGCAGACACTGCTGGTGATTGCCAATTATCAGAAAGAATCACAGAGTGTTATGCTGAAGGAAGATGTAAAGAATGTATTGCTCAACAATTGCATGGAATGGGAACTTGATGGAAGAGAACTTTGTCTGAAAGGATATCAGGCAGTGGTTCTGGAAGTGTAAAAAATAGTTACTGTTGACAGCAGACAAGGAGATTACGACAGAAGAAAAGTTGTCGAAATCTCCTTGTTTTTATGGCATGAATCATGCAGAGACCTTCTTGCCGTGTTCAACCCCAATAGTTTATTCCTTGGTGCGGGTATTGATAAACTGAAGTTTGGTCTTGGAATAAAGGATTTTCTGACTGTGATACAGTCCAAAGTATCCGGATTCCAGATAGCCGATACCGATGGCCAGCAGGAAAAAGGGCATGCAGTCAAAACCGAACAATTCAAAACTGAGGAACAGACTGCTGATTGGACAGTTGGTCACACCGCAGAATATGGAAACCATACCACAGGCAGCGGCCAGCGATGGAGAAAATCCGGTCAGTTGACCGAAGATACATCCGAAAGTTGCACCAACAAACAGAGTTGGTACAATCTCTCCGCCTTTAAATCCGCATCCCAGTGTGATGGCAGTAAAAATTATTTTCAACAGAAAAGCGGTAGGAACCACTTCACCGGCGATGGCATTTGCAATGATATTCATACCGGCACCAAGATAATCGGTAGTATGAAGAAGTTTTGTCAGCAGGATAATCAGAAGAGCACCAGAGACTACACGGATCCATTCGTTTGGTACATGCTGCTGATAAAGATGTTCCGTGCGATGCAGGATGGAACAGAACAAGATGCTGACAGCAGCGCAGAGTAAAGCCAGGATAATGACCAGGGTAATATTTCGGACATCCAGGGGAATGTTGGAGGGAATGGTAAAATGTTCACCCTCTGCACCGACCAGGATGGCCATCTCTTTTGCAGTCAATGCTGCAATAGAGCATGGTACCAGAGCAGCATACTGCATGATACCGACACTGACCACTTCCATGGAAAAAATAGTAGCTGTCAGTGGGGTACCGAACAAAGCAGAAAAAGCAGCACTCATGCCACACATGATCATAATTTTCTGGTCATATTCATCCATTTTGATCCATTTGCCGAGCGTTCCGCCGATACTGCCGCCAAGCTGCAGGGCAGCTCCTTCTCTGCCGGCAGAACCGCCAAAGGCATGTGTCAGAATCGTAGAGATCATAATCAGAGGAGCCATACGAAGCGGTACATACTTGCCGCCAGAGATACCTTCCAGAATTCGATTCGTTCCGCTTCGGGATGGATCCAGCTGATACATGGCTACGATAGCCAGTCCGGCAATCGGCAGCAGGTACAGCATCCATGGATGTGCAGTACGAAATCCGGTTACTATTGTAATGCATCTTGCAAAAGCACCACCGATCAGACCCAGAACGACACCGGTTGCACCGGCCAGAACAATCCATCGTACCAAAATACCTATTCTGGCAATGCATTTCCAGATTCCTTCTTTTAAAAAATCAAATAGTTTATCTTTAGTAAAATTCATGACATCTCTCTCCCATAATTTTATGACAAGCCTGAAAGAAAACAGGGTTCACTTCTTCCAGTATAAAGAAAAGAAAAACATTCTGCAACAAGAAGAGAATAAAAATGTGTATACCTTGCGGAAGAAGAATGGTTTTGATAAAATGAAGCGTATAACAGATGGACACGAAAGAGGCTTTTCATGGAGAGTATTTTATTAAAAATTCAAGATACAGTAGCAAAGTATGCAGAGGTACTATCGAAGATATCCCGTGTAGATGTGGAAGTAGTAGATAACCGGCTGTATCGTGTGGCTGGAACCGGAATGTTCAGTAAGAAAGTAAATGAGGATATGTCAGCAGAGGGATATGTATATCGTCAGGTGTTGAAAACCGGCAGAAGACAGATCATTTATGAACCGGGAAAAGAAATGATTTGCCAGAACTGTCCACATTGCAATGACTGTCAGGAAGAGATTGAGATTTCTATGCCGGTACGGATGGGAATAGAAATCATTGGAATTATCGGACTGGTGGGAAGCAGCAGGGAGCAGAAAGAGCGCATCCTGCAGGATGAACAGCTTTATCTGGATTTCCTGGAACAGATCGCAGATTTTATCACGGCAAAGGCAAAAGAATATCGGGAACTGGATAACAAAAACCAGCTGCTGGATACACTGGACTGTACCATTGGACATATTGAGCAGGGAATTATGATTATCGGTGCAGATTATGTGATCACGACGGCGAACGAAGCTGCCAAGAAGCAGCTGGAACTGGAGATGCCGGAAGGAAGTTATGTGGAAATAGAAGCTACCGGTGACCACATGAATTATCGTAATGAATATAAAATGAAAATCGGTGACCGGGGGTTTTCTATTATGGGACACCTGTATGACCTGTCACGTCAGGAAGGCAGATATGCAAAACTGCTTCTGTTTGAAAACAGTAAGGCAATACAGAAAAAATATTATGAGATGACTTCTACTGTGCACACGCTGGACTGCAGCAATATTATAGGTGACAGTGACAGAACACGTAAAATGAAGCAGGAAATCATGCAGGTGGCGCAGAGCAGTTCTACCGTGCTGATTACAGGAGAAAGCGGAACCGGAAAAGAGATGGTGGCAACGGCTATCTGGAATGCCAGCAGCCGACGGTCAGGAAGATTTGTAGCGATTAACTGTGCGGCAATACCGGAAGCATTGCTGGAGTCAGAACTGTTCGGTTATGTCAAGGGAGCATTTACCGGTGCAGATCCCCATGGAAGAATCGGTAAATTTGAACTGGCCAATAAAGGTGTGATTTTCCTGGATGAGATAGGTGATATGCCATTGTATCTGCAGGCAAAGCTTCTGCGTGTGCTGCAGGAACGTAAAATTACCCGTATTGGCTCGAATCAGGTGATTCCCATCGATGTGCGGATTCTGGCAGCGACAAACCGTGATCTGCGGGAGATGATCCAGGAAAAAAAATTCCGGGAAGATCTGTATTATCGTCTGAATGTTATTCCTCTGGAAATCGCACCGTTAAGAGAGCGCGTGGATGACATACAGCCATTGGCGGAATATTTTGCCATGCATTATGCAAAGCTGTTTCAGAAATATTTCTGGAAAATTACAGAACCGGTAATGGAATGTCTGAGACAATATTCCTGGCCTGGAAATGTACGTGAATTGGAAAATGTGGTAGAATTCATGGTGAATATGATGGGACCGAATGGAATCCTGGATGAGAAAACTCTTCCACGGGAAGTGCAGGAACGAGGAGAAAAAAAGAAGCTGGAAGAAGAACAAAAGCCGGGAGTGGAGGCGAAGAGGTCAGATTCAATTATATCAGAAGAACCATTAACATTGAAAGAACTGGAGTACTGGGCGATCCGGAAAGCCATTGAACGCTGTGGGAACACCACACAGGGGAAAAAAGAGGCTGCCAGACAGCTGGGAATCGGTCTGGCAACGTTATATCGAAAACTGGAAGAAATCACAAATTCTCAGAATGAGAATCAATGAAAAAAATTCTCATTCTGAGAATAGAAAATTCCCAAAATGAGAAAAATGAGAAAAAACTGATCGGAACAAAGAAGATCCATGAAAAAGAGGGTATGAAAATCCCTTATTTTTAGCGGATCTTTTTTTATAAAATTTTTTCCGGAAGATTCGAAAGATGGGAACGAAAATTGCTATATAGATAATCAGAAGGAGAAAAACGACCGGGAATACATAACCGGCGGAAAAGAAGAAAGGAAGGAAGCAATGAAAGAATCATTTAAGATGGTGACACGGAAACACGAAAATGGAAGTGGATGTGATCTGAAGTTATTTAGCCAGGAATCTGCTCATAAAATCCGTGAATTTCACAAAAGCTTTCCGGTGTATGCACCAACACCGCTGGCACATCTGGAAGAAACAGCAAAATGCCTTGATTTAAAAGATGTGTACGTAAAAGACGAATCCTGGAGATTTGGACTGAATGCATTTAAGGTTCTGGGCGGAAGCTATGCCATTGGAAATTATCTGGCAGGCCGTCTGGGAAAAGATATCTCAGAAGTAAATTATGAAACACTGATTTCTGATGAGACAAGAAAAGAACTGGGAGATATCACCTTTGTAACTGCTACCGATGGTAATCACGGAAGAGGCGTGGCATGGACAGCAAACCAGTTTAAACAGAAAGCAGTAGTATATATGCCAAAGGGCAGTGCACTGGAACGTTTGAATAACATCAAGGCAGAAGGCGCACAGGCAAGCATCACAGACCTGAATTATGATGAAGCAGTTCGTCTGGCCAACAGTCAGGCAGAGCAGAAAGGCTGGGTAATGGTGCAGGATACAGCATGGGAAGGATATGAAGATATTCCAACCTGGATCATGCAGGGATATGGAACCATGGGACTGGAAGCGCAGGAGCAGATTCCTGAGAAACCGACCCACATCTTCCTTCAGGCAGGTGTTGGATCTATGGCTGGTGCTGTAACCGGATTATTTTCTGCAATTTATGGAGAAGACAGACCGGTGATCACTATTGTAGAACCAAACAAGGCAGACTGTCTGTATCGTACTGCAGAAGCAAATGACGGAGAACGTCATTTTGTAACCGGTGATATGAATACCATTATGGCTGGCCTGGCATGTGGTGAGCCTTGCAGCATTGGATGGAAGATCCTTTCCGATTATGCAGATCACTTTATCTCCTGCCCGGACTATGTAGCAGCAAAGGGAATGCGTATTCTCGGTAATCCTGTAAAAGGAGATGACCGTGTGATCTCCGGAGAGAGCGGAGCAGCAGCATTCGGATGTGTGGCAGAGATCATGACGAATCCGGAACTGGCAGACCTGAAGAAAGAACTTGGTCTGGATGAAAACTCCCGTGTACTGTTCTTCAGCACAGAAGGAGATACCGATCAGGAAAACTATAAAGCCATTGTATGGGATGGAAAATACCCTAGTACACATGAAAAATAAAATTTTTGCATAAAAGGAGGACATTATGTTAAACAAAGAAAGACAGGAAGAAGTAGTAGAATTATGTCAGCATCTGATTCAGAAACAGAGCTATTCCGGACATGAAGACGGTGTGGCAGGAGTTCTGGAAGAACAGTTAAAGAAAAAAGGTTTTGATTCTGTAACTGTAGATAAATATGGTAATGTAATCGGATGTATCAAAGGTAACCGTCCAGGTAAAAAGATCCTTTTCGACGGACACATTGATACCGTTCCGGTAACAGATGAAACAGAATGGCAGTACCCACCTTTCGCAGCAGAAATTCATGATGGTAAGATCTACGGAAGAGGAACCAGTGATATGAAGGGGGCCGTAGCAGGATTTGTAACTGCAGCGGCAGCATTTGCTGAAGATACCAAAAAAGACTTTGCCGGAGAAATCTATGTAGCCGGTGTGGTACATGAAGAATGTTTTGAAGGTGTGGCAGCCCGTGAAATCAGCAATTTTGTAAAACCGGATTATGTAGTGATCGGTGAAGCTTCTCAGCTGAATATCAAGATCGGACAGAGAGGACGCGGAGAAATCGTTCTGGAAACATTCGGAAAACCTTGCCATTCTGCAAACCCGGAAAAAGGTATCAACGCAGTATACAAGATGGCAAAAGTGATCGAAGCAATCCGCACTCTGGAACCAACACACCATCCGGTACTGGGCGATGGCATCCTGGAACTGACTGATATTAAATCTGCACCATATCCTGGAGCATCTGTAGTGCCGGAATACTGCCGTGCTACTTATGACCGCCGTCTCCTGGTTGGTGAAACCAAAGAAAGTGTTTTGGCTCCGATTCAGGAACTGCTGGATAAGCTGATGGCAGAAGATCCTCAGTTAAAAGCAAAGGTTTCCTATGCAGTTGGTAAAGAACAGTGCTACACAGGAAACGAAATCACAGGTGAGAGATTCTTCCCGGGATGGCTGTATGACGAAAAAGACGAGTTCGTACAGGACGTAAAGAAAGAACTGGAAGGCATGGGATATACACCGGAGATCACACAGTACAACTTCTGTACAAACGGAAGTCACTATGCCGGTGAAGCTGGAATCAAGACCTTTGGACTTGGACCATCCAAAGAAAATCTGGCACATACCGTTAATGAATATATCGAAATCGACCAGCTGACCAAAGTAACGGACTGCTATTATGGGGTTATGAAAGCATTATTAAAATAACATCGGGGATTTTACATAAGAGAAGGGATTATGAACATGAGTGGAAAACAGACAACAGCATTAATTATTATCTTTATATACATGGCACTGACCATTGTGTTAGGCCTGGTAGTATCTAAAAGAAAAGCAGCAAAACAGGCAAAACAGAGTAATGAAGATTTCCTGATGGCAGGAAAGTCCTTAGGACCTCTGGTACTGGCAGGAACCTTATTCGCAGCAAATACCGGTGGTGCAAGTACAACCGGTATAGCAACCAATGTTTACAGCTATGGTATTTCCGCATGCTGGTATGTAATTGCGGCAGGAATCGGATTCGTACTGGTATCTTTTATCGCACCATACTTCCGTAAAGCACAGGCAAGTACCGTACCACAGATCATTGGAAAACGTTACGGAAAAGCTTCCCACATTTTTACCGCATTTACTTCGATTGCTGCACTGTTCATGGCAACAGGAGCACAGATTATTGCAACAGCATCTATTATTAATGTAGTAACCGGGCTGGATTTCCGTACAGCAGCGATTGTTATTACAATAGTTGTTATTATTTATACTATGATTGGTGGTTTCCAGTCAGTGGCAGCAGCAAATCTGATGCACGTAATTGTTATTACTGTCGGTATGGCAGTAGCTATGTTTGTTATGCTTGGTAATCAGCAGGTTGGTGGTTTTGCAGGACTTTTCGCAAAAGCAAAAACAGTAACAGATTCTACAGGAGCATCTCTGGATCTGCTTAGTATGACAAAGATTGGTATACCTACCGTAATCGGTTATATCGCAATGTATTTTATGACATTCCCGACAGGACAGGAAATTGTTCAGACATACTGTTCTGCAAAAGATGGAAAATCAGCAAAATTCGGTTCTCTGATCGCTGGTATTCTGTCTGCTGTATATGCAATTGTTCCGGCAATTATCGGTCTGATGGCTTACGTATGTATCGATGGATATGCAAGTGGTCCACAGAAAAACGCACTGGCAGATGCAACTATGAACTTTGCACCGGCAGTGGTAGCAGGTATTGTACTGGCAGCAGTGGTAGCTGCAACGATGAGTTCCGCATCCGGAAATATGATTGGTACTGCAACCATGTTTACAAATGACGTATTCCGTCCATATATCAATGGCGGAAAACAGGATGATGCAAAAGAAATCTGGATTTCCAGAGTGGTTATGGTGATCGTTGGAGGCGTAGGTCTGATCGTGGCATTAACAGCATCCAATATTATCAGCGTTATGATGGGTGCTTTCGCACTGAGAAGCGCAGGTCCGTTCGCTGCATTTATCTGTGGTCTGTTCTACAAGAACGTAACACAGAGAGCTGGATTTATCTCTATTGTATCCGGAACCATCGTAGCAGCAATCTGGATTTACGGACTGCATACACCATGGGGATTAAGTGCAATGGTTCCAGGCGGTATCGTAGCTTTAATTGTCATCTTTGTGGTATCGGCAATTGAACGAAGCATGGGTGTTGCGCCGGCTCCGGAACTTGAACTGGAAGAAGATTAAAAACAGTCAGTTGTCTGTGGATCACAGATCTGATCCGCAGACAGCTGCCAGAATTTTGACAGAAAGGTATGGGTGAAGCAAATGAAAAAATTAATCAAGGGTGGTTTAGTAGTAGACGGAACGAAAAAGCCTGGTTATGAAGCAGATGTATTGGTGGAAAATGACAAGATCGTAAAAATTGGCAATATTGATACAACAGAAGATATGGAAGTGATCGATGCAAAAGGGCTGGTAGTAGCTCCTGGATTTATCGATACACACAGCCACAGTGACCTTCAGATTCTGGTAGATCCGGAAGTAAGACCTAAGATCATGCAGGGTATCACAACAGAAGTGCTGGGACAGGATGGTATTTCTATGGCACCACTTCCTCCGCAGTACATCAGCCCTTGGAGAAAGAACCTGGCAGGTCTGGATGGAGACAGTGATGAAATTGACTGGAACTATCAGACAACAGAAGGATATCTGAAGATGCTGGAACATGTAAAACCAGGTTTAAATGAATGTTATCTGGTACCGCACGGAAATATCCGTATGGAAGCAATGGGACTGGAAAACCGTCTGCCGAATGAAGAAGAACTGGAAAAGATGCGTCAGATTACCAGACGTGAAATGGAAGCAGGAGCAATTGGTTTATCTACAGGTCTGATCTATATGCCATGTGCATATTCTGAATCTAAAGAAATTATTGAAATGTGTAAAGTAGTAGCAGAATATGATGGAAGATTTGTTATTCATCAGAGAAGCGAAGCAGATACCATTCTGGATTCCATGGAAGAGGTTATTAAGATCGGAAGAGAATCCGGTGTAAAGATTCATTACTCACACTTTAAAGTATGTGGTAAGAAGAACTGGGATAAGATCGATGATGTGGTTCGTCTTCTGGAAGAAGCAGAAAAAGAAGGTATTGATGTATCCTTTGACCAGTATCCATACGTGGCAGGAAGCACTATGCTTGGCGTAATTCTTCCTCCATGGGTACATGACGGCGGAACAGATAAAGTTCTGGAACGTCTGGCAGATAAAGAACTTCGTAAAAAAATGGTTTATGATATCGAACATGGTATTCCTGGATGGGATAACTTTGTAGAATTTGCAGGTCTGGATAAGATCTTCGTAACCAGCGTAAAAACAGAGAAGAACCAGGATGCAGTAGGCTTAAGCCTGACACAGCTTGGAGAACTTCGTGGAAAAGATCCATATGAAGCGACATTTGATCTTCTGTATGAAGAAGAAAATGCAGTCGGAATGGTAGACTTCTACGGAACAGAAGAACATGTACAGCTCTTCATGAAACGTCCGGAGATGAATGCCTGCACAGACGGTCTGCTTGGCGGCAAACCACATCCTCGTGTATATGGTGCATTCCCAAGAATCCTGGGAAAATATGTGCGTGAAGACAAGGCTCTTACACTGGAAGAAGCAGTTTATAAAATGACAAAGAAACCGGCAACAGCATTTAATATGACAGACCGTGGGGAAATCCGTGAAGGTGCTTATGCAGATATCTGTATCTTCAATCCGGATACAGTTATTGATAAAGGTACATTTACTGATCCGATTCAGTACCCAGAAGGCATAGAATATGTTATAGTAAATGGTGAACTGGCTGTGAAGCATGGTGAACATACCGGCGTAAGAAATGGATCAGTTCTGAAGAAAAAAGGAAAAGAGGTAGTAAAATAATGGCAAAAGAGATTATCGCAACAACAAATGCACCTGGAGCAGTAGGACCATATGTACAGGCAGTGAAAGTGAACGGAATGGTATATTGTTCCGGACAGCTGGGAATTGACCCTGCAGTTGGCAAACTTCCGGAAGGTGTAGAAGCACAGGCACACAGATCCATGAAAAATCTTGGCGCTGTTCTGGAAGAAGCAGGAAGTGATTTCAGTAAGGTAGTTAAGACAACAATCTTTCTGGCAGACATGAATGATTTCGCTAAAGTAAACGAGATCTACAAGTCTTATTTTGGAGAAACCTATCCTGCACGTTCCTGCGTACAGGTAGCAAAACTTCCACTGGGCGGACTGGTAGAAGTAGAATGTATCGCTTACGTATAAAATAATACTGACAATATAGCTGCCATAACCTTTTAAAAGCCGTTTCGGTTATCCTGGATAACCGGAAACGGCTTTTGGCATGTCCGGAACTGCTAATAGATTTTTCGTCCACCGGCGGGAGGGATGTTTAAAGCAGTACGATATTTTGTGATAAGACGCTTGGAAACAGTTATTCCCTGTCCGGCCAGCAAATCGGAAAGCCTCTGGTCGGAATAAGGATGAGATTTGTCTTCTTTTTCGATGAAATTCCGGATCTTTTTCTTGATCTCTTCCTTGTCATCCCGACCTTGTACAAAAAAGTAGGATAATGGGAATACCCCATACTGACACTGCAGATACTTGTCACTGGCAGCGCGGCTGATGACAGATTCGTGTACACCCAGAATAGATGCTGCTGTGGACTGCAGGAAAGTGTGCAGATGTCCGGGACCATTCAGAAAGAAATCCTGCTGATGCTCTACAATCAGCTTCCCAAGAGAGAGCAGGGTGGAAGAACGATGACGGATACTGCCATTGATCTGTTCCAGTTCTTCTTTTTTCCCTTTCAGATATCTGGCAGTTTCGCCAGCTTCATTTGTTTTTAACAGATCCAGATAATAGGCATTCATGCGGATGGATGGAATGGAAGCATCATTCAGAACGATATCAAAATAACCATCAAAACGGATAATGAGCAACTCAGGGCGGACATAAGGCATATAATGACGGTCTCCAAAGGAAGAACCGGGCTTTGGGTTCAGGGAGCGAATCAGGCTGCAGGCTTCCAGTATATCTTTCTGTGAACGATGCAGTATGCGTGAAATAGCGGGAATCTGATTCTTACCGAGAAGATCCAGATAATCACTGACGATGGATAGAGCAAGTGACGCATCTGGATAATGTTTTTTCAGCTGTATGGACAGACATTCACTTAATGTTCGTGCACCTACGCCATCAGGTTCCAATGTCTGCAAAACAGAAAGCATTTCCTCAGTTTCGGTAAGAGAACAGTGGCAGACTTTAGCAATCTCATCCAAGGGCGTAGTCAGATAGCCGCTGCTTTCCAGACTTTGAATGAGATATTTCAGAATAAAAACTTTTGAAGTTGGAAGATTCAGACTGTTCAGCTGAAGAAGAAGAGACTCTTCCAGTGTCTCAGTCATGGCAGTGTCCAGATTCCAGGGATCGGATGCATCCCTGCGCTCCTGTCTTTCATAAACACGGTTTTGTTCATCCAGAGCATTCAGCCATTCCTTTTTGCGTTCATCTTCTTCCGGTGGTTCCTCAAAATCCAGCAGAGGATTCTCCAATGCCAGATTCTGCAGATAGATTTCCAGTTCCATATTATTCATTTGTAAAATCTCAGAAGACTGAATCATCTGGTGAGTGACAGTCTGCTTCTGAGATGGACGTAATTCCATATCCATAGTATGTATGACTCCTGTTGTGTATGCTGTTGCCATTGTACCATAAAAATGACTGTGAAATATGAAGAAGATGTGAATAATTTGAATTTATGTAACTGATCAGAACCCAATGTATTGCGATAAGGTACTGGACAGATACGAATTTATAATAGTGGCTGGACAAATGAGAAAAAAAGGTGCATAATGACAAAAACAGACAATAGAAGACGGAGACAAAAAGGTCCATGAAAAGCAGAAGAAAGCTGCATTTCATGGATTTTTTTATTCTGAAAGCAGAAGAATAAGATTGTTTTTGCAATAAAGAGGAGGACTTGTTTTATGTACGATCTGATTATTAAAAATGGTCTGGTAGTATCACCGTCATCCACAGTAAAATGTGATGTGGCAATTCAGGGAAAAAAGATTGTCGGACTTGGGACTTATGATGAAAAAGAGGCTGTACGGACAATCAACGCAGAAGGAAAATATGTAATGCCGGGCGTTATTGAAGCGCATATGCACTGTCAGGCTCCGTTTCAGGGATGTCTGGGTGCCAACAGTTTTTATGAGCAGAGTGTCAGTGCCGCTTTTGGCGGAGTAACCATGTATATGGACTTTGCAAATATGGGAAAAGGCCAGTCTCCATATGCACAGGCTCTGGCAAGAGCTGATGAGATGAAAGAATCAGCCATTGATTACAGTGTACACGGAAAATTTGTCGAATCTACACCGGAAGCACTTGCGGACATTGAGAAAATGGCGGAAGAAGGAATTCCGACCTTTAAGATGTTCATGACTTATAAAAAAGAAGGCGTTATGAGTGATGATGAAACCATGTTAAAGGTATTTGAAAAGGCAAAAGAGGTCAATGGACTTCCGATGGTTCACTGTGAGAGCAATGCCATTGCAGAAAGCAATATTGAGAAATGCAGAGATGCAAATGACATGAGCTGGGTAAATTTTGCAAAATGTAAACCGGTACTTTGTGAGGCAGAAGCATTTGCACGAGCTGTAAATTTTGCAGAGTATGTGGGAAATGCCCTTCTGGTAGTGCATACAACGAATGGGGAAGCATTGGATACAGCCAGACGTGCCCATGGAAAGGGACTTCCGATTTATGTAGAGACAGGTCCCCATTACCTGACATTATTTGATGATTTGTATAAAGGAGAAAATGGACATCTGGCAATCTGTTCACCGCCACTTCGTACTCCGAGGGAAGCAGCGGAACTGTGGGATGGATTAGAAGATGGAACAATCCTTCTGACAGGATCAGATGACTGTACATTTGATGTGGATGAGAAATCAGCATTTCTGGAAAAGAATGAGGATGGAACCTGGAAGCAGGATTTTACAAAAGTCGTAAATGGTATAAGTGGCATAGAGATCCGTCTGCCGCTGCTCCTTTCTGAAGGTGTCTCAAAAGGTCGGATTTCTATTAATAAAGTTTGCGAACTGACCAGTACGAATATTGCAAAGATCTACGGATGCTACCCACAGAAAGGAATCATTGCACCAGGCTCAGATGCAGACATCGTTCTGGTAGATATGGAAAAAGAAGTAACGTTATCCAAAGATGTACTTCATAATAATATCAGTTACTGTCTCCATGATGGATTCCAGGTAAAAGGATACCCGGTGATGACCATTTCCAAAGGAAAAGTGATTGTAGAAAATGGTGAGTTCAAGGGACAGGAAGGCTCCGGTGAATTTATTAAGAGAAAAATTAACCCAGAATATTTGAAAAAGTATGGATTGAATTAGCAGATACAACAACAGTTTTGAAAGGTAAACATAATTCGCACTAATCATGGCGTCAAAGTTGTAGAATATAAATTCTGCTTTACAAATAACAGATAAAGTATTAGAATAAACAAAAAGATATCTTCAGGGCAGGGTGAGATTCCCTACCGGCGGTAGAGCCCGTGAGCCGAAAGGCATGATCCGGTGAGATTCCGGGGCCGACAGTACAGTCTGGATGGAAGAAGATGATAGTACAGTTGATTTTTTGTATGAATGTAGTATCAGAGCTCTGAGATGGTGATCCATTTCAGAGCTTTTTATATGGGAAAATCAGACATTCATTTATCGATCATATGTAACAGATCAATTCCACCCTGCAGATATTTCTGCAGGTTTTTTTGTATCTGTTACATTGTTTTCGAAATAACTGTACCATTCACTTGTCTGTGAATCCGATTGCACAGGTCTAAAAGCCTCGGCGTAGCCCGGGTAAAGAACAGGAATAAGAAAGAAGGAATAGAAATGACGGATCAGGAATATATGCTTCGGGCAATTCAGCTGGCCCAAAAAGGAGAAGGCTGGACGAATCCCAATCCAATGGTAGGAGCAGTGATCGTAAAAGACGGAAAGATCATCGGGGAAGGTTATCATAAAAAGTATGGAGAACTTCACGCGGAACGTAATGCAATTGCTTCTCTTACAGAATCAGCAGAAGGTGCGGTGATTTATGTTACGCTGGAGCCTTGCTGTCATCATGGTAAAACACCTCCATGTACGGAAGCGATCATTGAACAGAAGATCAGAAAAGTGGTGATCGGTTCCCGAGATCCGAATCCGAAAGTAGCAGGAAAAGGTGTACAGATGTTAAGGGAAGCCGGTGTAACAGTAGTTGAAGATTTTATGAGAGAAGAATGTGATCAGCTGAATCCGGTATTTTTTCATTATATTACTACGAGGACTCCTTATGTGGTGATGAAGTATGCCATGACACTGGATGGGAAAATCGCAACGAAAACAGGGGCATCAAAATGGATCACCGGAGAAGCTGCACGAAAAGAAGTACAGCATATGAGGCATCAGTACATGGGGATCATGGCAGGCATTGGAACTGTGCTTGCAGATGATCCGATGTTAAACGTCCGGGTAGAAGGCTGGAAAAGTCCTGTCAGAATTGTGTGTGACAGTAAGCTCAGGATCCCGCTGGACAGTCAGATTGTAAAAAGTGCGGAAAAGTATCGGACGATCGTGGCCTATGCAGATCAGAAGAATACAGAAGAGAAAGTAAAAATATTACATACTATGGGAGTTGAAACCATTTACTGTCCCGATGAAAAGAAGCAGATAGACCTTAAGAAGCTGATGTCAGATCTTGGAAACAGAGGTATTGACAGCATCCTCCTGGAGGGAGGCGGTACGTTAAATGACAGTGCACTGCGAGCTGGGATTGTAAAGGAAGTACAGGCTTTTGTGGCACCAAAGCTGTTTGGCGGTGTGGCTGGGAAGACACCGGTAGAAGGCATTGGAGTTGAACTGCCGTTTGAAGCAGTGGAACTGAAATGTACAGATATCTGCCAGATCGGTGAGGATATCCGGATAAAATGTCAGGTGTGTAGGAAAAAACAGTAGGAGGAATCATGTTTACAGGAATCGTAGAAGAGAAAGGAAAAGTCCGTTATATACAGCTGACAGGGGAATCAGGGATCCTGGCAGTGAAAGCCAGGAAGGTCCTGGAAGGGACAAGGATCGGTGACAGCATTGCCGTAAATGGCGTGTGTCTGACAGTTACGTCGATGCAGCCGGATGGATTTACCGCCGATGTGATGGCAGAGACGATCAGAAGAAGCAGTCTTGGCAGCTGCAAGGCCGGAAGCCAGGTAAACCTGGAACGAGCAATGGCTGCAGATGGCAGATTCGGAGGGCACATAGTAAGCGGCCATATTGATGGGACTGGCGTGATACGTTCCATGCTTCGGGAAGAAAATGCCATCTGGGTATCGATTGAGACATCACCACAGATTTTGCATTTGATCGTGGAAAAAGGATCAGTCTGCATTGATGGGATCAGCCTGACAGTTGCAGGGGTTGATGAAGCTGGTTTTCAGGTGTCGGTCATTCCACATACAGGAGAAGAAACAACTCTTTTGGAAAAGGTGCAGGGGGATCTGGTTAATCTGGAAAATGATGTGATCGGAAAATACGTAGAAAAACTGCTTGGCATCAGAAAAAACGAAGAAGAGAAAAAAGAATCCGGAATTACGATGGAGTTCCTTGAAGAATTCGGGTTTTAGAACAGGAGGATATACAGTATGTCACAAAACGATCAGTACAACACAATTGAAGAGGCACTTAGGGATCTTAAGGAAGGTAAAATAGTTCTGGTCACAGATGATCCGGACAGAGAAAATGAGGGAGATCTGATATGTGCGGCAGAGTTTGCGACCAGGGAAAATATTAATTTCATGGCGACCTATGCAAAGGGTCTTATCTGTACACCGATGAGTGCGGAACTTGCAGCGAGATTGAATTTTCCGCCGATGGTTGCTGAGAACACGGACAATCACAGTACAGCATTTACCGTGGCAGTGGATCACGCAGATACAACGACCGGTATCTCAGCAGCAGAGCGCTCCTATACCATTATGAAGTGTGTGGATGATGAGTCGAAACCGGAGGATTTCAGAAGACCGGGACATGTATTTCCGCTTATATCCAGAAAAGGCGGGGTTCTGGTACGGAATGGCCATACAGAGGCAACAACAGATCTTATGAGACTGGCTGGGATGAAAGAATGTGGCGTGTGCTGTGAAGTTATGAAAGAAGATGGCACTATGATGCGTACATCACAGTTATGGGAAATGGCAAAAGAACATAACCTTACATTTATTACGATCCGTGATCTGCAGGATTATATAAGAATACATGAAAAGCATGTAAAGGAGGAAGCAGCTGCAAACCTCCCAACACAGTACGGTGATTTTAAAATGTATGGATATATCAATGACATTACAGGAGAGCATCATCTGGCACTGGTAAAAGGTGATATAGGAGATGGTGAGGATGTGCTTTGCCGGGTACATTCAGAGTGTCTGACAGGGGATGCATTCGGATCGCTCAGATGTGACTGCGGCCTGCAGCTGCAGACAGCGATGCGCCAGGTAGAAGCAGAAGGCAGAGGAATCATTCTGTATATGAGACAGGAAGGCAGAGGAATCGGACTGATCAATAAGATCAAAGCATATGCGCTTCAGGAGCAGGGATACGATACTGTGGAGGCTAATGTGAAGTTAGGATTTGCACCGGATCTCAGAGAGTACTGGGTCGGGGCACAGATACTGTCGGATCTTGGAGTGAAATCATTAAGATTACTGACAAATAATCCAGATAAAGTCTATGGACTTGGTGAATTCGGGCTGAAGATCAATGCAAGAGTACCTCTGGAGATTCCGGTACAAAAGTATGACCGGAAGTATATGAAGACGAAGCAGGAAAAGATGGGTCATATTTTTAAAGAAATAAATTTATAAAAAACAGCTGATATCAGGAGGAAGAAAAAATGAGACAGATCAATTTAGTAGAAGGAAAAGTAGTAGCACCGGAGGGAATGAAGGTTGGTATCGTGGCAGCGAGATTCAATGAGATCATTGTGAATAAATTATTGGGAGGGGCAGTCGACGGACTGGTAAGACATGGAGTAGAAGAAGAGAATATTACTGCTGCATGGGTGCCGGGAGCATTTGAGATTCCGATTACAGCACAGAAAATGGCGCAGTCAGGAAAATATGATGCAATTATCTGTGTGGGAGCTGTCATCCGTGGAGATACTTCACACTATGATCTGGTGTGCAATGAATCTGCCAAGGGGATTGCACAGGTTGAACTTGCAACAGGAATCCCGGTTTTATTCGGAGTGATCACGACTGAGAATATCGAGCAGGCTATTGCGCGTGCAGGAAGCAAAGCGGGAAATAAAGGTTATGACTGCGCGTTATCTGCAATCGAGATGGTCAATCTGATGAAGCAGCTCTAAAAGACAGGAAATAAATGATGACAAAAACGATCATATTCGATTATGATGGAACAATCCATCATACCCTTGGAATCTATGAACCGGCATTTCGTGAAACCTATCAGTGGCTGACAGAACAGAAGGCTGCAGAAGAACGGGAGATAGACTCGGCGGAAATTGCCGGCTGGCTGGGACTTAACAGTAAGGAAATGTGGAATACATTTTTGCCGGAGCTGGATCAGAGCTATAAAGAGCAGGCAAGCAGGATGGTAGGAGACCTGATGGTAAGACAGATCAGGAAACATAAGGCAGTGTGGTATCCAGGAGCAGAGGAGATGCTAACAGCTTTGAAGAACCGGGGTTATCATCTTGTGATTTTAAGTAACTGTAAAGCTTCATATCGTGAGGCACACTGGAAGGAATTTGGGATGGAACGATGGTTTGACCATTTTTATGACTGTGAATCATACGGATTCCGTCCAAAGACAGAAATTGTGCAGAAAATCATCCGGGAATATAGTGGCCCTTATCTGGTAGTCGGAGACAGGAGACAGGATCTGGAATGTGCCAGAGCCTGCAAAAGCCCTTTTATAGGATGTCTGTATGGATATGGTGAGAAAGGGGAATTGAATGGGGCAGATTATTTTGCAGAACATATAGAGGATATACTGCAGTTGGTGATATGATTTTTGCAATATAAAAATTAAGAATTGAATTAACAGATACAACAACCCCAGCCTTGACAGAAAAAGGTTCCTGTGTTAGCCTAATATCAGCTTAGTAATAAGAAAACGCTTAGATGAAGAGAGTACATTTGCACAGGACATTACAGAGAATTCCCGCAGGCTGAGAGGGATATGAGCCGGTAAGTGGAACATGGCTTCGGAGCGGCGCACCGACTGTGAGTTACCAGTGCCGTAACTGTAAAAGTGATGGGCAGTTATGCAGGTATCATATAGGCTGCGACGGGATCGCCTGTTATAGCGAAGGGGTGTAGACGCACCCGCAGAGGTTCATACTGCGAGGTATGGATAAAGTGAAGTGGTAACACGGGTACAGACCTGTCTTCTCAGTTTGAGAAGATGGGTTTTTTTATGATGGAAGGAGAATAAAGATGGAAAAGAAAAAGTTTTATATGACCACTGCCATTGCTTATGCATCAGGCAAACCACATATCGGTAACACATACGAGATTATTCTGGCAGATGCCATTGCACGTTACAAGAGAGCACAGGGCTATGATGTGTTTTTACAGACAGGTACTGATGAACATGGCCAGAAGATCGAACTGAAGGCAGAAGAAGCCGGCATTACACCAAAAGAATATGTAGACAAAGTAGCAGGAGAGATCAAGAGAATCTGGGATCTGGTGGATACTTCTTATGATAAGTTTATCCGTACCACAGATGAAGACCATGAAAAACAGGTTCAGAAGATCTTCAAGAAGATGTATGACAAGGGAGATATCTACAAGGGATATTATGAAGGAATGTACTGTACACCTTGTGAATCTTTCTTTACAGAATCTCAGCTGGTAGACGGCAAATGTCCGGACTGCGGCCGTGAAGTAACACCTGCCAAGGAAGAAGCATACTTCTTCAAAATGAGCAAATACGCAGACAGACTGATTGAACATATCAACACTCATCCGGAATTCATTCAGCCGGTATCCAGAAAGAATGAGATGATGAACAACTTCCTGCTTCCGGGTCTGCAGGATCTGTGTGTATCCAGAACCTCCTTCAAATGGGGCATTCCGGTAGACTTTGATCCAAAGCATGTCACCTATGTATGGCTGGATGCGCTGACCAACTACATCACCGGTATCGGTTATGACTGCGACGGCAACAGCACCGAGCAGTTCAAGAAAGACTGGCCGGCAGACCTGCATCTGATCGGTAAGGATATTATTCGTTTCCATACGATTTACTGGCCGATTTTCCTGATGTCACTGGATCTGCCACTGCCAAAGCAGGTATTTGGACATCCATGGCTGCTGCAGGGTGATGGTAAGATGAGTAAGTCTAAGGGAAATGTCATCTATGCAGATGATCTGGTAGACTTTTTTGGTGTGGATGCAGTACGTTACTTCGTACTTCATGAAATGCCATTTGAAAACGATGGTGTAATTACCTGGGAGCTGATGGTAGAACGTCTGAATTCCGATCTGGCTAATACATTAGGAAATCTGGTAAACAGAACCATCTCCATGTCTAATAAATATTTTGGCGGCGTCGTTGCAGATAAGGGCGTGACAGAGCCGGTAGATAAAGAACTGAAGGCAGTTGCACTGGCTGCACCGGGTAAAGTTACTGAGAAGATGGAACAGCTTCGTGTGGCAGATGCTATCAGCGAGATTTTTGTACTGTTCAAACGCTGTAACAAATACATTGATGAGACTATGCCATGGGCACTGGCTAAGGACGAAAGCAAGCAGGATCGTCTGGCCACCGTTCTGTACAATCTGGTAGAGAGCATTGCCATCGGTGCAGAACTTCTGGAATCCTTTATGCCGGGAACCTCTAAGAAGATTCTGGCACAGCTGAATGCACAGAAGAGAGGACTGGAGCAGATGAATCAGTTTGGCCTCTATGAAAGCGGCAATAAAGTCACAGACAAACCAGAGATTCTTTTCGCAAGACTGGATCTGAAAGAGGTTATGGAAAAAGTAGAAGTACTCCAGGCAGCTCAGAAGACAGTTTCCGGACAAAAGGAAGAGCCGGAAGAACCAGTGATTGATATCGAACCAAAAGCTGAGATCACCTTTGAAGACTTCGAAAAAATGCAGTTCCAGGTTGGTGAAATCATTGCCTGTGAACCGGTGAAGAAGTCCAAAAAGCTTCTTTGCAGCCAGGTGAAGATCGGAAGCCAGGTAAAACAGATCGTATCCGGCATCAAGGCACATTACAGTGCAGAAGAGATGGTTGGAAAGAAGGTTATGGTACTGGTGAACCTGAAACCTGCAAAATTGGCAGGTGTACTGTCAGAAGGTATGATTCTCTGTGCAGAAGACGAGAACGGAGAACTGGCACTGATGGTACCGGAAAAGAAGATGCCTGCAGGTGCAGAGATCTGTTAATACAAAGTTAGGAGCATTACATGATATTTGATACTCATGCCCATTACGATGATGAGGCATTTGACGAAGACCGCAACGAACTTCTGAAAAGTATGCAGTCTGGCGGCGTAGGACGCATTGTGAATGTGGGAGCCAGCCTTCGCGGTGTGCAGGCAACGTATGATCTGATGCGGAAATACGACTTTATCTATGGCGCGCTTGGTGTGCACCCGGATGAAGTCGGTGAGTTAAATGAAGAGAAGATGCAGTGGCTGAAGGGGTTATTGTCCCATGAAAAGGCAGTAGCGGTAGGCGAAATAGGATTAGACTATTACTGGGATAAAGAGTCCCATGAGATCCAGAAAAAGTGGTTTGCAGAGCAGCTGCATCTGGCACTGGAATGTAATCTCCCGGTAAATATCCACAGCCGTGAAGCGGCACAGGACACCTTTGATTTGATGAAGGCTGAACATGCCGGAAAAACGGGATTTGCCGGAGGAATTATCCACTGCTATTCCGGATCTGTGGAGATGGCAAGAGAATATAGAAAACTGGGTTATTATATTGGGGTCGGTGGCGTGGTAACGTTCAAAAATGCCAGAGTGTTAAAAGAAGTCGTGGCAGATACACCGATGGACCGCATCGTAACAGAGACGGACTGCCCGTATCTGGCGCCGGTGCCGAACCGCGGTAAGCGGAATTCTTCTCTGAATCTGCCATATGTGATACAGACAATCGCAGACCTGAAAGGTTTATCTGCGGAAGAAGTAGAGCAGGCAACCTGGGAGAATGCATGTAGAGTGTATCAGCTGTGAAAGGAAAATATATGGAATTAAACGAAAAATTATCGAATCCACAAAAGACCATAGAGGTGATTCAGAAGCATGAATTTACCTTTCAGAAGAAGTTCGGCCAGAACTTTCTGATTGACAGCCATGTCTTAAATAAGATCATTGCATCAGCAGATATCACGAAGGATGATTTTGTGCTGGAGATTGGACCGGGCATCGGAACTATGACCCAGTATCTGGCAGAGGCAGCAGGGCATGTGCTGGCAGTGGAGATCGACAAGACGCTGATCCCGATCCTTCATGAGACACTTTCTGCTTACGATAATGTGGAAGTGATCAACGAAGATGTTCTGAAGTTGGATATCTGTAAAATTGTGGAAGAAAAGAATGGTGGAAAGCCGGTAAAAGTAGTGGCGAATCTTCCATATTATATTACCACACCGATTATTATGGGACTTCTGGAATCTCATGTGCCGGTGGAGAGTATTACAGTTATGGTGCAGAAAGAAGTGGCTATGCGTATGCAGGCCGGTCCGGGAACAAAGGATTACGGTGCTTTATCACTGGCGGTGCAGTATTACTGTGAGCCATATATTGCAGCCAATGTTCCGCCAAACTGTTTTATGCCAAGACCGAAGGTGGGCAGCACGGTCATTCGCCTGACCCGTTATAGCAAGCCGCCGGTAACCACAGAAAATGAACAATTGATGTTCCGCCTGATCCGGGCATCCTTTAACCAGCGCAGAAAGACACTGGCAAACGGACTGAATAATGCACCGGATCTGCACTATACCAAGGAGCAGATTGCCCAGGCAATTGAACAGCTTGGTGTGTCAGCCAGCATCCGGGGGGAAGCACTGACACTGCAGCAGTTTGCAAAATTAGCAGATATACTGGCAGAAAAATAACAATCAAACACAGCCTCTGCAATTCCAGCAGAGGCATTTTTAAAATGGGGGTGTTGCAATGAAGAAGATCGAATTTACCTATCCGTCCCACGATGGAAAGACACAGATTCATGCGATCTGCTGGGAGCCAGAGGAAAAGCCGGTGGCTGTACTTCAGATTTCCCATGGAATGGTAGAGTACATAAACCGCTATGATGAATTTGCTGCGTTTTTGGCGAAACAGGGCTATGCAGTGGTGGGGAACGATCATCTGGGACACGGAAAGTCTGTACAGGATGATTCCTGGCTGGGTTATTTTACAGAAAAAGAAGGCAATAAAGTGGTGCTGCGAGACATTCACCGTCTGCGTCTGATGACAGAGAAACGTTTCCCGGATGTACCATATTTTATTCTGGGACACAGTATGGGATCTTTCCTGGTGCGTCAGTATCTCTGCCTTCACGGAAAGGGACTGGCAGGAGCCATCATTATGGGAACCGGACATCAGCCACGGATCGCTACGGCCTTTGGAATGGCACTGTGTAAGACGATGGCATTATTTACCGGATGGCATTATCGCAGTATTCTGGTGGATGCCATGGCATTTGGTGGATACAATCGTAAGTTTGGTTCCTTAAAAGGCAGACAGTGGCTCAGCCGGAATGAAGAAAATGTGGCTGCTTATGTAAAAGATCCACTGTGTACCTATCGGTTTACGTTAAATGGATATTATAATCTTTTCTACAGCATTCATATGCTGAGTGATGAAGAAATACTGGTGAAAATGCCAAAGAATCTTCCGATATTCCTGATGGCGGGAGAAGATGATCCGGTGGGAAATGCGGGAGAAAGCGTAAAGAAAGTATATGAACAGTTCAAACGGCTGGGAATGAAGGATGTGACCCTGAAGCTCTATCCACAGGACCGGCATGAGATACTGAATGAAGTAGACAGGGAAGATGTTTATCAGGATATCTTCCACTGGTTAGAATATATGAGAGCATAAAATGGGCTGCCCGGCAGGTGAAAGAATCATCTGTCAGGCAGCCGTTTTATCTTGGGTTTACAGAGAAGAATCATCATCTTCATTTGTTTCAGCCGGATGCAGGTTCTGGAACACAGAGGTATCGATACTGGATGCGGAATCATTTTCTGTTTCTTCCTCGTCTGGTATATAGCGGTCAAATACTTTCACCAGGATATGTGCATTGAGGAAGGCAATCAGTGCAAATCCGCACATGATCCATACTAACAGTCCGATGGCAATGGTCTGCTGTGACAGGAAGGTCAGTACAACAGAACCGACGATGACTGCAACCATCAGCAGAGTACGCGGCAGGTTGCCGATGGCCATAAAGAAAGCATTTTTAATGGTATTCATTACGGTATTGTCAAATTTGGCAAGAACCGGAAATACATACAGCAGTGTCAGGGCAAACAGCAGAGCAATTGCTGAAAGCAGGATGAACATCATCTGTGCCATGGACTGGTTCATATTTTTTACAATATGGAAGTCCATATAGAAGATAAACATAGCTGCAAGAGAGATTCCCCAGATAGCGGTAGCCTGTCGGAAATTCTGTCGGAAAGCCTTAAAATAGCTCTTCACAATATAAGATTCCTCATCCCGTGACATCTTCAAAGTGACATAACTGAGAGAAGTCCATGCGGCTCCGATCGTCACAACCGGGAGACAGGTAATCAGAAACACAATGTTCAGAATCATCACATCTGCCAGCCTTCCCAGAAAGCGCCAGAGCGAATTGTCCATATTAAAAAAGTTACTCATAAAAAACCCCCTTTGTTATTACGAATATAAGAAAAGGGTCGAAAACTGACCCTGCTAACAGTATAACAAAATTTGGGAATAATGCAAGTACCAGCGTTGACGCTTACGGTACATTCCTGTAAAATGAAATTAATATTTTCGCAAGGAGGAATCTCTTTGAAACCAGAATGGGAGAAGCGTCGCAGGCGTCTTTATGAATTAATTGAAATTGGCTGCAATTATGATGCTGCCTGCTGGGGCTAT
>UQWA01000021.1 GCA_900544685.1 uncultured Lachnospiraceae bacterium | reverse complement strand
TAGGGCGAATTGGGGACTTTCACCCGTTAGAAACGTGCGCCGCAAGGCGCACATACAAAAGAACGCTAAAACATTACGTTCCAGCGTTCTTCTTAAGTGGAGCTGAGGGGAATCGAACCCCTGTCCGAAAGCCTATTCATCGTGGTATCTCCCATCACAGTCACTGTTTTAACATTCCCTCCATGACACGCCCAGAGACAGGCTGACCACTTCAGTAGCTTCATAATTTCTTTTATCTGTTCAAAGCTTTACAGACAAAGTGCCCCGCAAGTTTGATGCCGGGATCCTAAGCAGCGGGTTGCTCAGGGCCGACAGCAGCCATTAGGCTGCGTACGCTAAATTTTCGTCTGCGTTTATATTTAATTCCGGTTTACTGTGTGGTCCCGGCCCACAGATGGCTGCCTCGATTGCAAAACCCCCGTCGAAACCAGTACAACCCCTTAAAGTTGTTCAGGTGTTTGCAGATGTTAGCCTATTTATTTTAACCCATGGTGTTATCTGCGTCAAGAAAATTTTATTTATACTTTTCAGCACGATTCTTCTATTTCTGTTATAAAAATGAGTCCAAAATATGATTTTTGAATAAAATCTGACAGTTTTTGCATAATCCTCAAGTTTTAAAGCATAATCCTCAATTTACTTTTCCGAAAAATGCGGTATAATAATTACATCACACAGAAGTGTGATAATCTAAGTTCCTGTGGTAACTACTTCCTTTTCTCGGTAGTTACCACATTTTAATATTAATAAAGATTCTTTACTTTAAATTCTTTCTCAGCCTCTCTTCTTTGATCTTTCTTTGCGATATCCTGTCTCTTGTCATAGAGCTTCTTACCACGCGCCAGACCAATTTCCACTTTTACCAAACTGCCTTTAAAATAAACTTTTAACGGAACCAGTGTCATTCCTTTTTCTTTAATCTTTCCCATCAGCTTATTAATCTCATATCTGTGCATAAGCAGCTTTCGCGGGCGCAGAGGATCTTTGTTGAATATATTTCCTTTTTCATATGGGCTGATATGCATACCATAGATGATCACTTCTCCATTCTCAATTCGGACAAAAGCTTCCTTGATACTGCATTTTCCCATACGAAGAGATTTTACCTCGGTACCTGCCAGTGAAATACCGGTCTCGTAAGTATCATCTACAAAAAAATCATGGTATGCTTTTTTATTATTTGCAATGAGTTTGACTGTCTGTGCTCCCATATCCTATTCTCCTATACAAAAATCAATAGTACGCATTTCCTTATCTGCATCCAGCACACGCACCTTTATGCGCTGCCCCATCCGGTATACTTTTCCGGTATCCACTCCATACATCTCATATGTTTCTTCATTGTAATAATACCGGTCATCATAGAGATTGCTGACATGCACCATACCTTCCACCGTATTCTGCAGTTCCACATAGAATCCATAACTGTTCATACCAGAAATCACTCCTTCGAATGTCTCTCCGATATGGCGTTCCATGTATTCTACCTTCTTCATTTTATCCACTTCCCGCTCCGCATCATCGGCGCGACGTTCTGTCTTAGAGGTCTGCTCTGCCACGCTCGGAAGAATCTCTTCGTAATGTGCAATTCGCTCCCCATTCAGACGTCCGCGTAAATTTTCCTTAATGATACGGTGAATCTGAAGATCCGGGTAGCGACGGATTGGAGATGTAAAATGGCAGTAATATTTTGCTGCCAGTCCAAAATGCCCTGTACAGTCCACCGTATAACGTGCCTGCTTCATAGAACGCAGTGTCAGTCTGCTGATCAGTGATTCTTCTGGTGAATCCTCAATTCTTGCCAGAAGCTTTTGCAGTTCTTTCGGATGTACCTCTTCCCGTATTCCTTTCATGCCATAACCGAAATTGGCAATAAAAGCAGCAAGTTGCTGAATTCTCTCCGGATCCGGTGATTCATGTGTACGATACAGGAAAGGCAGCTCCTGCCAGTAATAATCCTGTGCCACAGTCTCATTTGCAAGCAGCATGAAATCTTCGATAATCTTTGTTGCCACATTCCGATCATAAGGCTTAATCTCTACCGGTTCCCCTTTTTCATTTAAAAGGATCTTGCTCTCTGCAAAATTAAAATCGATAGAACCTCTCTTCTTACGGTTGTCACGTAGTACCGCTGCCAGTTTCTCCATTTCACGGAACATCGTTACCAGCTCATCATACTTCTTTATCTCTTCCTCATCCTGTTCTTCAAGGATCTTCGCTACACTGGTGTATGTCATTCTGCGGTTAACGCAAATCACACTTTCCACAATCCGGTGCGATATCACCTCTCCCTGTGCATCTACATCCATCAGGCAGCTCAGTGCCAGACGGTCTACCCCCTGATTCAGAGAGCACATGCCGTTGGATAAGATATGTGGCAGCATCGGAATCACACGGTCTACCAGATAGACACTGGTTCCTCTCTTCAATGCTTCACGATCCAGTGCACTGTTTTCCTGCACATAATTACTTACATCTGCAATATGGACTCCCAGATGCCAGAGCTTCTGCTGTTCATCCCAGGTAACAGATACTCCATCATCCAGATCCTTGGCATCCTCTCCGTCGATGGTCACAATTGTAAGATCTCGCAGATTTTCCCGTCCCTGACAATCTGCCTCACTGACTTCTTTTGCCACTCTCTCAGCCTGATTCAGAACACGCTCCGGGAATTCCATTGGCAGTTCATGTCCATAAACCACCGAAAGAATATCAGTTCCGGGATCATTGACATGACCAATGATCTTGATTACTTTTCCTTCTGGTTTTTTTGTATTACTTCCATAGCTGGTTAACTCTACCAACACTTTATGTCCATTCACTGCACCTTTCGAGCGCTCAATCGGAATAAAGATATCCCTGGAAAACTTCTGGTTATCCGGACGTACAAAGCCAAAATTCTTACTCTTCTCAAAGGTACCTACAATCTCCTTCAGTTCATGAGATATAATACGAGTCACAATACCTTCCTGTCTTTTTCCGCATTTTCCAGGAAGGATCTCTACTTCTACTGTATCGTGATGAATAGCTCCATTCACATGTTCTTCCGGAACAAAGATATCTTCTTCCCGTCCTTCGATCTCTACGAATCCAAATCCTCTGGCATTACCGATAAAAAGTCCGGTAGAAATTGCTCTCTCTGCCTTCTTATACTTGCCACGTTTGGTTAATTCAATTTTTCCTTCTCTCTGCAGATCCTCCAGAATTGCTTCCAGTTCCGGTCGATCTTCTTTTGCCACCTGCATGACAATTGCGATCTCCTTGATCTTCATCGGTACATAATGAGGATCACACATCAGAGAATATACAATTTCTTTTCTTTTTTCAAATTTAGTATCCATAAATCTCCTATAATAAGGAAAAAACACTCTTGCGTCCTACAAGAGTGTCTTACCATTAAAAGTTCAAATTCAAAACAATCGCTAAAACAACAAATCCTACTGCCAGTGCCTTTGTAATCTTCACCAATGCACCTTCCATAGAACGGCCTTTATTCTTGCCCCAATATGTCTCGGATAAACCACCGATCGTTCCCAGTCCTGCAGATTTACCTTCCTGCATCAATACAATCACTGATAAAGCGATACAGTCAATAATAAAAATTATGGTAAGAATGATTCTAAGAATTCCCACTTCTCCACCTCCTATGTCAAACAAAATTAGTGTATCATAGCTGTCTTTTTTTTTCAACTTCTTTTTTATAAATGTTCCTGAATTCTCATAATTCTGGTGTACTTTACCGTATTTTCTCCCCGTACAGGCGGACGCAGTTCTACAAAGTCCACACCGGCCGCAACTGCCAGATCTACCAGAAAGGCATCCGTCGTATGGTCGGTATCTCTTAAACCAATCTGTCCTTTTCCGTCCTTTTTCCAGCTTCGTATTTCATTCAGGCATCTGGTCACTGTGACAAACTGACTGGATTCAATGATTTTTTCCGTGTCCTGTTCCTGCATCCCACAGATGACACTGGTCTGACTATACTGTGCCCTCCATTTTTGTATCAATATCTGGCAGCGTGGTTCTGGTTCTTTCTCCTGTGGCAGACAAATCCGAACCGTCGGACACCCCTGCACCTGTATACCACCCAGATATTGATAAAGAGGAATTCCCAGACTCCCAGACGCTGTTCTTGCCACTGCACAGGATACCGCTCTTACTGCACCTAACCTAACTCTGCCCGCTTCCGTTCCGCCTGCCATCCTTTCCAAAAGCTGATCCAGATGATTCTGTGCCAGGAGATTCTCTCCGATCATCATATCTGCAATCGTTGTATTCACTAACAGAATGATCTCTTCAGTCATTTCCTCCATATGTGCTTCAGACACTTCCAGTGATACAGAAACACTGCCAACTTCGCCATCTTCACTTAAGACTTCTACCTCTATGGCAGGCATTCCTCTGCCATCCAGTATTCTTCTCCCCAGTACATCTGTAATCTGTCTATACTTAAACATAAAGCACAATACCTCCTTTGGAAGTATTGTGCCCTGTTTCCACACAGCTTATCCCTGATATCCCATATCAAAAAGTAAACGTGTATTTTCATCCAGCTTATCTTTTACTCTGCAAGAAAGAAGCATGTCTCTCATCTTCTCTCCATATTCAAAGGTGCTCCACACATCCGAAGTTTTTACAAGTTCCTTTACTTTATCACGAAACTCTACAAAGTCTTCCATAAGTCTGAGTTCCCGAAAAACAGTGTCGTCTGTCCCCATTTTTCGAAGCCCCAGTCCCGCTGCATAACTGTATTCCAACGCAGAGATCAATGGAGCATCCCATCTGGATTTCATCTTTAAAAGTACCGCATCTCTTGATAATTCTATGTTCATTATTTACGTACAAGGAGAGATTTGCCTGTCATCTCTTTTGGCTGTTCCATACCCATCAGTTCAATCAGAGTCGGAATGATGTCTGCCAGGCATCCACCCTCACGCAGCGTATAAGCAGGATCTGCATTTACCAGAATGAATGGTACCGGATTCGTGGTATGTGCTGTAAATGGTGCGCCTGTCTCATAATCCACCAGCTGTTCTGCATTACCGTGGTCTGCACAGATGAACATCTGTCCATTCACTTCCTTCAGTGCTTCCACAGCCTTACCTACACACTCATCTACTGCTTCCACCGCTTTAATGGCAGCTTCCTGTACACCAGTATGTCCTACCATGTCAGGATTTGCAAAGTTGATGATAATCACATCATATTTGTCCGAGCGGATTGCTCCACATAATTTGTCGCATACTTCATATGCGCTCATCTCTGGCTGCAGGTCATAGGTGGCAACCTTTGGAGATTTCACCAGAATACGGTCTTCTCCTTCATTTGGTTCTTCTACACCGCCATTAAAGAAGAAAGTAACATGTGCATACTTCTCTGTCTCAGCAATTCTCGCCTGAGTCATATGATGTGCTGCCAGATATTCACCAAATGTATTGGTGATCTCAACTTTATGGAAAGCAACCAGCTTGTTCGGAATAGTTGCATCGTATTCGGTAAAGCATACGTAAGTCACATCCAGTCTCTTTCCTCTGTTGAATCCATCAAAATCATCACAGCAGAAAGTTCTGGTAATCTCTCTTGCACGGTCAGGACGGAAGTTGAAGAAAATAATGGAATCCTTATCCTGAATTCTTCCGTATGGCTTGCCATCCTTTTCCAGGTATGCAGGGATAATAAACTCATCTGTCTTCTCATTGTCATAAGACTCCTGGATTGCTTTTACAATATTGTCAGTAGCTACGCCTTCGCCCTTTACCAGCGCTTTATAAGCCAGTTCAACACGATCCCAGCGGTTATCACGGTCCATAGCATAATAACGTCCCATGACAGAAACCACTGCACCGACACCAATCTCTTTCATCTTAGCTTCCAGTTCTTCTACATAGCCCTTTCCTGATGCAGGCGGTGTATCACGTCCGTCAAGGAAGCAGTGTACGTATACTTTCTCTACACCTTCTCTTTTAGCCAGCTCCAGTAATCCATAAATATGTGTATTATGGCTGTGTACACCACCATCGGATACCAGGCCATACAGATGCAGAGCAGAATTATTCTCTTTGGCATTCTTGCATGCTGCCAGAAGCGCCTCATTCTTAAAAAAATCACCGTCTGCGATCTCTTTTGTAATTCTGGTAAGCTCCTGATATACAATACGTCCGGCACCCATATTCAGATGTCCTACCTCAGAGTTTCCCATCTGACCTTCTGGAAGACCTACTGCCATTCCACTTGCCTGTCCCTCAACAAATGGATATTCTGCCATCAATTTGTCCATTACAGGTGTATCTGCCAATGCAACTGCGTTGCCATCTGTTCTTTTATTTAATCCATAACCATCAAGAATCATTAATACTGTTGGTTTCTTACTCATAAGCATTCTCCTTTATGTTTACATTACAATACAATAGCAGGTGAAAAAATACTTCCACCTGCTATATTTTACAGGAATGTAAATTCATTTGTCAATGCTATTATTTATTTTACAAGATATCCGCCATCCACTGGAATGATTGCTCCATTGAGGTAATCGGATGCATCGGATGCCAGAAATACGCATGGACCTTTCATATCTTCCGGGGTTCCCCATACATGTGCCGGAATACGTCCTGTAATCTCTGCATATCTTGGGTTGGACGGATCTGTAAGGGCTGTATTCATCTCAGTATCCATATATCCAGGCGCCAGTGCATTTACATTAATTTTTTTTGATGCCCACTCATTGCAGAATGCCTTGGTCAGCTGTGCCACCGCTCCTTTGGATGCCGCATAGGCAGGAACAGTATAGCCGCCAAAGAAAGATAACATGGATGCAATATTAATGATCTTTCCTTTGCTGTCCTGTGCCAAATATTTCTTTGCAGCTCTCTGACACCAGTCAAAAACTGCATTCTGATTCACTTCTATAACATAGTTATAATCCTCTACAGGGAATTCTTCACTTGGATGACGACGCTGTACTCCTGCTGCATTTACCAGAATATCCAGATGGTCACCCAGCTTTTTCACAGCTTCTTCAAATCCTCTGGCTCGGTCCTGTGCATCTCCTAAATTGGCAACAACTCCGTAACACTTGAATCCATTTTTTACAAATTCTTCTGCCACTGTATATACTTTGTCAGATGATCCCACAATGACCACTTCTGCTCCGGCTTCCATCAGCCCTTCTGCCATGCCTCGTCCAAGTCCTCTGGTTCCACCTGTTACAATTGCTTTTCTTCCTGTCAGATCTGTAAAATTTCTCATCGTACTTCCTCCCTGTTATTGTAATGCAATCGATTGCATTGCCATGTTTCATATATTACCATCTATGCCATATTTTTTCAATATATATTTTTTATAATTTTCTTTCATTTCTAGCATATCTTTCCGCTAATGAAACCTTACATCTGATATATATGCATGAAAAAGCAGTGACCCTGTATTACACGAAATCACTGCCCGTTCTTTATCTTCCTTATGTACTTTCTCTTTGTATTACTTCTGCCGGAAGTATCATTCTGTGATTCACAGGACGTCCCTGTAACACATCCATCAGTATATTTGCTGCTGCCAGGCTCATGTCTCCGGATTTGTTATCTATCGTTGTCAGTGTCGGTGTACAGACCTGTCCATATAGTGTATTGTCTACTCCAATGACCGCTGCCTGTTCCGGTATCTGAATTCCCTGTCTTTTCAACTCTTTCATACAGCCTACTGCCAGCATATCCGTCTCGCAGAGAATCCCATCCACATCCGGTATTCTTTTCAGCAATTCACTGGTTTCCAGCCGTCCACGTTCTACAGAACTTCTGGGACCTGCCGTTCCGTCCACTTCTGCAAAAATCATCCGGTTTTCGTTTTCCATCCCCAAACGCAGCATTCCGGTGGTAAACCCACGCTGTTTTCTTTTATTTGCCGGATTCGTCACGTCCATAAGATAGGCAAAATTTTTTCGTCCCATTTGAGCCAGTAATGCAACTGCTTCCTCCATTCCCCGTTCTTCATCGGTAAGAACACTGTAGGTATTTGGCAGGTCCAGATCTCCATTCACCACTACAATTGGAATATTAGAAAGGTGCTGTTTTACACTTTCTTTCACTTTCTCGATTCCGAACATGGATCCAATAAAGATAGCTCCTTCCACACGTCTCTGTTCCAGAATCTGTATATACTGTGCCTTCTTTTTGCTGTCACCACCTGTGCTGAATGTAATACAGGTATATCCCTGCCGAGTCATCTCCTGTTCAATGACATAAGCAGATTCCGTATGGTGGGACACCCGGATATCTTCAATCAGTATCCCAATAAATCTGGATGCCTGCGTCACCAGCCCTCTGGCTGCCACATCCGGAATATAATGATACTCCTCCAAAAGCTTCTGTACCTTTTTTCGGGTACTGTCACTGATCCCCGGCCGGTTATTGACGACACGGGACACTGTACTGGCGGAAACACCTGCTTCCCGTGCGATATCATAAATTGTCATTTTCACATCCTCAATTTCTTATGGAATTCTCTGAGTGTATCCTTTTTCTGGAAAATCAGAAGTCCTGCCAGTACCAGAAAACTGATTCCGGAACAGATCACTGACGGATACACAAAGGTGGTAAGGTTCAGAAATGTCAGTATCACCGGTACGCATCCCGCCATGGCTGCCTGAACCAGATAAAACAGATATTCTTCTCTTTCCAGATGCTGTACTTTTGCAATCACCGCCATGGAACACAGTACTCCCAGTGCAGCGATGGGCAGTACAAAATCCAGTGACCAGCCAATCCAGCCCGTATAATGATCCCACAGCACAGCCAGTATGGTGACCAGAAGAAGCTGCCACATCTCATTTTTCAGAATATTACGACGTTTGCTGTAAGCCACTGCTACCAGAAGCCAGGTACACATCGTTCCTGCTGCTACAAACCAGAACCAGTTCAGATCTCCGGTTATCAGATAATCCAGAACCGCACTGGCGACCACTGCCACAATACACAGGAACGTAAACATACGGAAAATCTGCTTTCCTTCTTTTTCCAGTTTCTGGTTTCTTCCTGGAAAATCCTGTTCTTCTTCCCTGAAATCTACTTCTTCTTTTCTTAAAATCTTCTGAAAATTCCTCTGAATATTATCATTTGGCAGCTTGGACGTAAAGCCCAGCAGCATCTGATCCTGATAGGAGCAGGAACACAGCTGCAGAATATCCGTGCTGGCAAAAATTCCAAAATGCTCAATATATTTTTCATATCCCGGTGGAAAACGCAGAATCCCTATATTAGAATAAACGGCGGTAATACTCCGGCTTCCCAGAGACGCCCCCAGCATCAGGAAATACTTTTTGATCTCCAGCGGTACCGCCCGTATGAACGGATTCTTCTCCAACCGGACATAACCATTCATCCTCTGTGCCACATTTTCTCTTGACAGTTCCTGCTCAAACTGTACTTTTACGTGATCCACCACTTCTTTTAAAGTCGTGTTTTCTGTAAAGATATGCCCCACCTCAATCCATCCAAAGAAATTTGTCATAGACTGGGACGGAAAGTAATTCCGAAGATTTACTGGAATCATCAATGCAACTGGTCTTTTTCTTTTGTTCCTTGGAATCTCTTCTCCAATGGCACAGAGCATAACTGCTGCCAGAAATATAGTAATAGACACCCCATAAGACTTCGCTTTTTTATGAATCTCTTTCACTGGAATATTTAATTCCGTGATTTTCATATCCTCATGAGGTAATTTTTCCCCCTTCAGCCGTACAGCATGGGGTTTTCTTTCTGCCCTGCTGCCCTCTGCCGTATAATACTGGGAAAAACTATCCTCCTCCTGATCTCCCAGTGTACTCTCTTCGCCCAGACAGATCTTTTCAAATTGTTCTTCCGGATGAAGTAATATCAGATAATTCTGCACCAGTTCCTGCAGAAAATGCATGGCTCCCGTACCATCCGTCAGTGCATGATAGACTTCAAAATTAATTCTTTTTTTATAGTAAGTAACTTCAAAAAGAAGTGACTTTTTATCAGGAATATATAACCGGCTGCACGGAGGCTTCTTCTCTTCCCGAACCTGTGGATAAATATCCCTGTGCTCCAGATAGAACCAGAACAGCCCTTTTCGTAATACTGCCTGAAACAGAGGATATTTTTTCATTGTCTCATCAAGCGCCTGCTGCAGTACTTTCGGATCTACCGTTTCTTTACATTCACAGTAAAACCGAAATACTCTGGTATCGTTTTTTCCGGTTACAAGAGGGAATGCCAGTGCCGCATTATCCAGTTTTCTCCATTTCGAATAGCCTATTTCCATTATTTCTCGCTTCCCTTCAGAAATGCATTGATATAAGTAAAGCTCTCCTGTACATGCAGGAAACGGATTCCCAGTGCAAAAAAGCCATGAAATGCTCCGTCAATCCGGTACATCTCCACATCATTTCCAGCATCCAGAAGCTTTTTCCCATAATCCTCCCCCTCATCTCTGAGCGGATCAAACTGTGCCGTCAGGATCAGGGTTCTTGGCAGTCTGGAAAAATCCTTTGTCATCAATGGCGCAAAATAAGGATTCAGCCGGTCTGCCGGGCTGCTCTCATACAGCTTCAGATAATCTTCCATCTTTACAGATGTCAGCAGATAGTCCGTGCCATTTTCCTGCACGGATGGATAAGGGGATTCCTCTGTATAGCAATTATACAGTGCCGGATAAATGAGAATCTGGCGTTTCGGCGTAAAGTCTCCTGTGTCTCTTGCCTTCAGGCAGACTGCTGCTGTCAGGTTGCCTCCTGCCGAATCTCCTATAATCGTAATCTGGTCAGGATGAATCTTCAGAATACTGTGATTCGTATACAATGTCTTTGCCGCCGCATAACAGTCCTCAAATGCAGCCGGAAAACGATATTCAGGTGCAAGCCGGTATTCCACCGACGCCACAATACAGCCGGTGGTCTGCGCCATTCGCGCGCAGACACGGTTATAGGTCTCCACGCTCTCTGTTACCCAGCCACCGCCATGGAAAAAGAGCAGTACCGCCAGATGGCTGCGTTCCTCTGGTGCCAGCTTCATATCTTCCTCTGTCGGGAAATACAGTCTGACTGGCACTTCATAATCACCATTATAGATTTTGGTATCCAGTATTTTCAGAAAAATCCGAACCGCATCCAGCTTTTTCAGATCTGCCAGTCTCCTGGATGATTCTACGTCTATATTGCCATATGATAACGCATGCAGCAGTGCACGCATGGTTTTTGAAATCAATCATTCACACCCTTTCTTTGGAAAAACTCACATTCCTGTGTATTACATTCTGCTCCTGCCTCTTCCTTCATATTCACATGAAATACGTGATACAATGGCTTTTCCTCTGTTCCGTAGATCCGGAAAGTATATTCCACTCCCTGCTTCTTCAGCTCTTCTTCCAGAAGAAATGCCTGTAGATAACAGAAATCTCCCACACAGGTCATCAGATATACCGGTGGAAAATGAGGATTCACATGATCTGTCACATTGACCATCTTTCTCTCTCTTTCCGATCCCTTTTCCGGAAGAAGATCTTCCATCAAATCCTTGTCCTCTTCGCTTCCCATCACATTTTTCTTACCCAGCGGACAGTATACTCCACAATTTAATGCCACAGCAGTTGGAATAAACCGGTGAGGCACGGTAAACGGATACTCTGCAGCATAGTCTGCATCTGTGCAGATGGCACTGTACAGACCACACAGATGGGCTCCTGCTGAATCTCCCACCATGAATACCCGCTCCATATCCAGTCCATAGGTATCCTGATTCTGATACATCCATTCTACCACTGAGTTAATGTCACAGAGCTGTGCCGGGAACTTATTTTCCGGTGCCAGACGGTAATTAAAATTCACTACTGCAAACCCTTTCTGTGCCAGAGACATTCCGTAAAACTGGTAGATTTCCTTATTTCCGTATACCCAGCCACCACCATGGATATTGACAATCACCGGCATTTTCCCTTTCCGCTCCTTTGGCCGATAAACATCCAGAAGGTTCCATACCGGATCTGATCCGTAAGCAATATTGTCAAAACGTTCAATATCTTCCGGGGTAGTCAGTCCTGCATCTCTTTTTGCATCCCCGATTTTCCATTCTTTTCTTACTCTTTCACTGGTCTTTGACATATTCCGTCTCCCCCCTTCCTTTCCTATACGCAAAAACGGACATGGAAATCCCGTCTCCATGCCCGTTTTTTCTATTCTTCTGCTTCGGATGCTGCTTCCATGATCAATTTCACACACAAATCATAGCCCAGCTTACCACTGTCCAGTGTCATATCGTAGTTGTGGCTGTCGCCCCATTTACGGCCATTGCTGTAATGATTGTAGTAATTGTGTCTGGCACGGTCTCTCTTGGACAGCATCTTCTGAATCTCGGTAGCGTTCTTCGTACCGGTCAGTTCTGTCACACGCACACCCCTGTGCAGTTCATCCGCATGAATGAATACATCCAGTGTGTCGATCTCAGCTTCTTTTAAAATCACATCCGCACAGCGTCCAAGAATGACACAAGGTCCTTTCTGTGCCATCTTAATGATGATTGCTTTCTGGATCTCATGAATGGCATCCTGTGAATCATTAAAATAAGAACTTGAAATGGAACTGATCTTTTTCCAGATATCATCGCCTGTAGAACGATCTTCCTCTTCTTTTTCAATCAGTTTCTTCTCAAATCCGCTCTCTTCTACAGTGGCACGGACAATATCACGGTCATAAAACGGAATCCCCAGTGCCTCTGCCACCTTTGTTCCGATGGAATGTCCACCCGCACCATATTCACGGCTGATTGTGATTACTTTATTCATAGTAAATACCTCCCGTATATTTTCCAGCATTCTCTCCCTACAGTATAGCATGAATCTCTCTGAAGCTCAAAATAATTTTAGTCCAGTAGTGCATTGACCATATCTTTGTCAAATACCACCTGTAGTACATGGTCTACCTCTATCTGATACAGTGCATTGGCTGCAATATGTTCTGCTGCCTGCTCCAGATCACGGATACCGGAAGTATCACGGTATCGGTCAATTATCGCATCCAGCGCATCCTCTGTCACAATACATTCTTCTTCCTTCAGGCTCATGCGTCTGAGAACCTTTGGGAGTGCAAATTTTGAGAAAATGACCTTCTTCTCTTCTGTAGTATAGTCCGGAATCTCAATCACTGCAAAACGGGACATCAGCGGTGCACTGATCTGATCCTTTTCATTGGCTGTGGCAATCGGATATACACCCACAGTTGGAATCATGCATTCCATATAGTTATCTGTAAATCCCAGATTATCCAGAAGGGTCAGCAGTACGTCTGCCGGATTGCCGTTGCCTTTTCCGGAATTTGCTTTATCCAGCTCATTGATGATAAATACCAGATTGGACGCCCCTGCCATGGAAAATGCATCCATGATAATACCCGGCTTGGCATTGGCATAGATTCTAGAGCTTCCGGTAAGCTGTTCCGGGTCATTAATGGAGCTCATATCCAGCGTGGTCCACGGAAGCTTTAAAATCCGGGCAACTGCATAGGCAATCTGGGACTTTCCGGTACCTGCCGGTCCGATCAGGAGAAGTCCGTATGCCGGAAGGGTATGGGTACGGTTGATCTGGATAATGGTCTCAATGATACGCTGCTTTACCCGCTCCATACCATACAGTTCCTCATCCAGAATTCTTCTGGCTTCCTGCGGATCAATCGCTTCAAAATAATGATTTTTCCACTGAATATTCATCATAATAGACAAAGCTCTCTGCGCATGACGCCGTTCCTCCTGAGACACCTCATGGGATCTGGCCACTGCCAGATTTCTTCTTGCCCAGAGGCGGATGTTATCCGGCATAGTTCGACCGGCACAGGTCATAAAATCGGTGATGCTCTGTATGCTGGTCAGCTTCATGTCATCTCCTGTCTCTTCCCGGTCTTCCTCTTCCACTTCATCTTCCGGCGCACTGCTTTCCAGAAGACGTTCAATCATAAACTGTAAGAATCCGTCTTCCGCTGATAACTTGGTTCCGCCTCCAAATGCGATCTCACGAATCTTATAGACTGCGTATCCTTCTTCCAGATTCTCCCCTGAAAGACACACATTGATATGATTCTCTCCCAGCCAGCGCAGAAGACTGACAAATCTCGCATCAATCTTCAGAATATCTGCCCGGATAGTCTCATCATCTTCTTTAAACTCAAATGCGGTTCTCTTCGTTGGATTTAAAAAGATACCGCAGGAATGGTGTTTCCATTTGTTCTTACTGTTATCCAGCACCATAATCGGCTGCTGTGGTGTTGGGCTTGAATTATCCGAATAAAATACTTCATAAGTGCACTCTGTAATCTTTTTACTCTCAGATGCACCGCTAAAATCAAATACTGGCATATATTTTTTCCTCTTTTTAATTCTGTGTATGTTTTTTCTTCATATTACGAATCAGACATACCAGTATTACTATAACAAGAATAGCTGTAATTGTCCATATCCATGCCGGAACATCGTGAATATTAAAGCAACGGACACTGACCCACATCTGATTGATTGCCTGGTTCTGTGCATCATCAAAATAAATCATGATGGATGATCTCTCCATGGCATCTGCATCCGGATACTGGGCATACAGCTGCCGTCTCGCCTGTTCTGCCGGTGCAGTAATCACATAATCTTCGCTGTCTGTATCTTCCGTAAAGAAATACGCAAGATCATAGTCTACTGTCTCTTCTTCCTCATCTTCTGCCCCATAATTCCAGTCGGCATACTCAAAGATTCTTGGGTCGTCCCCTCCAGAAATGACAGAAGTATAGCCAATATAGTACATATTCCGGATAGCATTGTCCGGTCTGGAATTAAAATTAATAAATGCCTCTGCCGCCTGCTGCTTGTCTTTATCTTCTCCGATACCGCTTTTCAGCATGACCCATCCGTCAAAATATATATTGGTCGATTCTTCCGGTACCGCATAATCCAAAAATACGCCATCTTCTTCTGCCTGATCCATGGTATAGACCGCATCACCGGACCACTGATAATTCGCCAGCACCTTTCCGGTAATCATATCTGCTTTTCCGGAATCTGTCTCAAAGGAATAGGCATTATTTTTAACATCCTGCAGATAATCCTGAACTGCCTGAATGGTCTCCGGCGAGGTGTCATTCATCTCATCCACCAGCTTTTGCCTGTAATCCGGATCATTACGAAAACTGTCTGACGTAAGCAGATCGGATTTCAGTGCACCAACTGCTGCAAAATAGGAATCTCTCACATTATCTTTGATCGTTACCTGACGTTTATAATCCGGATTGTCAAGGATCTTCCAGCTTCTGGCATCCTCTTCGCTGACTTCTTCCGGATTGTATACAATACCGGTCAGTCCCCACATATATCCAGCCGCATATTTTCCCCAGGTTTCTCCGTTGATTTCATTATTTTCGAAAATATTTCGGATGTATGGAGAAACGCCTTTGCTGTAATAATTGTTCTCGTCTGTCTCGTCAAAGAAATGATCTGACAGCGGAACCAGTCTGTCCTCTGCCATCAGCTTCATAATCATATATTCAGACGGGCAGACCAGATCATATACATCTCCCAATGTCAGCATGTTGTATAGGTCTTCATTGGTTCCGAACGTAGAATACTCTACCTTCACCTTTACGCCGTAAGTTTCATAATACCATTCTTCAAAATCCTTCACCATGGAATTCTCACCAATGATATCTCCACTTTCCAGATCAATTGTTTCATCCTCATCCCAGTCACCCAGGTCAATATACTCTTCCCAGTTGCATACACGCAGAGTCACTTCTTTTGCACTGGTATCTTTTTCTTCTGCAAAAGCATGACTTCCCGTCAGAGATGCATAAGGATATCCAGACACAGCCAGGGCTACAGCTGCCGCCAGCGTCATACCGGTTCTGATTTTCTTTTTCATCTTACGCATCCACCCTTTCTGAGCCATTCTTGTTCGCCCGCAGATTCATTACAGCCACAAGTACCAGCACAATCAGGAAAATCACTGTGGACAATGCCCATAGCGCTGTTTTGATGGTAGTCTGAGCCCCCTTCGTCGCATTTACCACATAGGTACTGATGGTATCAAAGGTGGCCGGCTTGGTATAAGTGGCAACAAAATAATCATCCAGAGACAGTGTCACTGCCAGGGCAAATCCTGAGATAATACCCGGCAGGATCTGTGGAATCACGATCTGTGTCAGCGCCACAAAAGGGGTTGCCCCAAGGTCAAGCGCCGCTTCATAGATACTTGGATCCATCTGCCGGATCTTTGGCATAACTGACAGATAAACAAATGGGGCACACAGAATCACATGTCCTACTACCAGCGGTACAAAGGTATCTTTACTTACTCCCAGTACCACTACCAGTAAAATGCACAGGGAAAAACCGGTTACTACATCTGCATTAACTACCGGCACCTGATTCATGGTGGAGATCACCTTTGTCGTCTTCTTTTTGGAATAAAAGGCACCGATAGCGCCCATTGTTCCAAGGAGGGTAGCCAGAAACGCTGCTCCCAGTGCAAGAAGAATCGTTCCGCCAATCATCCCCAAAAGCTCCGGTGTGGTAAATAAGGTCACATAATTATGAAGGGAGAAGCCCCTGATTGCGCCTATATTGGTGGCGTCGGTAAAGCTGTATACTGCCAGGATAAAAATCGGCAGGTAAAGGAACAGCAGTACAAGCCCAAGAAACATTCCTTTGATATATTTTCTCATTATAACAGGGCACCTCCTCTCGTATTTTCTTCCTCTGAGCCGCCTGTCAGTAAGGTAAACAGGCAAATGATTCCCAGCAGGATCAGTGCAATCATAGATCCGCCGTGCCAGTTGTAAGCTGCAAAATAGCTTCCGATCAGGCTTCCCATAATATATGTGCTGTTATACAGCATATCCAGTACCACGTAGTTGGTCATCGCCGGTAAAAATACCATGGACACACCACTGATAATACCAGGTACGGATAACGGCAGTGTGATTTTTAAAAATGTTTCGCATTCATTCGCTCCAAGGTCCATCGCAGCTTCCCGTAATGCTTTATCCATCCTTGATATGGTGGTATAGATTGGCAAAATCATGAACGGAAGGAAATCGTAAGTCATACCAATCACCGCGTTGAGAAACGGATGCATGGCAAGATTACCTTCCAGCACAGTCAGTACTTCTTTTAACGCTGTGATACGAAGGGAAAAATTAATCCACATTGGCATCACAAACAGCATCAGAATCACGGACTTACTTTTAATATTGCTGAATGCCAGAATATAGGCAATTGGATAGGCCAGCAAAAGACATACTGCTGTAGTCACAATTGCTAGGGCAAAACTGTAACACAGCGTTCCAAGTGTATTGGGATTCGTGAAAAATCCAGTCAGATTGGCAATGGTAAACTGTCCCTGTCCATCTGTAAACGCATAATAAAATAATACAAGCAGCGGAGCAATCACAAATACAAGTAAAAATAATGCATAAGGAACTCCGAGACTTTTTCTGGAAAATGAAAATTTACGCATATCCGTCTCCTATCTCTTTAATGCAAACTTCATCTTATCTACCGGCATGAGAAGTCCTACCTGGTCATCCATGTTCCACAGGTATTCATCGTTGACTATGAAATCCTGTTCCAGATCTGTATGAATGACATAACTGTAATGATCACCTTTGTAGATCAGATTGCTGATATATCCCTGTACAATTCCTTCTTCCATATTGTCTGTCATATGAATATCAGAAGGCTGGATAGAAACCATGATCTTCGTTTTCTTCGGATCAATTACTTCTCCATGGGCATCCAGAAGAGTTCCATCCTCTGTTCTTCTGCTTCCTTTGATAATCTTTGTCACGCTGGTATCCAGAATATGTCCATTGTATTCCAGGTGGAAATCCTGGTTAATATCTGCTGAAAAGATATTGGTATGGTCTTCTGCAATCATAATATGAATATTCTGAGGATCTACCTTCATGCCTACCCGCTCTCCCGGTGTGGCAGACTTTACAGACTGAATCACCATTTCATTCTTTCCGGATATCACTGTGATCTCATAATGCATACCCTTGAAAATCACAGAGTCAACCACACCTGATATAATTCCCTGTCCCGGAGGAGTCAGTTCCACATCTTCCGGGCGGACAACCGCTGTAATATGCGTTCCCTGTTCAATATCATCGACGCATTCGAATTCACCGCCACAGAAACGAGCCTTCAATTTGCCAGTCATGATGCCATTGAAAATATTACTTTCTCCGATAAAGTCAGCCACAAAAGCATTCTTTGGCTCATTATAAATATCTTCCGGTGTACCGATTTGCTGCATTTTTCCTTCTGACATGACCACAATCTTATCAGACATAGTCAGTGCCTCTTCCTGATCATGGGTTACATAGATGAAGGTAATTCCAAGTTCATCGTGCATAGCTTTTAACTCGATCTGCATCTCTTTTCTCATCTTCAGATCCAGCGCACCCAGTGGTTCATCCAGAAGCAGTATTTCCGGTTCATTTACCAACGCTCTTGCTATGGCTATTCTCTGCTGCTGTCCACCGGAAAGCGTAGACACACTACGATTCTCAAATCCTTCCAGATCTACCAGTGCCAGCACCTTTTTCACCTTTTTTTCAATTATGTCCTTCGGTGTCTTTTTCTGCTTCAGCCCGAACGCAATATTCTCAAAAATATTCATATGTGGGAATAAGGCATAACGCTGAAATACGGTGTTAATTGGCCGCTTATTCGGAGGCAGATTCGTGATTGGTTTCCCATTTAATAAAATCTCACCTGATGTCGGGATATCAAATCCGGCGATCATTCGTAAGGTTGTTGTCTTTCCACATCCGGAAGGACCAAGGAATGTAACAAACTCTCCCCGTTTTACTTCCAGATTAAAATCTTCTACCGCCGAGAACCCATCCTCGTAGGTTCTGGTAATATGCTTCAGTTCAATGATATTTTCTGATGTTCCCATTTGGCTCCCTCTCTTCTTTCTTAATAATTGCTAAAATGTCAACATTTAGATTACACGGATTGTTGCATGCTTCGCACTCTCATCTCTCCGTTCCACTTCGGTCGGTGCAAGGCTTGTGCTGCTGGCACATAGCCCTATAATCAGAACATTGGTGGTGTACTGATCCAAATAAACTTTGCCGGACGCCGTCCCGGATTCTCAATACGGTGTATCTTCTTGGCGGGATAATAAAAGCTTTCTCCTGCCTTGACATGATAGACCTGATCTCCCAGAATCACATTCAGTCTCCCAGACATAACATATCCGAATTCTTCCCCGTCATGAGGCTTATCTTCTTCCAGTGTCTGATGTGGCTGTACTACAACCAGCAGTGGTTCCATACGGTAACGCTGGGCAGTCGGCACGATCCACTGAATGCTGTTCCCTGCATCGTCAATTTTTTCAAAATATCCTTTTTCAGAAAATACCACCTGTTCTTCTTCCGTTTCTTTGAAAAAATCTGTAGCAGTGGTCCCAAGACACTCGATCAGATCCAACAGGGTCACAACCGACGGAGAAACCTGTCCTCTTTCCAGCTGGGAAATAAATCCCTTGGTCAGTTCTGTGCGGTCTGCCAGTTCCTGTTGGGTCAGTCCGTTGCGGTTTCTCAGATCCCGAATCTTTCTTCCGATCTTCTCGTTAATATATTCCAGTTCCATTCTGAAATGTTCGCCTCCGTTTTCTCTTTGCTAAACTAAAAATATGTTTTTACTAAACTTTTCTCCAAGAAAAAATTATACTACTAATAAACTTTCTGTCAATTATTAATATGATTCCCCTGCTCTTTTTGTTGTATTTATTTTAGTACAATACTGTATATCTTCCGGTATCTGCATTTTTCTTTTTACACTCTTGCATATCCTGTCTTTTCGAATTAAAAAAACAGGGGTATAATGATCCTGACTATGAATACTTGGCAGTAATTGTTTTTCACAATTACGTATTACAAAGGAGATTGGATATATGGAATGGATGGATCAGGCAGGTGTCAGCTCTGAACTGCAAAAAGAAGTGGAACGTTTCCGGGCACGTTTTGATAAAGAATCTGTATCGGAAGGAATACGGAGTGTACAGGAGCCTCCCCGCTTCCATTATCTTGGAAAGGAAATATTAGAAAAAGCGATCTGTGCGCTGCTGTGTGAAAAGAATCTGCTTCTGGCAGGACCAAAGGCAACCGGAAAAAATGTGCTGGCAGAAAACCTTGCCTGGATCTTCGGGCGTCCCTGCTGGAATGTGTCTTTTCATGTGAATGTAGATGCTTCTTACCTGATCGGAACAGATACCTTCGACGGGAAAAAAGTAGTCTTCCGTCCAGGTCCTGTTTATCAGTGTGCGCAATATGGCGGATTTGGTATTCTGGATGAGATCAACATGGCAAAAAATGAAGCTATGGCTGTACTTCATGCTACACTGGATTACCGCCGGATTCTGGAGGTGTCGGGCTACGACAGGATTACCCTCCATCCTGCCACCCGTTTTATCGGCACCATGAATTACGGATATGCCGGAACCCGAGAATTGAACGAAGCTCTGGGCTCCCGTTTTCTGGTTATCCAGATGCCTGTAATCACCGAAAAGCAGTTAACCCATCTGTTAAAGACTGAATATCCGGGAATCAGCATGACTATGTCTCGTCAACTCTGTGCCATTTTTTACGAATTGGATAACAAGGCAGAAAATGCAGAAATCAGTCCGAGAGCTGTGGATCTGCGCGGACTTCTGGACGCTGTTGCCTTGATGAAGCTGAGGCTTTCCCCTCTAGATGCCTGCGACATGGGACTGACCAACAAGGTTTTTGACTCTACAGAACGTGCCATCATTCACGATGTCATTGCGGCGAGGATCCCAAAATCATGGAACTGAATCAATCTGTTAAAAAAAGGGCATCCAATATGGTATGGACTGCGGCAGACCGTTATGATTTTGAGCCCCTGTATCTGTTTTTCCATGGTAATAACGAACCGGTTCTCTATCTGAATACCCTGGAGGGTCTGGGCTATGCTTCCATGTCAGAGGATATTCTGGTGCCTTTTCTCAAAGGGCTGGACTTTGGACGCAAACCGGAAAAATTCCGTTCTCTGACTCAGCTCGTGCTGGAACAGGCAATTTTTCACAGACACTGCCACAAGCGTCCCTCTCTTATTTCTCTGAGAAAAGATTATGCCAAGGTACATCTGACTGAATTTCTTCCCACCTCACGCTATCAGGAACTGGGTTGGGAGCGACAGGCTCTGATTCACTGGAGGCGCATTTTACATATGGATCTGTCCGGTTTCTCCAATCGAGAACTGGCTCTGTCCGATGCTATGGAACAGGCTGCCTTGCTTGAAGATGAGGAATTGGTAAAAGAAGTAAAGTCTATTTTCCGTAAATACTTTTACTATCAGCCTCTGGCAGCGCGCAAATCCGAAACTGCCAGATTCGTTGGTGCAGGTCTGTTTCTTGTCGTTTTGGAGCAGATCTTCTCCGGTGACTTTCATATCCGGGTATCAGATACAAACGCTGAAGAAAAAAAGACACTGCCCGCCCGTCTCTATATAGCCGGAAAACACCTGCTCAGTCAGACCACTGCCAAAGAAGACCGGGATTTTATGCTTCATACCTTCGGTCCCTGCCTGTTTCCGCCCAAACAGATGGAACAGATACAGACACGTTTCTGCATCAAGTATCACGCAAAAAGCAGTCTCTGGTATGCCGGCGCTACTTCTCCTGACCTGATATTCGGAGAAGAACAGGAAACACAGCATAAAAAAAATCTGGTTTATTACCAGAAGGATAAACGTTATTATGAGCGCAGTATTCACCAGATTACGGAACATCTGAAACAGGTACTGGAAGAACATCAGGAGCCTGATCTGGTGCGTGTGCAGAGTGGGCGTCTGAATCCGGGTCAGGTATACCGGATTCCTGCCATGCATGATCTGTCTGTTTTTTATCGGGAAATCATCTGGCCGGTTCCTGATTTTTCTGTAGATCTGGTTCTGGACGCATCCAGTTCCCGCTGTAATGAACAGGAAGCCATTGCAGCCCAGGCCTATCTGATTGCCTCAAGCTTTCTTTCTCTTCAGATTCCGGTGCAGGTAACCAGCTTTCGCAGCATCCGTGGTTATACCATACTCCAGACTCTGAAAACCTATGAAGACGCATCTGCAGATGATATCTTCCACTACTTCACAGCAGGCAATAACCGTGACGGTCTGGCATTTCAGGCAATCCGTGCTCTCATGGACTGTCCAGAGCACCCACACACAAAACGGATTGTACTGATTCTGACGGATGCCATGCCTTCTGATTCCAGAAAAGCCTGGCTGGAGAACAGCCTTCTTCACGGTAAGGATTACCGGGAAGAGCTTGCCGTAGAAGATACCCGTGATGCCATACGTTCTCTCAGGTCGGATGGCATCTTTGTAGCAGCGATCTTCTGGGGCGGTGATTATGCTGTCTCCAGTCTGCGGCGTATCTACGGGGATTCTTTTATCCGGATTAAGCAGATCCAGCAGTTCCCGGATGCTGTGTCCGGTCTTCTCATGCGGATGCTGGATCAGATGCATGAACAATAATGAAATAAATTTTACTTTTTCATTCGAGGCTGAGTCACCAGACTGGAAATGTAGGAAAAGATCAGCGCAGATGAAGTACCCACTGCCGCTGCCGTAAAACCACCTTTGAATAATCCGAGAAAGCCGTCTTCATCCACGGCTTTTTTTACGCCCTCCCACAGGTTATTTCCAAAACCAAGCAGAGGCACTGTTACACCTGCCCCGGCATAATCTTTCAGATACGGGAATATGCCAAAGGCTCCCAGAAACACACCTGTCACTACCAGAATCACCATAATTCTGCCCGGCATCAGTTTTGTATTCTCAATCAGGATCTGCACCAGTACGCAGATCAGTCCCCCTACCCAGAATGCATTGATATAATCCATAGTCTGCTCCTTTCCTGTCAACCTGCTGTATCAGCAGTGCTCCAGCACAATTCCATGGGCAATTCCCGGAACACTCTGTCCCTCATTAAAACTGACCGGTGACATCAGTGCACCAGTTGGCACAAACAATACTCTTTTCCAGATCCCCTTTTCCAGTTTTGGCAGAATCAGTGCGGAAAGTACCGTTGCCGAACATCCACATCCGCTTCCACCCGAATGAGTATCTTGCCTTTCCCGGTCATAGATCTCTATTCCGCAATCCATGTGTTTCTGACTGATGTCATAACCTTCTTTTTTCAACAGGTCAATGAGAATCTCCTGTCCCACATACCCCAGATCTCCGGTAATAATCTTGTCATACTCCAGCGGTCCATTTTCAAAATCCTGGAAGTGGCCTGCAATAGTGCTGCTGGCCGCCGGTGCCATAGTCAAGTTAACACCATAATTTTATTATGCTCCCAGTAAAATTTCTGTTTTATTCTTGTCTAATATATCTTTATTATTCTTAATATATTCTAATGCCTCTAAATATGGATTCTGATACTTAAATACGATTTTAACTTTCTTGTTCTCATAAATATATATAGTATCTATAAGTGCCACCACTACTTCCCTTGTCAGTTTATCTATATTTTGATATTTTACAAATTGGTCAAGGAATTCATTTTTGCTGTCTGCACCTTTTTCAGTCTTTTCTATCTGATCTTGATATTCCATAACTTTCTGAAGTGCATTCTGTTTCTGTAATTCAAAACGCTCCTTCAATTTGACATATTCATTTTTTGTTATCACGCCGCTTTTCCAGTCTGGATACAGATCACAAAGCATATCCTCAGCTTTTTGAACATCACTCCTTGATTTTTCTAACATTTTTCTCAATCTTACTGCTTCTCTGTTTGCATTTTCATTCATATTAATCTCATTGATTGCCTGTTCCATATCTACAGCCAGCGCAATCTGACTTTGAATTGCTGAAAGCACGATTTTTTCCAGATTGTCTATTCGAGTGGAATGTTTGGTGCATGCATTTTTATCAATCTTTACATATGTGCTACAAACATAATAAGCATATTCCCCATAACTATGATGGTGGCATTTTCGTGACATACTCCGACCACAATCACCACACTTCACAAATCCTGATAATGCATAAAGCTTATTATTTTGAGGTGCCTTTCTTCCCCTTCGTTTTAATAATGACTGAACTATTTCAAAATCTTCTTTTGATATAATTGCTTCATGTGTACCTTTTACTATAATCCAATCATCTTGATTCACTCGTTGCGCCACCTGTACTTTATAACTTTTAATTTTAAGCACTCCCTGTACCAAGTCTCCAATATACATCTGGTTGCTGAGAATTTTTCTAACGGTACTATACCCCCATTTTCCATCCGATATTTTTGCATACTGATTTTTATAATTTATCCCCAATTCCTTTTTATAAGCCGATGGATTTTTTACTCCCATTTCATTTAATTTTTTTACAATGGATATTATACTTATCCCTGAAATATACCATTTATATATGTCACGTACTACGTATGCCGCTTCTTCATCAACAACAAGATGATTATGATCTTGTGGATCTTTTTTATAGCCATAGCAGGCAAATGATCCAATATGCTTTCCCTGCTTTCTCTTCATATCCAGTGAACTTCTTACTTTATTTGATATATCTCTACAATATTCGTCATTTATCAAATTTTTAAAAGGTACTATGATATTATTCATTGACTGGGGATTTTTATAGCTGTCTAATCTGTCTGTTATCGAAATAAACCGTATATCCATCAATGGAAATATCTTTTCCATATACTGTCCTACCTCAATATAATTTCTCCCAAATCTGGATAAATCCTTTACAATAACGCAATCTATTTTTTTTGCTTTTATATCATCTATCATGCGTTTAAATTCTGGTCTTTCAAAATTTGTTCCGCTCCATCCATCATCCACATATACATCAAATACAGATATATCTGATTCTAACTCTACAAACTGGTGCAATAACTCCTTCTGGTTTCCTATGCTATCACTTTCTGCTTTATCCCCATCTTCTCTTGATAAACGCACATAAAGAGCCGCCTGCCAAATCTTCATAGTTCTGCCAGACCGCTCTTTTTCATTTTCATACAATAATAATTCATTTACCATAGACACAGTATCATCCTCCACTCATAATGAATGGCGTACTATGCTAATGTTCTACACGCTTTTATTATACACGCCATTCCGGACTAATACAACATTTATCTGATTCATCACTATGGTACTTTTTGTTAATTATCCGTAATCACACCTTCCAATAATTTCTGCAAAGTTTTTTCACTATTGTCCCAGATAAGTTCCACCTGATACCCTTCCATCACATATTTATTCACAGATGTTATATTCGGAAGCAACGATTTCATTCTTTTTGAAGGCGGAGATCGAAAATCAATACTATCTGATATCCCATATACATCTTTTAAAACATTCCTATTAATTGAATCATCGTAGTTCAAATCCAAGTTCTCACTTCCTCTCATCCATATTATTCCATTTCTTTCAAACCCTATTCAGTCAACTGACATTCCACTTTTTATAATAAAAACAGCCACATACATTTCTGTACATGACTGCCTTTTTCTACTTCCATGCTGTTTCATAACGCCCGATATACATCGGAACCTGGTCTGACAGAAATGCTTCTTCCTGTCTCTGTCCCCTGTATCTCTTCGTACACATGAATATCTTCCCGTCCCTGCTCCTGCTGCAGAGCCAGTAATCCCGTTCCCCGGTTCCTGCGACTTCTTCCCGGACATCCACGTAATACTCCTCTGATACTTTGTACCGTTCTGCTGTTATGATCTGTTTTTCCACTTTGGCAAACCTCCACTTCCTCTTTTGGCTACCCCTTAATTTTCCCCATTGCAGTCTATCATACCACGAAAACAGGAAAAGGAAAGTATTGACTTTTTGATAAAATTGCAGTATGGATCGCATTTGTCTCCCTGCAGGGCTGTCTGTATTTTTACTTGTTTCTTTTACGGCAGGTTTTTTCCAATTTTTGCCAGCCACTTTTCCAGCCCGTCCCAGGATGGCTTTTCTTTCGGGCGGATTTCCGTATTCAGCAGTACTTCCGGATCTATTTCCAGGATGACTGCTTTTCCCTGTTTTTCCAGTTCACGGAAATACTTCAGGTCTGTCTCATTAATCAGCTTCAGGTTTTCCATCTTCTTTTTTCGTCTGCTCCTTTTTTGCTTTCTTTTTGAACCCAAATACCAGTGACCGGTTTTCCGGACAGAAAAAGGCGGCTGCCTCTTTTGGTGACATTTCATGGAACACGGCATTTTCCTCTGTCCAGTCTTTCTGCATATCCGCTTTGGAAAATGCCCCGACAATTGTATGTGCATGCAGGATACCGTCTGCCGCTTTTACGGTCTTTGCTTCTACCGAAAGTGCCACACTCATGAGGTGTTCCAGCTTGCCGGTCTGGTTATAGCAGACATGGCTAAGCAGGTAGGCATTCTCGGCACGTACCTTCTCCAGTTCCTGAAATACTTTGGATTCTTCATAAACACAGTGGTACTTTTCAATCTGCCGGACATAGGATTTTACCAGTGTCACACCACCGCCATCCAGATAAAACCGTTTCTGTCCTTCCCGCAAAAGGCTCTCCTTTTCCGCCTTTGACATATACGGGCCAAGTTGTTCGGATTCCAGATAGGCTTTGCTCTCCCAGGTATGGTACTTATCATCCATGACGGCATCGTAGCCCTTGATAAAGATCAGACATCTGCGGTTGTCCATCTTTCTTACCTCATCCGGCATCAGGATCTCCCGGCCAAGGACATCATAATTGTTCGAACTGCTTCCATGGCTCCCTTTTGTTTCCCCATGGGATTTTTTATCAATCGTATACTTGCCAAGGAGCTTGCTGATGTATTCATGTGTCCCCTGCTCATTGCCGCCAAGGTAAACAAGCGTGTCACAGTTACCTGTCAGCGATTCCCAGTCATCCTTAAACATGGATTTGATCTGTGCAATGTTCTGGATGATGATATTGGCACTCATGTTTCTGGAACGCATGGTAGCCAGCACGTTGATAAAGTTTTTTGGCAGTGCAATATTGGCAAATTCATCGAGCCAGAATGCCACATGGACCGGAAGCTTCCCTTTGTGTTTTTTGTCCGCAATCAGTTCCAGTTCCTGGAACATCTGCGTATACAGCATCCCGCAGATAAAGTTGTAGGACTTGTCGTTATCCGGGATCTTCAGAAACAATGCCACTTTCCGCTCCGGGTTTTCAAAGACGCCTTCCCCAAAGGATGCAAAGTCCATGTCATCGGTTTCCAGAATGCGCAAAACCTTTGGATTCTGCAAAAATGCAAGCCTTGCATGGGCGGATATGAAAATCGACCGGATCGTATCCTGTGCCCCGCCACGCACCTTTTCATAGGTGACACGGGCCGGATGGTCTGACGGGAGTTGTTCCATCAGCCTGTCCAGGTCAGACTTTTCGCCCTCTTTTGCCGGGACTTTTGCCATGTTCAGCATTTCCATAAAACCGGGCATGTTCGCTTCTCTTCCCATTTTGGGAAACTCGTACCAGACGTAGGACATTAAAGCCTGATGCAGCATGGACTCCGCATGTTCCCAAAACGGATCAGACGGGCTGGATTCCTTTGGCGTGGTATTGGCCATCATGTTGGTAATCAGCTTAATGATGTCTTCATCCGAATGGATGTATCGGAACGGGTTGTACCGGTCCGATCCGTCAAAATCAATCAGGTCAAGGACACGCACCTCATATCCATGCTGCTCCAGATAGCCACCACAGTCACGAAGCAGTTCCCCTTTCGGGTCTGTCACGACAAAACTGGTTCCGCACTGGTACAGGTTCGGTTTCACTTCATAAAATGATTTACCGGAACCGGAGCCGCCAATGATGACTGAATTGGCATTGACGTTCTGCATGTCGTATTGAAGCCTGGCTGTCTGAGACAGAATCTTGTTTTTCTCCGGCTGCTGGAAGTTACAGGTATAACGGTTCAGTTCCTTTGCCGTCAGCAACCTGCTGGTGCCAAACTCTCTGCCCGGCATGAAGATCCTGGTATCTGCCATTTTGTACAGAAAGAAGAGACCCCACAAAAAGGATAAAAACACCGTCAGTAAAACTGAATTTTTTGTGATGAGCGGGGCGCTCCATGGATCGGTCAGGGCAAGGATTATGGTTTCCTCGAAATTCTCTATCGTTACTTGATGGAAGTCCACCCGCCCGACAGCCAGTCCAACATAAATCAGGAACAGCAGAAGGATCACGTAAAGACCAGCATTCTTTTTCTGGATGTTTCGGTTGTCCATGTTACCTTACCTTCTGTCTGCCCTGTTCCCGCAACTTTTCCGGGAAATTTTTGATGGTTTCTGCCAGAGTGACAAACGGCTTTTCCTGACTGAACACAGGCATTCCCTCTGTCTGCTCTTCTGCTTCCTGCTTTGACAAATTCAGCATCTGCATGATCCGGCTGCCACTGTCATAGGAAACCGCTGGCTGTGTTCCTTTTTTCGTTGTCTCTCTGACTTCCTCCAGATCTACCACTGGGTAGCTCTCACGGCTGTCAAGGATGCAGATATCTTTTCTGCGCCCTCTCCTTGCCTCTGCATACAATTCCATTTCCGGTTCTTCCAGGACATCTCTGCCTAGATGCAGTGCTCGTTGGTCCAGTTCTTCTGCCTTAATAATATGCTCCTTTGGTAAAACCACGCCTTTTCCATCCACCGTCGCATACAGTCCCCACTTTTCGTTTTCCGCCAGCGGTTCCTGTTCAAAGGTCTGACTGGTTTCTGACATGACCTGTTCTCGTAATTTTGCCATGCCGGACAGCAGGATATCCTCTTTCGGCTCCTCTGCCGGTTTCCTGTCTTCACCGGAAACCGTTCTGGCCGTTTTCCTCTGCTCTTTTTCCAGTTCTTCTTTTGCAGAAATTTCCAGGTCTTTTAGTTCCTTTGTTTCTTTGCCCTTCTCATCCCGCCCGGTTTCGGCATAGTCCATGGCAGAGATGAGCCCTGCCGCAGTCTCACGGCAGGGTCCATCCTTGTGGTCCAGCAGGAAGGCTTTTACTTTTCCGATGTCCGAAGCAGCAACGGCGTACTGGGTTCTCCCATCCCCTCCGCACAGATCCGGCAGCCTCGCAAACAGGATCTGATGGGCTTTTAATTCCTTTTCGATGCCTTTTAATTTTTCTTCCTTTTCCGTGGAAAAATTCAGGTAGATCAGGTTGTCACCCTTGATTTTTCGCAGGCGGGTAAGGTTCGTTTTGCCTTTCCATTTGGACAGATACAGCGTGTTCCAAAGTTTCATCTGGATCAGGGCAGCCCGGTAAGTCAGCTTCGTAACCACGCCAAATACCTGGCCGGATATCATGATGATCTGCAGGGCATCACTTACTTCGCTCATGCTCTTGTTTCTCCTTTCCGGGCAGTTTCTCCTGCTCCGCAGCTTTTTTGTACGCTTCCAGAATTTCCTGATTCAGCATCTCAAGGAACATGACGTGGTACGATGCAGGGCAGACGATCTGGTACGGCTGGTTCCGGTACAGCCCATGTGGATAAAGCACGTACAGGCTTCCCCGTTGTTCCCGGATCTGGATTTCACGGATCTCCATACAATCTTTATAGGTAAGCGTTGCAATCCCTCGGATATATTCCGATCCCTTCACCAGCCGTATGGAAATCCTGATATCCTCTATGCAGTAGTCCCATCCGACATTCTCTCTGACCAGCCTTGCCACTTTCTGCAGTACCGCCGTTTCTACTTTTTTCTGAATCTCCGGATCTGTGAAATGCACCACCTCTTTTTCTTCCTTTCCTACCTTCCTTTTCGGGAAGTAGACACGTGTCTCTTCTCCATTCTGGAAAACCTTTACCTGCTGTATCTCTATCAGGTCATCCAGAATGACATCCCCGACCGCAAGAAGCTTTTCCTGCCCGATGATTTTCATGTTTGCTGTGATGTTCATGTTTCTATGTTCTCCCCTGCATATGCCTCCCCGGTTTTCCTATCCATCTCTTCCACCACCCTGCCTGTCAGCATCACGCCTTCTGGCACTGCCTGTTCTTTCATGAGGAATGCCTGCGCCGCTTCCTGCGGGGTATACAGGATATGGTATTTTGATCCAAACTCTGCCATGAGGATACGCTCATAGTTTTTCAGCCACTTTTCATGTTCTTTCTGCTCCTGTTTCTGCATCCGTTTTTTTAACAGTTCCCGTCTTTCCTGCATTCTCCGGATTTCCTCTTCCATCTTTTGCATCTGTTCTTCGGTGCGTTCACTCTGCTGCTGTTCCATTTTCTCTGCCCTCCTCTTCCTTATCTGCACATGGCTTTTGGTTCCTCTTTTCGTTCCAGTTCTTTTTGATAGGCCCGTTCCATGCCCTGTATGATCGTCTCTGCCGTTGTCTGGATGGTAGTCAGGGATGCCAATAGTTCCGGCACCTCTTTTCCGGATGACCAGCCTGCGATATACCCAAAGCTGTTTTCATCCGTCCGGTTTCCAAAGTAACTGTTCACCACAAACGCCACCGATTCCGCTTCCACCTCTTTCGTCTTTCTGTCCTTCCTAATGCCGGTCAATGCCTGTTCTTCCTCCAGCATTTCCTGGTTATGCAGCATGGCGTGGCTGAGTTCATGGATTAATGCTGCAGCGGTCTGACGTTCACTCATCCCCTCCCGTATGCAGATCCGTTTTTCCGTATGGCTGTAATATCCATCTACTGTGTCTTCCATTGGTTCATAAGATACCGGCACCGGGGAGATCCCGCAGACGGCCGAAAAAAAAGAAGGGAACTGTTCCACTTCTCCATGAAGGCTTTCCACGATGGATGGGAGCTCCCTGCCCTCCGTCTGGGAGACATCAAACACATGCACGACCCGGAAACCCCGAAGCATGTAAAAAGGATCCGGTTCTTCCTGATCTTTGGTTTCCCTATCTTCCTCTGTTTTCTTCTTTTTCGTCTTGTAGGTAACCGGAGCCAGGATCTGGATTCCTTTTTCGCCTTTTTTCACCTGACGCCCAAACTTACTTTTCCAGGTCTGGTAGCCCGCCACATGGCTTGCAGCCGGTCTCTGCAGGTAAATCAGAAGCGTATTGTTAAAGCTGTAATGTGGAAACTTCGCCATGGTCCTCAGATAACTTTTATACTTTTCGCTGTCAAAGATCCCGGTGACCCCATCCACCAGTTCATCCATCAGTTTCTTTACCTGTTCATCCATTCCTCACATCCCCTTTGTGCTTTTATAAAACCGGTGCAGGCATGGGAACTGCTTTTTCCTGTGCCGCATGTTTCTTTCCATATTTTTCCGGATCCTTTTCTGCATTTCTGACATACTGGCCGGCATTTTCCAGGACGTGTGCATAAGCAGAATAATGCTGTACCTTATCTGACAGGAAATCCTCTTCACTTACCTCACTCCTGTTCACTGACTGCACCAGTTCTGTCATTTCTTCCAGCGACATGGCATCCTCCTCCGGGAGAAGGATGACTTCATGTTTGGATGACGGCAGTACATAATAATCCCCTTTCAGTTCTTTTGCGATCCTATCCTGGATATCCGGATTCATAATACCTCCTGCACCAAACTTCTGGTCCACGTTGGTAAGGATATACATAGGCACAGGGGATATCCCGCATCCCGGAACCGCCTTAGTCAGGAATTCGCCTATGTTCAAAAACATCATACTCTTTTTTGCGTTTTCCATAGCTGCCCTGTGGATCTCTTCTCTTGTCGTTCCCCACTGTTCCATGATTCCGTCCGTGATCTTGATACTGCTGTTTTTGAGTGGATACCCAGCCACTACATAATACTGTGCGAAATCCCCCTGCTGTTCATGCACCACGCCGGACAGCATCTTCTGGTTTTTCTCTGCATCGCAGATATATACCTGAATATTTGGTTTCATTTCTGCAAAATCCAGAAAACGCTCCATCGAGATCTGTTCGGTTTCCTTAAGCGCCCCGCAAAAAACTTCTCCCATCTGGAAGCAGATTTTCCGGTAATCCTTTTCTCCAAGCATTTCCATATCCTGCATATCTTTTTCTTTCATATAAGCATCTAACAGATCTTCCAGATAAACACACGGTGCAAGGGAACTTCCATCCGCTTTTTTCACCGACAGGCTGATACCGGTCTTTTTTCTGTCATTTGTCCGCACTACCGTTCTGGTATCCAGGTCACAGTCCTGATATTTTTCAGGCACATATTCTTTGATATGCTGGCAGATATAAGCCAGCAGTTCTTCTTTCTTCTGTTCCATTTGTATGTTTCCATCCTTTTCTTATCTTTTGCCTTTTTTCAGAAAAGCTTATCCACGTACCATCCCTGTCCGCTGCTTTGCCGTTATCTCCTGTTCCTTTCCATACTTTTGTGGATCCGCTTTTACTTTTTTCTGGTACTGGCAGGCATTTTCCAGGGTCTGTGCCGACGCTGAATAATGCTGCACATGGTAGGATAAAAGATCTTCTTCCCCCACCCGTTCATTGGCCATTTTTACTTCTGCTGTCAGATCATCCAGATCTGTTTCCGGATTGTCTGACACAATCAGGACTTCATGGAGCGATGACGGGAGCACGTAATAGTCCCCTTCCATCTTATCGGATACCAGTTTCTGGATATCCGGATGTAAAATCATCCCTGCGCCATAACAGCCTTTTTGATTTGTCAGTACATACATGCCTCTTTCTCTGTTTTTTTCCAGTTCGTCTTTTGTGCAGGCCCCTTCCATAAATTCTTCCATCGGTACCAGCCGCATTTCCTGTTTCATATTTTCCATCGCTGCTTCCCGCAGTTCCTCTTTTGAAACCTTCCACCCCTCCAGCATACGGTTTGTAACCTTCAGCATGGTATCTTTCAGAAGAAAATCTGCAAGATAATAATATTGTGCAAAATCTCCTATCCTGTCAGAAACCAGTGTTTTCAGCATTTCCCGGTTTCTGTCCGGATCACAGATCCCAGCACGCAGGGCTGGCTTTACGTATGGGAACGAATGGATCTGGCTGGCTTTTGCAAAATCAAAGTCCGATCTGGTCATTCTGTTTGCTTCGTACACAGATGCCATTTCCCGGCAGATCTTCTGGCAGGTCTCTCTGTCCCCGGCAATCTGTTCCAGATCCCGATACACTGGATATTCATATTCTTCTAAAAAACTTTCCAGAAACAGGCAGGCACTGACATGCTCCATTTCCCCCTTTTCTGAAACGATGACCGCCGTCCGCTTCACATCATTTTCTTTCAGGATCTCTTTTATCCTGATCCGGTATTTTTCTGTCTGCGGGAGGTAGTCCGGCAGATGCTCTTTCATATATTCAGCTAATTTTTTCTTCATCTGCTCCATCTGGTTTTCTCCTTCCAGCAGATCTTACGCCTTCATAAAACGTATACATCCGCATCCTGTTCTTTCCTGTATCCTCCGGTTTGCTCTCTTCCAATGTTATGCTTCCGCCCTTTGGCAGCGTCATCTGATAATCCATCTCTGGTCCTCTCTTTCATTTTTATTTTCTGCGATATGTGGTAGTAGGTCTTTTTTCTTTCAAAACGGCAATGGAATCACCTCTCATCTTTCGTTTATTCCGTCAGTTTTCTGCTTCTCTTTATCTCTGTCCTTCCCAGATTCAGTTCCTGATCTTTTTCTGCATCACTCAGGATTTTCAGTTCCTGGTTCAGGTCTTTTTCCGTCATGCGGTATTCCTTCTGCTTTTCTTTTAGATTTTTGTAACGGCTCCTCACCTCTTCCAGTGTCCCGTAGCGTTCCACCTCGGATAGAAGCTCTTCTGCTTTTTCATATGCTTCCGGCAAGCCTTCCATGTTTTTCACAAACCGCTCATATTTTCGCAGTGCCACAAATGCTCCGCTTTTCTGGATTCTGGTGGAAGTTATTCTTTTCTGTTCCATCAGATACTTCTTTTCCCTGAAAAGCTCCGACTTTCGTTCCTGCAGATCATCCACGGATTCGATATCGTGTTCTACCAGATAACGGATCACATCAGCAAGCCTCGTCACTTCCAGTATTTCCTTCCGGTTCGCCGCCCAGCTCAGTTTCCTGTACTCTGGTTTCCGGATAAAAAAGGTCTGGTTCCATCTGCGGTAAAACTGTTTCTGGTACTCCGGCATCTTCCAGCCAGGTGACTTCTGTATCCTGGCACAGATGATGTTCCGCATCTCCCTCCGGCTGCCATAAGTTGCCATCCGGTAATCCAGTACATCTCCATACTCTTTGTTTTGAATCCGCTCTGTCAGTTCTTCTTTCGTGTATCCCATTCCCAGACGGCTGGTACGGACGGCCTGCTTTCTTCCATCTGGTTTTAATGATAAATACTTTCCGCTTCGTACCTGATAGCCATGTTCCTCTAAATAGGAAAGAAATGCTTCGTACGTGTCACTGTATTCTATGGCTTCGTCAATATCATCCCGGATGATGTCATACCAGCTGTACCCGGCCTGTTCCGTTCCTAATTTTTTCTGCTCCTGTTCATGCTTCCATTCTCCGTAAGTTTTCCCGGTTTTCTGATCTGGTTCCAAAACGGAAAAACCATACTTTTGGCATAACCGGTCCGTGATGGGCTGTATCCGTTTCTCCCAGTCCCCTCTTGGAGAATGAAATTTTTTTCCTGTTGTTATCCCAACCGAATCAAACGTGATATGCGCATGAAGGTGCCCCGTATCGTTATGGACGGCAATCAGGTACAGATAGTCTTCCCCCAGAAGCTCTGCGGCAAATTCTTCTGCAAAGGCCAGGCACTGCCCCGGCGTGATCCTTTCATCCGGTGAAAAGGAAATGACATAATGGAAGCCCTGTGTACCGTCTTCTTTCTCCCAGTACGCTTTGTTCCTCATCATGCTCCGGTAAGCCATCTCCCATGTATGCCCGGCTGTTCCTCCAATATAGGTTCCCTGCATGGTTTTCTCCGGCCTGCAGATATAGCAGAGATTATGTTTCAGATGCCCGGCCCGGTTACCAGATTTACGCTCTTTCAGACGCAGCAGCTTTGTGATTGCCATGCCTTTTTCTCACTAATTTCCGGTATACCTTTTCGTAAGATTCATCCAGTTTGTTTAAAAGTCTGCTCAGTGCATCGGTATCTTCCTTCATTACAAAGCCTCTTGCATGGCCTGCCTTTACAATCTGGTTGATATTATTTCCGATTTTCCGGTTCAGGTAGTCAAGCTCCTTTAAGACATCCAGTATCTCCACCGGCTGTTCCCTTGCTGTTCCGTTTAAAGCGCAGTTTCGGACATAGGCAGATCTGGTCTGATGGTTTTTCCTGCTGAGTTCATCGATCCGCCTGATTTCCCGTTCGCTGCAGCGGACAAGGATCACCCTGTCCTTGTTGTTTTTCTTTCCCATAATCTTTTTTGTCTCCCCTTTTTTCTATATTTCCCGGTGCCAGTACGCCCATCTTTCTTGCGGTCTTTTTCTATGAAATAAGTAAATGGCAAGATACGCCTTTGTATATACAAAGGCACCCTGGCAGGGAGTTCCCTGCGACCCCGAATCTGCTCATGTTATGAGGCAAATTCCCATGATCCGCTGTCCAGCCAGTAGATGCCCGTAACCACTGATCCATCTGATACGGAAAATGTCACTTCGGCTCTTCTGGTGTCCGCATCAATCTGATATCCTGTCACCGCTGCATCTGTAGCTGCCTGATTTTCCCTTCCGTACAGGTAGTGGTACAACTCATACTGAAGCAGGTATTCATTTCCAATATAATTCTTCAGTTCTTCCGGGAGACGTCGGATGGAAAATCTGGATGCATCATATGTATTTTCGGTTTCTTCTGCCTTGCGTTTATCTGTTTCCGGAGCAGTCCTCTGTGCTTCCGGCACTGGCGTATCTTCTGTCATTCTGGCCGGTTCCTCTTGTTCGGTTTCCGTCTCTTCCGGTTCTTTTTCCTTTAAGGCAAACAAATAGAACTCTGGAAGTTTTGGGAAAAAGGTCACAACCAGTTCTTTGCCTGTCTCACTCCCAAGGTCTGCCAGATACACTTTTGATGCTGCAGAAGATCCGGTAATTCCTTCGGTAAACCGGACACTGGATACCGTCAGGTTCTGGTCCTTACAAAAATATGAGAGTGCCGTTACAAATGCACTCTCGCAAAAATTCAGTTTCTTTTTTTCTTTATCCGTCAGCCCGGATACCCGGATCATCCCGCCAACCTGTGTTTTCGTTTTTTCTCCAAACACCCATTCAAGTGGAATTGTGTAACTTTCCGCTTCCGTTTCTGCTAATTTCTGGATATGCACCTGGGCTGGCTTTTTCTCCATCACAGCCGGTTCCTGTCTGGCAAAGAAAGCTGCCGCTGCAAGTGCGGTCAGGATTCCCGCAAAGAACAAGACATACCGGAATGTCTGATGTTCCTGCTGTGTTTCTTCCTTCGCTGGCATCATCCTCTGCTCCTCTTCCAGTCTTTGCTTCTCTTTCATGTGGCTCCCCTCATCTTAAAGCCCTTCGTAGGAATAGGCTTTTTCTTTTTTGTTATAGGTTCCTTTGATGGTTTTCCCGGTATTTAATTTGATTTCAAAGGTTGCTTCTTCCTTTTCCACGTCAATCTTATGGCTGCTCATGGTTCCCACAATCTCGCCTGTCAGCTTTTTGGATAACACATATTCAAATGCCTTATCGTAAAACTTGTCTTTCCCGCCGCAGTAATCCAGCAGGTTCTGTGACACTTTCAGGATATCAAAGGATGTGGTGACCGTCCTTGTTTCGCCTCCGGATGCACCGGTGCTTCCGGAAGAACTTCCTACTGATCCGGTCGTTATCGTGCTGCTTCCACCAGTGCTTCCATTTCCAGATGCTCCATATCCGGATGCACCTCCTGCTGCTTCCGGTCTGTCCGTTTCATTCTCTCTTTCTTTCTCTGTTTCCGGCAGTTCCGAGAAAACATACCGCTTTTCCTTCACAAAGAAAGTGGCAAGCAGTTCCCTTTCCGTGTCTTCATTTAAGTAAATGTAATGATATACTTTATCACTGTCCTGTTCCCCGTCATATGCCCGTTTTTCAAATGTGATGTCTGTCACATCCGAATAACTGCTTCTGGCAGAATCCACATGCAGGGAATCCCCGAACTGCTGGATAAACTCTTTATCATCAAATAAACCGTTATAGCTGACCAGGATCTCCGAGGTCACGCCATGCAGCGTGATATCATAGCCATCTGTACCTTCCGTTTCTTTTGTCTCTGTTTCGCTGTAAGACAGCATCTGGTCCGAAAAACTGAAATTCATAATCACGTCTGCCTTTGGCATGACAAAATTAATTCTTTTCTCCGTTGTCTCCGTATCCAGCACCGAATAGTTGATCCTGCTTAAGTTCGTATCCTGCATATCCAGATCTTTAAATTCCTTTCCATCTTTTGGGGATACCAGGATCGTCACAAACGTATCTTCCGGTATGGACAGGATCGTTGCCGTTCCTGCATCTTCTTTTAAATACTCCTGATTGAATGCAAACCCGGCATCACTGCTTTTATACAGGGTCACCTCATGGGACACGGCTTCGGTTTCCGGTTCCTCTATTGGAATGTCATTCTGATGCTTTTTCACGTTTAAAAAAATCAGGATTGCAAATACTATTACCATAAATACACCGGTAATCACAGCCGGAAGTTTGCTCTTCTTTTTATACATATCCATTCTCCTTTAATTTTCTTCCTCAATGCCTTCCGGATAAATCCGGTAGAACTGATACGCTGTATCATACTCACAGATCAGGTTTTCCTCATGGGTAAATCCATCTTCGGTTTCATAAACCAGTTCTGTCCGGTATCCGCTCTCTCCATAGGGTTCCAGAAACGTTGCGCTGGTTAAGTGGCACGTCTGGCCTGTGATGCCCTGAAGATATAATTCTGCCGTTGTACAGAAAGCTGCTTCTCTGTCTCCAAGAAACTTCTTTGCATATCCTTCTTTTCCTTCCCGGTAGAAGGTTTCTCTTTTTTCCGCTACTGCCTCGGTTTCAGATAAGCCGCTCCTTTCATCCGGGTCTTCACTTCCACCTGCCGGTGTCTTGACAGATAATCGTTCTGTCTGTCGTTTTTCACTTTCTGTACCATCTGTTTTCTCCGATTCACTTTCCTCATCCGTTTCTGTCTCCTGTACTCTTCTGATTCTTCCCGCCAGCCCGTGGCACGTATCCGTAATAATGCCGGGGATGACAATGGACAGCACCATCACGGTCGCCCATAAAATAATAAAATACCAGTTTCTTTTTTTCATTTTTCTTCATCCTTCTGTTATGATCCAAAATACCAGTTCCCGCCGTTTCCGATCTGCACTGCATCTGATCCGGTCACCTTTCCTTTCGTTGAACGGAAACAGGTGTATGGATGGTTACGTATCCCTTTTTTCAGGCAGTCATGAACCGCTTCTATGACATATCCCGGTACATTTCCGCCCAGCCTGCTTCTCCAGTAGTTGTCGATACTGTAGCAATACTGCCCGTTCGCTGTCAGCTGCTGCAGGGCATTGGAACCGCAGTAGGACCATCTGGCAGATTCTGTCCTGTTCATGGCTGATGTGATGACGGCCAGTGCCCCGTCATAACTGCCATTATCTTCCTGCGCCACAATCGCCCAGATCAGTTCCAGCTGTTCCTGCGTATAAACTGTCCCGTCCGTCTGGTTTCCGCCACTGCCTTTTTTCGTTTTTCTTACGGTCTGTGTCGTATATCTGCGGATGGAAGTCACCGGCATATAATCCGCCCGGCTGATGGTCGGTCCAGGTCCCGGATTGGCAGCTGTGTGATACGAATCCCCGGAGCACTGCACCACCAGCCCTTTCCCTATGTAGATTCCAACGTGTGGCCCGGAAGACCAGTACACAATATCCCCCGGCTGTGCATCCATGAAACTGCCAACCATCTGTCCCTGTATGCCCTGTTCTTCTGCAAGCCTTGGCAGCACAATACCAAACCTTGCGAACAAGCTCTGGGTAAAACCGGAGCAGTCAGCACCGCTTACAAGGGATGTGCCGCCCCAGACATAGCCCAGACTGCCAACATACTGCTGTGCCGCCTTTGCAATCTGCTCTCCCAGTGTGCTGCAGGCTTCTTTCACGGATATTAAAGTGTAGTAACAGCTCCGGTTCTCCTGCGGGGAGATCACTTCCTGCGCCAGCGGCATATCCGCTTCTCCGATACTTTTTACCAGATCCACAGATGCCTGTGTTTCCAGAAGACTGCTGATCTGGACAAAGCCACGCACATCCCCGGATTCCACAAAGAGCCATCCGTCATCCGCTGTTTCTAAAATGTATACCAGGCATCCGGATGTGCTTCTGCCTACTTCCCTTGCATCTTTTCTGGCATATTCTAAAATGGATCCACTGTATAAAAAGACGGCATATTCCTTCTGTGCCAGAACTGGCCGTGTCGTTGTATGAGTATAGGTAAAGGCTGCATTATCTGCAGCCTCACACCACGCTTCCCCATCCGGGAATGCTTCTGTCCCGATTTCAGTTACCAGTTCCTCAGCCATGGTTTTTTCCAGAAGTTCCTCCTTTTTCACAAATCCACGGACATTTCCGGATTCCACGTAAGCCCATGTTTCATCCACCTGATCCAGGATATACAGTTTCCCAAAGTAAGGGATTTCCCCTACCTGCTTTGCATTTGTACCAATGGATTCATAGACTGCGGTGTTTCCCAGTCCGTCTGCAAGTGTACAGTACCATTCTGCTTCCGGGATCTGAGTAAAGCGGAAATCTTCTGCATATTCCATGTTCTCTCCATAGTCTGTCCACGGCAGGCTGCAGGATGGAACCTCTGGCAGCCAGGCTGCTTCTGTCTGTGGTTCCGTCTGTCTGGCTGTTTTGTGCTGTGCTTCTGTTTCTGGTGCATTTTCCTGGCTGCTTCCAGATTCTGCTTTACTTTCTGTTTCCGGCTCCGTAATGATTTCACTATCTGGCTTGTTCTCTGTTACACCCTCACTTTCTGTCTCTGCCACTGTTTCCATTTCTGTCTCTGTTTCACTTTCCTCTTCTGTCACAGCTTCACTTTCCGTTTCCGGCTCTGTAATTCTCTCACTCTCCGTCTCAGATTCGGTCATGGTTTCACTCTCTGTGACTGGCTCCGTGGCTGTTTCACTGCTTTCCATCTCGCCCTTTGTTTCCGGTTCGCTTTTCGCTTCCGTCTCTGTCTGTGTCACTGCTTCTGTATCCTGCACTTCCGTCAGATCTGTATTGCTTTCTGTTTCTTCTTTTTCTGCGCACTCACTTTCGGTTTCCACAACTGGCAGATCTTCCGCCAGTACCGGCTGCATCTCACTCATGCATAAAGCCATTGCACAGATTATCCCGACTGCACGTTTCATCTTTTTCCTCGCTTTTTCTTAGTTACCAAAATACCAGTTTCCATTGGCCCCGATCTGTACCGCATTCGCCCCTGTTTCACTTCCTCTGGTAGAACGGAAACAGGTGTACGGATGATTCCGGATGCCTCTTTTCAGGCAGTCTTCCACCGCCTTTTTGGTGTAATCCGGCACGTTTCCTCCCAGCCTTGCCTGCCAGTAAGTATCTATGCTGTAGCAGAACTGACCCGGTGCGGTCAGCTGCTGCAGGGCGTTCGATCCGCAGTAGGACCACCTTGGGGAATCCACCCGGTTCATGGCGGTACTGATGACGGCAAGAGATCCTTCGTAACTTCCATTATCTTCCTGTGCCACAATCGCCCAGATCAGTTCCAGCTGCGCCTGTGTATAGCCTGTCCCGTCCACTTTATGCCCTCCGGTTCCAATTCCACCGGTTGTTACCGGTTCATTGATCCGGATAATGGCTTTTATGATACCAGACGGCAGAGCTTGCGGTCCCAGTGACTGCACCCTGATACTCTGCGCCCCGGCTCCCGGTACGGTATAACATTTGCCTTTCCCGGCATAGACGGCTGCCTGCATCTTGGTTCCGTAAAAACAGATATCCCCTGCTTTTAACTGTCCGCTTTTTACCAGCTTCCCTGCTGACTTTTTCACTTCCAGAATCTTGCAGCTTTCCTTTAGTTCTTTTTTTACCGTGTCGTTCATCACCAGCTTTCCGGCGGCACTCCAGTAAATCGTCTGTCCATACTCCAGGATTCCAAGGTCATACAGCCCCCAGCATACCAGCCTTGGCCCGTTCAGGCGTTTATTTCCATCCGGCGCAATTGCTTTTTGAAAACTCCCCGCTCCGTACAGCCTTGACGCATGCCAGCTTTTCCCTTTTTTGATATCCTCCCTTATTTCCTTATCATAGGCTTTCACGACCTTTACCAGCTCTTTCCCGCTTGGCCCGGCAGTCCCTTTCAGCCTGTAAATCTGACTGACCTTCTCTGACTGGTTTTTCTGCATTGGTCCGATAGAAACAACCTTTCCGCTGTCCTTTTTCACATCGTACCATTTGCCATTCCCGGCATAGACATTGATGTGGTCCGCATACAGGCAGATGTCACCCATCTGCAGGGTATCTTCTTTCTTTAACTGAGATACTGTTTTGTAACAGCTGATGGTCTCGCAGTATTTCCGGATTTTAGACGATCCGCCACCAGCAAAGCTGATACTTCCATTTTCCTGCATGGTAAAACCATCCCCTACGTCAAACACGCCCATATCCCGGAGCGCCCAGGTCACCATCTGTGCCTCTGTCAGCATCTGTTTTCCTTTCTTTTCCTCTTCAAAGGATTCTGCATTGTCATACCCATAATTCCAGTTTCCCTTTCGGATCTCAGAAGCATATCCATCTAATGTCTCAAGCAGTTGCTGTGCGGAAAGAATGTCACTGTCCACTACTCTCCGCACCTGATAAGGACGTCCGTCTGAAGCCACGCTGCTCTCACAGACGCCTCTCCCGGCATGGGCGGCATCGTAATTTTCCGGGCCACCAGAGCAGTGGATCATATTTCCGTTTCCGGAATAGATTGCCACATGGCTGCTGGCATTTGTTGAAATACTCCCTGAATAAAATAAAATCAGGTCACCCGGAAGTGCCTGGTCTGTTCCATTGGTAGCAATCACAGTCCCGCCGGAGACTTCCATTGCATAGGTAGTCGAACCAATGTCATGGTCAAAATGGGAAAATACACCGCTCACAAAAGAGGAACAGTCTGCGTAATCCATCCAGTCATCCTTACCGCCACGCCCCGCGCCCCAGACATAACGGGTTTTTCCAATCCATTCCCTTGCATATGCTGCAATGGCTGCTTCCCCATTGGAACTTCCAACGGACTGGTCCGTGTCCTCATCTGATGCCAGAAACATCCCTGCCATCATCATCAGAACCAAGATAAGAAGCAGTGGAAAAGCTGCCCCGCCAAGTGATGCCAGGACAGCCATGCCCGTACGCATCCCAGATTCCTTCAGGTGTTTTACCGATACTGCCCTTTTTTTCAGGAACCGTAACGGAATTCCCAGCATATAGCCCCCGTCTCTGGCAGTTTTCTCTGTCTCCTCTATAAAGCTCCTGTTCTGTTCCAGATCCCTTGCATCCTCCTTTTGCTGTTCCCTGTTCAGAGTCCTTCTTATGTAATGGAGCATCCGGCGCTGTTCCCATTTCTTAGATCTGGTTTGCTGTTTTCTGTCCTTCTGAATATCCGGATTCTGCTTTCTATTGGATTTTTTATGTATAACTTTTTTCTGTCTCTGCTTATTTCTGTCAAGATATCCGGATACGGCATCTGTCTTTTCACTGCCTTGTAGTCTGGCCTGCCCTGCATTCCTTATGGCTCCCGGCATACTGCCTGTGATTTTCCTCATATTGGTGTCTGAATACTCATATCTTTGCTTAGCAGTCCATCTTCGCCTGACCGTACCAGTCTGCACATCCCCTCTTTCTGACAGCCCATATCTTTCTGATTCCAGATAAAGTCTTTTTTGTACCGGCCTGCGTACCCGCTGTTTTCCTGCTGACGGCTCCTGCCTGTCTGCCATTCCCTGATTGTTCGGGGCCACTGCATAACTTTTTGCTTTTTTTAATATCCGCTGTCTTTTCCTGGGGCTGTATCTTCTCCAGATCTGCCGTTCCTTTCTGGACAGCCCGGTAAATGCATCCCCGTTTTTTCGGATGTCCAACTGAAAAGACCTTACCTCCGGTGTCTCCTTTCTGGTTCGTATCTCCATCTTTTGTCACCTGTTATCGAATCTTCCCCTCCTTTTTCTCTGGCTGATTTTTTTCCGGCGTTTTTTTCTGTTCCGGATGGTCACGTCCTTTCACAGCCTCCTGATATGCCTTCATCATAAGATCCGTCACCAGCCTTCTCGTCATGGAATCAACAGGATAAAAATGATTTTTATAAATCTGTTTATTGTCTTTCGTAAACTGGCCGCTTGGATAAGCCGGGAATGCCACATACAACTCCTTTTTCTCACCAGTATCCGGATCTGTTTCTGGTCCGTTGTATTTCCTTAAGGTAATTCCCGAAAATACAAAGCAGCCATCCATGACCACGCTTCCTATGCCCTTCGTCATGGACTGCGGATCTTCTACCAGATATGCTTTCGCTTCATATTTCACTGCTGACTTATCATCAACATTAAACTGATACCATCTGTTCTTCGACTGTCCCGTATATTCATAAGCTTTTAAGATATTTCCATACAGTTCTTCCCGAAATTCTTTTGTGATTGGGAAACAGTAGTCCTGATAGTTTCCTTCCTTATCTTTGTAATGGGGCATGGCTACATAAAGCTCCTCTTCCCTGCTTCTCAAAATCCTGATATTTTCCACCTTCATATTTTCATTAAAGATGATAAATGCAGACCCGCATACATTCTTTTTATTGTCCCCATATCGGCTGATCCCGATTTCATACTGCATTTTTCCGTTCCTCCTCTTCCTGTACTTTTTCATGGAAGTTGGTGTTAAACATCCTGTAAGGCTCACTGTCCTTGGGGAGCCGTCCATCCCTTGGGATATATTTCTCACCAAATTTCAGAAGCCCGGTTCCCGGCGGTGCATTTCGGACATATTCTAACAGGCTGTCCGATACATCAAAGATTCCCTGCAGGATATCCAGCTCCGCATCTCCCATGGACAGCAGTGACAGATACTCACTGTTGCTTAACATGGTTTCCACCACCTTCGACTGCATCAGGTCAACGATCTGCTGCGTAATGCCGGTACAAAGGCCGCCCAGTTTTCGTACCTCTTTCCAGATTTTCTGCAGCCGTCTGGCGCTGAACTCATCCGCAACCAGATTGTGAAACTCGTCAATGTAGAGCCATGTGGCAACTCCTCTTTTGCAGTTTTCTGCGATCCGGCTTCGGATCAGTTCCAATAAAATCAGAATTCCGATGCCTTTCTGCTCGTCTCCCAGATCTGCCAGCCCAAATACCGTCAGCCGTTTATGGATATTTACATTGGTCTGTTTTGCAAAAATGTCCATTGGCTCTGTGATCCATGCTTCCAGTGCCAGCTTCAGTTCCCTTGCATTGCTCTCTGGCTGTCTTCCCAGTTCTTCGGAAAATTCCCGTAAGGTCGGAGCCTGTACCTGCTTTCTTTTGGCCGGATCTATATTTTTATAGATATTCTGCACGCACCGGATCAGAATGGATTTGTCCTGCGCTGACAAACTTCCACCCTGAATCATGGAAAACACAGCCTGCATCAGTTCCGCTTTATCCCGGATAAAGGTCTGCTTCGTGTCCATGTACTTCCAGGTATCCAGCCCCAGCGGATTCACATGATGACCTGTAGCTGACCCAAAACGGATAAACTCACCTTTTAACTTTGGTGTAAATTCTTCATTTTCATTCTGGGGATCGACATAAATAATGTCATCTTTTGTGTTTAACAGCACCTGCATCATTTCTATTTTGACGTCCATCGACTTTCCACCGCCCGTAACTCCAAGGGTAAACCCATTCCCGTTTTTTAACATTTTCCGGTTCCCGATCAGCATATTTTTACTGATCTGATTCACGCCGTAATAGATTCCACCCGGCATGTATAATTCCTGCACGATAAATGGCGTAAGGGCACTGACTGGCTGGGTAAAGAGCGGCTGCATATCCGTGACATACCTTGCTCCGGTCGGGATTGCCGTCTGGATCACTTCAATCTGCCGGTAATAAGCAGGTTCAAACATCAGGTTTTCTTCTGCCGCTGTAGCACGGAACGCTACCAGATGGTTTTCCAGTTCCTGCCGTGTATCTGCAGAAAGCACCGCATAAAGGGCAACGTAAGACATTTTTTCATCGTTATCGTGTATAATATCCAGATAGGATTCCAGTTCTTCTTTTTCCTGCCGTTTTTCATACGTGATATCACTGGAATAAGCATGCTGCTTATTTCTCGTTTCCTGCTGTTTTTCAATAGCCCTGCCATTTTGCATCAATAACTCTTCCAGCCTTTTCGTCACGTACTGCATCGGCACTGCCGCCACATCCATGGTAAGGATCAGATGGTAGGCACCGGATGTCAGCCGCTTTATCACATCCGGGTTTAAGGATGCAGGGAATACCGGAAGATACAATGCCGTCACATAACGTCCGTCCATCTGGATACAGCTTCCGTCATATTCCCCGTATTCGTTTTGCCCGTGTTTGATGACATGCGGACTGATGATATCATGCCAGTCCTGCTTTCCTTTTTTCAGAGTATCCCAGTCATACTGAAATTCCGCTTCTTTCCCGCACCGGTAAAAGTCATGCAGCATCCGAATCCGTTCTATCCCAGATATGGAAATCAGCCTGCTTTTTAAGGTGCGGAAATTCACCTGCAGGTTTCCCTCAATGCTCCGGAAAAAGTTTCTGGCTGCATCCACATCTTTCCGTTTACAGCTGATAACCAGAACCCTGACCTGCTCCATCCCGGACAGTCCTTCCATCAGAATCTGTTCCATATGACAGTTCATGGACCGGGTAAGCTTTTCATACTCAGGATCTTCGTTTTTCAGAAATACCTGAGCTTTTACTTTTTCCATGTCCCGGTTTGCGTTCATAACCAGGATTTTATAAGATACATTCAGGGAATTTAAAGTCTTGCACCACAATTTCAGAAACTCTGTTTTTCCATCATCATCCATGGTTGAAAAATTGGCATCCTCAAACCAATATGCTTTGTCATACAGTTTTTCCGCATCCTCCGGTTTTTTCTCCAGTTCAAAAATCCCATCTTCTGATATCCGGTGAACCGGTATCAGTTCCTGTACCCTCTTCGGAACCGGATATAATTTCACACTTTTTTCTTTAAAGTCCAGCATGGATTTCCCGATCCATCCCATCTTCCGTCCCTCCTTCCATCTGCAGGTATACCTGCTTTATTCTGCTGTTTTTCTTCCCTGCGCTTTTCTCTGGTTCTTCCAGATAATACCGGTCCCGTTCTTCCGTCAGTGGGGACGGACTGTAAAAACAGGCTGGCATCTTTGTAATTTGATACTTTTTCAGAAGATTACCTGCTACATCGTGCCCCGTTACTTTTGCCATTCCTGCCAGACCAACTGTAAGAGGCAGCGGCAGGGATAAATACATAGCCATTGTCTGTGGTACAAAAAGGCAAAAGGTAAGGACTGTATAACAGATCAGATAAATCAGAAGGATCACACCTGCATATGCAGTCTCTTTTGCGCTGAATCCCTTAAAAAAATCATCTTTATAGTTATCAATGTTGGTATTTACTGGTATCTGCATCTTGTATCTCCTTTTCTGTCATAATCCCAGGCACCTGCGCACGGTGTTATCCGCCAGCTTTGCACTGGATGAACACGCCAGCATCGGCACACAGTACCCACAGACGGTCAGCATAATTCCGATCACGCTTGCCTCCCCGGTTGTATTAAACGCTGCGGCATCTTTGGTCAGTCCATAACTGATTGCAATCGCAAGGGCAATGACAACTGCTTCCAGCGCATACCCGATAAAGGTACGCAGCCACGCGATTCCGGTCTGGTTAAAACTGCTCCCACCGGCGAACCCGGCAAAAGCCGCCGGTGCAAACGGGATACACAAATACATCTTAAACAGCCTTGAAAATACCGTCAGCAGTATCTGTACCCCGCACACAATAATGATGGCTGCGCCAAAAAATCCTGCGGCCATTCCAACCAGCCCGCTGGAAAGCACCGTTCCCCCAGATGCCTTGTCTTCCGCAAGCTGGCTTTTAAACGAATCAAACACATCCGAATCCTGTTCTTCTGGCAGTTCCATACCAACTGTCGATACCACTGCCGTGGCACACTCTGTTATCCCCGTTACCAGTGCCATGGAATTGGCTATCAGAGATGTGGTCAGCACCAGCCTGATAAATAACTTAAATATACCGTCAAAGGAAAAGGTGCTTCTTACGTCAATGCTGTCCCTGGCCCAGCCCATCAGGAAATACATCACGGTGAGCGCCCCTCCAATTCCAAGGGAAAGGGAATAGATGGAGCCTGTTACCATACTCCATCCACCACTCAGCCCCTGTGGGTTCATCTTCAGATAACTTATACTGATGCGGTTACAACCGTTCCAGATAAACGTCCCGCCTTTCAGACAATTTGCTCCGGCATCAATCATGGCATTTCCCATGGATTCCAAAATCCCGTCTACCAAAAAACTCATCTGTCTTTTCCTCCATTATTTCAGGAAATTTACGATCTGAGGTGCCATGATAACCAATAGTCCGGCTACTACAGACTTAATTCCCTGCGTCATCTGGGATGGGTCATGGGAATTTAACCCGAATGCCGCCAGGTTGAAAATCCCATATCCCAGAATCATCACACCCATGGCTGATAATATGTTCATAAACAGCTCTGATAAGCTGTTAATCTTACTGACTGCTTCCTGCGCCCCTGCCATATTGACGGTATGTATCAGCATCATCAGCGTCATTGGCAGGATATTCGCTCGTTTGCAGATTGTTTTGCTTTTGCTCTGTCTCACTTATCTCGTCCTTTCTGCTGTCTTTTTTTCCTCTTTCACAATCTCACGCTCTAATACTCCCGCTTCATGGAAACTATAATAGGTTCCTCTTTTCCCTACGATAATGTGATCCAACAGATCCACCCCCAAAAGCTCTGCTACGTACTGCATTCTTTCTGTAATCTCAAAATCTTCCCTGCTTGGTGTTGGATCTCCTGATGGGTGGTTATGCATCATAATCATACTTGCCGCATTGGATAGAATCACGCTTTTCAGCAGTTCCCTTGGAATGGCACACGCCTGTGTCAGCGTACCAATGGACGCTACTTCCATATTTAAAACTTCTCCCTTTGCAGATATGTTTAATACAAACATCATTTCCCGGTCAGCCATCTGCATGTCATTCATCATCAGATAAATGGCGTCTTTCACATTTGCTATTCTTCTGTCCCCAAACAAAGAAGGTACTTCCTCCAGCCTGACTCTCACCTGTTTTAATTTCTGCATATATCTTCACCGCCAAATTCGATCTCCAGGATCTGGTCTTCCGGGAGATTCCAAATCAGTTCCAGCAGTTCTTCCAGTGTTACTCTAATTGTCACAGTTATCGTTCCTTTCCAGCTAAAAGAGCCGGCCGTTTCCGGCCAACCCTGTTCTTTTTAGTCTTTCTTCTTTTTTCTTCGTAACAGACAGATCCCTGCCATGCCAACGCCTGAAAGAATCAGGACAATCGCCGGGAGATAACGGTTTATATCACCGGTCTGTACCATCTGCGCTATGACATTTCCACCGCCTGAGGAAGACGGGGTGCCGCCTCCGGTTGTGGTAGTCTTCGTCTTTCCAGTCAGATCTACCAGCGTATCCTTTGGTTCATCGTACATGGTAACAGGCTGCACTTCCAACGAATCCGTTACCGTAAAAGTCACATTTTCTGCCACCTCATAGCCTTCCGGTGCGGTCACTTCGATCAAGGTATACTCTCCGGCTGCCAGATTCATTTCATGCGGGGTTTCTTCCGATACCCATTCTTCTATCTGATTGCCTTTCGCATCTTTGACCGTTAATTTGGCTCCCGGCAGTTCTTTTTTGCCAGTGATATCTTTCTTGCTGACTGCCACCCGGATCTTTTCATCCAGCATCTCCATCTTCTGGATGTCTTTGGTATCCGTTACTTCAAAGGTAATTGTTTCCGCCTTGGCATAGTATTCCGGCGCTGCAGTTTCCGTCAGGGTATAGGTTCCAATAGGCAGCATTTCTATGTAATACGGCTCTTCTGTGGATACCCAGCTTTCCACTGTTTCACCGTCCTCATTTCGGATCTCCAGGGATGCTCCCGGCAGTTCTTCTTTCGTGGTGATATCTTTCTTGGAAATCTGTACCTTTGTAACTTCATCCTGTATGGTTACTTTCTGCACTTCCAGTGAATCTGTCACCTCGAACATCACGGTTTCCGATGTGACATACCCTTTCGGCGGCAGAGTCTCTGTCAGGTAATAAGTTCCAGCAGGCATGCCATATACGAAATGCGGTTCTTCTGTGGATGTCCACTCGTCCATGACTGCATCATCCTCCGCAGAGGTAATTTTCAGCTGTGCCCCTGGGATTTCTTTTTCCCCGGTCATGTCGGTCTTTGATACCTGCACCACATTTGGCTGGTTTGTGATTTCCAGCTCATATTCTGCTTTTCCATCAATCAGCCCGTTTTCATCCACTTCAAACGTATAGGTCTCTGTGTTCAGGTTGTAGCCGGGGATCGTTGCTGTTTCCGCAACCATATAAGTGCCGTTCTTTTTCAGGTATGGCACACGGATTTCTCCATTTTCATCCGTCACATAAAGCTGGTCTTCCGCATCTTCTGCATCGGCTTCCTTCACCCGGAACGTAATGCCGGATAATACTTTGCCGTCTACGCTGTCAGTTTTTCGGATCTTTACCGCAGTCGGTTTATCCTTGATATCATCCAGAGGCAGGATCATGGTCTGGTCTTCCGGATTCACCAGATTTCCTTCCTCATCCAGTTCGTCAGTCAGTTCAAATTCAAACCGGTCTGGATTGATTGCCATGCCCGCATCCGGCACTTCTGCCTCCTGTACATAATAATGCCCCAGGAATAACTCTTTGGATACCGCAATACCATCTTCATCCGTGGTGATCCGGTCTACAATTTCCCCTTCTTTTACGTAAATCTCTCCGGCACAGTCTGCTATATCTTCACTTGCTGTAATTTCAAAGACATATCCGGCTCCCAGATGCTTCCCGGTCTCTTCATCCACTTTTGTAACCTGCACCTTTTTCTTCATCGGTTCATCCGAAATGGTAAGTTCCACCGGCTCCCCTGTCTTTTCCCCGTCTGTGATCTGCACCGGGTATTCTGTCTCACTAAGCAGGTATCCCCGGATACGGATGATTTCTTTTACAAGATAAGTTCCGGTATAAAGTGGTTTGGATTCTGCTACAGACTCTTCATTGGTAGTAATCGTATCAACGACTGTTCCTTTTTCATACCCTTTTCTGGTATGGCCGCTTCCGTCTTTCACTTCATCTGCCTTGATTTCAAATACAAACTCTGCCCCCGCCGGGCTTCCTGTTACGGCATCTGTCTTTTTCACCCGGATTGGACGCTTCACCGGATCATTGGAAAAGACCAGATCTTCCAAACCGCCCAGTATCTCAATATCGGTCTGCCAGTCTGCCCCTTCCTTTTCCGGTTCTTTTTCCACTACTTTGAAGGTCAGTTTCTGCTTTGTATTTAACTGGTAATGATCTGCAGCCTCAGTTTCTTCAATACGGTAGGTTCCAGGGTAGAGCAGCTTCGTTGTCTGCGCCCAGCCTGTCTCATCTGTCCGGATCTTTTCAATCACAGCATCTTTTTCGTACCCAGGATAAGCTTTTCCTGCTCCGTCCAGTATGTCTTCCTCTGCAAGGACTGCAAAAGTAAATCCGGCACCGGCCATTTCCTGGCTGTCTGCGTCCAGCTTTTTCACTTTTACCTGTGTATACTGTGCACGTTTATCGGTCACGGTCACAACAACCGGATGCTCCAGATCCCCTTCCTCAGTCAGTTCCACCGTTACATCCTCTGCACGCTGATACCCTTTTGGCGGGATCAGTTCGTGGATGGTATACGTTCCAGCTGGAAGCGTTTCTTCAAACTGCACGGTTCCATCCTCTGCGGTCTGGAAGGTATCGGTCTTTTCTTTTTTGCCTTTCACCTGAAGGGATACTGTTTTTCCCGCCTCGTCCAGGATCTGGAATGTCATCTGGCCTCTTGTAATCAGGTTTCCCGTATCTGCATCCCGTTTTTCAATCACAATGGCAGCCTCTTTTAAATGGTTTACAATCTCAGCCTCATATACGCTTTCCTCATCAATGGTGATGATCTCTTTTTCCATTGGCTTATGGTATTTCGGCGGTGTAATCTCTGTCAGCTCCCAGTCACCAAAATACAGGTTCTCTGCCATGCCTTCCCCTTTTTCATTTAACTGGATACGTACTTTGATACTTGGATCTGCCACATAGGTAAGTTCAAACACTACTTCGGATAAATCACGTTTTTCCCAGATTTTCGGATCTTCCTTTTCGTCCGGTGCCTTGATAATCTTCAGTTTCCCAGTTTCCGGCTTTTCTGTCACATGTACTGCAATCGGCGCATTTTCTGTATTTCCAGCTGTCACCGTCACACTGACCACTTCATCCGATATATGATACCCGGATGGTGCCGTCTCCTCCCTGATCTGGTAGGTTCCGGTCTTGACTGCAATGGTTTCTGTCCTGCCATTCTCCTGTGTGGTCAGACCTGCCACCCTTTTTCCGGTGCTGTCATAGACCCCATACACCGCTCCTTTTAAGCTGTATGGTTCCGGTACTTTTGTGCCAAGCACCTGATCCGTTTTTTCCAGATACAGATATCCTTCATCTTTATCATTGGTTACATTTAATGGGGTACAGGTAAGCTTGACTGCCTGTAATTCTTTTCCGTCTGTGTGGTCACTTACCCCCACGCTGTACTCCCGGCTGTCTAATACATACCCTTCCGGTGCTTCCACTTCTTTTACAGTCAGAACTGTGCTCTCTGGAAGCCCAACGCCCACCGTATCATTGATCTGGTACAGGGCATCACTCTTCTGCGTTTTCCATGCAGTCAGATAATGCGCTGTGTCATAACTGATTTTTCCGTCTGAGTCTGACTTAAAATACCATGTACCGACTGCCTTTCCGGAACGTGTTCCTTTTACCTGAAAAACAGCCCCGGCAAGTGGAGTCTGAGTCTTTTTATCTTTCTTTACCAGAAATGTGCCATTAAAATAAAATGGTTTGTTGGTAACTGTCAAACTGGTATTTTCCCCGTTATTCACGGTTATTTTATATTTGTGGGTATCCCATGCATGTCCAGGCATTCTGGCTGTCTCCACGATCCAGTAGGTACCCTCATCCAGTTCTACCACCTGGGAGACTTCTGTTGCAGAAGCTGAGGCCGGGGAAATGTCCACATCAGCTGCCTGTTTGGTGCATGCCTCATCCTCATAAATGACAAAAGCAGTGTCTACCTGAATATCTGAAAAAGTCTTTACCAGATTGTCAGATGCACTGCGTTTCTTTAATGTTAAGGTACCACCGCCTTCTTCTACTTTTATGTAAGCCGTTCCACCAAAAGTCTGGAACCCGTTGGCTCCTTTTAAGGTCAGTGTCAGTTTGATCTTGGTCGGTTTCTCATTCTTATCTGTCATCAGTGTGGCTTTCATGGTTGCTCCGCTGCAACACTGGCTGAATGCCCCGGATGTATACCAGCCCCAGTGTCCGTATCCAGATCCCGGTGTGGTACATTTCACATCCATCTTAGTCGGAATTGCGCTTTCCATATCCAGTTTTAGCGTCTCTTTGATCCAGGTCTTGATCTTTGTCCGTAAGGAGGACTGCAGGGTTACATGGGCTTTACTCTTCGCTCCTACCGCAGAGGCTCCGGAATCTGACCCATAGGTCTGCAGGGATTTCACTACAGTTGATTTTCCGGACCATGTTTTGGAAGTTGAGGCACGCATGGAAGAAAGTTCCATGCCATCTTCCCATACCCATTCATCACTCCGCTTGTCTGCTTTGCCGGTATCTTCATAGCCTGTTACATCTGCCAGAATCTGGTAGGTATGTCCTTCCTTCAGATCCATCACATAGACTGTTCCATTTTCTGTCATGTTCTGTTCCAGCACACAACCATCTGCCACCGTACCGTCTTCATATACGGTTACCTTTGGTGTAATCTGATGTCCATACGGGGATCTGGCTGTCAGTTCCAGCATCTGTGCTTTTCCTGTATAATCTGTCCCGTACTTAGCCAGACTGGTTTTGCCACCTGCTTCCGTTACCAGACATTCCACTTCACCGGATACTATATGTACCACTGCGGTCCCACTTTCCTGTTCTGCATCTTCTACCGTGGCCTGACACTGTACTTTAAACGTCTGGCTTAAATCACTCCATGCATAAAGTTCATAAATAACAGTATACGTTCCTGTTTTGGATACATCAAATCCGCCGTCATCCAACAGATCCATGCCAAAGATATCCCAGTCATAATCCAGGTTTACATCTAACAACTGGAATGGTTCACCAGCCTTTACATGTATCCCCTCACCCTGTACCGTTTCACCGATATAGGTTGGCAGCTTTCCAGCATGGGATGTGTCACCATAAGATTCCAGATAAAAAATATTGTCATAATCGTTAGATCCTGTATCTGCATCTTCTTTTTTATCCGTCACCGCAAACGGCACAACAACATACCACTGATAAGCTGGGTCTTCCTGTAACGTGGCCTGATAGGTCACTTCACTGATGTTCTCTCCACTGTAGTCAATTTCCCCTTTCAGCCACACAATGTCTGCTCTGTCAAGCATGGCGCTTTCCGGATGGTAATCTTTCACATCAAACTTCTGATCCTGGCTCCAGACTGTACGCTTCTTTAAGGTAACTGTTTCGCCGGGATCTGGAAGTGTCATACGGTACAGTTCGTCTTCCGATACTTCCGTTCTTTCACTGGCTGAAGTCTCTTCTGCCGTTTCCTTTTCCGTATTCGTCTCAGTCTCTGTCTCTGTTTCTGTTTCTGCTTCTGATTCCGTCAGAATATTTGTCTGTTCTTCGGTTTCCGATTCAGCTTCCGTTACCGGAATTTCTATTGCCCCTGTCATAGTTTCTGTTTCGGATTCTGTGACAGGCTCAGATTCAGAAGGATCTTCCACCAGAATCGGACGTACGACAAACCAGTACTCCTCGCTGCTTTTATCTACCCGATACACAGTCTCATATTTACCCGGCTTATCGTAGGTAATATTCTCTGATATCAGGGTAATCTCGTAACCATCTGCTTCATATGGAATATTACGGAAATCTTTTTCCGGGTCAAAATCCCACGTATCAAACGGAATCGACAGTGCTTCTACCACTTCGATGCTTCCGGTATTTGGCAGTAATGTTTGTGCATCGGTTTCTTTGGATGGTTCCGGTACTGGACGTGATTCGGTTTCCGTTTCTGTCTGCTGCTCTGTCACTGCTTCGGTTTCAGCCTCCGGCACTTTTTTCTCTGTCTGTTCCTCTTCCGGTGATCCAGTTTCCGTCAGATTACTTTCCGTTTCTGTCTCTTTGGCATCTGGATTTTCTTCTATGGTTACACGCAGCTCTACATTCTTTTCCGGCATTTGAAATTCACAAGTTTCTTCTTTCCAGCTGCATGGAATCTCTTCTTTCTCCGCTAAAACCTGAACCTGTTCTACATGGAGACCGTCTTCCGCTGTAATGCCTATCTTGACCGCTTCCTCCGGTGCATATGCCAGTATCACCGACTTATCTGAAGTTTCCTTCACTTTCGCATGGTCATACTGATATGTGCATCCATCCATCTCTTTTAACAGCACCTCATAAAGCTGTACCGGCGTTTCACTTTCACTGCCGGTTTCTGTCTCTGACTGTTCTGTCAGTTCTTCTGTCTGCTCCATCTGTTCCGTCTGAATCTGCTCCGCAGCAATGACTGGAACTGGGGATAACAGGTTTGAGACTGACATAACCACCGCCATCAACAGGGATGTTGCCTCTTTTCCTTTCTTCATATTCACTTTTCCTCCTGTTTTTCTTTTCGGCTTTTTTCTCTTCACCCCATTTCCCGCCAGTTTTTAAGCAAAAAAAGAGACCGACCAGTTATGATCGATCTTACTTTGCAGGTCTTTTCTGCTTTTTCTTTTTTTGCATCTTAACAGTAACACAGGTGGTTATTTCCATTCAATACTCATCCGTTTCGAATGGATTTGACTGGTTTTCATGTGTTTTCATTGATTTACATTTTATATCGTCCATAAAATAGAGCCATGCATATTCTCTGATGAACATACATAGCTGTACTAAATTTCAAATATTATTTTCCAGATCATCTGCATTAATCCAACCTTCTTTTTCAGCTCGTTCTTTCGCTGCCCGAAGTTTCTGAGTCAGCGTATATGCTGCTTTTAAACGATCCAATTCAGCTATTTCTTCCATTGTAAGGATTCCATACTCCGCATGACCATTTCTTGTTAAATAAACTCTTCTGGAAATATCTACTTCTTTTAGGACATCTATATAATTTTTCAAATCTGATATTGGCTTAATATGTTAGAGTCCGCTTGAAACAGCCAATGTAAGACCAACAGAAACAACCAATCTGGATCCGATAGAAAAAGCCAATTACTGTCCAATAGAAATAACCATAACAAATAGGCTTCAGCAGAATATCTTCTTGTTCTGCTTGATTACTTTATGCAACAGGCTGAAACTATGTCAATGTGCATATTTGCCGGTGTAGCCCTTGCCATTGATTCAGATTGAAGGCTGTTGTAAGTAAATGCTATTGTGGCTTCACCAGTAACAAAATGTCAATAGTTTTTTAATCACTTTTTCAAAAAAGGAAAAAAAATAGAACGTATAGTTAATTTCCATACGCTCTATCTCACATTTCATATTAAATTTTTGAATTCTACAAACTT
>UQWA01000020.1 GCA_900544685.1 uncultured Lachnospiraceae bacterium | reverse complement strand
AGATTTCATAAAAAAGGATCCGACCTGATCGAATCCTTTTTTGAATGTAATAAAAAGCTTTTAAAGAAAATTATTTTGTTCAAAAATCGAGAAATTTGCCATTTTGGATTTTCAAGAGTTCCTTGTTATTTTGTTCAAAAATCGCAATTTCCCTCAAAAAAATTTTTCGGGAGTTTTGTCAAAAATCGATTTATGAATCACAAGTTCCGCAGGACATATGCAGAACTCTGTCTTTGATCTCCTGAGTACGTCCCTGATTCCAGAACTGGGTACCGATATAACCACAGGTACGGCGTGCTACAAACAGTTTTGCCTGGTCGCGGTTGCCGCAGTTTGGGCATTCCCATACCAGCTTCCCGGATGGATCTGTTACAATCTTGATCTCTCCGTCATAGCCACAGTTCTCACAATAATCACTCTTGGTGTTCAGTTCTGCATACATGATGTTCTCATAGATAAATTTCATAACAGAAAGAACCGCTGGAATATTGTTCTGCAGATTTGGAACTTCTACATAACTGATAGCGCCGCCAGGAGAAAGCTTCTGGAAATCTGCTTCAAACTTTAATTTACTGAAAGCATCGATCTTCTCTGTTACATGCACATGATAGCTGTTAGTGATATAGTTTTTATCGGTAACACCCGGAATAATGCCAAAACGTTTCTGGAGGCACTTGGCAAACTTATAAGTAGTAGACTCCAGTGGGGTACCGTATACGGAGTAGCTGATATGTTCGGCTTCTTTCCATTCCTTACACTTGTCATTCAGCTTCTGCATGACGGCCAGAGCAAAATCTCTTCCCTGCGGAGCAGTATGAGAATGACCGGTCATGCGTACACACATTTCATGGAGACCGGCATAACCCAGTGAGATAGTGGAATATCCGTTAAACAGTAACTTGTCAATGGTCTCACCCTTCTTCAGACGGGCAAGGGCACCATGCTGCCAGAGGATCGGGGCAACATCAGAGACAGTGCCAAGAAGACGCTCATGGCGGCAGCGCAGGGCACGATGGCAGAGATCCAGACGTTCGTCCAGAATCTTCCAGAAACGATCCATATCACCATCGGATGAGCAAGCTACGTCTACCAGATTCAGGGTAACCACACCCTGGTTAAAACGACCATAGAACTTGTGGGAACCGTCCGGGTTGCGCTGGGAGTCTTCCACAGTCAGGAAGGAACGGCATCCCATACAGGTATATACATTGCCGTTCTTTAATTCACGCATGATCTTGGCTGAGATATAGTCCGGAACCATACGTTTGGCAGTACATTTTGCTGCCAGTTCTGTCAGATACCAGTACTTGGAATCTTCACTGATATTATCTTCATCCAGTGTATAGATCAGCTTCGGAAAAGCCGGGGTGATCCATACACCTTTTTCATTTTTAACGCCCTGCATACGCTGAATCAGCACTTCTTCAATGATCATAGCAAGGTCATCACGGGTCTGGCCTTCCGGAACTTCGTCCAGATACATAAAGATAGTGACAAACGGAGCCTGACCGTTACAGGTCATCAAAGTGATCAACTGATACTGTATAGTCTGAATACCGCTCTTGACTTCTTCGCGGAGACGGCGTTCGGTTACTTTCTGAATAATAGACTCGTCCAGAGGTTCACCACATTCCGTACGTTCTGCAATCACAGCCTTTCTCAGCTTCTGGCGGCTGATATCCACAAATGGTGCCAGGTGGGAGAGGGTAAAAGACTGACCTCCGTACTGGTTACTGGCTACCTGTGCCACAATTTGTGTGGTAACGTTACAGGCGGTGAAGAAGCTGTGTGGTTTTTCAATCATGGTTTCACTGATAACGGTACCATTCTGGAGCATATCCTCCAGATTCAGCAGGTCGCAGTTATGCTCTCTCTGGGCAAAATAATCGGAGTCATGAAAGTGGATAATTCCCTCTTCATGAGCTTTTACAACATCTTCCGGAAGAAGTACACGCCGAGTCAGGTCTTTGCTGACTTCTCCAGCCATATAATCTCTCTGGGTAGAGTTGATCACAGGGTTCTTGTTAGAATTCTCCTGCTTCACTTCTTCGTTCATATGGTCAATCAGAGCCAGAATCCCGTTGTCAGTGGTATTACTCTTGCGGGAAAGCTCGCGCTTATAACGGTAGCGCACATACTTCTGCGCAACTTCATAGCCGCGCATCTCCATAATTCCGGTCTCTACCATATCCTGAATATCTTCCACATTGACAGCATGTGTCATACGGTGGATCTGTTGTGAGATCGTATCGGCAATTGCCATAATCTGAAAATCATTTAACTGGTGAAGACGGTCTACCTCACGGTTGGCAGCTTTGATTGCGCTCACGATTTTATCCAGATCAAAGTGAACTTCTTCGCCATTTCTTTTAATTACGTTAGTTGTTGTAGTAGATGTATCCATAATTACCCCTCAAAATGATGTAAGTATTATAATGTAAAACTGTAACTGCCCATCATCCATTTGCTGTGAAGAAATGGGACAGATACAGAAAACGCAGTAGAAACAAATAGAAAAAGGTCTGCCACGTCAACCAGATATAGTTTTGACAATGTTATACAAACACAATATCTGGTGTCTGTGTACTATGATACCGCATTATGGAGAAAATGAAAAGGGACAATAATTACTAAAAAACCAGAGTAAAAAAGGAGGGTTTTTCTACTTGACATTTACAAAGCTTGAGTTTATGCGGTTCTCAGGAAATGGATGATTTGGGCGGCGTTGACTTTATATGTTTGTAAGGCTATACTTGATTTACGATTATAGTTCTGATGAAAGAATATAGTGGGGTATATTCTTTGGCTGGAATTTATGTGCAAAGGAGATGGACAGAATGAAGGTATTTGTATACAGTTGCAGAACATTTGATGAAGAACCATATTTTGAACAGTTTTCGAAGGAATTTGGTATAGAACTGGGAATTTGCCATGAAGATCCGACACTGGAAAATGCGAATCTTGCAAAAGGCTATGATGCGATTAGTATCATTACTACAAAAGTAGATGGAGCGCTGGTGGAAAGATTCCATGAACTGGGGATTAAGATGATATCCACCAGAACCATAGGTTATGACCATATTGACCTGGAAAAAGCAAAAAAACTGGGCGTCCATGTGGGCAATGCTACTTATTCACCGAATTGTGTGGCGGATTATGCAGTAATGTTGATGCTGATGTCAATCCGCAAAATGAAGCGGATCATGCAGAGAGCGGAAATGAATGATTTTTCCCTTCCGGGTATTCAGGGTGGAGAGATGTCGAACTTTACCGTGGGAGTCATCGGAACCGGACGGATCGGACAGGCTGTGATCAAAGATCTGTCAGGATTTGGGTGTAAGATCTATGCACACGATCTGTATGAAAACGAGACGGTTAAGAAATATGCAGAGTATGTTTCTTTGGATAAATTATATCAGGAATGTGACCTGATTACGCTGCACATGCCACTGACAGAAGAAAATCATCATATGATCAATGCCGAGAGCCTGGCAAAGATGAAAGACGGAGTGGTGATCGTGAACACTGCCAGAGGCGGGCTGATTGACACCAAGGCAATGATTGATGCCATTGAATCTGGCAAGATCGGGGCAGCAGGACTGGATGTAATCGAAGACGAATTCGGTATGTACTATTTTGACAGAAAGTCCGATGTGATGAGCAAGCGGGATCTGTACATCCTGCGCGGATTTCCGAATGTCATTGTAACACCACATATGGCATTTTATACCGATCAGGCTATCAGCGATATGGTAAAACATTCGTTGCAGAGCTGTATGCTGGAAGAGAGCGGACAGGAAGATCCGTGGAGAGTGGCGTAAGGCAGTTGATGAAAGCGTATGGGATGATGTAGAAAGAACATTTATATGGAATGTAAAAAAGGCGTTTGGGAAACCAGACGTCTTTTTTAGTAATCATACATATTACGGAATTCTGTCGGTGTGCATTTATTTAACTGTTTGAACATCCGCAAGAATGCGGACAGGCTGGAGAATCCGCACTGTAATGCCACATCAATGACAGGCAGGTCTGGATCCAGAAGGAGCGTTTTGGCGTAGTCGATGCGCTTCTGGTTCAGATATTTGTAAAAAGAAGTGTCCGTATACTGCTTAAACAGCCGGGTAAAATGGTACTTGCTGAAACCAGCAAGATCTGCCACCTGCTCCAGAGACAGATCTTCTGCAAAGTGTTCATTGATATAGTTGGTGATATAAAGAAATTTGTCCAGATAATCTTTTTGCCGGCTGTTGGATGCATCGGATACAGGATGTTTCAGAGCTCCGTGAAGCCTTCCGATATCCACCAGAATGCGCATGAATCTGGAGTAAATGGCAGTCTCATAATACGGCTCACACAGGAAATATTCCTCTTTGATTTCCATCATAAGTCTTCTGGCAATCGGATGAAAGTCCGGGAATTCTTCCGGGGTAATCAGTACAGCAGGGCGGAGCAGGGAAATCAGAAGATCCAGCTCCCGGATCTGAATCTGTGACAGGGACGGCTGAAAAATAATGCGTTCTCCGCTTTCCGGCGCAAAAAGCTCATGGACGATGCCGGGACAGATAAGTAGAATATCTCCTTCCCGCAGTTCATAATGCTGTTCACCTACAACCGCGGTATAGCCGTTTTTTACCGGCATAATTACTTCAAAAGGCGTGTGCCAGTGAGGCGGGTAATTTTCATTTTCATCATTATAATACAGGCAGACCTGTGTATCGGTACGGTAATCTGCCGTTTCATGAATGCCGCTGAGATGGTGAATCATATGTATCTCCTTTTATACAATTTTGAAACAAAAAATTGCTCTAAACTATTTTACTAAAATATATCAAAATAACGGAAAAATAGCAATAATAGAAAAATGAATTGTATATAATTTTAGAAAAATACGAAAAATTACAGTGATAATATATAAAAAATAGATTATAAAATTGTAAAAACTATACATATAGATAAAAATAAATAATTGAAATAGCAATAATTCGCAATTAAAAGGCAAGAATTGAAGTGAAAGGAGAATATAGCTTTGCTATGATTTGAGTATCAAGAGCGTGAACAAAAAATAAAAAAAGGGGGATTTACAAAATGAAGAAAAAGTTACTTTCCGTATTACTTTCCACAGCTATGGTAGCGGGTATGTTTGCGGCAGTTCCGATGACCGCATCTGCTGAAGGCGATGTGGAAGAAATCACATGGATGTTCTGGGATGACCTGGAAGCAACGGAGGACTTAATTTCCAAGGGTTATGCAGACGTTATCAATCGTTTCAATGAGACTTATGACGGACAGTATCATGTAACACCGGTTACAACCAATCTGGAAGAGTATGACGGCAAGTTAAATGCACTGATCGCAGCAGGTCAGACACCGGACTGCTTCATCTGTAACCCGGGTCCGAATATGGACGTATATGTAAATGCACAGGCAGCAGCTCCGCTGACCGATATCCTGGAAAATCAGGAAAAAGAATGGTATGACGGATTTACCGATGGTATTTTCGAAAGAATGACTTATGATGGTGAGATCTATGCAGTACCTACCAACTTTGCAGCAGCTCTCTGCTTCTACAATACAGAGATCTTTGATGAAGTTGGTGTAGAAGTTCCGACTACATACGACGAATTGCTGGATGTATGCCAGAAGATCAAAGATGCAGGCTATACACCAATCAGCTGTTCTGCAGGAACCGCATGGTGCTTATCCATGGTAGCCGGTTATCTGTGTGACCGCCAGGGCGTTGACCTTGCAGCAATCGCATCCCATGAAGCAAACTGGACTGATGAGAACTGTGTAGAAGCCGGAACAAAATTAAAAGAACTGTCCCAGTACTTCCAGGAAACAGCAGCAGGCGATTCCAATGATCAGGCTACAGCAGGCTTCTACAATGGTGAAGCAGCTATGCTGATTCAGGGTTCCTGGGCAATTGCTCAGATCAATGGTAACAATCCAGACTTCGAAAGCAAATGTGGTGTATTCCAGTTCCCTGCAATCGAAGGCGCAAATGATCCGAACCGTATGATCGTTAAGACAGATAACCTTCTGATGAGTTCTACCACAGAACATCAGGATGCAGTAATAGCTTTGATGAAGATGTTCACAGATGAGACCGCTCAGAAGTATACCGCTGAAGTTGGTGGAAAGATTCCAATCATCAAAGATATCGACATTGATTACGATGCAGCACCTGCTCAGTTAAAATATGTCACAGATATTCTTGCCAATGCAACAGGTACATTCGGATTCTACAATGAATCTCTGGCATCTGTAGAAGCTGGTGACTGCTTTGACAACGCTATGGTTGACATCTTCCTTGGCAACCAGACACCGGAAGAAGCATTCCAGACCGTACAGACATTTTATGAAGACAACGTTTGGGAATAAAGTATAATCTGAAGGCACATGGCTGCTGCGGAACAAAAAGGCATGTTCCGCAGCGGCCTTTTTCATTAAACAAGAGGAGGATGTTATGGATAAGATTCTGAAAGATAAAAAAGCCATTTTCATCTTTATTGCACCGGCACTTCTGATGTTTGTTCTGGTACTCATCATACCGATCTGTCAGATGCTGTATTATTCATTGTGTGATTATGCGGCACTTACACCGCCGAAATTTGTCGGACTGGCAAATTATAAAAAGCTGTTTTTTAAAGATTCCACATTTCGTATTGCATTGAAAAACTCTATCTTTTTCATGCTGTTTTCCGCAGTCAGCCAGCAGATCGTAGGTCTGGGACTGGCAGTATTCCTTACGAATATTCCAAAAGGCAGGAACTTATTTAAGAATATATATTATCTTCCGTGTGTATTATCATCTGCAGCCTTGGGACTTTTGTGGGCATTTATGTTTAACCCGAAGATCGGTATCAATGCGCTCCTTGCCAAATTTGGTATCCAGGGTCCGCTGTGGCTGATGGACACCAAAGGCTTTATTATTCTGCCGATGTGGGTTATTGCATTTGTGGCTCTGTGGCAGTATGCAGGACAGAACATGATGCTGTATATGGCACAGATCACCGGAATTTCCAGAGATATTTATGAAGCATCTTACATAGACGGCGCATCCAGAGCGAAAGCATTTCGGTACATCACATTACCGCTGATCAAACCGATGATGATTACGTCATTATCTCTGAACTGTATCGGTTCTCTGAAGTTCTTCGACCTGATCTACAATATGACTCAGGGCGGACCGAACCATAGGACAGAGGTACTGGCAACAGAGCTGTATGCAGAAGGTTTTAATTATTTTAAGTATGGTTATGCAAGTGCCATATCCGTAGTACTTCTGGTGATGTGTCTGGTAGTTACACTGGTGATCAAACGTATCATCAAAGTAGAAAATTATGAAGGTTAGGAGGAAAGATAAATGGGAAAGAATAAAACGATAAAAAAACCTGTTTCTCCGATCATTGTGATTTTATATATTGTATTGGCACTGTTGGTAGTAATCTATGTTGCACCGCTTTTATGGATGCTGTGTGTGTCATTGAAAGACAATGCAGCAGTCATGTCTGATCCTTTCGGTCTGCCGAAGGTACTGCATCCGGAGAACTATGCACAGGCATGGACCATGGGCAAGCTTGGAGCAGCCCTTCTGAACTCTGCACTGGTCTGCGGTGTCAGTCTGGTAGTCAGTCTGTTTTTTGGATCTATGGCAGCATTTGCCATTGCAAGAATGAAATGGAAGCTGTCGGAAGCAGCCCATACCTTTTTCCTGATTGGTATGATGGTTCCGGTACACTGTATTCTGATTCCACTGTTTGTACGTTTTGCCCATCTGGGGCTGACCAACAGCCGGTTTGGACTGATGATTCCGTATATTACATTTTCCCTGCCAATGACAATTTTCCTGATGACAGGATTCTTCAAGAGTATGCCAGGTGAATTGTTTGAATCAGCGGCAATCGATGGCTGCGGTATCTACGGATTTTTCTTCAAGATCGCATTCCCGCTGGCGAGGACCGGATTTTTTGTATCGGGGCTGATGACCTTTGTGGGAAACTGGAATGAACTGCTTCTGGCAATGGTATTTATCTCAGATCCAATGAGAAAAACCCTGCCGGTTACATTGACATATTTTGTGGGACCGTATGCAACCAACTATGTACAGATGTTTGCAGCAATTATTATTGCAATTGCACCGACTGTTGTAGTGTACTGTATGTTCAGTAACCAGATTGTAGAAGGTCTGACAGCAGGTGCCGTGAAAGGATAAAGGAAAAGTACATGAACAGAGAAGAAGCAAGAAAAAAAGCAGAACGGCTGGTAGCGCAGATGACGCTTGAAGAAAAAGCCAGCCAGCTGCGATATGATGCACCGGCAATTCCGCGTCTTGGAATTCCGGCTTATAACTGGTGGAACGAAGGATTGCATGGTGTGGCAAGGGCAGGTCAGGCAACCATGTTTCCACAGGCAATCGGAATGGGTGCTACTTTTGATACAGAGCTGGTGGGAAAGATGGCGGATACGATTGCGGTGGAAGGCCGTGCCAAATACAATGCATATTCTGCAGAAAATGATCGGGATATCTACAAGGGACTCACATTCTGGTCACCTAATGTGAATATCTTCCGGGATCCGAGATGGGGACGTGGACATGAGACTTATGGGGAAGATCCGTACCTTACCAGTCGTCTTGGTGTGGCTTTTGTAAAAGCTCTGCAGGGAGATGGGGAGACCATGAAGGCAGCGGCATGTGCCAAGCATTTCGCGGTACATTCCGGTCCGGAAGCTGTTCGGCATGAATTTGATGCGATAGCAACGGAAAAGGATATGGAGGAGACTTACCTTCCGGCTTTTGAAGCACTGGTAAAAGAAGCAGGCGTAGAAGCGGTCATGGGTGCATATAATCGTACCAATGGAGATCCGTGCTGTGCACATCGTGCTTTGCAGAAAAAACTGAGAGGTGACTGGGGATTTCAGGGACATTTTGTATCCGACTGCTGGGCCATTAAGGACTTCCATGAGAGCCATATGGTGACGAATACTCCACAGGAATCCGCAGCCCTGGCAATTAACCGAGGATGTGATCTGAATTGTGGTAATACGTATCTTCATATTCTGAAAGCTGTAAAAGAGGGCATGGTGACAGAAGAGACCATTACAGAGTCGGCAGTTCGCCTGTATACCACCAGATATTTGCTGGGACTGTTCGACGGATCGGAATACGACCAGATTCCTTATTATGAGATTGAATCAGAGGAGCATCTGGCTCTGTCACAGAAAGCGGCAGAAGAGAGCTTTGTATTATTAAAAAATAATGGAATCCTGCCATTGCAGAAGGAAAAACTGAAGACCATTGGTATCATTGGACCAAATGCAGACAGTCGTGCAGCACTGGCCGGCAATTATCATGGAACAGCTTCCAGATATATCACAATTCAGGAAGGTATTCAGGATTATGTGGGTAAGGATGTACGTGTCCTGACCAGTGTGGGCTGTGATCTGTTCCGTGACCGCACAGAGCATCTGGCATTGACGCTGGATCGTCTGGCAGAAGCAAAAGAAGTGGCAAAACACAGTGATGTGGTGATTCTCTGTCTGGGGCTGGATGAGACTCTGGAAGGAGAAGAAGGAGATACCGGTAACAGCTATGCTTCCGGTGATAAGGAGACACTTCAGCTTCCTGAGGTACAGCGCGATTTGATGAAAACTGTGGCAGAGTGCGGAAAACCAGTGATTTTGTGCCTGATGGCAGGCAGTGATATCGACTTAAGTTTTGCAAGAGAACATTTTGATGCCATACTGGATCTGTGGTATCCGGGATCCCAGGGAGGCGTAGCTGCAGCAAGAGTGCTGTTTGGCGATGTGTCTCCTTCAGGCAAGCTTCCGGTGACCTTCTATGAAACATTGGAAGAACTGCCAGAATTCACAGATTATCATATGGAAGGCAGAACCTACCGCTATATGAAGGAAAAAGCCCAGTATCCGTTTGGGTTCGGACTGACATACGGTGATGTTCGGGTAGCAGATGCACAGATTCAGCAGGAAGAAGATGCTGCAGATGATACGGAACTGACCGTGCGGGTGGTTCTGGAAAATCGTGGAAAAATGGCAACCGATGAGGTGCTGCAGATCTATGCACAGTATCTGGAATCTGAGAATACGATTCCGCATCCACAGCTTTGCGGATTTGTACGGGTTCATCTGGATGGCGGTGAAGAAAAAGAGGTTACTGTTCCGGTGAAAAAGCGGGCATTTACCATTGTAACAGAAGGCGGCGAACGAAAAGCAGCAAAGGGAAGATTTGCACTGTATGCAGGATGCAGCCAGCCAGACGAGAAAAGTGTGGAACTGACTGGAAAGCATCCGGTTCGAATGGAGTATATGAGATAGGATACTGAGAGAATGTCAGTGAAAAGGAAGAGTATGATATGAAGATTTGCAAAAATCCAATATTGGAAGGGTTCTATCCGGACCCTTCCATCTGCAAAGTGGAAGACCGATATTATATGGTAAATTCCACTTTTGCTTTTTATCCGGGGATTCCCATCTGGTGCAGCAGGGATCTGCAGAATTGGGAACAGATCGGCAATGTGCTGGATCGCCCATCCCAGTTACAGCTGGGAGAATGTGCCCATTCTCAGGGAATCTATGCACCGACCATACGATATCATGAAGGCGTGTTTTATCTGGTGACCACCAATGTGGGAGGCTGCGGGAATTTCCTGGTGACAGCAGAATGTCCGGAAGGACCGTGGTCAGATCCTTATGTGCTGGATGCGGACGGGATAGATCCAAGCCTGTTTTTTGATGAGGACGGGACCTGCTATTATATCGGAACCAGAGAACGAACCGGGGGTGGAGCTTATTTTGGAGATAATGAGATCTGGATTCAGAAACTGAATATGGAGAAAAAATGTTTGGAAGGAGAAGCTATCCCGATCTGGTATGGCTTCATGGAACATTCCGTATGGCCGGAGGGACCGCATATTTATAAAAAAGATGGTTGGTATTATTTGTTATATGCCGAGAGTGGAACGGAGCAGCACCATTGTATTGCAGTGGCAAGAAGCAGGATGATCGAAGGACCTTATGAGGGATGCCCGGACAATCCGATCTTTACGCACCGTCATCTGGGTAAAAAGTATCCGGTTACCTGTGTGGGGCACGGAGATCTGGTGGAAGACAATCAGGGAAACTGGTATATGGTGCTTCTGGCATGCCGTCTGCAGGAAGGATATACCTTAAAGGGCAGAGAAACATTTCTGGCAAAAGTGGAATGGGAAGACGGATGGCCAGTGGTGAATCCTGGAATGGGTCATCTGGAACTGCCAGAGACGGATGTGCCGGTGAAAAAGCAGTATCATTTTGAACAGAATCACTGGGATTTGGAATTGCTGAGACTTAGAAATCCGGGGAAAATCCAGATGCAGAATGGATGCATGCGCATGTGTCTGGTTCCGGGAACCTTATCAGAACGAAAGGAAACAGCATTTGTGGCACTGCGCCAACAGCATGACCGTTTTTATGTGGAGACGGTGATGGAGATCCCGACCGATCTGGAACCTTATGAATGCGCAGGGCTGGCTTATCTGCAGAATGAAGAGAATCAGATCCGGCTGGAGGCATATTTAAAGAAAGATCAGCTTTGCCTGAAAATCCGTTCTTTTCAGGCAGGAGAGGAAAAGTACGCAAAAGAAATGGAACTGCCTTTGGAGTCAATAACAGAAGAAGACAAGAATGAGAGTGCAGTATCAAAAGACAAGATTTCAGTGTGTCTTCGTATGGAGGTGAAACATCTACAGGTATTCTTTGAAGTGAAGACGAAAGCAGGATGGAGAAAAGCAGGTGGTTATATAGATGCCAGACATTTATCCACAGAATCCGCAGGAGGATTTACCGGATGTGTGGCAGGAATCTATGTATCGTCCAATGGCAGGGAAAGTAACCGATATGTAGATGTGCTTCAACTGGAATATGGCAACAGAGTAGTCTGAATAACAGCCGGCAGACATTTATGATCTGCCAGGTATTCTGAAAGTCTTGACGGAAAGGAGAATACATGATAGAGATTCTGACGAAAAAACTAAGTGATCATCTGTATCGCTTCGAGGAAGCCGGAGGACCCAATCAGGTACATGCCTATCTGATCTGCGGGGAAGAAAAGGCTCTGATGGTAGATGGATTGTGGCTGGCAGACGGGTTATTTACAGAAGCGGAGAAGATTCTGAAAGCAGAATATGGGGAGAGCTGTACACAGGAAAACAGGGATAAAATGCTGGAAATGTTGATAACCCACGGACACGAAGATCATGCCGGGAAAGGAATGGAAGAGTTCCTGAATGCAGGATGCAACGTTTACGTGCCGGAAAAAGACTGGCCATTGCTTGCTGAAAAGTATGAAGAGAAAAAATCACAGATCATATTTCTTACCGAAGAAATGTGCGACAGGTTGTCGTCTTCAGGTCAGGTTGTTGCAGGAAAAGAGCATTACAACTTATGCCTTGGCGGCATCACTGTACAGATCATAAAGATGCCGGGACATACGTCGGGTTCACTTCTGGTCTGGGTATCGGAGTGGAATACTCTGCTTACTTCGGATGCCATTGGTGCGGGAGTCCTGTGGATGCAGCTTCCGGAATGTAGTTCCCTGACAGAGTATAGGCCGGAAGTGGAAAAGCTTCTGACATTTCTGGAAAGGGAAAAAGCACGGACAGGAAAAGAAGTACGGATCTATCCGGGACATGCGCAGCAGATTCTGTCAGATGTCGAGGAAACTGGCACGGAGCAGTATGGACAGCAGGATTATCTCACCTGTGCATATGTCCGGGAAGTTCTGGAACTGACAGAAAAGATACTGGCTAATCCGGAGATGGGAGAGGAAAGACAGATTGATTATCCTGGGCTGGAATATGTCCGTGTACGAAGCACAGGAGAAAGACTGCTGTATGACTATTGTTATGATGAGGATTGTGTCAGGTAAGAGAAAACAGGCTGGCGCCGGTTATCTAAAAAAGATAGTTGGCATCAGCCTGTTTTATGGAAAAATGGGATGGAATTTTAGAGTTTCGTGCTCCAGTCCTGGCAGTTCCAGACCTTGGTTACCACGTCCTGATAGAATTCCGGTTCGTGGCAGATGAGGAGAATACTTCCTTTATATTCTTTCAGGGCACGTTTCAGTTCCTCTTTGGCATCTACGTCCAGATGGTTGGTCGGTTCGTCCAGAAGCAGGATATTGGTTGGTCGGTTCAGGATCTTGCACAGGCGTACCTTTGCCTGCTCACCGCCTGAGAGAACACGTACCTGACTTTCGATGTGTTCAGTGGTCAGACCGCATTTGGCAAGGGCAGAACGCACTTCAAACTGATTGAAGGCCGGGAATTCCTTCCAGATCTCTTCGATACAGGTGGTGGTATTGCCTGCCGGAGTTTCCTGCTCAAAGTATCCGATATACTGGTAATCGCCCAGAGTAACGGATCCGGAGAATGGTTTGATCAATCCAAGAATGCTCTTTAACAGAGTGGTTTTACCGATACCGTTGGCGCCCACCAGGGCAATGCGCTCCCCTCGTTCCATAGAGATATTCAGTGGTCTGGTCAGAGGATCATCGTAACCGATGACCAGATCTTTTGTCTCAAAGATCATTTTTCCGGAAGCTCTGGCAGCCTGAAAATGGAATTCTGGCTTCGGCTTTTCTTTTGCCAGTTCAATGACATCCATTTTATCCAGTTTTTTCTGACGAGACATCGCCATATTCCGTGTGGCAACGCTGGCCTTGTTGCGGGCAACGAAGTCCTTCAGATCCCGGATCTCCTGCTGCTGGCGGTTGTAGGCAGCTTCCAGCTGAGCTTTTTTCATGGCATAAACTTCCTGGAACTTGTCATAATCTCCAGGATAACGATCCAGAGACTTATTTTCCATATGATAGATCAGATTAATGACGCTGTTCAGGAATGGAATGTCATGGGAGATCAAAATAAATGCATTCTCATAATCATTCAGATAACGCTTCAGCCATTCAATATGCTGTTCGTCCAGATAATTGGTTGGCTCGTCCAGAAGCAGGATATCCGGTTTTTCCAGAAGCAGTTTTCCCATCAGTACTTTGGTACGCTGCCCACCGGACAGATCCGTAACATCCCGGTCAAGACCGATATCCACAAGACCAAGGGCACGGCCGATTTCTTCCACTTTGGCATCAATCATATAGAAATCATGATGCTCCAGCAGCTCCTGAATGGTTCCGGTCTCTTCCAGCAGCTTTTCCATCTCTTCCGGTGAAGCTTCCCCCATCTGTTCGAACATTCGGTTCATATCCGCTTCCATATCAAAAAGATACGAAAAAGCAGACTTTAATACATCGCGGATGGTCATACCCTTTTCCAGAACCGCATGCTGATCCAGATAGCCGACGCGGACATTCTTTGCCCATTCCACCGTTCCTTCATCCGGCATCAGATGTCCGGTAATAATATTCATAAACGTAGACTTTCCTTCTCCATTGGCACCGATCAGACCAATGTGCTCACCCTTTAACAGGCGGAAAGATACATTCTCAAAAATAGCACGGTCACCAAAACCGTGGCTTAAATTCTTTACCTCTAAAATCATAAAAATCTCCTTAAATACAGGCATTTTCAACAGACTCCTGACCATCATAAAGGAAAAATGCAGATTTGGCAACAGATTTTTCTGTATCCCTTGACAGTATTACATTTACTGAGATAAAATGCTAATACTATTAGATAACTGAAAGAGAGATAAGAAAGAGGAGTTCATATGGAGTACAGAACAGAAGAACTGGCAAAGGAATTTCTGGAGGAGTTTTACCGCCTGGGGAGAATGGCACAGAGCAGAACCATCAGTCATTCCATGAAAGGAGAAGCATTTATGCTTCTGTACCTGCTGCAGAAAGGAGAAGGTGCCACACCAGGTGAACTGGGCAGGGCACTGAAGAGCAGTACGGCGAGGGTGGCGGCGGCACTGAACAGCCTGGAGCGGAAAAATCAGGTAACAAGGAAGACGGACCAGAAAGACCGCAGAAAGGTTCTGGTGGAACTGACAGAAGAAGGAAGGAAAAAGGCAGAAGAGTGCAGACGGATTCCGGAACATATGGTGACCCGTCTGATGGAAAGCTTAGGAGAAGAGGATGCTAAGAATATGCTCCACATTATGAAGCGGATCAATGAGATCATGCCGCAGATGGAATGCTCGGATCAGATAGAAAATACTCATATAGGAGGCAAACATGATATCGAAGTTTAGTGTAAAAAGGCCTTATACCGTTCTGGTAGGTGTGGTTCTGATTTTGGTGCTGGGATACGTATCCTTTACCAGTATGCAGACCGATCTTCTGCCAGATATGAACCTGCCCTACGCAATTGTGTATACAACATACATTGGGGCAAGCCCGGAAGAAGTAGAGACCACAGTTACCAGACCGATTGAACAGGCAATGGCAACCATTAGTAACATTGAAAATATCAGCTCCACATCATCGGAGAATCTGTCCATGGTGATTCTGGAATTTGCCCAGACAGCCAATATGGATTCGATTACGGTAGATATGCGGGAAAAACTAGATCAGATCGAGGGTGCCTGGAGTGATTCAGTAGGGAATCCGATTATTATGAAGCTGAATCCGGATATGATGCCGGTCATGGTGGCTGCTCTGGAGGGCGGGGATCTGTCTCAGAGTGAACTGACAGATCTGGTGGAAAATGAGATTCAGCCGGAACTGGAAAGTATTGAAGGTGTAGCGTCAGTATCATCTACAGGTACCATTGAAGAACAGATACAGGTAGTATTACGGGAAGACAAGATCAAAGAAGTCAACAAAAAGGTCCGCAGTGCACTGGATAAGAAGTTTGACGATGCACAGGCAGAGTTGGAAGAAAATAAGAGTAAGCTGGAAAGCGGTGAGGAGTCCTTAAAGAGTGGTCAGGAACAGTTAAAGACACAGACCGGAAAAGCCCAGGAACAGATCAGTTCTGGATCCAGTCAGATGTTAAGTGGAAAACTGGAATTAAATGAAAAGAAAAAGGAAATAGAGAATGCATTAAGTGAATTGGATAAGTCTGAAACAGAGTTGAAAACCCAGGAAGAACAGCTAGAAGAAGGTGAAAAGAATCTTCTGGCACTGCCTGCACAGAAGACGACACTGGAGACACAGAAAGCATCTATTGACCAGGCAGTGGCAGCAGTTGGAACTCTGACTGCAGATCAGGTAGAGCAGTTGAATCAGTCCATTGCAGAACTGGAACAGGTGCTTGGAATGGGGGAGAGTGCTACATCTGAGACAGAAGAGGCAGTGACAACAGAGGAGGAAACACAGCAGGAGACTGCTGCGCTGATTGAAAACAGCCAGAATCTGACTCAGGCAGCACAGGAAGAAGTGATAGAAGACCCGAGTGTTCAGGCAGATGAACAAGAAGATCAGGGTAACGCAGACCAGGATGTGCTGGAGGAGATCACGCCCAATGAAGAAGAGGAGCAGGAAGAGGATCTGATACTGGATGAATCACAGGATACTGTTAGCCAGATCCCATCTGTGCCGGATTATGGAGATCTGGCGGGAGATGCATCTTCTGCGGCGCAGGAAATGACTGCTCTTAAGGCACAGTATGATCAGCTTGTGGAACAGAGAAACCAGCTGATTGCCCTTGGGGTGGATGTAACCTTGTCTGGAAACGACCTGAAGACCAATATTGAAAAAGTACGTTTTTCACTGCTGGATACACAGAAGCAGTTAGAAGAAGGTATCGCAAAGGTGCAGGAGCAGATTGACAAGACACCGGAACAGCTGGAAACGATACAGAAGGGAAAAGATGCAGTAGAACAGGGAAAACAGCAGATTGCAGATGGAAGAACACAGTTAAATGCTGCGAAAGAACAGCTTACGGCTGCAGAAAAACAACTGGCAGATGGTGAGAACCGACTTTCCGGTGCACAGAGCCAGATTGACGGAGCCAAGATTGATGCCACTATTGAGATGGCAGTCGGCAAGGCACAGCTTCAATCTGGAAAACAGCAGATTGAAACGGCACTGGATCAGATCGAGGAGCAGAAGGAATCTGCCTATGATCAGGCGGATGTGACTGAGCTGGTGACTACGGATCTGATAAAGAATATCCTGTCAGCCCAGAACTTCATGATGCCGGCTGGCTATGTGACAGAAGACGGCATTGATTTTCTTGTGCGTGTGGGAAATAAGCTGTCCAGTATGGAGGATATGGAAGATCTGGTGATTCTGGATCTGCACATGGATGATCTGGATCCGATCAAACTGTCAGATGTGGCAGATGTGGTTATGACAGACAACAGTGATGAAATCTATGCCACAGTCAACGGTCATCCGGGTGTAATGCTGACCATGCAGAAACAGTCAGGCTATTCCACCGGAACGGTTTCGAATCGGATCAAAGAGAAGTTTACAGAACTGGAAGAAACCAAAGGAGACATTCATTTTATCAAAATGATGGATCAGGGTGTCTACATTGATATGGTAGTGGATTCTGTGATACAGAATATGCTTTCCGGTGCAGGTCTGGCAATTTTGGTGTTATTGGTATTTCTGGGAAGTTTCCGACCGACACTGGTGATTGCATGCTCCATACCGATCAGTATCATGACCGCAATTGTGTGCATGTATTTCAGTAATATTACATTGAATATTATTTCCCTGTCTGGTCTGGCACTGGGAATCGGTATGCTGGTGGATAACTCCATCGTGGTAATCGAGAATATCTACAGACTGAGAAGTGAAGGGTATTCTGTGAAAAAGGCAGCGGTGGAAGGTGCCAGTCAGGTGGCAGGAGCTATTGTGGCATCTACTTTGACAACCATCTGTGTATTTGCACCGATTTTATTTACAGAAGGTATTACCAGGCAGTTATTTGTGGATATGGGTCTGACCATAGCATATTCTCTGGTGGCCAGTCTGGTAGTGGCACTGACTCTGGTGCCTGCCATGGCAGCAGGACTTTTGAAGAAAGGAACCGACAAAAAGCACCGGATTTTTGACAAGATTCAGAATGCCTACGCGTTACTGTTGAGAGGTGCATTAAAAGTAAAATTCCTGGTAATCTTGCTGGCAGTGGGAATTCTGGGATTGTCTGCGAAGCTGGCGGTGTCGAAGGGGACGGAATTTATGGGTGATATGGAGAGCACCCAGATGTCACTGACACTGACCACACCGGAAGGAAGCTCCCTTGCAGATACGTCCAAAGTGGCGGATGAGGCAATTCAGAGAATTGAGACACTGGATGATGTGGAAGATATCGGTGCCATGATATCCGGTAACAGCATGATGAGTATGATGGGTTCCGGTTCCGGAAGTAACCGGGAGGTGTCTATGTATGTCATGCTGAAGGAAGATAAAAAACTGAGCAATGATGAACTGGCGGCAGCAATCCTGGATCAGACAGCAGATCTGGACTGTGAGGTAAATGTGCAGACCTCCAATATGGATATGTCTTCTCTTGGCGGCTCCGGTATCAGTGTCATGATCAAAGGTCGTGAACTGGATAAATTAAAAGAGATCGCAACAGATGTGGCAGATATGCTGTCATCGGTGGAAGGAACCAGGAATGTGTCAGACGGTATCGAAGAGAAGACCGTAGAGATGCGTCTGGTGGTAGATAAGAACAAAGCTATGAGTTATCAACTGACCACAGCACAGATTTACCAGTTCCTGCAGCAGAAGCTGGCAGAGGCCAGCAGCGCAACCACACTGAGTACCGAATCCAATGACTATGATGTACTGGTAATCAGTGATGCAGATGAGACACTGACCCGTGACAAGATCCGCGAGCTGACCATCGAAGGTACCAATGCTGACCAGAAAAAAGAAGATGTTCCATTGTCTGAACTGGTAGAATTTGTAGATACGGAAGGATTTTCTTCAATTAACCGTGATGCACAGAACCGTTATGTGAGCGCAACTGCTGAGATTGCAGATGGTTATAATATCGGTCTGGTATCTGCAGAGGTGGAAAAGAAACTGGCAGATTATGAAGTACCAAAGGGATACAGCGTAACCATGAAGGGTGAGGATGAGACAATTAATGATGCTATGGGACAGGTTATGAAGATGATGATTCTGGCCATTGTGTTTATGTATTTGATTATGGTAGCGCAGTTCCAGTCACTGTTATCTCCGTTTATTATTATATTTACTATTCCGCTGGCATTTACCGGAGGGTTTCTGGCACTGTACCTGACAGATAAGCCAGTCAGTGTTATTGCCATGATCGGTTTTGTTATGTTGGCAGGTATTATTGTAAATAACGGTATTGTTCTGGTTGATTACATCAATCAGCTTCGAAGAGGTGGAATGCAGAAGAAAGAAGCCATTGTAGAATCTGGAAGATCCAGACTCCGCCCGGTTATTATGACAGCACTGACAACGATTCTCGGACTGTGTACTATGGCAGCAGGAAATGGAATGGGCGCAGATATGGTGCAGCCGATGGCAATCGTAACCATCGGAGGACTGACCTATGGTACTTTGATGACCCTGTTTGTCATCCCATGCGTTTATGATATTTTCAACCGGAACAGGGATATTACGGAAAAAGAAGAGTATTAGCTTTAAACTGACTAAAAGCGGATTTGGTTCTTTAAAATGGCTTGAAATAGTTAGCGTTTTGGAATAGAATAAAGGAAGTTGGGGACGGAATTGTTTCGTCCCCATATTTCGCAAATAAGAATAAGAAAAGAGGATGAATATGGCAGAGAATTCTACATGCAGCAGTGCATCCAGCTGCTCAAAATCAAGTTGTGAAGGATGTCCAAGTAAGCAGAATCCGCAAAGCTTTCTGGTGGATATGAATGCATTTTCAGATATAAAACATGTGATCGGTGTTGTCAGTGGAAAAGGCGGTGTAGGCAAATCCATGGTAACGGCATCACTGGCAAACCAGCTTGCGTCCAAAGGATATCGCGTAGGTATTCTGGATGCAGATATTACCGGACCGTCCATTCCGAAAATGTATGGTCTGCATCAGCCGGCAGTAGCAGATGATCAGGGGATTTATCCGGCAATTACAGACAATGATATTAAAGTTATTTCTATTAACCTGCTGATGCCGAACGAGGAATCACCGGTAATCTGGAGAGGACCGGTGATTGCGGGTATGGTAAAACAGTTCTGGAGTGATGTAATCTGGGGCGAACTGGACTATCTCCTTGTAGATATGCCTCCAGGAACTGGAGATGTGCCACTGACTGTCTTCCAGTCCCTGCCGGTCGAGGGAATCGTAATCGTATCTTCTCCACAGGACCTGGTACGTATGATTGTAAAAAAAGCTTACAATATGGCAGTTACCATGAACATTCCGGTGCTTGGAATTGTAGAGAACTACAGCTATCTGGCATGTCCGGACTGTGGAAAGAAGATTTCTGTATTTGGAGAAAGCCATATTGATGAGATTGCCAAAGAACTTGGCACACCGGTACTTGGAAAAATGCCGATTGATCCAGAATTTGCGCGTATGGCAGACGGAAGTTTTGCACAGGCAGTGAACCAATATATCGATGATGCAGTTATGGCACTGAGAAAGTTGAAATAGAGTAACTGTTCAGAATCCATTGTGAACAGTTACGAAATAAAATATGGAGTAATCCACAGACTTGAAAAGAGAAACAGGAACGGTTCCTTTCAGACCGTTTATGTTTCTCTTTTTGTTTCTATATTTTTACAGTAGTATCTGAACAGCTATGGCATAATATAATATCGCAGCACATGATCCACATATTCAGGATCCCCATAGCTGCTCCATCCCAGAGTATTCTGCATCATCAGGGAGAATTCAGTGGCATTTTCCACGGAATAGGAGCCATAGGTTTCCAGAACCCATGTGGCATAACTGTTGCCAAAATTATAATCCTGCAGTGCAATTTTTAACCGTTCGGTATTCTTGATACGTTTGCATCCGGCTTCTTTCAGGCAGTAGGCAAAATATTCGGCACCCACCTGAATAGAATATTCTGGATCTTCAATTGCATTTGGGATATTGTCATATTCAGTATTAAAAGGACATTCCGAACACTGCATGACATCCGTTCCAAGACCGGAGCTTTCCTGTTGCATCATGGCAAGCATCACTGTAGAAAACTGAGAGATGCCGGCATCCTTACATGCCTTTTTTACCGAAGCTTCATACTGCAAGACCTCATCACTGACACCAGTCAGTGAGCCCTTGTTCACAGGGATGAGCAGATGATGAATCAACAGACCACCAAGGATCAGCACCACAGCGGAAACTGCTGCGATCAGAGTCTTCAGGCGCCGGACCTCTGCTTCTCGCGCGATCTGGGAGGAAGATTTTTTCTTTGTACCAGTTCTGGTGCTTTTTCTGGCGGCAGTTTTGTTGACTGTATTTGCGTTAGTTTTTTTCACATCAACATTTTTTTTCTTTGTGGTACTGCCTGTCTTTTTTCTCGTTGGTTCCGTCATATAATATCCTTTAGTCCCGGTAGTTTTCAGAACATTTGCTGCAGGATGAATTACGGTTGCATACAAAGGAAGTCATGATGTCTTCCGGATAACGGCTACAGCTTCCCTGAGTAAAAGTTACGGTATGCTTCACTTTGGAAGAATCTACCGGACAGCGGGTTTCAAAAACTTTCGTATATTCCATAATAAAACATGCTCCTGATTCAAGAATATTTGTATCTGTTCAGTATCTTCACAGATACGAAGGTTTTACAGCTACAAACATTATAAGGTGGCAGCAATCTGTCGTCAAGTGTGGGAAAATGTCAGAAAAAGTTATAAAATGCACAAAAAGGAAAAACGTTTAAGTTTTATAAAAATAGAAAAAGTACACAAAAAATAAAAGGAAAATCTGTTATATAAGACGAAATGAATAAAAGGTATTTGCATGAGAAGAAAAGAGTACTACTATTAGTGCATAGACGAGAAAAACGATTAACAAGCAAAGTGAACCGTGGAGGAAGTTATGAAGCAGGAAAGAAGACAGATCGATTTAAAGAATATCCGTATTACGGACAGTCTGTTTGGCTCCTACGTGAAGCAGGTTAGTGAGAAGATTATGATCTGTATAAGTGGCTGGAATCTGTAGCGTACACTATTGCAGGCGGTGTCTATGACCGGCTGGATGAACGGAAACTGAAAGTGGGCAGAGATATTGCGGTGGCAGGTTATGATAACCGTGAGATGGCGGGATACGAAAAACCGCCGCTGACCACGATGGGACTGCCGTTACATGACATCGGGTACCGTGCCAGTGAGATTATACTTGATATGTTAAAAAAAGAAGAGAAAAATACAGAGGAAGCCGACATTTATTATGTGGACTGTAAACCATATATCCGTCAGTCGGTAAACCAGCTTAAAACAGAAAAAAAGGAGGGCGTATGAGAACTGCAACAATGACTGTGGACAAAGCCTATCAGGTGGCACAGACAGATGACCGTCTGTTTGGATCTTTTATTGAACACCTGGGAAGGGCGGTATATGGAGGAATTTACCAGCCCGGACATCCGTCAGCAGATGAGGATGGATTTCGAAGGGATGTGCTGGAACTGGTAAGAGAGTTGAAGGTTCCGCTGATCCGTTATCCGGGCGGCAATTTTGTATCAAATTTTTTCTGGGAAGACAGTGTGGGACCTTTGGAAAACCGCCAGTCACGTTTGGATCTTGCCTGGAGAACGCTGGAGCCGAATACCTTCGGTCTGGATGAATTTGCGCGTTGGACGAAAAAGGCAGGTGCGGATGTGATGATGGCAGTGAATCTGGGAACCAGAGGAATCGCAGATGCCTGCAATCTGCTGGAATATTGTAATCATCCGTCCGGCACCAAATACAGTGACTTAAGACGCAGTCACGGACATGAGGAGCCATATCATTTTAAACTGTGGTGTCTGGGAAATGAGATGGACGGGCCGTGGCAGATCGGAAGAAAAACCATGGATGAGTATGGAAGAATTTCGGAAGAGACTGCAAAAGCCATGAAGCTCATTGACCCGACCATCGAGCTGGTTTCCTGCGGAAGTTCTTTCCGGGATATGCCGACATTTCCGCAGTGGGAGGCAACCACGCTGGAACATAATTATGATTATGTGGATTATATTTCCCTGCATCAGTATTATGGCAATCTGAATCAGGATTCTTCCGATTATCTGGCGCAGTCGGATGATATGGAAGAGTTTATTCATACAGTTGAATCGGCCTGTGACTTTGTAAAAGCGAAAAAACGCAGCAAAAAGACGCTGCATCTGAGTTTTGATGAATGGAATGTCTGGTTCCATTCCAAATCCGAAGAAGAGGATATCACCCAGAACCATCCGTGGCAGAAAGCACCGGCACTTCTGGAAGACCATTATGATTTTGAGGATGCACTCATGGCAGGGCTGATGATGATTACACTGCTGAAACATGCGGACCGTATCAAGATCGCCTGTCTGGCACAGCTGTTGAATGTGATTGCACCAATTATGACCGAAAAAGATGGCGGTGCATGGCGTCAGACCATTTTTTATCCATTTTATCATACATCCCACTATGGAAGAGGCATGGTGCTGAAAATTGCCGGAGATACACCGGTGCATGAAACATCTGGTCACGGAGCAGTCAGTGATGTGGTCAGTACTGCTGTATGGAATCAAGAGGAAGAGACCCTGACTGTGTTTGCAGTCAACCGAAATCTGGAAGAAGACTGCCGTCTGGAACTTGATCTGCGCAGCTTTGAAAAATGCGTACCGGTGGAGAAACTGGAACTGGCAGGATTTGGATTAAAAGAAGAAAATACCGCCTTAGAAGAAAAGGTACACCCACAGAGCCTGACAGATATCCAGATGGAAAATGGAAAGGCAGAGACCGTACTGAAAAAAGCTTCCTGGAATGTACTTCGTTTTCATCTGTAAAACACCTATTGAAAATCCACACATTTATCAGTATAATTAAATATCTATGATACTGATGAACTGAAAAGAGAAGTGAGGAAGTCTAAGATGAAAAAACTGTTAGATCTGATTGCACAGGAGCTGGTTCCGGCATTTGAAAAGGCCGGATACGATGCTTCCCTTGCCAGAGTATCCCTGTCCAACCGTCCGGATTTATGTGAATACCAGTGTAACGGAGCCATGGCTGCTGCCAAACAATATAAAAAAGCACCGATTATGATTGCCAATGATGTGGTAGCGAATCTGTCAGAAAGCACCATGTTTGAAGAAGTGACCGCAGTAAATCCGGGATTTATTAATATGAAGGTTTCCGGAGCATTTCTGGCAGACTATCTTCGGAAGATGCAGGCAGACAAGGATCTGTCTGTAGAAAAGGCAAAAGAGCCGAAGAAGATTGTGATTGATTACGGCGGAGCCAATGTGGCAAAGCCGCTTCATGTGGGACATTTACGTTCTGCGATTATTGGTGAGAGCTTAAAGAGAATGGGACGTTTCATGGGACATGAAGTCATCGGTGATGTACATCTGGGAGACTGGGGTCTGCAGATGGGACTGATTATTACCGAATTACAGAAGCGTCAGCCAGACCTTGTTTATTTCCAGGATGATTATACCGGCGAATATCCGGAAGAAGCACCATTTACCATCAGCGATCTGGAAGAGATCTATCCGACTGCCAGCAAGAAGTCCAAAGAAGATGAAAGCTATAAAGAAGAAGCACTGGAAGCAACGAAGCAGCTTCAGATTGGCAAACCGGGATATCGTGCACTGTGGAATCATATCATGAAGGTATCTGTGACCGACCTGAAGAAGAACTATGGCAAGCTGGATGTATCCTTTGATCTGTGGAAGGGTGAGTCTGATGCACAGCCATATATCCCTGACATGGTACAGAAGATGAAGGATGACGGTTTTGCCCATGAAGATCAGGGTGCTTACGTGGTAGATGTAAAAGAAGACACCGATACCAAGGAAATACCGCCATGTATCATTGTAAAATCCGACGGGGCATCTCTGTATGCCACGACTGACCTTGCGACCATCGTAGAACGTATGAAACTGTATCAGCCAGATCAGATCCAGTATGTAACAGACAAGCGTCAGGAGATGCATTTTATTCAGGTATTCCGCTGCGCAAGAAAGACCGGACTGGTAAAGGATGATACGAAGTTATCCTGGCTTGGATTCGGTACGATGAATGGAAAAGACGGCAAGCCGTTTAAGACACGTGACGGTGGAGTCATGCGTCTGGAGAATCTGATCAGTGAGATCAATGAAGAGATGTACCGCAAGATCATGGACAACCATGAGATTGATCCGGAAGAAGCAAAAGAGACTGCAAGAATCGTAGGGCTGGCAGCCATCAAATATGGTGACCTGTCCAATCAGGCTTCCAAGGATTATGTATTTGATATCGACCGTTTCACTTCTTTTGAAGGAAACACAGGTCCATATATTCTGTACACCATCGTACGTATCAAGTCCATCCTGAACAAATATCAGGCAGCAGGCAATGATATCAGCAACGGACAGATCGGTGTACCGGCAAATGCCAGCGAAAAAGCACTGATGCTGGAAGCAGGCAAGTTCAACAGTGTGATGGAAAATGCTTTCGAAGAAATGGCACCACACAAGATCTGCTCCTACATCTACGACCTGGCAAATGCATTCAACCGTTTCTACCATGAAACAAAGATCTTATCCGAAGAAGATGAACAGCAGAAAGCATCCTGGATCAGATTACTGGTACTGTGCAGAGACGTACTGGAAAGCTGTATCGGAGTGCTGGGATTCGATGCACCGGAGAGAATGTAAAAAGAGAGAGTAATTTTTTAATAGATCCGCAAAATAGTATGACTGTCGCATAATACGCGTGTTTTCTATGACTCGTGTGCACCGATTAGTACCTGCTTCGCGAAACTCGCCGCATAAAGCGGCTCAGACAGGCTGCGCAGGTACAGTTTGCACACTGCGTCATCAAGAAAACACCGCTACCATTATGTCGACAGTCATACTGCTTTTGCGGATTTTTAAAAATTGGCGATGAGAGGTAGAGCGGCGATGACTATTTTTTAGATAAGACGATGATGAATATAAATATTATGTTGCAATTACACATCTTTGTGCAACATTACTAGTAGACAAATCTGTCCACATCGATTACAATAATATCAATTCAAATCTGAGAATTTTATCATGGCGTTCGCCAATGATTCCTACTATGAAGAACTACAATAATGCCGAGGCATTCTTGAATTTTGCTTACCGGAAGGAGGAACCAATCTGGAACCTGGAACCTGGCTGGATGGCAGATACAAGATACTGCGTTTTCTTGGTAAGGGGAGTGAAGGCAGTGTGTATCTGGCATTTCATGAGAAATTGTTTCGATTTTATGCAGTAAAAGAACTGAAAAAAGAAGGGCTTTGTTTTTCAAGAGAAAGTATTGAAGTTTGGAAGACACTAAAGTGTGCGGGACTTCCGGAGATTGTGGATATTCTGGAAGATGAAGAGACGGTATGGATCGTAACGGAATACATCGAAGGAGATACACTTGCCGAATATATGAAGAAGGGCCGCAGACTATCCATGCAGAAGGCAGCTTCCTGGTGCATACAGATTGAACATGTACTGACATGGCTTCATAGTCAGGAACCACCTGTTTTTTATGGAGATTTAAAACCAGATAATCTGATTGTGCAAAAAGACCGAATTGTTTTGGTGGATATGGGATCTCTGATCCGGAGAGGCAGCAGAGGAAAATGTACCGGGACGCCGGAATACAGAAGAGGAGAATTTTGCAAGGATGAGGCAGAGGATGAGTATGGTTTTGGAAAACTGATGGAGATTCTGGGAGAATACTGTGGGAGCCGTAAAATGCGAAAACTTGCAGACCAGATGATGAATTCTCAAAAAGGCAGTGAAAAGAAGAAGGGAAGAAGAATATGCAGAAGCCTGAGACTGATACAAAACCAGAAACGCATACAGGCAGGTCTTTTTCTGCTGACAGTAGGAATGCTGATAAAAGCCGGAGGACTTGGCATTGAACAGATTCGGCAGAATTGGATAAAAGATCAGTATGAAAATGAACTTGCAGATGCCAGGTTTCTAAACGGAAAAGAAAAACAGGAGACATTAAGAAAGCTAATTCTGGATTATCCGGAACGTTCAGAAGGATATCTGGAACTGTTATATGCATTTCAGGAAGATGCACTGTTTGACGAAAAGGAAGCGTGGGAGTATCGAAAAATATGGAAAGAAATACCAGAGGGATGGGAGGAGAATCTGGAACAGATTTTGAAAAAGAATCCAGAGGAGTATCAGAAAGTAGCGTATGAATCCGGGATTACCTATTGGTATTATGATCAGAGTATCCGTGGAAAACAGGATGCGGCACAGTGGTTTCAAAAGGTGACACAGATACCGGAGGAAGTCTGCAGGGACACAGAATTATATGAAAAAAGTATATTATATGGAAAACTTGGACAGAACCGGGAAAAATGGAAAAAATACGATGAAACCGGAGAAAATGAAGGGTTGTTCCTGGCATACTGGGAGGATCAGAAACAATTGCTGGAAAAGCAGGAAGATCAGATGGGAATGACACGGCTCATGCTCTGGAAGGAAACGCTGGCAGTCTGGAAGCATTATATGGTGGAACTGAAAGAGAATGGAATTGAGAAACAAGAGGAAGAAGAACTTCTGGAAAAGATGAACGATGAATTGACACGGGTACCAAAGCAGCACAGGCGAATGCAGGAAATAAAAATCGAACTTCTGGCAGATGAACAGGAAGTGCAGGCGATGATACAGCGCGTATATCAGATGTGACATGACTCCCACCTTTGTAGGTGGCGAGCAACAAATCAGTATCAGTGGTGGGAGTCAATCCCCCATCTGATATAGCCTCCGGCAGGATTGCAGAGATGCGCAGAAGAAGCAGAAAGAAGGAAAGAAATGTGAAAAAATTAGAAACATTGGCAGCATTTGGAATGTGGGCAGCACTGGGGATCGTAGCTGATGGAATGGAAACAACACAGATGATCTGGCCTGGATGGTCAGAAGAAGTGGAATGGCAGGAGCAGGAACCAGAAGATTCCAGACAGGAGGAAGAGGAGTATGATTACGATGAATGGTGGGAGACAGACAGCAGTGTAAAAGAGACAGAAAAAAATGACAGGAAGAATGAAGAAAGGGAAGAAGCTGGATGGAGTCAGTGGCCTGGAGATAGTGAATCTGAAGCGGGCAGTAATAAAGAGGGCTGGGAAGCAGGATGGACAGATAGTACAGGTGATTATTCAGAATGGGATGATGCTTCTGAAGATAAAAAAAACGAAGGAACAGGGGTGTATGAAAATGGGCATCAGACAGGAAAAAAGTATCAGAAAGAAATGAAATCAGAAAATCCGGAGAAAAAAATCTGGCTGTCAGATATTCATTTAAGGGAAGAAAACAGATATTATGATGGAACTACAGATGTGGACGTGGAGGCGGAGATCACCGGACTCCCGGAAGATATGACACTGAGCATAACCGGAAGAGCAAAGGAGAAGGATGCAGGAATCTGGCCGGTAGAGACGGTGGTTACACTGGAAGGAGCAGGAAGCGAGGCGTACGTAATAGAAAAAGAAGAGCGTGAGCCGTTGACTGTGACAATTATGCCAAGACCCTTACAGATTACAATCAGTAATGCCAGTAAACCTTATTATTCAGAAAATCAGATTTCGAATCTGGTATTTGAACAGGAGGAACATATAAGAGTGTCTGGATTTCTGGAGGAGGATTGCAGGAATGGAAGGATGCCGGATGGATTTACCTTTCCGGAACTGGAAATTGATGAAAGTGTACTGCAGAAGACCAGTCCCATGTACCAAAATGGAAAGACGATTCGCTATGTTAATGCCATTGTTCCAAAGAGAAAAAAAGATGGGACGATATCCGGTAATCCAACGACAAATTATACTTTTAATATAGAAGAAAAACATAATGTTTCAGGAGGAGATGTGATTCTTTCAGCAACTCCTGTGGTGGGAACGCTGGATTATAAAATTCAGTGTTCAGATGAAAAAGCATTCTGGCAGGGAGTAGATGGAAAACTTTGGATTCGTCAGGGAGAAACGCTGTCGGTAGAGCCAATGGCAGGAAAAGGTTTTTCGGACGGAGAACAGATTGGACAGATCCACAGAGACGGGACAAAGGAATTTACTCTTACAGAAAAGAACAGCCAGGGCGAAATTCTTGCAGAATCGCAGGTACGGAGCATCACCTGGCTTGTGGATGGAAGTGCTCCGGAAGCAGGATGGGCTCTGGATGGAAAAGAGATTGCTTCCGAAGAAAGCAATTATAGGAATTGTGAAACAACTGTTTCCTGTATTCATATCAGTGACAATGGAAGTGGAGTGAAAAAAGCAGAGCTTTTTGCAGCCTATGATGAGGAAAAGCAACTGACAGGAGAAGAACTGTACAGTCTTCATGCAGATAAATGGAACGAAGGAAAAGAGCTGGTACTGGATCGGGAGGGAACATGCCGGGTATGGAGCCGTCTGGAAGATCAGGTAGGAAATGTGAGATTTCAATGTACCGGTGAGATCGTGATGGATCATACAGATCCTGAGATCCGGTTTGAAAATATCGTATCCGGAAGTGCCAACCGGAACCAGATAGAGCCAGTATGTATCATAAGGGATACGAACCTGGATGCCACACAGATCCGTCTTGTTTTGACGGGGTTTCAAGGAGGAAAGCGCCAGGTGCAGTGGAAAAAGCTGAAATCCACAGATGGGATAGTTCAGCTCCGAATGAAAAACCTTCCAGAGGACAGATCCTGGGATGACGTATATACTCTTCGGGCAGAGGTACAGGATCTTGCGGGAAATTCCAGAAGCAGCGAGATCCGTTTTTCTGTAAATCGGTTTGGATCTGTATATTATCTGGATCAGCAGACACAGGACAGGATTGGTGGGTATTATCTGACAGATTCAACAGATGTGAAAATATATGAAGTAAATGTGGATTACCTGACAGAATCCAAAATTCTGCTGGGTCATGAAGGGGAAACAAGAATACTTGTAAAAGACCGGGATTATACTGTGAAAAAATCAGGGGATGATCAAAGCTGGAAGGAATACTGCTATAGCGTTTCAGCAGGATGCTTTGAAGAAGAGGGAATGTATTATGTGATCTGTTCCAGTGAAGACCGGGCCGAGAATACCAGTGATAATCGAATGAGAAAGCAGAAAATAGAATTTGCGGTGGATCGTAGTGGTCCGGAAATTTTGCTGGGAGGTATGGAAGAGAATGGTATTTACAGAGAAAAAGAGCGAACAGTGCATCTGGAATGCAGAGATAATCTGGAACTTCAGGAAGTGACAGTATGGCTTAATGGAGAAGAAATACAGAAAAATAATCAGGAAGAACAGGTGATTTTACTGAAGAAGGCTGATAAATGGCAGAGAATCCGTGTGGTGGCACAGGATAGGGCAGGAAACAAGACAGATACCGGAGAACAGTATTTCTGGCTTCATGATCAGGTGGAAGCACCGTCCCTTGATGAGAGTTTAAAGGCAGAACAGAGAACAGATTTGAAAGAGGTAAATGCAACAGATGAACATGGGGAAAACCGGACAGGACAGTCAAAAAGAAAAGGAGGAAACCTGAAAGGTGGCTGGCAGAAAAGTATGGCAGGAAAAAACAGGAAAATTCTTGTCGGAATAGCTGTAATTACGGTATTGTGGGCAATTTTCTTAAAATCAAAACGGCATAACTGATGGACAATTCAAAAATGATGTGTTATGATCCTTACCAAGAGGTGAGGAAAAATGTCTAATAAGAGGAAATTAACTACAATCCTTGCGGTTGCAGGTGCGACAGTACTGGCAGCGGGCGGAAGTGCCTTTGTGACGCAGATCGGATTATCATTGACAGATCGCAGCAGCAATACGGAGCAGGGAAGTGAAGTGGCGGTAAATGAAAAAGAAACCGAGCAGCCACTTACAGTAGAAAAATTTGCGGCTACCAAGGATTCATTTACTGTAAAGCCGCAGTCAGATACAACTAAAAAAGATACGAAAAAATCTGACAGTACGACAGAATCAAAACAGACGGATGAGAATACCAACGGAGAGGATAGCACAGTATCGGATGCTTCATCTCAGGATGGCAGCACATCAGGAAGCATGTCTGTTTCAGGAGACGGGGCATCTACGGATTTTTCATCCAGTGATTATTATAGCTCGGATGGAAAGTTCTATAATGAGAGTGAAGGCGGATATTACGATGAACGTGGACTTTACCACGACCGCTGGGGCGGTTATTATTCCGCAGACGGTGCTTATTATGATGGACAGGGCGGCTACTGGGACGGCGATGGCTATCACAGTGCAGGATCCGGAAGCAGTTCATCAGGCAGCACATCGGGTGGAAGTTCATCTGGAAACGGCACATCAGGAAGCAATTCGTCGGGCGGAGGATCTTCTGATGGCATCCATATAGATGATGGAAGCAATTCGGGTGGCTCTTCCGATAACAGTGGATCATCAGGCAGTAATTCTTCTGCATATGATAACAGCTACATGATGTATGACATTGATTCACGTTATATATCAGAAGATGAGATCAGCGACTGGTCTTCAGAGGATCTGGCGAGACTGAGAAATGAGATTTTTGCCCGTCACGGCAGAATCTTTACAACCCAGAAATGGATTGATTATTTTGCAACAAAGACATGGTATGTACCACGCTATGACAACGTGGATGCTTTATTAAATGACTACGAATGGGCAAACCTGGAAGTCATTATGAATCTGGAAGACCAGAGATATTAGGAGGGTACATGCTATGGCAGAGAAAGAAAATCAGCAATACAAATGGAGACAGAGAAAGAAACGGAATCATCTGCTGACAGCCTGGATCATTGGTGTGATCATTGTGGCAGCAGCCGTTACCTTTGTCATTAACGGAACAAAAAACGGTAATCCACTGACAGTTGCAAAACGTTATGTGGAAGATACAATTGGCGTAAAGGATTATCAGGTACAGACAGGGGCACGTTCACTGAACAACGATAATCAGTTTGTACAGGAATATCAGTTTACTTACACTGCAGATGGCAAGGAAGTAACCAAGACCATTAATATGCTTCAGCAGAGTGAGAAGAGATTTGGATTATTCGAACAGTGGGACATTGACGGAGCAGCAGAAGGAAAGACTGCTGATCTGGAGATCATAGCACCGGCTGGATCACAGGTGCTGGTTAACGGTGTGGCACCGGACAGTTCTCAGATTAAGGAAGATGAGAATCTTTCACCGGGTGCGGTATGTTATGCTTTTGCAGGTGTAAAAGCTCAGGACAGCAAGATTCAGGTAAATGGTCTGCCATTTGATTCATATGAGGCAGCACTGGATACGTCAGCCGGTGTGGTAGATGTACGAGATCAGCTTGTAGTTGGAGAGAATGCACAGACTCAGATGACAGAGCTGGCTAAGACCATGATCAATGAACTCTTTACAGCAGCTATACAGGAAAAGGGAGCGTCCTCCCTGGGCTCTTTATTTGCACAGGCTGCAAACAAGGACAATCTGTATAAGGCTATTCATGATAATATGTTCCAGAATGGCAGCCTGAAGGTAAAGAGTGTCACATTCAGTGAATTTAAGCCTGTTTTCGGTGAAGTGTATTATCCGGGTAAGGGTGAAGACGGCTATATCGGGATGGAGATGACACTTTCCTATAATTGCACATATGAACCGGCGGATGATGCAGAAGCAGAGAGTGAGACAGAATCAGGAGCAGTAACAGAAACTGAAACAGAGACCGAAACAGGATCTGAGCAGGCAGCAAAAGATGCTGCGCATTCTGCAGTCAAGGAAGCGAAGTTCTATTTCAAATATGTAGATGGTAATTGTACCGTAACGACAATTGAAGTACCGAATGCAATTTAAACAGGAGTCAGAAGGAAGAATGAAAAAGAAAAAATTTGCAGCATTTCTTACGGCACTGGCAGTAGGACTGTCCGGTGCAGTGACAGCAGATGCCATGCTGTCAGAGGATGAGCAAAAGGCCGCTTATATTGAAAAAGCAGTCAGAGAAGCACTGAGTGCAGAGACTGAGACGGATGCAGAAGAGACCACAGAGTCTGAGAATGAGGCTACAGAGTCAGAAACAGCAGCGGAGACAGAGGCAGTAACGGAAGAAGCATCTGAGACGGAGACAGAATCTGAAACAGATACAGAAACAGAGACTGAAACACAGTCCGAAACAGAAGCAGTATTCGAGGAAGAGCAGACAGAGAAAACAGAATGCCAGACTGAGAAGATCATGGTGGCAATTGATGCTTCGCATCAGGGCACAGATGCAGATCTGACGGAAGAAGAACCGGTGGGACCAGGTTCAGAAACCATGATAAAGGGGTTCAGTGAAGGAACAAGCGGAACGGCTACAGGACTGGAAGAGAATGAACTGAATCTGGAAGTTGCCACAAAACTGAAAGAGATTCTGGAAGAACGTGGATATGAAGTGTTTATGACCAGAGAAGATGCAGATACACAGCTCAGTGAAGTAGAAAGAGCAGAACTGGTAAATGCATCGGATGCACAGATTCTGATCAGTCTTCATGCCAATGGCGGAGATGACAGCAGTGAGAGAGGTGCGTGTGTACAGGCGCCTTCTTATGAAAATCCGTACATCACAGATACCGATATTGTAAAAAAGAGTAATGCACTGGCAGACATTGTGCTGCAGTCCTATTGTAACCAGACCGGTCTGACAGAAAAGGGACTGTATAATGTAGACAGCCGCGCACAGATCAACTGGAGTAAGATTCCGGTGATTGTGCTGGAAATGGGATTTATGTCCAATACAGAGGATGATACCTACATGGCAGAAGATACAAATCAGCAGAAAATGGCAGAAGGCATTGCGGATGGCATCGATCTCTATTTTGGGAGATCCTGATTATGATGGAAATGATACAGATTTGGGTTAAGATATTAGAACCAGTCCTGATTCATTTCATTGCAATCAACATAGTACAGATGATGGGGCTGCATGCAGATGCAGCCTTTCTCACAACTATGGCCGCCGTAATGGTTCTGCCCTTTTTCTGTTACATGATGAAAAAAGACGGGTATTTTCAGAAGAAGAGAAAGATACTTTCTTTTGGAAAAGTTACGGGAATTGCGGTACTTGGAATTGGTGCTAATGCAGCGTGTTCCATTTTATTGAATCTCATAAACAGCAGGACGGGATTTCCCAATGATGTACAGGAGGCATTGTTTGGCAGCAGTCTTGCAGTGCAGTTGACAGGAATCGGAATCATCGTGCCAATTATGGAAGAAGTCTTGTTTAGAGGTCTTGTCTATAATCGATTAAAGGCTTATAATAATGAATGGTGGTCTATGATTCTGGCTGCCGGAATATTTGCGGTATATCATGGAAATCCGTTACAGATTCTGTTCGCATTTCCTATGGGACTGTTAATTCTTGCAGTGTATGAGAAGGAAGAGACCCTGCTGGCACCGGTTGTTTTGCATATGGCTGTAAACGTCAGTTCCATTCTGTTTACGGCGGCGGGGGGTCAGTGACAGCCAGAAATGATAAAAAGGAGAGACAGATGAAAAAAGAGATATTAAGCTGGATTGGCTGCTTTGCGATTGCAATATTGGCAGCACTGTTTATTGTCACATTTGTGGGACAGAGAGTACAGGTAGACGGACATTCCATGGAGGATACACTGCAGGATCGGGACAACCTGATCTGTGATAAGCTTTCCTATCGTTTTTCAGATCCCGAGAGGTATGATATTGTGGTAATTTACCCGGATGAACAGAAAGATAAACGTTGGATTAAGCGTATTATTGGTCTGCCTGGAGAAACAGTTCGTATTGATGAAGAAGGAAATATTTACATCAACGGAGAAATTCTGGATGAACATTACGGAAAAGAAGTAATTCAGGATCCGGGACTGGCAGCACAGGAGATTACTCTGGGAGAGGATGAATACTGGTGTATGGGAGATAACCGGAATCACAGCAGCGACAGCCGAGTGATCGGACCTGTACCGCGAAGCAGGATTCTTGGAAAAGCATTTATCAGAATCTATCCGTTCAGCAAGTTTGGACTGATTCACAAATAATAAAAAGATATTGGAGATGTGAACATCATGGAAAGAAAAAATGTATGGACGAATTATGGAAAAAAGGAACTGGCAGAGCTGGAAAAGCTGAATAAGAATTACCGCCATTTTCTCGATCATGGAAAGACAGAAAGAGAATGTGTAAAGGCAGCAGTGAAGCAGGCGAAAAAAGAAGGATTTAAGGATCTGAAGGAAGTGATCCGTTCCGGCGAAAAGCTTCAGGCAGGGGACCGTGTTTACGATGTATTTATGGAAAAAGCGATTGCCCTGTTTATCATAGGAAGCAAGGATATGGAAAAAGGAATGAATATTCTGGGTGCCCACATTGATTCCCCACGTCTGGATCTGAAGCAGAATCCACTGTATGAAGATACAGAGCTGGCTTATCTGGATACTCATTATTATGGTGGTATCAAGAAATACCAGTGGGTAGCGATTCCGCTGGCACTTCATGGTGTAGTGGCAAAAAAAGACGGCAGTGTGGTAGAGATCAATATCGGAGAAGAAGAAGACGATCCGGTATTCTGTATTTCTGATCTGCTAATTCACCTTTCCGGAGAGCAAATGGAAAAGAAAGGTGCCAAAGTGGTAGAAGGAGAAGCACTGAATCTGTTGATTGGCAACATGCCTCTGAAGGACGAAGAAAAAGATGCCGTTAAGAGAAATGTATTAAATCTTTTAAAAGAAAAATATGATATCGAGGAAGAAGACTTTCTTTCTGCAGAACTGGAAGTAGTTCCGGCAGGAAAGGCCAGAGAATGTGGACTGGACCGCAGCATGATTCTGGCATATGGACAGGACGACAGAGTTTGTGCGTATACTTCACTGGAAGCAATTCTGGATACCAAAAAAGTAAAGCGTACTGCATGCTGCATTCTGGTAGATAAAGAAGAGATCGGAAGCGTAGGAGCAACCGGTATGCAGTCCAGATTCTTTGAAAATACAGTGGCAGAGTTGCTGAACTGTATGGGTGTATATTCCGACCTTGCCCTGAGAAGAACTCTGGCAAATTCCAAGATGTTATCATCTGATGTCAGCGCTGCTTACGATCCAGAATATGCATCCGTATTTGAAAAGAAAAATGCAGCATATTTTGCAAAAGGAATTGTATTTAACAAATATACAGGATCCAGAGGAAAATCCGGTTCCAATGATGCCAATGCGGAATACATGGCAGAACTGAGAAAGATTCTGGAAAAACATAATGTGGCATTCCAGACTGCAGAGCTTGGAAAAGTAGACATTGGCGGAGGTGGAACCATCGCCTATATCCTTGCTTTATATGGAATGCAGGTAATTGACTGTGGTGTAGCTGTTATGAGTATGCATGCACCATGGGAGATTGTCAGCAAAGCAGATGTTTACGAGGCGAAGAAATGTTATATGGCATTTCTTGCAGAGTAACCAGTTGCTGTGATTAATAAATAAACAACATGGAGGAGCTTATGAGTAACGTAAGAAGAGTTTATGTGGAAAAGAAACCGGCATATGCAGTGCAGGCAAAGGAATTAAAGCATGAAATCCGAAGTTATCTTGGAATTAACGATATGACAGGTGTCAGAGTGCTGATTCGCTATGATGTGGAAAATATTTCAGATGAGGTATTTGAAGCAGCATGTAAGACAGTTTTTTCAGAGCCACCAGTAGACCAGTTGTATCGTGAAACATTCGAGATGGGATCAGAGGATCGCACTTTTTCTGTAGAATATCTTCCTGGACAGTTTGACCAGAGAGCAGACTCTGCCGTACAGTGTGTGAAATTCCTCAATGAAGAGGAAGATCCAGTCATCCGTTCTGCAACTACTTATGTGATTGAAGGAAACATCACAGATGATGAATTCGCGGCAATTAAGAGTTACTGCATTAACCCAGTGGATTCCAGAGAAACAGACATGAAGAAACCGGATACTCTTGTTACGGTATTTGATGAGCCAAAGGATGTCATGATCTTTGACGGATTCACAGAGATGAAAGAGGAGGATTTAAGAGAACTCTATGATTCTCTGAATCTGGCTATGACATTTAAGGACTTCCAGCACATCCAGCATTATTTCGCAGGAGAAGAGAAGAGAGATCCAAGTATGACAGAGATCCGTGTGCTGGATACTTACTGGTCCGATCACTGCCGTCATACCACATTCTCCACTGAATTAAAGAACGTGGAATTTGGCGAAGGTGATTATAAAAAACCAATTGTAGGTACTTATGAAAAATATCTGGCAGACCGTGCTGAGATCTTTAAGGGAAGAGACGACAAGTTTGTCTGCCTGATGGATCTGGCTCTGATGGCAATGCGAAAGCTGAAAAAAGAGGGTATGCTGGATGATCAGGAAGAATCAGATGAGATTAATGCCTGCAGTATTGTAGTTCCGGTAGAAATTGACGGAGAAGTGGAAGAATGGCTGGTGAATTTTAAAAACGAGACACACAACCATCCGACTGAGATCGAACCATTTGGTGGAGCTGCTACCTGTCTGGGAGGAGCTATTCGAGATCCATTGTCAGGAAGAACCTATGTATATCAGGCTATGCGTGTAACTGGTGCAGCAGACCCGACGGTATCTGTAAAAGACACTCTGAAGGGCAAGCTTCCACAGAAAAAGCTGGTTCGTCAGGCCGCTCACGGATATTCTTCTTATGGTAACCAGATCGGCCTGGCTACCGGATATGTAAAAGAAATCTATCATCCGAACTATGTGGCAAAGAGAATGGAGATCGGTGCCGTTATGGGCGCAGCTCCGAGAAAAGATGTGAAGAGACTGACTTCTGATCCTGGAGATATCATTATCCTGCTGGGTGGCCGTACCGGACGTGACGGTATCGGTGGTGCTACAGGATCTTCCAAAGTGCATACAGAGAGTTCTATTGAAGTGTGCGGAGCAGAAGTTCAGAAAGGTAATGCACCGACAGAGAGAAAGATTCAGCGTATGTTCCGCAGACCGGAGGTCAGCCGTCTGATTAAGAAATGTAATGACTTTGGTGCCGGTGGAGTATCCGTTGCCATAGGAGAACTGGCAGACGGACTGCAGATCTATCTGGACAAAGTACCGAAGAAATATGCAGGTCTGGATGGAACAGAGATTGCAATTTCCGAATCCCAGGAACGTATGGCAGTTGTAGTAGATCCTGCAGATGTGAAAGAATTTCTGAAATATGCCAATGAAGAAAATCTGGAAGCAGTAGAGGTTGCGGTTGTTACAGAGACACCGAGACTGGTACTGATCTGGAGAGATAAAGAGATTGTAAATATCAGCAGAGCATTCCTGAATACCAATGGTGCACATCAGGAGACAGGCGTATTTGTAGAGATTCCATCTGGAAAGGACAATTATTTTGCAAAAGAGTCTGTAGCAGATGTAAAAGAAAAATGGCTGGGTGATTTGGCAGACTTAAACGGATGCTCCCAGAAAGGCCTGGTTGAGATGTTTGACAGTTCCATCGGAGCAGGCAGCGTATTGATGCCATATGGTGGAAAATATCAGCTGACAGAGACTCAGGCCATGGTAGCAAAGCTTCCGGTACTGAAGGGCAAGACCGATACAGTGACTATGATGGCGTATGGATTTGACCCATATCTGTCCAGCTGGAGCCCATATCACGGTGCTGTTTATGCAGTACTGGAATCTGTAGCCAAGATCGTAGCAGGTGGCGGAGATTATAAGAAGATTCGTCTGACGTTCCAGGAATACTTCCGTAGAATGAGTGAAGATCCAAAGAGATGGAGCCAGCCGTTCGCAGCACTGCTTGGCTCATATGAAGCACAGCTTGGATTCGGGCTTCCATCCATCGGTGGAAAAGACTCCATGTCCGGTACCTTCAATGACATTGATGTACCGCCGACATTGGTATCCTTTGCAGTAGATGTGGCAAGTGATAAGACGATGATTTCTCCGGAACTGAAAAAAGCAGGAAATAAACTGGTTCTGTTCCAGATTGAAAAAGATGCATATGACCTGCCTGTTTATGAACAGGTGAAAGATCTGTATGGCAAGTTCTTTGAAGATGTAAAGGCAGGTAAGATTGTATCTGCTTATACACTGGATGGAAAGGGTGTAGCCCTGGCAGTATCCAAGATGGCATTTGGTAACGGACTGGGAGTGCAGTTAAATGATACACTGGAAAAAGACACTTTGTTTGCACCAGGATTTGGTGATCTGGTTGCAGAAGTACCGGCAGAAGAGACAGATAAACTGACTGCAGGCGGCATCGTGATCGGTGAAATAGTGGGTGAACCAGTGCTCTCTTATAAAGATATGAAGATTACACTGGATGAGGCTCTGGAAGCATGGAAGGGCACTCTGGAGAAGGTATTTAAGACCGTATCCGGTGAGCAGGGCGGTACCGCATTCCTGGGCGAAGAAACGGTATCTGACGGTCCTACAGCAGTATTTATGTCTGTGAAACCAGAAGATAAAGATGCTGTTATAGAAGATGGAGTATATAAGACAAAGAATATTTATATCTGCAAGCACAAAGTAGCAAAACCTCGCGTATTTATTCCGGTATTCCCTGGAACGAACTGCGAGTACGACAGTACGAAAGCATTTGAACGTGCCGGTGCAGAGGTAGATGTAAAAGTATTTAAAAACTTGACTGCAGAAGATATACGTGATTCTGTAGAGATTTTTGAGAAATCCATCAATCAGGCACAGATCATTATGTTCCCAGGTGGATTCTCTGCAGGTGATGAACCAGATGGATCGGCGAAGTTCTTCGCTACCGCATTCCAGAATGCGAAGCTGAAGGAAGCGGTGACCAAGCTGTTAAATGAGAGAGACGGCCTGGCTCTTGGTATCTGCAACGGATTCCAGGCACTGATCAAGCTGGGGCTGGTTCCATATGGCGAAATCACAGGACAGAAAGAAGATTCACCGACACTGACCTTTAACACCATTAACCGTCATATCTCCAAGATGGTATATACAAAAGTGGTAAGCAACAAGTCTCCATGGCTGCAGCTTGCAACGCCGGGAGCAACCTATTGCAATCCTGCTTCCCATGGAGAAGGTCGTTTCGTAGCACCAAAGGAATGGATCCAGAAGCTGTTTGCAAATGGTCAGGTAGCTACCCAATATGTGACACCAGACGGAGAACTGGATATCAACAACGAAGAATGGAACGTAAACGGTTCCTACATGGCTATTGAAGGTATCACAAGTCCGGACGGACGGGTACTTGGTAAGATGGCACACTCCGAGAGAAGAGGAGAATCTGTAGCCATCAATATCTACGGAGAACAGGATCTGAAGATCTTCGAATCCGGAGTACAGTATTTCAAATAAATAACCGCTATCCAAGGCAGTAATTTCATGTAATCATGGAATTGCTGCCTCTTTCAATTACATGTTATCTATGATTATGACCGTAGATAAAAAAGTACCGGAAAATAACGGATCCGTCATTTTCCGGTACTCGCTTTTGTAAGCTTTTTATTTATTATTCTTGGCAAGGAATCTGTTGATACGATCCAGTGGATTCAGCAGATGGCTGATGGATTCGTCATGATTCAGTGTATCAATAATGTAGGCAAGATATTTACTCAGATCACAGCTGGTATAGTAAGGACGGGACAACAGCTCCGGTGTCTGATATACCAGGTTCGTGGTCAGCAGGTAATCAAATACGCCTTTTTCATATGCTTTATCGAACTTCTCGATGCCGTTGGTGAAAAGACCAAAGGTAGAGCAGAGGAAGATACGGTTGGCTTTCAGTTCTTTTAATTCTGCTGCAACTTCCAGGATGCTGTCTCCGGAAGAGATCATATCATCTATAATAACCATGTCCTTACCGGCTACGTTGGAGCCAAGGAATTCATGTGCTACGATCGGGTTACGACCATCAATGATCTTTGAATAATCACGACGTTTGTAGAACATACCCATATCCAGTCCAAGTACATTGGCCATATAGATCGCACGTCCCATACCGCCTTCATCCGGGCTGATGATCATCATACTGTCCTTGTCAATATGAAGACCAGGAGCAGCTTTGAAAAATCCCTTGATAAACTGATATACGGGCTGAACTGTCTCAAATCCGTGAAGAGGGATAGCATTCTGGACACGTGGGTCGTGAGCATCAAAGGTAATAATGTTATCCACACCCATTTTGGTAAGTTCCTGAAGAGCCAGAGCACAGTCCAGAGATTCACGTCCGTTTCTCTTATGCTGACGTCCTTCATATAAGAAAGGCATAATAACATTAATTCTCTTTGCCTTTCCTTCTGCAGCTGCAATGATACGCTTCAGATCCTGATAGTGGTCGTCCGGTGACATATGATTGGTGTGTCCGCTCAGAGAGTAAGTCAGGCTGTAATTGCAGACATCTACCAGAATATACAGATCATCACCTCTGACAGATTCTGTGATGATCCCTTTCGCTTCACCAGAGCCAAACCTCGGAACTTTTGCATTAATCACATAACTTTCTTTTTCATATTCTTTTAAGGCAACGGTTCGCTTCTGTGCATGCTCTCTTTCATGTCTCCAGGAAACAAGATGCTTGTCTACCTTCTTTCCAAGTTCACTGCAGCTGGCCATTGGGATAATACCCAGTGGTCCAACAGGGATAGAATCAAGATTACAAAATTCTGCCTGCATATTTCATCCTCCAAAATTATTTTATCATAATGGTTCAGACATTTTATGGTCAGTCTTACCTTTAGTATAAGTAGAATTATTTATTAATTCAAGACCTTTTAGCGGAAAGCCTTTGAACTTTTTTCTGTACGCGGATATCCTTTCCAAAAAGCTTTAACATGGTATAACCATTGGAAATACGGGAAAAGATACGTTCAGAATAAACAGAAGCAAAAGATTCCAACGGAAGATTTGTGGATATAATAGTGGACTTCTGATTAATCAAACGTTCATTGATACAGGAAAAAAGTTCAGAATTCACAAAGGAATTTGTCAGTTCGGTCCCCAGATCATCGATGATCAGGAGATCACAGTCGTATATATGGTCTGTGGAACCGGTTGTCTCTCCATTCCGGTTAAAACGTTGATCAGCAAAAGTCTGAAAAAGCTCCTGCGCGGAAAAATAAATGACGGAATGGGTGGTATCCAACAGTTCTTTGGCAATACAGTGAGACAGGAATGTCTTGCCCACGCCGGTATCACCGTAAAAGAACAGATTGGAAAAAGTCTGGTCAAAGTCACGGATAAACCGGTGGCAGATCTCTGTTACTCGATGAATACGTTCCAGGGATGACTTTCCGGATGCATCCCGGATATCATCAGAATAATAGTCATAAGAGAAAGTAGAAAAATTCTCTTCTTCCAGAATACCCTGAAGATTCGACTGGGTATACAGCAGATCAATCTCTGCCTTCTTAAAGCATTGACACTTCTGGTTATCAATATACCCGGTATCATGACAATAGGGACAGGTATAGGTAAGTTCCAGATAATCAGCAGGATAACCGCCTTTCTGAAGAATGGCGGCACGTTCTGTACCTAATTTCTGAATGTGCAGCTTCAGGCGGTCAAGTGCCTGACTGTCCCCGTTTAGCAGTGCCTTTCCGCAGGCAACACTCTCAGAGGCGATCAATGCATGGATCTCAGAGAGACGCGGGAAACGTTCGTATGCTTCCTGAATGCGGTCATTCTGTTCGTGACGGTGTTGAGACTGAAGTCTCTGGTAATCACGCATGATGGCATCATATTGTGAATTATTCAGTGCCATAAGTCCTCCTTAACAGTCCAGAAGCTGCTGTTCCAGCTTATCAAAATCATAATCTCTTTGTGGAAAACCGAAGTTCCCTGCGTTCTTGCCAGAAGAGGAAGAAGAGCGCTTTGGCTGGGAAGCCGGTTTTGGAAGCTGCTGAATGTCAGAGACATGACGTACACCCCTGGACTTCCAGTCCTGCAGAATACGGTCTGCATATTCAAAACTCGGTGTGTGAATACGGTTAATGGTACGGTTTACCGCCTCCAGAATAATATCCGTGGTAAAGCCATACTCCTGGAACCAGGATGCCATGAAATCTGCTTCTGTCTTGCCAGGACCCCGTCCCCGGATGCCAAAAGCATTCAGGATCGTATAATAGTCTCTGTGATAGAAATTGCTGTCTTCTTTCGCTTCTTTTACCGTGGTAATTCCACGTGCAGCCCATTCCAGAGCAACCTTCCGGATATAGTTGATACTGCGCTTGCCCTTGGAAACACAGTATTCAATCAGGTACTCAATCAGGTCAGAGGAGAAGTGAAGCTCATCATAAAAATAAAGAATGTGGTTCACTTCTGTACTGCTCAGCTGCTTGGCAAGGTACTGTTCTGCAATATACAGTAACTGTCTGACTTCTTCCTGTGATGCCAGCTCCTTCTTACGGTCAGCGGAGACAGTCAGCTTGGCAGGAGAATTCTGCAGATCAGCAAGCGAAGAGGCATACTGATTCAGGCGGCTCTGATGGATGGATTCCATATTCTGGCTTTCCACAAAAGTAATATCGGTCAGAGTACCGGCAGGATCGTAAGTAAGCTGCAGAATATGAAGGCGTTCCCAGTAGGAAAGGGCGCGTTTCACATCATTTTCAGTATGGTTCAGTGCATCTGCAATAGAGGAAATTGTCAGTTCCATGTCACTGGTAGAACAGCGCAGCAGATAAAGATATACTTTGACGAATTCTCCGTTCGCAGAAATCATGTAATTGTCAATAAACTGGTTCTGAACCAGTGTGTAGTCGTTTACAGCATATTTATGTAGAATCACTTTTTTCACCTGCCAGAAAATTATCGTTGAGAATTGTTGAGTGTAGGGATGTACAGTCAGCGCGTAACACATGGTTATCACAGATGCCAGACTCCCGGTTCACATAGTATAGCACAGCTTTTTTGAAAAGAAAATAAAGAGTTTTGCAATTGGAAGTTGTGAACAATAGGTGTGGATAATGTGGATAATGTGGATATAAAAAATGTCTGAATTGTATGAAATATTCTGAAAGTCGAAAAAACATTGTATTTAAAGGGAAAAGTCGATGTGTGCTGAAATTTGTCGAAAGATGGTTAAACAAAAAAAATCCACATGTTTAGAGACACAAAACTGTGTATAAACATGTGGATAATGTGGATAATTATTTGCCTAACAGCTTTTCGCCCACTTTTACAATATCTCCGGCGCCCATAGTTATCAACAAATCACCGTTTGAACAATTTTCTAATAAGAAGGTTTCAATCTCGTCAAAAGACGGGAAGTAATAAGCTTCACATCCCAGATCCAGAAGTTTTTGCTGCAGAGTCTGAGAACTGATACCCAGCGTATCGGTTTCTCTTGCTGCATAGATATCGGCAAGAACGACCTTGTCGGCAAGAGCCAGGGCAGATGCAAAATCATCCATCAGGGCTTTGGTTCTGGTATAGGTATGCGGCTGAAATACACACCATAATGTTTTATGGGCACAGTTTTGTGCAGCATGGAGGGTGGCACGGATCTCTGTCGGATGGTGTGCATAATCGTCAACAATAGTAACTCCGCCAATCTCACCTTTGTGCTGGAAACGGCGTTCCGTTCCGCCAAACTGATCCAGACCCTTCTGCATGGCAGTAACCGGAACCTCAATCAAGTGTGCCAGCGCCAGTGCAGCAATGGCGTTATCCACATTATGTTCTCCCGGAACATGCAGTACAAAATGTCCCATATTTTCAGATCCATGCATCAGATCAAAAGAACCACATGCCATCGCGTCATAGGAAATATTGGCGGCATAGTAATCTGCACCGGAAGTACTGTCCATATCATAGTATATAATCTTGCATGGAAGTCCCTCAGTGATGGCTTCCACGTTCGGAATTGCTTTGTTGATAATCAGGATACCATCAGATGGCAGTTTTTCTGCAAACAGGCGGAAAGAATGACGGATATCATCCAGATCTTTGAAGAAATCCAGATGGTCAGCATCAATATTCAGGATAATGCTGATCTTCGGAAAAAAGTCTAGGAAGCTGTTCGTATATTCACAGGCTTCTGTAACAAAAATGTGGTTGGCACCCACACGGATATTGCCGTGGATTGCAGGAAGAATACCGCCTACGGAAATGGTAGGATCGGTATCTGCAGCCAGCAGAATGTGGGAAACCATAGAAGTTGTGGTTGTTTTTCCGTGCGTACCGGATATGGCAATCGGAAGCTGATAATTCGTCATAAGCTGTCCGAGAAGTTCTGCACGGGTCAGCATAGGAATGCCTCTTCTGACTGCTTCGGCATATTCCGGATTATCCGGGTGAATGGCTGCGGTGTATACTACCAGATCCACACTGTCTTCTATATTAGAAGCACACTGTCCGTAGAAAATCTTCGCTCCGGATGCAGTAAGCCATTTGGTCAGGTCAGATTCACTGCGGTCAGAGCCGGATACAGAGAATTTACGATCCAGAAGGATGGCAGCAAGACCACTCATACTGATGCCGCCGATTCCGATAAAATGAACATGAACCGGTGATTGAAAATCTATTTTATACATAAAAAATCTCCTTTTATTTAAAAATTAAAACATTAACCTTATCATACCGCACTTCCCACAAAAAAGAAAGTGCAGGCAGGGAAATAGTATAAAATCAACAAAACAAATCCATAGATTTTAGCGTGAAAGTACAAAAAATGAGTATAAAACGACAGATGATGAAAAAGTACGAAAAAAAAAGACGAATTATCTAAAAGAACATAAAAAAAAATGGATTTATTGTAAAAAATGTTCACGAAATGAAAATGCTGTGTTATAATAACACTACAAATTATCCCTGTGAGGGACATCGTAAAATAACAGCAAGAGGTGATAAGGTGATTAAGAAAGAAATGATTGCCATGCTTCTGGCAGGCGGTCAGGGAAGCCGTCTCGGAGTATTGACATCAAAAGTTGCAAAGCCAGCCGTTGCTTTTGGCGGAAAGTACCGTATTATTGATTTCCCGTTAAGCAACTGCATTAATTCAGGAGTGGATACAGTAGGAGTGCTGACGCAGTATCAGCCGCTTCGTCTGAATACACACATCGGTATTGGTATTCCGTGGGATCTTGACCGGAATGTGGGAGGTGTCAGTATTCTGCCGCCATATGAGAAGCCGGAAGATACAGAATGGTATACAGGAACAGCCAATGCCATTTATCAGAATCTGAATTATATAGAGATGTTCCATCCGGAATATGTACTGATTCTTGGTGGAGATCATATTTATAAGATGGATTATGAAGTAATGCTGAACTTCCACAAGGCGAGCCAGGCAGCAGTCAGTATGGCAGTGATGCCGGTTCCATGGGAGGAAGCCAGTCGGTTTGGTGTGGTAGTGACGGATGAGACCAGTCAGATTACCGCATTCCAGGAGAAGCCAAAGGAGCCGAAGAGTAACCTGGCATCTATGGGAATCTACATATTTACATGGAGTGTATTGAAGGAAGCGCTGCTTGCCAACAAAGATGTACCGGGCTGCGATTTTGGAAAACATATCATTCCATACTGTCAGCAAAAGGGCGAGAAGCTGGTGGCTTATGAGTACAACGGCTACTGGAAGGATGTGGGAACTTTAAGTTCTTACTGGGAAGCGAACATGGAATTGATTGACATCATTCCGGAGTTTAACCTGTATGAGGAATTCTGGAAGATCTATACCAGCGGAGATATTATACCGCCACAGTATATTTCAGAGGATGCGAAGATCCTGAGATGTATCATCGGAGATGGAACAGAGATCTGCGGAGAAGTGGAGAATTCTATTATCGGTGCAGGTGTTACAATTAAAAAAGGTGCAGTAGTAAAGAATTCGATTATTATGAAGGGCACTGTGATTGGAGAAGGTGCAGTGGTCGAGAAAGCAATTATTGCAGAGAACTCTGTAATAGGTGCCGGAGCAGCGCTTGGCATCGGAGAAGAGAAGGTCAACCGTTACAGACCGGATGTTTATACAGGAGGTCTGGTAACGATCGGAGAAGACAGTATCATTCCGGATGGTGTGAAGATCGGAAAGAATACTGCAATTATCGGAAAAACAGAAGCTGCGGATTATCCTGACGGCATATTAGAGAGCGGCAAATCAATTATAAAGGATGGTGACGAAGCATGAGGGCAGTAGGAATTATTTTGGCCGGCGGCAACAATGAAAAGATGCATGAGTTATCACATAAAAGAGCAATTGCGGCCATGCCTGTGGCAGGAAGTTACCGGAGCATTGATTTTTCACTGAGTAATATGACCAATTCTGGGGTACAGAAGGTGGCAGTTCTGACTCAGTATAATTCCAGATCCCTGAATGAACATCTCAGTTCATCCAAGTGGTGGGATTTTGGACGGAAGCAGGGAGGGCTGTATGTATTTACGCCAACCATTACCATAGAGAATAATTCCTGGTACAGAGGGACGGCAGATGCCATAGCCCAGAATCTGGATTTTCTGAAGAACTGTCATGAGCCGTATGTAGTGATTGCATCCGGTGACGGTATCTATAAGCTGGATTACGGAAAGGTGCTGGAATACCATATTGAGAAGAAGGCGGATATTACCGTGGTATGCAGTGAACTCCCACAGGGAGACGATATTACCCGTTTTGGCGTGGTAAAGATGAATTCAGATGGAAAGATCACAGAATTTGAAGAAAAGCCGGAGAATGCCCATGGAAGCATGATTTCCACCGGAATTTATGTAGTACGCCGGAGACTTCTGATTGAACTGGTGGAAAAGGCGCAGGAACAGAATCAGTATGATTTTGTGAAAGACATTCTGGTAAAATACCGTGGACTGAAGCGAATGTATGCTTATCCGTTACAGTCTTACTGGAGAAATATTTCTACAGTGGAAGCCTATTATCAGACGAATATGGACTTCCTGAAGCCAGAGATCCGTGAGTATTTTTTCCGGCAGTATCCAAATGTATATTCCAGAATTGAGGATCTTCCGCCGGCAAAATATAATCCTGGAACAGAGGTGAAAAACAGTCTGATATCATCCGGCTGTATTATTAACGGAGTCGTGGAGAACAGTGTGCTGTTTAAGAAAGTATTTGTTGGAAATGACTGCACCATTAAGAACTCCATTATTCTCAATGATGTGTATATTGGAGATCATACACATATTGAAAACTGTATCGTGGAGAGCAGAGGCACGATACGGGCGAATTCTTCTTTTACAGGGAAAGAGAAGATTAAGATTGTGGTTGAAAAAAACGAACGCTATATTATGTAATTTCGTTTTTTGATTATCAACAAAAGCAAGGAAATGAGAGGAAAAGTATTTATGATTATTACAGATGTAAGAGTTCGCAGAGTTGCAAAAGAAGGAAAGATGAAAGCAGTAGTATCCATTACTATAGATGATGAATTTGTAGTACATGATATTAAAGTGATTGAGGGCGAGAAAGGGCTGTTCATCGCAATGCCAAGCAGAAAGGCATCAGACGGAGAGTATAAGGATATCGCCCATCCGATTAATTCTGCAACAAGAGAGAAGATTCAGCGTATTATTCTGGAAAAATACGAAGCAACCACAGAGGAAACTGAAGAATAAAGTTTGGAAGGGAAAGAAATTACGATACTGTTCATAGCAACTGTTCTGCAAAGTGTGTTTTGTGAACATAGTGAACAGTAACAGGTCCTGTCACGAAAGTGGCAGGATTCTTTTTTTGAAATATTTTTGAAAAATATGATATACTGTATTCCAAATGGCTAATGAAGAGGAGAATGAGATATGTTTATCATAGCAGGACTGGGAAATCCGGGCAGGGAATATGCCCATACCAGACACAATGTGGGATTTGATACCATTGATGTGCTGGCAGATATGTACCGGATTGATGTAGATACGAAAAAACACAAGGCATTAATCGGAAGGGGGATCATAGAAGGACAGAAGGTAATTCTGGCAAAACCGCAGACGTATATGAATCTAAGCGGGGAAAGCATTCGGGAACTGGTGGATTTTTACAAAATCGATGAAACCAGTGAACTGATCATTATTTATGACGATATCAGTCTGAATCCCGGACAGCTGCGCATACGATTAAAGGGAAGCGCAGGCGGTCATAATGGGATCAAGAGTATCATACAGCATCTTGGATGTCAGGAGTTCCTGCGGATCAAGGTTGGTGTGGGAGAAAAACCGGTGGGATACGATCTGGCAGATTATGTGCTGGGACATTTTACCGGAGATGACAAGCTTGAAATGGAAGATGCAAAAGACCGGGCGGCGAAGGCGGCTGCCATGATGGTTGGCGGAGAAATTGAAAAGGCAATGAATGAATATAACAGGAAGGTATAAGATATGAGAGCTTTCACAGCCCCGCTGGAGAATCTGGAAGAATATGAACAGATACGGGAACGGTTAAAAAAGAATCAGGGTGTTTTGCAGGTGTCCGGGTGTATTGAATCCCAGAAGTCGCATTTTATGTACTGTCTTGGTGAGAAATATCATCAGAGGCTGATTATCACTTACAGTGATCTCAGAGCCAGAGAAATCTATGAAAATTATCGTTTTTTTGACCGAAAAGTACTGCTGTATCCGGCAAGAGATCTGATGTTTTACAATGCAGATATACAGAGTCATCAGATCGGAATGCAGAGGATGACAGTACTGCGGGCGCTGATGGAAAAAGAAGATATCACGGTGGTGACGACCCTTCCGGCGTGTATGGAGAAAATTCTGCCACTGGATTATATCCGGGAACGTGTGCTGGAGTTTCGGAATGACAGCAGTATTGACTTTGCGAAGCTGTCGGCACAGCTTGTGGAAATGGGATATGAAAAAATGCCGCAGGTGGAAAGTGTGGGACAGTTTGCAATCCGTGGCGGAATCGTGGATCTGTATCCGCTGACAGAAGAAAATCCGGTACGTATTGAGTTATGGGGGGATGAGATTGATTCCATTCGCAGTTTTGATATTTTAAGTCAGAGATCCATTGAGAATCTGGAATCTATCCGCATTTATCCGGCCAATGAGGTTCTGGTCAGTGAAGCACAGGCAGCATCGGCCATGAAAAAAATAGAGGCAGAAGGAAAAAAACAGGAAGCATTTTTCAGAGATGCGATGCATACAGAAGAAGCTTTTCAGGTGAAGACTTTGACAGGAGAGATCCGGGAGAAGCTGATTGACAGAAAGGAACGCACAGGACTGGATAATCTGGTTCCGTATTTTTATAAAAACACCGTATCTTTTATTGATTATATGAGCGGGGATGCACTGATCTGTCTGGATGAGCCAAACCGGATCAGTCAGGAAGGGACTTCTGTGGAAAAGGAGTTTTCCCAGAGTATGGAGAATCGGTTAAATAAAGGATATGTGTTGCCGGGACAGACACAGCTTTTATATGGCTGTATGGAGACAATAGGAAGTCTGAACCGCAGAAACTGCCTTGGGCTTTGTATCATGGATGTGCCAAGGGATGAATGGAGCATATCGGGTACGTACAGCATGACTGTCCGGTCGGTGAATTCTTATCATAACAGTTTTGAACAGCTGGTAAAGGATCTGCAGAAGTGGAAAAAGTCCGGGTACCGGGTTGCCCTGTTATCCCCATCCAGAACGAGAGCCATGCGCCTGGCACAGGATCTTCAGGAGTATGAATTGAACAGCTTCTATACGGCAGACAGAGACCGTGAGATTCTGCCGGGAGAGATTCTGGTGACAGAAGGAAATCTTCACCATGGGTATGAATATCCGCTGATTCGATTTGCAGTGCTGACAGAAAGTGATATGTTCGGCAGGGAAAAGAAAAAGCGGAAGAAGCATCATACGTATGAAGGACAGAAAATACAGAGCTTTACAGATCTGAAAGTGGGAGATTTTGTCGTTCACGAAAGTCATGGGCTTGGGATCTATCGTGGAATAGAGAAGATTGAAGTGGACAAAGTTACTAAAGACTACATGAAGATTGAGTACAGTGGAGGAAGTAATCTGTATGTGCTGGCAACTCAGTCGGATGTGATTCAGAAGTATGCAGGAGCCGATGCAAAGCCGCCAAAGCTGAATAAGCTTGGGGGACAGGAATGGAATAAGACAAAGACAAAAGTGCATAAGGCAGTGCAGATTGTGGCACAGGATCTGGTGAAGCTCTATGCTGCAAGACAGGAGAAGCAGGGATTTGTGTACGGACCAGATACGGTATGGCAGAGAGAATTTGAAGAGATGTTCCGTTTTGAAGAGACAGACGATCAGCTTCAGGCAATTGCCGATACGAAAAAGGATATGGAAAGTACCAAGATTATGGACCGACTGATCTGTGGAGACGTGGGATTTGGCAAAACGGAGGTTGCCATTCGTGCTGCATTTAAGGCAGTGCAGGAAGATAAGCAGGTGGTATATCTGGTGCCAACTACGATTCTGGCACAGCAGCATTATAATACTTTTGTGCAGCGAATGAAGGATTTTCCGGTGCGGGTGGATCTTCTCTGTCGTTTCCGTACAGCAGCTGAGCAGAAGAAAACACTGGAGGATCTGAAAAAAGGAACTGTGGATATACTGATCGGTACACACCGTGTGTTATCCAAGGATGTGGTATTCAAGGATCTGGGACTGCTGATTGTGGATGAGGAGCAGCGTTTTGGAGTAACTCACAAAGAGAAGATCAAGCAGATGAAAAACAATATCGACGTGCTGACGCTGACAGCTACGCCGATTCCGCGTACTCTGCATATGAGCCTGATCGGTATCCGGGATATGAGTGTGCTGGAGGAGGCACCGAATGAACGGCAGGAGATCCAGACTTATGTGATGGAATATAATGAAGAAATGATCCGGGAGGCAATCAGCAGGGAACTGAACCGGGGCGGACAGGTTTATTATGTATACAACCGGGTCAATACCATTGTGGAGATGAGTAATACCATTGCGAAGCTGGTGCCGGAAGCAAATGTGGCATTCGCCCACGGGCAGATGAAGGAAAGGGAACTGGAGCGGATCATGTATGACTTTATTAATGGAGATATTGACGTTCTGGTATCTACAACGATTATTGAGACTGGACTGGATATTTCCAATGTAAATACCATGATCATTCATGATGCAGACAATATGGGACTGTCCCAGCTCTATCAGCTCAGGGGACGCGTGGGACGTTCCAACCGGACCGCCTATGCATTTCTGATGTACCGGCGGAATAAGATGCTGAAAGAAGTGGCGGAAAAACGGTTGTCTGCGATCCGTGAATTTACTGAGCTGGGAAGCGGTTTCAAGATAGCCATGCGGGATCTGGAGATCCGAGGTGCGGGCAATCTGCTGGGAGAGGCTCAGCATGGACATATGGAAGCAGTAGGATATGATCTGTACTGCAAGATGCTCAATGAATCTGTACGGGAACTGAAAGGCGAACAGCAGATTCAGGAAAAATATGAGACAGTAATGGATCTGGATATCGATGCGTATATTCCAGATAAATATATCCGCAATGAATATCAGAAACTGGATATTTACAAGAGGATAGCCATGATTGAATCCAGGGAAGAATATGACGATATGCTGGAAGAACTGCTGGATCGTTTTGGAGAACCGCCAAGAGCAGTGCAGAATCTGTTGTCCATCGCAGAATTAAAGGCAGAAGCACACCGGGCATTTATCACAGAAGTGACTCAGAAAGGAGATTTTATCAAGCTTGTAATGTATGAGAAGACTCAGGCAGATCCAAAGAGAATCGAGCAGATGATTCAGAAGTATCAGGGGAAGATGAAGTTTGTCATAGAGGCAAATCCGTACTTCCTGTATACCAAGCCAAGGAAGTCAGCGAAAGATAACAGGGATGTGCTGGAACTGACAAGGGAGATGATTGAAGATATTGGGGGGATTTCCTGATTTTTACGTACGAATGATCATGAAAAATACAACATGATCATTCTGTATACTAAAATTAGGAAATACCTGTAATAAGTAAGGAATAAAGTCATTGCGGTACGGAAGAAAAAGAGCTATACTGAATAAATAGCGGTGGTCATGAATGATCACGAAATGCGATTTTCTGGGGTTTTCCCCATTAATATGAGATATAAAGGAGAATCATGATGAGTAGATATGGAAAAAGAATTCTGGCGGCAGGCATGTGTGCAACGATGACGATGGGACTGCTGACAGGATGTTCTTCTTCAACAGGTAAGACAGTTGCCAAGATGGGAGATGCGGAGATTACGCTGGGAGAAGCAGAATTTATGCTTCGTTATAATCAGGCGAAGACCCAGGGATATCTGGGAGCATTATTTGGAGAAGGCTCTAACGTTTTTCAGCAGGATCTGACTGGAAACGGACAGGCATATGGTGTTACCATGAAAGAAAGTGTCATGAATGACCTGAAGAATATGATACTTATGGAAGATCATATGAGTGATTATAACGTAGAGCTGACAGATGAAGAAAAAGCAGCGATCGAAGAAACTGCCAAAGAATTCCTTGCTGAGAACAGCAAAGATGTGTTAAAGGCACTGGCAGCGACGGAAGAGACAGTAACCAGAGTACTTACATTATATACCATTCAGAGCAAGATGCAGACCGCCATTGAAGCGGATGTAGATACGGAAGTATCAGACGATGAAGCAGCACAGAAAAGTATCCAGTATGTATATTTCACCATTCCGGAGACGGAAAGCGAGGCAGAAGATACCACAGAAGCAGAGAGCGGAAGTGAAGAAGATACTACCGAAGCTGCCACAGATGCAACCGAAGAGTCTGGTGAAACTGTAGCAGAAACCGAAAGTGAAACCGTATCTGAGACAGAGACCGCAGCAGAAGAAACAAGTGAAGCAGTTTCCGAAAATGGTACAGAGGACGCCAGCGAAGCAGTTTCTGAGAATGATACCGAGGAAGCAACAGAAGCTGAGACAGAAGAAAGCGCGGAAAAGAAAGAGACAAGAGAGACTGCCCAGAGTGTCATCGATGCAGTACTTGGCGGAGAAACACTGGAAGATGCTGTAAAAGCAGTGGATGAGAATAAGAGTGTTACCGATTATTCTTACGGAGCAGATGAAGAGACACTGAATGAGAATCTGAAAAATGTGGCAGATACCCTGTCAGATGGCGAAATTGCGGCAGAACCAGTAGAAGGTGAAAACGGATTCTATGTAGTACAGATGGTAAGCACATTTGACCGCGACGCTACAGATCAGAAGAAGGAAGAAATCATAAACGACAGAAAACAGGAATTACTGAACAGTGTTCTGGAAGGCTGGGCAACAGATTCCTTTGATATCGATGAAAAGGTATGGGATACTGTTACCTTTGATGATATCATTACATTAAAGTCAACAGAAGCTGAGACAGAAGAAGGAACGGAAGACGCTGCCGATACTGATATCGAGTCTGAAACAGATAGCGAAGCAGCATCAGAGACAGAGAGTGCAGCCGAAGAAACAGAAAGCGAGACTCAGTCTGAGACAGAATAACAGCGAGAATAGCCATTGGGGACGTGTAAAAATGACTTTTTGTAAGCAAGACCGGCGGCTGGGGAAAACTTTTTCTAAGAAGACGAAAACAGGGCGGTGAAGAAACTCTTCACCGCCCTGAATACGTTAAAACACAAACTGCATCAGCAGCATATAACAAATAGTCCCACCCGCAATGGAGATGAGCATCTGGCGTTTCCAGATATGCAGCCCGCCGGTGACAAGAATAGAGATCAGTTCCGGAATGCCATGGCTGCCATGGCATACACTGACATTTTTCAGACAGTAGATGACCAGCATGCCAAAGACTGCAGATGGCAGATACTTCCCAAGATACTGTATAAATTCCGGTGTCTTGCGATGTTCATTGAAGATCATAAATGGGAGAAAGCGTGTAGTCATAGTGCCAAGGACACACAGACCAATCGTGATAATCTGCTGCGCAAGTGTCATTTCTGTAAAACCTCCTTTTTCTCCAGTGGTTTGCGAAGCAGTGTAAGCAGTCCGACAATCAATACCATAGTCGGAACCATGAAGGAATCCGGTCCGAAGACTACCAGGCACAGAACAGAAACAGTCAGCCCAATCAGGGAAGTACTGTGCTCCTTTTCCTTCAGCCACTGCTCCAGAAAGATGACCACGAACATGGCGGTCATGACAAAACTGATGCCAGAGGTATCGATCTTTAACAGAGAGCCTACAATGCCGCCTGTGGTGGCAGCTGCGGACCAGTAGAACTGATTCAGCAGGGTAACCCAGAAATAGAACCATCCCCGGTCTACATTTTCTGGAATATCAGCAGAACAATTAATAGAAAATGTCTCATCACACATGCCGAAGATCAGATAATATTTTTTCCAGCCGAGACCTTTGAACTTGTCAAGCATAGACAGACCGTAGAACAGGTGCCGTGCCTGGATCAGTAACGCCATGATAAATGTTTGCAGTGGTGCAAAGGGGGACAGCAGCATTTCCACAGCAACGAACTCTAACGAACCACCATAGATCAGGAGACTCATGCATAAAGGGTAGATAAAAGAAAAACCCGATGCATTCATGTAGATGCCATACGCCATTCCCAGGAACCAGAATCCGGTAAAGATTGGAATCGTCTGTGGAAAGGCGACTTTCAGTGCTTTAATTCTCATAAAAATCTCCTTGAAAACAAAATAAACATAATGTAAAATATAATTAACTGAGGAATATTATAACACCGTGAAATATATTTTACAATATAGAAAATAAAATTTTGGAGTATATATGGAAATCGGAGAAATTATTGCATATAATTTGAAAAAATTACGTGAGGAGCAAAATCTGAGTCAGGGACAGCTGGCAGAACGTGCAGGCGTCAGCAAGGTAATTATTTCCCAAATTGAAAAAGGAGATTCAAATCCAACGATAAATACGATCTGGAAACTAACCAGTGCACTTGGTCTTCCTTATACCAGTCTGCTGGAGATGGAAGAACCCCGGGCAGTTTATGTGAAGAAAAAGGAACGGTCAGAGATATCGGAAGGAAAATACCATATATATAACTATTATCCGAAAAATG
>UQWA01000019.1 GCA_900544685.1 uncultured Lachnospiraceae bacterium | reverse complement strand
AAAGAAAAATGGTGCTGGGCATAATCCCCAACACCAAGTTTGTCTACAGTCTGAGGGAAGCGAAAGCTTCCCTTAAAAAATATGTTATAATGAAATTGTTGCATATATAATGTTTGAAAACAATATTGAAGAACGAGGGGAAGAGATGGATTATATAGCTCATAAGCAGGAAACAAGAGTACAGACGGTGAAGGAACATTTAGTTGGAACGGCGCAGTTAGCGAGAGAATTTGCTGAGAAGTTTGGAAAAGAAGAATGGGGATATTGTTGCGGATTGCTTCATGATATTGGAAAATATTCTGATGAATTTCAAAGAAAAATAACAGGAGATACAGAAGAAAGAGTAGATCACTCCACGGCAGGTGCTCAGCTTTGTAATGAATTGGGAGGTTATTATCAGATATTAAGTTATTGCATTGCCGGACATCATGCAGGTCTGCCTGACTATGGAAATACGGCAATTAATACAAGCTTGTGCGGAAGATTAAGTAAAAAAGTCTGTAGTTATCAAAGTTATAAAAAAGAATTGGAGATTCCAAAACTTCAGACAGATCCAATTGTTATGAAAGAAAATAGTAATATGGATTTTGCTTTAGGAACATTTATCAGAATGCTTTATTCATGTCTTGTGGACGCAGATTTTTTAGATACAGAAACATTTATGAAAAATGGTCGGACAGGAAGAGAAGCAGGGCAATCAATAGAAGAATTATGGACGAAGTTAGAAAAGTATGTTTCAAATTGGCTTGATAATAAAGAAATTGATACTATAAATGGCAGAAGAACGGAAATTTTAAAGAATTGTATGAATGAAGGTAAACATGCAAAAGGAATGTTTCGATTAACAGTACCGACTGGGGGTGGAAAGACGATTGCGTCACTGGCGTTTGCGTTAAAACATGCAGTTTTCAATCATATGGATCGGATTATATATGTGATCCCGTATACCAGCATTATTGAGCAGAATGCACAGGTATTCCGTGAGATATTAGGAGAAGAAAATGTCCTGGAGAATCATTGTAATGTGGAATACAAAGCTACAGAAGAATTAAACCCAATGCAGCTTGCAAGCGAGAATTGGGACAAACCAGTAGTAGTGACAACAAATGTTCAGTTTTTTGAATCGTTATTTGCAAATAAATCTTCTAAATGTCGAAAAATACATAATATAGCAAACAGTGTAGTTGTATTGGATGAAGCGCAGATGCTATCACTTGATTATCTAAAACCATGCATGGCAATGCTTCAGGAATTAGTTGATAATTATGCGGCAAGCATTGTTCTTTGTACGGCAACGCAGCCAGCGTTAGATTCCTTATTCCCAGAGAGGAGAAAGGTTATAGAATTATGTCCTCGTATGGAAGAACAATTTCAGTTTTTTGAGAGGGTAAATTATCAGAAATTGGGAATCATATCCAGAGAAAATCTAATAGAAAGATTACGAAAAGAAAACTGTGCATTGTGTATCATGAATACAAAGAAACTGGCACAGGAAGTTTTTCAGAAATTGGAAGGAGATGGCATCTATCATTTATCAACCAGCATGTATCCGAAACATCGGAAAAAAGTACTGAAGAGAATTCGAGAAAAACTTGATAAGAAGGAAAAATGTATTGTAATATCCACTAGCTTAGTAGAGGCTGGTGTAGATCTGGATTTTCAGAATGTATACAGACAGTTAAACGGAATAGATTCCATGATTCAGGCAGCAGGGAGATGTAACCGGGAAGGAAAAGCAGATAAAAAAGAAAGTAACGTGTATATATTCGATTTGGAAGATGAAAAAACATCTCAAAATCAGAAACTTTCCATTGATGTAGCGCGGGGAATTCTAGAGGATTATGAGAAAATAGATGATCTGAATGCGATAAAAGGCTATTTTGAACAGCTATATCATTTCAGAGGAGCAAGTTTGGATAAAAAGCATATTATGGATGAATATAAGCAGATAAAATGTAATTTTGCAGAAATTGCAAAGAAATTTAAACTGATTGAACAGGAAACAAAGATGATATTTATTCATAAAGAATCGGAGGCAGAGGAACTATTTTGGGAGATACAACAAAAAGGATATTCAAAAGAGAGGATGCGGAAAGCAGGACAGTATTGCGTTCAGGTTTATGCAAATGCGCAGAACGGAAACAGTTATTTTGAAAAATTACAAAATGCGGGATTGATCAGGCCAATGTCGGAAGATATGCAAGACTTTTATGAACTGACAGCGGAAGAAGAATATTCAGAGAAATATGGATTAAATCTTGGAATAGATGGAGAAATGGCATTGTTTCTGTAAAAATGGCATCAGCGTAGAAGATATTGCTTCTACGCTGATGCTGTTTTCTTTACTATAAATATTATTATTTCAATCCACTGATTGCATCCAACGGGAAGAATCAGACAATTGATAGTATAAATGAAAATCTATTTCAATTCAATAAGAAATTCTAATATTATATTCAATAAAATTTAAAGTAATAAAATTCACAATAAATATTGAATATTAAAGCAATGTGTAGTATATTCAAAGTATGAGGAATGGGAAATAAAGGATAAATGAGGTGTAAGAATATGATTTTATATCATGGCAGTAAAGAAATAGTAGAGTATCCGGAAATAAGAAAAGCCATGTTCCACAAGGACTTTTATTTTGGATTTTATTGTACAAAGATTCCAGAACAGGCAATACGCTGGGCAACACGTTATGGGAAAAAGGGCTATTTAAATAAATATGAATATACACCAAATGAAAATCTGAAATACTTGGTTTTTGATGAAATGACAGAGGAGTGGCTCGATTTTATTGTTGACTGCCGTAGTGGAGAAAGTCATGGCTATGATATCGTAGAAGGACCGATGGCAGATGATACCATATATAATTTTATTCAGAACTATATAGACAAAAAGATTTCGAGAGCTGCGTTTTGGGAACTGGCAAAGTTTAAGCATCCGACACATCAGATTAGTTTTCATACAATATCGGCATTGGATACTTTGGAATATGTGGGAAGTGAGGCTGTATATGGGAACAAAAAATAATAACGATCTTTTTTACACATGCAGTTTGATTGAATATATAGGACGGACAACACAAAGAAGCAGACGGGAAGTAGCAGATAAACTTGGAGAAAAAGAAATAGAGAGAATCTATGACTATGCAGATGTATTTCATTGTGAACCGATTGAAAAAGTAGCCAGTGAATTTATCCAAGAATGTAAGATTAAAAAAGGGGCATTTGATAATGTAAGCGAATGCAGATATAGGGTACCAGATTACTGGGATATTGGAGAAGTGTATGAACGTTTGATAGAGGATTGTTATTCTGATGAAGAGATTCTGAGAGGAATCTGGGAAGTATATCATTCCTGGATAGATGAAAAAATATCAGACTATAATACAGACTTTTATTATCAACCAAGAGATTATATAGCAGCATGCTATAAGAAAGGAGAGGTATTGTAATGAGTGTTGGGGTGAAAGTAAAGGTTTGGGGGGATTATGCCTTGTTTTCACGACCGGAAATGAAAGTGGAGCGATGTTCCTATGATGTCATGACACCATCTGCAGCGCGGGGGATTTTAGAAGCAATATACTGGCATCCTGGAATGAAATGGATCATTGATAAAATATATATAAAGAATCCAATTCGTTTTACCAGTGTTCGGAGAAATGAAGTGAAAAGTAAAATATCAGCAAGTAATGTATTACAGGCGTATAACGGTGCAGATAAATCACTTTATATTAATACGAAAAACGATATTGTACAAAGAGCATCTTTAATCCTGTGCGATGTGTGTTATGTAATTGAAGCACATTTTGTAATGACAGAAAAGGCAAATGAAACAGATAATCCGGGAAAATTTAAAGATATCATAATGAGACGTTTGAAAAAAGGGGAATGCTTTCATATGCCATATTTTGGATGCAGAGAATTTCCAGCACAGTTTAGTCCGTGTGAAGAAGAAAATATACAGACGGCATATGATGATGTGCAAGAAAAGGATCTTGGCTTTATGTTGTACGATATGGATTACAGTGACAGGGAGAATATACAGCCTATGTTTTTCCGGGCAGTAATGGAAAATGGAGTGTTGGATTTGAGAGACTGCGAGGTGATCCGATGATTCTACAGGCATTGGTGAAATATTATGAAGATCTTGCAAAACAGGATAAGGCTGCCAGGAAGGGATGGTGCCAGTCAAAAGTATCTCATGCGATTGAACTAAATGAAGATGGAACAATAAAAACCATTATTTCACTGAAAACAGAAGAGGAACGTGGAAAGAAAAAAGTATGGGTGCCTGTCCTGCTCAATGTCCCGGAAATGGTAACAAGATCTTTGGGAGTAAATTCAAATTTTCTATGTGATAATGCAAAGTATATTTTGGGGATTGATGATGAAGAAATCACAAAAAGGACAAGAGAGTGTTTCTTAGCCGCCAGGGAGAAACATTTATCTATTCTGGGCAGTTCAGATGGGATCATGGCGAAAGCAATCTGTTCTTATTTTGAAAAATGGAATCCGGAAAAAGCAAAAGAGGATGCCGTAGTAAAAGCACACTGGGATGAATTAAACGAAGGTGGAAACATTGTTTTCAGTATAAGAGGGAAGTTTGCACAGGATGATGAAGAAATAAAAGCTATGTGGGAAACAAGGCAAGATCAGGATGGTGAAAGAGTAGAAGGAATTTGTCTTGTTACCGGGGAAAGAACAGAAATTGCTCGCATTCACAGAGGAATAAAGGGAGTGCCTGGAGCGCAGTCCAGTGGTGCGTCTTTGGTTTCTTTTAATGAAAAATCCTTTGAATCTTACGGAAAAGAACAGAGTTATAATGCACCGGTTGGAAAATATGCGGAATTTGCTTACACAACGGCTCTGAATTATTTGCTGAATCAGAGAGAATGCAGATTTCCAATGGGAGATTCCATGGTGGTTTTCTGGGCAGAATCAGGAGAAGAAGGATACCAGAAAACATTTTTAGAGTGGTTAAACCCTAAAAAAGATAATCAGGAAGAAATGGAAAAAATATTTGGTAATCTGAAAAAGGGGCTTCATGTAGATTTAAGTGATATTCATCTTAATCCCGAGCAAAAATTTTATATTCTTTGCCTTGCCCCAAATGCAGCAAGATTATCGGTTCGTTTTTTCTATCAGAATTCATTTGAGAAAATACTGGAAAATCTTGGAAAACATTATAAGCGTCTGGATATCGTCAGACCGCAATGGGAAGATTTATCGTATCTGGGGATAAATAAAATGCTAAACGAGACAGTGAATCAGAAGTCGAAGGATAAAACACCGGTACCTAATATGGCAGCAATGGTATTAAAGGCAATCCTGGATGATACAAGATATCCGGAAAGTTTATATACAGACACTTTAATTCGGATAAGAGCAGAACAGGGAAATGTTACAGGGGGAAGAGCAGGAATTATAAAAGCAATATTAATAAAGAATTATAATTGGAAAGAAGGGGAAGAGTATATGGGGTTAAATGAAGAATGTACAGAATCAGCATATGTGTTGGGAAGAATATTTGCAGTATTAGAGTTTATACAAAAAGATGCAAATTCTGGTATTAATACAACGATTCGAGACAGGTATTTCAATTCTGCCTGTGCAACTCCGGCAATAGTTTTTCCTGTGTTGTTTAAATTGAAAAATAGTCATATTAAAAAGATAGAGCGAGAGCATGCATGGAAAAAAATAAAATATGAAGATCTGCTGATAAATCTTTTGGGAAAATTAGAAATGAAAGATGGAAGAGGCGGGTTCCCAAAACAACTTTCATTAGAAGAACAGGGAGAATTTATATTGGGATATTATCATCAAAAACAACAGAAAATGTAGTGGAGGAAAAATAAATGGGAGAAGTAATAAAAAATCGTTATGAGTTTATAATCTTATTTGATGTAGAAAATGGAAATCCTAACGGAGATCCAGATGCTGGTAATATGCCAAGAGTAGATCCTGAAAGTGGGTTAGGATTAATTACAGATGTATGCTTAAAACGTAAAATACGAAATTATGTAGAAATGGTAAAAGAAGACGAAATAGGATACAGAATTTACATAAAAGAAAATATACCGCTTAATCGAAGTGATAAGGAAGCGTATAAAAGTATAGGAATTAATGAAACAGATGAAAAAAAAGTATCTACAGCAATCGAAAAATTGAAGAAAACAGATCCAGATATTAACATCAAATTAAAAGATTTTATGTGTAAGAATTTTTATGATATTCGAACATTTGGAGCGGTTATGACGACTTTTGTGAAAGAAAAGAATTTAAATTGTGGACAGGTGAGAGGACCGGTACAGATCGGTTTTGCAAGAAGTATTGATCCTATCATAAGCCAGGAAGTGACCATTACAAGAGTTGCTATAACAACAGAGAAGGATGCGGAAAACAAGAGTACAGAAATGGGAAGAAAAAGTATCGTCCCATATGGCCTGTATCGTGCAGAAGGGTATATTTCAGCAAATCTGGCAAGAAGAGTAACTGGTTTTTCAGAGGATGATCTGGAACTTTTATGGGATGCAATTGTGAATATGTTTGAAAATGATCATTCGGCAGCAAGAGGAAAAATGGCAGTTCGAGAATTAGTCGTTTTTAAACACAGTAAAGAACTGGGAGATTGTCCGGCATATAAATTATTTGATGCAGTAGAAGTTAAGAAAAATGAAGGAGTAGAGTATCCAAGAAAGTATCAGGATTATACAGTAACCATTCATAATGAATGCATTCCGGAGTCTGTAGAAGTGAAAAGGATGATTTGATGGAATACAACGAAGATGAATATTTAATGTTATCAGGAATACAGCATTTTAAATTTTGTAAAAGGCAGTGGGCACTGATTCATCTGGAACAGCAATGGGCAGAAAATGTACATACCGTGGTAGGAGAATTGATGCATAAGAAAGTGCATGATTCTGGTATAAAGGAAAAACGAAAGGATACACTTATTGTCCGGGCACTGCCGATAGCATCCAGAACATTGGGAATCAGTGGGGAATGTGATGCGGTAGAATTTCACAAATGTGAAGATGGAGTTACCCTGTTCGGACATCGTGGGCTGTATTCAGTCTTTCCTGTGGAATATAAAAAAGGCAAACCCAAGACGTCAGAGGAAGACCAGCTGCAGCTTACAGCACAGGCGATGTGCTTGGAAGAGATGTTTTCTACAGAGATAACAGAAGGTGCTATTTTCTATGGAGAGACAAGACGGAGAGAAGCTGTCGAATTTTCACAGGAGCTGCGAGATGAAGTAAAAAAGATGTTGGAGGAAATGCATCAGTATTTTAAGAGAGGATATACACCTAAGGTGAAAAAAAACAAGATGTGCACGTCTTGTTCTTTAAAAGAAATATGCATGCCTGAGCTGGAAAAAACAATGACAGTATCTTCCTATATATCTAAAGCACTTAGGGAGGAGTGAGCATGAAAAAACTGTTAAATACATTGTATATTACATCTGAAAATAGTTATTTGGGGCTTGATGGAGAAAATATTGTTGTATACGAAGATCAAAAAGAAACAGGAAGAGTGCCGCTGCATAATCTGGATGGAATTATTTCTTTTGGATACCGTGGAACAAGCCCGGCATTAATGGGAGCATGTATGCAGCGAAATATTCCAATTTGCTATTTATCTCCACAGGGAAATTTTTTGGCACGGGTTACTGGAAAAATAAGAGGAAATGTCCTTTTGCGGGAACAGCAATATGCAGGCAGTAAGGATGAAACAATCAGCCTTGAAATAGCGAAGAATTGCATTGCAGGAAAGGTGTATAATGCAAGGTGGGTGCTGGAAAGAGCAATTCGAGATCATGGAATGCAGATAGATGTGGACAAAGTCAGAGAAGCATCTGTACAATTGAAAAATTCTCTGGATTATATTCAAAATGCAGAATCAAAAGATCAGCTTAGAGGATATGAAGGTGAGTCTGCAAGTGTATATTTTGGAGTATTTAATGAATTGATATTGCAGCAAAAAAGAGATTTTGTATTTCAGGGAAGAAATAAGCGGCCACCATTAGATAATGTGAATGCAATGTTATCGTTTGTATACACACTGTTAACAAATCAAATTGTTTCTGTATTAGAGGTGTTTGGATCCTTATGTTGGATATTTACACACAGACAGACCTGGAAGAGCATCGCTGGCGCTGGATTTGATAGAAGAATTTCGAAGCGTATATGCAGACCGGTTTGTATTGTCGCTGATCAATAAAAAGATCGTGAAAGCGTCCAATTTTTCAAAAAAAGAAAATGGTGCAGTCATGATGGATGATGAATTGAGAAAGAAGATATTGATTGAGTGGCAAAATAAGAAAAAGGAAGTAATAACGCATCCATTTTTGAAAGAAAAAGTAGAGTGGGGGATGCTACCTTATGTACAGGCAATGCTTCTTGCGCGATATCTGAGAGGAGATCTGGACGGATATCCTGTATTTCTCTGGAAATGAGGTGGCAATAGATGTTGGTATTAATAACTTATGATGTAAATACTGAAACAGCAGCAGGACGAAAACGATTAAGAAAAGTTGCAAAGCAATGTGAAAATTATGGACGTCGAGTTCAAAATTCGGTATTTGAATGTATCGTTGATCAGGCGCAAAGTGTAATGCTCAAAGCTATGTTAGCGGATACCATCGATGAGGAAGTAGATAGCTTGAGATTTTACTATCTTGGAAATAAATATGAAACAAAGGTAGATCATATAGGAGTAGATCGTGGAAATGCAGTAGATCAGCCTTTGATATTGTAACATCTATTTCTGGTGCGAATGTATAGCAAACATAAAAATGCAGGGAGATTCGCACCAGAAAAAATTCAATTTGCCATTGAAAATAATTCATTATAAGAAAAATATAGTGGCAAATTGGGATAAAAGTACAATATTATTCAAAAAAGAAAATAGTTTTGAGTCAATATTGCTGTCGTTCCCCACGCGGGAACGTGGATTGAAATATCGCGAAAAAAGAGGAAAAAAATCTCAGCAAGGTCGTTCCCCACGCGGGAACGTGGATTGAAATAGCACACAGTCCGACGCTACTCTGATAGACGTTGCGTCGTTCCCCACGCGGGAACGTGGATTGAAATATCTGGAAATGGCGGTTCTGGTGGCTCTGGTGGGTCGTTCCCCACGCGGGAACGTGGATTGAAATCTCATCTCTACGTCTGTCAGCTTCTGCCTTGGCCGTCGTTCCCCACGCGGGAACGTGGATTGAAATATGGCCAGAAGTGGTACAGTACATGGATGATATGTCGTTCCCCACGCGGGAACGTGGATTGAAATAGTATACAAAATTTTATTGTTCCAGCATATCTTGGTCGTTCCCCACGCGGGAACGTGGATTGAAATAACATCTGCCAGTTGTATCCTCCGGAATCATACGTCGTTCCCCACGCGGGAACGTGGAATGAAATCCACCAGATCATCTGCCTTGTAATAGTCTTCACTTGTCGTTCCCCACGTGGAAACTAAAAAAGAACAGAACAGACATTCGATTTGTTCTGTACTTTTTTTATAAGGAATGATATACTTGACAGGTAGCAAAGCTAATAAGAATGAAAGTATGAATAAGGAAGTGTACTATGGATCATTTTGAATTAGTTTCTGAGTACCAGCCAACCGGTGACCAGCCTCAGGCAATTGCTGAACTGGTGAAGGGCTTCAAGGAGGGGAATCAGTGTGAGACGCTTCTGGGTGTGACTGGCTCCGGTAAGACTTTTACCATGGCAAATGTTATCCAGCAGATGAATAAGCCGACGTTGATCATTGCCCATAACAAGACCCTGGCGGCTCAGTTATACGGGGAGTTTAAAGAATTTTTTCCGCATAATGCGGTAGAATATTTTGTATCCTATTATGATTATTATCAGCCGGAGGCTTATGTGCCGTCTTCAGATACCTATATTGCCAAGGATTCTTCGATTAATGATGAGATTGATAAGCTGCGTCTTTCAGCGACGACAGCACTGGCAGAACGTAAAGATGTGATCATTGTGGCTTCCGTATCCTGTATTTATGGACTGGGAAGCCCAGTGGACTACAAGAACATGGTAGTGTCCCTGCGCCCAGGTATGGAAAAGGACAGGGATGATGTGATCCGTAAGCTGATTGATATGCAGTATGATCGGAACGAGATTGACTTCAAGCGTGGTACCTTCCGGGTACATGGGGATGTGCTGGAGGTGATTCCGGCGAATGCATCGGAGACAGCCATCCGTATTGAGTTCTTCGGAGATGAGGTAGACCGGATTACAGAGTTCGATGTGCTTACCGGTGAGATACGCAACCGTCTGGAACATGTAGCCATCTTTCCGGCATCCCATTATGTAGTTCCGATGGATAAGATGCTGGAAGCTACGAAGCATATAGAGGAAGAACTGGCAGAGCGGCTGGAATATTTTAAGAGTAACGATAAGCTTCTGGAAGCTCAGCGTATTGCAGAGCGGACAAATTTTGATATCGAGATGATGCGGGAGACAGGTTTCTGCTCCGGTATCGAGAACTATTCCCGACATCTGGCGGGACTGGAGCCGGGAGTACCACCACACACACTGATTGACTATTTCCCGGATGATTTTCTGATTATGATCGATGAGTCCCATAAGACCATCCCGCAGATCGGAGCCATGTATTCCGGCGACCGTTCCAGAAAGACCACACTGGTGGATTATGGCTTCCGCCTGCCGTCAGCACTGGACAACAGACCGTTGAACTTTCAGGAGTTTGAAAGTAAGATAGATCAGATATTATTTGTATCTGCCACACCGGGCAATTATGAAGAAGAGCATGAGATGCTTCGTGCGGAACAGATCATTCGTCCGACAGGTCTGTTGGATCCGAAGGTGGATGTGCGACCGGTAGAAGGTCAGATTGATGATCTGGTGGGAGAGATTAATAAAGAGATAGCAGCGAAAAACAAAGTGCTGATTACTACACTGACCAAGCGGATGGCGGAAGATCTGACGTCATATCTGAGGGAGATTGGTATCAGGGTGCGTTATCTGCATTCGGATGTGGACACACTGGAACGTACTGAGATTATCCGTGATATGCGTCTGGATGTCTTTGATGTACTGGTAGGAATCAATCTGCTGCGAGAGGGACTGGATATACCGGAGATTACGCTGGTGGCGATCCTGGATGCAGATAAAGAGGGATTCTTGCGTTCAGCTACATCCCTGATCCAGACCATTGGCCGTGCGGCAAGAAATGCGGACGGTCACGTCATTATGTATGCTGATATAATGACGGATTCCATGAAGATTGCCATTGAGGAGACCAATCGAAGAAGGGCTGTTCAGGAAGCATATAATGAAGAACATGGCATTACACCGCAGACGGTGCGCAAGGCTGTCCGTGATCTGATCAGCATCTCCAAGGCAGTAGCCAAGGAAGAACAGGATCATGAGGTAGATCCAGAATCCATGAGCAGAAAGGATCTGGAAAAACTGATCGGAAAGGTAGAAAAACAGATGAAGAAAGCAGCCGCAGAATTGAATTTTGAAGCTGCGATGGAACTGCGGGATAAGATGATTGACCTGAAGAAGCACCTGCAGGAACTGGAGGAAGAATGAGCAATAACAAAGAAAAGATAGACAGAAAACAATATATTCGGATTCGCGGGGCAAATGAGAATAACCTGAAGAATATCAGTCTGGATATTCCAAGAAACAAGTTGGTAGTGCTGACTGGACTGTCCGGTTCCGGTAAGTCTTCGCTGGCATTTGATACCATCTATGCAGAGGGGCAGCGGCGCTATATGGAGTCCCTGTCTTCTTATGCCAGAATGTTTCTGGGACAGATGGAAAAGCCGGATGTGGAGAGCATCGAAGGACTGCCACCAGCTATTTCCATAGATCAGAAGTCCACCAACCGCAATCCAAGATCTACAGTGGGAACTGTGACAGAGATCTATGATTATTTCCGTCTGCTGTATGCCAGAATCGGAACACCGCACTGCCCGTCCTGTGGCAGAGAGATCAAGAAGCAGACCGTAGACCAGATGGTAGACCAGATCATGCTGCTGCCAGAGCGTACGAAGATCCAGCTTTTGGCACCGGTGGTACGAGGAAGAAAGGGCGAGCATGTCAAGCTTCTGGAGCAGGCAAGAAAGAACGGATATGTTCGTGCAGTGATCGATGGTCTGACCTATGAACTGTCAGAAGACATTAAGTTGGAAAAAAATAAGAAGCATACCATTGAGATTGTGGTAGACCGACTGATTGTCAAGCCGGGGATTGAGAAGCGTCTGACGGATTCGCTGGAGACAGTTATGTCACTGACAGGTGGACTGGTTGTAGTAGATGCGGCAGATCAGGGAACCTTAAGTTTCAGCCAGAGCTTTTCCTGTCCGGACTGTGGAATCAGTGTGGATGAGATTGAACCACGAAGCTTTTCCTTTAACAATCCGTTTGGTGCCTGCCCGGACTGTTATGGATTGGGATACCGGATGGAGTTTGACGAAGACCTGATGATACCGGACAAGTCCTTAAGTATCAAAGAAGGTGCCATTGCTGTCATGGGATGGCAGTCCTGCAAGGATAAGGGCAGTTTTACACGAGCCATCTTGGATGCCCTGGCAGAAGAATATCACTTTAGTCTGGATACCCCATATCAGGATTATCCACAGAAGATCCGGGATATTCTGATCCATGGAACGAATGGACATGAGGTGGATGTGCATTATGTGGGACAGCGGGGAGAAGGCGTCTATCATGTGGCTTTTGAAGGGCTGATTAAGAACGTGGAGCGCAGATACCGGGAGACCGGATCAGAAAGTTCCAAGGCAGAGTATGAGACCTTTATGAATATCACTCCTTGTAAGACCTGTAAGGGACAGCGGTTGAAGGCATCGTCTCTGGCGGTGACGATTAATGATAAGAACATTTATGAAGTAACCACACTTTCCATTGATAAATTACAGCAGTTTATGGAGCATCTGACTCTGACGAAGCAGCAGGAGCTGATCGGAAGGCTGCTGTTAAAGGAGATTCGTTCCAGAGTAAAGTTCCTGATGGATGTAGGACTGAATTATCTGACATTGGCGCGAAATACTGGAAGTCTGTCCGGTGGAGAAGCCCAGCGTATCCGTCTGGCTACCCAGATTGGTTCCGGGCTGGTGGGCGTTGCTTATATTCTGGATGAACCGAGCATTGGTCTTCATCAGAGGGATAATGACAAACTGCTGGCTACCTTAAAGAGTCTCCGTGACCTTGGCAATACGCTGATTGTGGTAGAACATGATGAAGATACCATGAGAGAGGCAGATTATATCGTGGATATCGGACCGGGAGCAGGAGAGCACGGCGGTGAGGTAGTGGCTGCTGGAACAGCAGAAGAACTGATGGCGTGTGAGGAGTCTGTCACAGGAGCTTATTTAAGCGGCAGACTTCAGATACCGGTGCCGAAAGTACGTAAAACACCGACCGGTTTTATCAAGATTGTGGGAGCCAGACAGAATAACCTGAAGAACATTGATGTGGAGATTCCGCTGGGGGTACTTACATGTGTAACCGGAGTATCCGGTTCTGGTAAAAGTTCTCTGATTAATGAGATTTTATATAAGAGTCTGGCGAAAACACTGAACCGCGCACGGACTATACCGGGAGATCATGACCGGATTGAGGGAACCGATCAGTTAGATAAGATCATCAACATTGACCAGTCGCCGATTGGACGTACCCCCCGTTCCAATCCGGCCACCTATACTGGTGTGTTTGATGCTATCCGCGATCTGTTTGCTGCTACGGCAGATGCCAAGGCAAGAGGGTACAGTAAGGGCAGATTCAGCTTCAATGTGAAGGGTGGAAGATGTGAAGCCTGCTCCGGAGACGGTATCATCAAGATCGAGATGAATTTCCTCCCAGATGTATATGTACCATGCGAGGTCTGCGAAGGACGCCGTTATAACAGGGAGACTCTGGAAGTTAAATACAAGGGAAAAAGTATCTACGATGTGCTGAATATGACGGTAGAAGAGGCTGTGAAGTTCTTTGAACATGTACCGTCTATCCGCAGAAAGATTGAGACTTTAAATGATGTGGGATTATCTTATATCAAATTAGGACAGCCATCCACCCAGTTATCCGGTGGTGAGGCACAGCGTGTAAAGCTTGCTACTGAACTGAGCCGCAGAAGCACCGGTAAGACTATCTATATTCTGGATGAGCCAACCACGGGTCTTCACTTTGCCGATGTGCACAAGCTGATTGAGATCCTTCAGCGCCTGTCAGATGGTGGCAATACGGTAGTTGTCATTGAGCACAATCTGGATGTGATCAAGACTGCAGATTATATCATTGATATCGGACCGGAAGGCGGGGACGGTGGCGGAACTGTCATTGCCAGAGGTACGCCAGAAGAGGTGGCAGAGAGCCCAATCTCCTATACCGGAAAATATATTAAGAAGTACTTATGATATTTCTGCATAAACAGGAAATGAGCTGTGCGTCTCGCACAGCTCATTTCAGGAAAGAGAAAAAACTAAATTATTTTGAGGGAGTGCTCCGCAACGTGTGGTGCTGCGAAGCTTGAGTTATGAAATATATTAGCTCTTCGCTAATATGATCATAGTATATCGATAAAATGTGTTCAAAATGTGTTCAAAAAGAAAAGAAAATATGAATTTTGATAAGTTTTGGGAAAATCAGAAAAAGGGCTTTAAAATTTCAGGGCAGTGTTTTATACTTTAACAAGGAGTAAGAAAGGGGAAGTATATGAACGTATCAGATATTGGAATCGATCTGGGGACAGCCAGCATATTGATATATGTAAGAGGGAAAGGTGTGGTTTTAAAAGAGCCTTCCGTGGTTGCCTATGATCGTGATGCAGATAAGATCCGGGCAATTGGTGATGAAGCGCGTATTATGCTTTCAAGAACAACAGGGAACATCGTTGCCATTCGTCCGTTAAAGAATGGAATTATAGCAGATTATGCTGTGACAGAACAGATGCTGAAGTATTTTATTCAGAAGGCAACCGGAAGACTGTCTTTCCGTAAGCCTCGTATCAGTATTTGTGTACCGAGCAATGTCACAGAAGTAGAAAAGAAAGCTGTGGAAGATGCCACCTATCAGGCAGGAGCCAGAGAGGTTCTGACAGTACCGGAACCGATAGCTGCAGCAATCGGAGCAGGTATCGACATTTCAAGACCGTGCGGCAAGATGATTGTGGATATTGGGGCAGGTACCTGTGAGACAGCAATTCTGTCACTGGATGGTATTGTGGTGGATCATACGATTAATGTGGCAGGGGATAATTTTGATGAAGCTATTATGAAGTATGCCAGGGCCGAACATAACCTGATTATCGGAGAGCGGGCAGCAGAAGATATCAAGATTCATGTGGGAACGGCAATTGAACGTCCAGAGCAGAAGATCATGGAAGTAAAGGGACGTGATCTGGGAACAGGTCTGCCGAAGACTGTACGTATTACTTCTGAGGATGTGCGTGAGGCATTAAAAGAGACTACCGGTCAGATTGTGGAAGCAGTACACAGTGTGTTGGAGAAGACACCACCGGAACTGGCGGCAGATATTGTGGAACGTGGTATTGTGCTGACAGGCGGCGGGGCACTTCTTGATGGAATGGAAGAATTGATTGAGGAGAAAACTGGCATCAATACCGTGACAGCAGAAGAACCGGTTGCGGCAGTAGCCATTGGAACGGGAACTTATGCAGAGCTAACTGCACATAATAATCGTCTGGAGGGTTAAAACAATTATTGCTTATAGCCATTGTCCTGCAAGATGTTTTTTGTGAACAAAGATTACAGAAAACCTGAGACATTCCACAGGAACGCAGATCAGAAGGGAAGTAGAAATGGAAAAAATTTCGGGATACATAGATCATATCATTTTCCGAAATGAAGAGAATGGATACACCGTCATGGTAATGATCTGTGACGGAGAAGAGGTGACTTGTGTGGGCACCCTGCAATATATCAATGAGGGAGAGCTGATTGAAGCGGAAGGAACCTATACGCAGCACAGCACGTATGGGACTCAGTTTAAGATCAGCTCTTTTGAATTAAAGGCACCGGAAGATGAGATGGCAATGGAACGTTATCTGGGATCCGGTGCCATAAAAGGAATTGGAAGTGCACTGGCGGCCAGGATTGTGCGCAGATTTAAGAGCGACACCTTTCGTATTATGGAAGAAGAACCGGAACGTCTGGCAGAGATCAAGGGCATCAGTGAGAAGAAAGCAAGAGAGATTGCCAAGCAGATGGAAGAAAAGCGTGATGTACGCAAAGCTATGATTTTTCTGCAGAAATACGGAATCTCTTCTGCGCTGAGTGTAAAGATCTATAATCAGTACGGAGAGCGTCTGTACCGCATCATAGAAGAGAATCCTTATCAGATGACAGATGAGATTCAGGGCGTGGGCTTCAGGATTGCAGATGAGATTGCAGAAAAAGCCGGAATCCACACGGATTCGGACTTCCGTATCCGCAGCGGATTGTTTTATGCGTTAAAACAGTCTATGGCAGAGGGACATATCTATCTGCCGAGGATGGAGCTTTTTCAGAGAGGCGCAGAGTTGCTTGGTGTGTCAGTAGAAGCCATGGAGCGAAATTTGATGGATCTTGCCATGGACCGGAAGGTAGTTCTGAAGGAAGACAGAGTGTACTGTTCCCAGAATTATTATCTGGAACTGAATACGGCAAAGATGCTCCATGATCTGAATGTGACAGCAGACATTGCAGATGATACGGTGATGAAGAAACTGGCAGATATCGAGATTGAGACACATACGACACTGGAGGATCTACAAAAAGAAGCGGTTGTGCAGGCTGTGAACCATGGACTGTTAGTGATTACAGGTGGCCCTGGTACCGGTAAGACAACGACGATTAATACTCTGATTCATTATTTTGCATCGGAAGGACTGGAGATTTTGTTGGCAGCACCTACAGGACGGGCAGCCAAGCGTATGACAGAAGCAACCGGTTATGAAGCGCAGACCATACACCGCCTGCTGGAAATCTCAGGAGTGCCTGAGGAAGAGTCTGCCGGTTATCATTTTGAGCGAAATATGGAGAATCCACTGGAAGCAGATGTGATCATCATTGATGAGGTGTCTATGGTGGATCTGTTTTTGATGCATGCACTGCTATCCGCAGTGTCGATTGGAACCAGACTGATTATGGTAGGCGATGTGAATCAGCTCCCATCTGTGGGACCTGGAAGTGTACTCAGGGATATCATCCATTCAGAGTGTTTCCCGGTGGTACGTCTGAACAAGATTTTCCGCCAGGCAAGTGAAAGTGATATTGTAGTAAACGCCCATAAGATCAATGAAGGGCAGCATGTAGTGCTGGATAATAAGAGCAGGGATTTCTTTTTTCTGAAGAGAGATGATGCCAATGTAATTATCAGTGTGGTGCTGACCCTTGTGATGAAGAAAATGCCAAAATACGTGGATGCCGGTATGCTGGATATTCAGGTGCTGACGCCGATGAGAAAAGGACTTTTGGGAGTGGAACGTCTGAATACGATTCTGCAGGAATACCTGAATCCTCGTTCACCGGAGAAAAAAGAAAAGGAATATGGGTCAGGTCTGTTCCGTGAAGGCGATAAGGTCATGCAGATCAAGAATAATTATCAGATTGAATGGGAAATCAGGGGGGCATATGGCATTCCAGTGGAAAAAGGCGTCGGGGTCTTTAATGGAGATATGGGGATTGTTTCAGAGATCAATGAATATGCGGAGCAGATGACAGTGGTATTCGATGATAACAAATATATTGAGTATTCTTTCAAAGAACTGGAACAATTGGAGCTGGCCTATGCCATTACGATCCATAAGTCCCAGGGAAGTGAATATCCTGCGGTGGTGATTCCGCTACTGTCAGGACCACGTATGCTGATGAGCAGGAATCTTTTGTATACCGCCATTACCAGAGCAAGAAAATGTGTGACACTGGTAGGTTCGGATCAGGTATTTCAGCAGATGATTGACAATGAAATGGAGCAGAAACGATATTCCACGCTGAAGGAACAGATTCAGCAGTGGCAGGAAGAGGAGTGACACAGAATCAGAAAAATAGAATGGCAGGACATATGGAAGAATTTGGCAAAGGGAGCAGCAGAATTGCTGTATCCGTCAAGGTGTCCCATCTGCGGGGAGATCGCGCAGGGAATCTGCATGGACTGCGGTGCACAGTTAAAGGTAGTGAGGCAGCCTTACTGTTATCAGTGTGGCAAGCCGGTGGATTCAGCGGAACAGGAGTATTGTCCGGATTGTCTGAAAGGTCATCACAGCTATACACAGGGATGTGGAATGCTGTTGTACGAAGGAAAAGTAAAAGAAGCCATTCATAAGATAAAGTACAATAATAAACGGGAATATCTGGAGACCTTTGCAGAGCTCCTTGTCAGATATGGAGAGAAAAAAATTGAGCTGTGGAGGCCGGATGTGCTGGTTCCTATTCCCATGTATCCGAAAAAGCAGAAAATACGCGGATACAATCAGGCAGAGATTTTGGCAAAATTATTAGGGGAATACTGGAATCTTCCGGTAGATACAGAGATTCTGCGAAAAAGAAAAGACACAGGTGCCCAGAAGGAACTGGATCGTGCCGGGAGAAGAAGGAATCTGCAGGAGGCTTTCGTGGCAGAGAGTGACGGGAAGTATAAGAGAGTGCTGCTGGTGGATGATGTGTATACAACTGGAAGTACAGTAGATGCGGCGGCATCAGCGCTGAAAGCGTGTGGAATTTCCGAGATTTTTTTCATAGCAATTTGTATTGGACATGGGGATATGGTATACTGAAAAAAGGAAAAGAAGGGTATACATATGAATGAGAAGAGAATTTATCTGATGACCAGACTGGCTATTTTTGAAGAACATCATAAAGAACAGTTAAACGGTGTACGAACGTTTTTCAGGAGTGACTATATTGGAAGACATATGATCCGAAACGGACTGAGAGTGACAGCAGCATTTCTGTGTATCCTGGCTGGCTGGGGGATGTATCATGCAGAGACACTGCTGCTTGACATCACAAAGATTGACATTTGGGCATTTGGAAAGCAGATACTGTTTCTGTATGCAGTCTGGTTATGTGCATTTCTGGTGCTGACATATAGTATACAGAGTATCCGTTACGTCAGAGCACTGAAGGATCTGGAAGAGTATCGGGAGATGCTGACGAAGCTGGAGAATGAGTACGCAAAAGAAGACAGAAGAAAACAGAAGTAGAAAAGGGGAACAACATGGGGCTGTTACTCAAGGTAAGAGATCGCATAAGCAGGTTTTACGGAGAACATGATACTGTAATACGAATACTGGCAAAGTTTTGCATGGCGTTGTGTGCCTTTGCTATGATTAACGCATCACTGGGACAGGTGGCTTTTTTGTGTAATCCACTGGTTACGGGAGCGTTGGCACTGATATGTGCTTTTTTACCATCCAACAGTACCGTTATGATTGGGGCGGGAATGATCCTGGTACATTTTTATGGTATTTCTGTGGAAGCTGCGATAGCAGGTGGAGGAATGCTGATTGTGGGAATGCTTCTGTATTTCAGCATCGCACCGCATTCGGCGGTGCCATTGATTCTTACAGCAATTACCATGAGGATGGGAATACCGTCTGCTGCGGCAGTACTGTTTGGTCTGGTGGGCGGACCGTTGTCAGCTGCGGGCGTGATCTTTGGAGTATTTACCTGGTATTTGGTTGAGATTACCAACAAGTTGGGAGGAACATTAGAGTCTCAGGCGGCAGATGCAGCGGAAGCCATGGTACAGAAGATGACAGAGCTGATGAATTCAGTCATAAATAATCGGGAAATGATAGTGATGGCAGCATCACTGGCAGTGTTGTTATGGGTGATCTGGCTGATCCGCAGGATGGCAATAAAATATGCCTGGATGGTTGCGGCAGGAGTTGGCCTTATGGTATATGTGGGGATCCGGTGTGTGTGCGGGGGTCTCCTGCAGATATCGTTTCCTGCACTGACATTGATTTTGGATGTGGCGCTGGCTGTAGCGACTGCTGGAACAGCGCAGGCATTTTTGTTTAGCCTTGATTACCGGCGTACGGAGAATGTACGGTTTGAAGATGACGAATATTTTTATTATGTAAAAGCAGTTCCGAAGCGTAAGGTTTATCGTAAGAAGCGAAGCAGAAGATCAGAAAGGAGATAGGAATGCAGACAATTAAGATGTGGTTTATACAATATATACCAGGTCTGTACATGTTCAGAATCCCCATCGGAGTCATAGACGTCATAGAGATCATTCTGTTATCGTTCCTGGTGTATACAGTTTTGGTCTGGATTAAGAATACCAGGGCATGGACATTGTTGAAGGGAATTATTTTTCTTGGTTTTTTTGTGGCACTGGTGTATCTGTTCCATATGGATACTCTGATTTTTATTATTAATAAGGGAATTAATATTGCAATTATTGCAGCAATAATTATTTTTCAGCCAGAGCTGCGAAAAGCACTGGAGATTCTGGGTGAAAAAATGTTTCTTGTGAACATTTTCGGTGCAGGAAATGAAAAAGATGTGGAACAGCGGTGCAGTGACAAGACGGTGAATGAACTGATCCGGGCAACGCTGGAAATGGCGAAGGTCAGGACAGGTGCACTGATTGTATTGGAGCAGAATGAGACTCTGGAAGAGTATGAGCGAACAGGGATTGATCTGGATGCTATTGTAACCAGCCAGCTTCTGATTAATATTTTTGAGCATAATACACCACTTCATGATGGAGCGGTGATTATCAAGGGAGACAAGATACGGTCAGCTACCTGTTATCTCCCATTATCAGAGAATCTGTCACTGAGTAAAGCACTTGGAACCAGACACAGGGCGGGGGTTGGAATCAGTGAAGTGACGGATTCGGTGACAATTATCGTATCAGAAGAGACTGGACGGATTTCTATTGCACAGAGGGGGCGTCTTCGCCATAATGTGAAAGAAGAAGAACTGAGAGCCTGTCTTGTGGCACTGCAGAATAAGGTGCCGGCTGCCAAGAAAGGTATTCCGGGAGTAGGAATTTTGAGAAAGAAGGGAAAAGAGTCAGATGAAGCATAAATGGACAAATAATCTGGGGCTGAAAGTTCTGTCGCTTTTGGTTTCCTGTCTGATCTGGCTGGTTGTGACCAACACCAATGACCCGGAAAGTACGCAGGTATATAAGAATGTGCCGATTACCATTAAAAATCAGGATACGATTACGAATGCCAATAAGACATTCACAGTGGTGGACGGAGTTGATAAGATTAATGTCTATGTGACAGCACGCAAGTCTATCCGGGCTGCGCTGAATTCCGGAAGCTTTACCGTAAAGGCTGATATGGAGAATTATAATGAGGCACTGGGAACCGTACCTCTGGAGATATCCTGTGAGGATGCAAGGATTCGGCAGGAAGATCTCCGAATTATTCCTTCTTCTCTGAAGATCAATATGGAAGATAAGGTGGAACAGAATTTCGGAGTAGCAGTTGTAACTAGCGGAAAAGCTGATAAGGGTTATGAATTAGGCAAAACCACCATCGTGAGTGGAGATACAATTCGGATTGCAGGACCACAGTCACTGATTAATATTATCGGTAAGGTTACCATATTACTGGATATCACCAATATGAATACAGATTCCACGAATCTCTATCCGATCCGGATCGAAGACAAGAATGGGGCAGCGCTGACAGAGGGACAGATGAGTAATCTGGAATTGAAGGACAGCAATGGAGTGAGCCTGCAGAATAATTCCGCAGAAGTACGAACTGAGATCTGGAAAGTATACAATGATATTCCACTGAAGGCAAATGTGACGGGAGAAGTTGCACCTGGATTTAAGGTGTCATCCATTACACTTTCCCCACAGACGATCAATCTGGTGGCAACGGAAGAGGCTATTGACGAATTGGGTGGAGAACTGACGCTGAAGGATGATATTTCAGTAGAAGGTCTGACAGAGACTCAGGATTATACGGTGGATCTGAATGATACATTGAACCAGTATGATAGTATTCGTCTGGAAACAGATATTTCCTCTGCCATCACGGTGCATGTGGGAATTGACGAAGTGGGAAGCAAGACATTCCAGATGCCAATTTCAGATATTATTATGCATAACACACCGGCTGATAAGAAGCTGATCTTTTCGCCGGCAGATACAATCTCCATCAGTGTGAAGACAACAGATGATACAGAGTCTGGAGATATTGATATAACTCTGGATGATATTACGGCAGAGATTGACCTGAAGAGTTGTGAGATCAATGGAAGCTATACATTGCCGGTAGAGATTACACTGCCGCAGGGATATGAGTTGGTCAATGAGGTTAAAATTGTGGTAAATATTGAGGAACAGAATAATACGACAGAAGTAGAAGTGAATACGGAGGGCTAGTATATGGTTAGCAGAACATTTACAATTAAAAATCATGCAGGACTACATTTGAAACCATCAGCAGCACTTTGCACCGAGGCAATCAAATATAAGTGTTCTGTTACGCTGACATTTGGTAATACCACAACCAATGCCAAGAGCGTATTGAATGTCTTAAGTGCCTGCGTCAAATGTGAAGATGACATCACACTGACTTGCGATGGAGAAGACGAAGAAGAGGCATTGAAGAATCTGGGAAAACTGATTGAAAGTGGTCTTGGAGAAGCGTAATAAGTAATAAAAGAGGCGGAACTGAAACGGTTATGGGTTTCAGTTCCGCCTTTTTTGCAGCCGGAATGCGTTCTCCGGCTACAATAGTATGTGGAATGATTAGCGGAGACTTACGTCATATCCGGCAGGATTTTTAAAGTCGTCCGTTGGGTCTGCGCCAACAGAATTCTTTGGCATTTTCACTACAGTAGGTTTGCCAAGCGGCATAGGCTCATTGTCACTGATAATGACGGTAGAGCCAACTGGTACATTGTAGTAGATCCATTTGGCATCAGCAATACACAGGCGGATGCATCCGGCCGAAGCAGGTTTGCCAAGCTTGTTGAAGTCACTGGCTGATACCTTATAAGGATCTCTGGTCAATGTATGCATCGGTACAGAATGGAACAGGTATTCTGTAAGAAAATGACTACTGTACTGTCCAAGGGAAGGACCGTCCAAATATGCCCATGCCAGATGATCCTGAATGAAGAAAGTTCCTGTTGGAGTTTCATTACCTCTTCGCCCTACAGAACAGGTCATTGCCTTGATTGGGGCACCATATTCATCATAAATAGTAACAACACAGTTTTTACGGTTTACTCTGATAGTTTTCTTACTGTTTGAAGAATAAGAAAGGTATCCTTTTGAACCAAAATCATAGGTAGTTCCGTTGATAGTTTTCTTACCATAGGTTCTTGCACCTTCTTTGTCAGGATCCAGATAGTAGCGCTTATTTCCGAGTACCAGCCATCCGGTTTTACGCCGCCCCATACTATCATAGTAATAACGGTTTTTGTCGGTGAATTTCATATATTTCCACTGATTGGTGTAGGCACGTCCGGTGGTTCGGTGGAAATAATAGTAATATCCTTTGTATTTCACAGTACCGAGCTGCATTTCACCTGTGGTGGTGGAGAACAGATAGATATAATTATTGATGCGTTTGAGACCACTCTGGCGAACCCCTTTGCTGTCAAAAAGATATCTTTTCTTGTTGATGGTTGCAACTTTGTTACGGATTGCTTTTCCGGTTGAAGCAAAATAGTAGTTCTTTTTGCCGATGGTTACCCAGGTCTTTTTGACCATGGATCCGTTTTTGGTATTGAAATAGTAATAGTTGTTTTTGTACTTACGCAGTCCGGTTCGCAGAACGCCGTTAGAAGCAGGATAATAGTTTTTACCATTATATTTGCCCCAGGATGTAAGCAGTGTACCGTCCTTTCTGCTGACGTACAGCTTGTTCTTATAGCGGGTAACCTGGTCAGTAATCAGCTTCCCGGTGTAATCAAATAAGTATCTTTTACCGCTGATGGACTTTACACCGGTTACTTTTTGACCCTTTACAGTGTAGTACCTGGATCCATCTGATTCTGTCTGCCATTTTGCCGATACCAGAGTAGAAAGTGAAAAGATCAGGCAGAGAAACAGAAAAAACGACATGAATTTTTGTTTCTTTTTCATAGGCTCCTCCTTTTTTGAAAACAATGATTTAGTTTACTTTTAGTATAACATTAGAAAGTGGCTTGCACAAGGCGAATTGGAAAAAAGAGGGTTATACTTGATAAAACAGAAAGCTTAGGCTAGAATAGAAACGAAGTATAGATGGAAAAATGACAGCAAAGAAGTATCTGAGGATAAATAAATGGTGAAAATAATAATCGCAATAATGATTTGGCTTATAACAGTCCCGGGATTGCTGGGAGCACTGGCAATTTCAGGACTGGACAGAGAGGATGACAGACTTGCAGAATGCATGGTGGCAGGATATCTGATGATGTTTGCTGTTTGCCAGATCATTGCAGTGCCAATGATTCTTTTGAAAGCTTCCTTTCATATTTTTTGTATAGTACTGGCAGTGTTATATCTTTTTCTGTGTCTGCTGGGGCTGGTAAGAGGCGGCAGATGGCTGACTGGGAGAATTGTGGATCTGGTGCGTGGTTTATTTCATCATGCATGGACAGTATATGCGGCTGTGGCAGCAGTGCTGGTACAGGCATATTATTATGTACAGTATATGGTGACTAATCTGGATGATGCATATTTTGTGGCAGTGGCAACTACTGCTATTGAGACAGATACCATGTATCTTTTTTCTGCATATACAGGAAAAGCAGTGCCCAGATTTAATCTGAGATATTGTCTTTCACCGTTTTCTGTTTTTCAGGCATTTTTGAGTAAGTGCCTGGGTGTTCATCCTTCTACTCTTGATCATACCATAATGGCACCGGCACTGGTGATTGTGGCATATCTGGTATATATATCCATGGGAAAACTGCTGTTCTCCAGAGAAAGTGTAGCTGGAGAAAAGAAAGAGAGCAGGGAGAAAATGATTGGACTGTTTCTGCTGTTCCTTTCTATGGTGCATGTTACTTCCTATTATTGTATGAGAAATCAGGGATCTGTACTGCTGGTACGTATCTGGCAGGGAAAGGCGACACTGGCATCTGTATTGATTCCGTTTCTGTTTTATCATTGTTACCGCATGGCACAGAAGCCACAGGAAAAGGGTAATACCGGCATTCTGGTGATGACAGGTTTTGCATGCTGTCTGGTGTCATCCATGGGCATTGCGTTGCCGATGGTCATGATGGGAATCTTTGCCTTGCTTTTCGGAGTATTCCGGAAAAACGGAAGATATGTAGCGAATATGATGATGGGGTATATACCTGGAATGCTGTATGGCATTCTGTATGTGGTATTGAAAGCACTAAAGTTTTGAAAGAGGAAGAGACAAAGGAAAAACCATGACAGATTTGATAATAAATCAATTACAAATGTCGGTAAGCTGGCTGAGAGATTTTAATGATGAAGGACTGCATTTTATACTGATGTTTCTTGCGCTTGCGTATATACTGATAAGTAAGAAAGAAAAATATCACAGGAGACTTTTTATAGGGTACAGTCTGCTGTTTACGGCCGTTTACTTCTGCCCGGTAACTTCCTGGATGATAACAAGAGCTATCGGGGAACTTGTGTACTGGAGAATGCTCTGGATGATGCCGCTACCGATTATTATTGCCTATGTTGGGGTGAAGCTCTGGTGCCGGATGGAGAAAAAGTGGCAGAGAGCAGCAGCAATTGCCGGATTTTTTGCGGTACTGGTACTTCTGGGACAGTTTATCTATATTGATGGATGTCCTTATGAGAAGCGATCCAACTGGGAAAAAATACCAGAGTCACCTGTGGCAATCTGCAACATTATTAATGCAAACAGGGGCAGCGAAGATGAATGGGTACTTCTGGCTGCACCAGAAGATATGGTACCATATATTCGTGTCTATGATGCCAGTATTCATCAGGTATATGGAAGAAAAGGGGACTACTGGATGGCTGGAAGCGGTGGCAATTATATTGTAAAGGCAATCGATGATGAAGTATTGGATTATGAGAAACTGACTGCAAAATGCCGTAGAATTAATTGCAATTATATTGTTCTCCCGGACGGAGCAAGCCGGGTGGAGAATATGCAGGCATACCATTTTGAGGTGATTGGCCAGGTGGGAAGCTACATTGTTTTTAAAGACATGGACTGGACGGAATAAAGCGAAGGTTGTATTTTGTCAGAAAATGTTGTAGAATGTGATGAAAAATGGTAACTGTCCATGACAGATACGAAAACTTTTACAGAAGGTAGGAAGCATGAAAAAGAGAGAACAGTATAAGCGCCTGATAATGTTTCTGGCTTCAACACTGATTGTGGCATTGGAGACGGCGATTTTTGCTTATATATGGTATAATCACTACGCAGATGAGGCAATTATTGGAAAGACATTCTGGAGAAAAGGTAACTTTGTGGTAATTGGTCAGTATGCACTGATGATTTTTCTGTTTTACCGGATTTACGGTGGATTCAAGGTAGGATATCTGAGAGTGTTTGAGGTATTGTATTCCCAGATCCTGTCAGTGATCTGCGTCAATATGATTACGTACCTGCAGTTGAGCCTGATTGGACGATGGAAGTTTTCCACACATATTCTGCCACTGGTATATATGACTGGAATTGATCTGGTTATTGTGATTGCGTGGGTGATTCTGATGCGGATGGTATATGTGAAAATCTATCCGCCACGGGATATGCTGCTGATTTATGGTGTGCACAATCCAAGGGACCTGATTCATAAGATATCTACCAGAGAAGACAAGTATAATATCTGCGAGATGGTACATCTATCTCTGGGAGAAGAGAAGATCAAAGAGAAAATTGATAAATATCCGGCAGTCATTCTGGGAGATATTCCGTCACATGAACGGAATGTATTCCTGAAATATTGTTTTGAGAAAAATATCCGCTGTTACAGTATCCCGAAGATATCGGATATTCTATTAAGAAATGCAGACAGTATCCATCTGTTTGATACGACGCTGATGCTTTCCAGGAACAGAGGACTGACGGCAGAGCAGGTATTTGCAAAACGTGCTATGGATATTGTATTCTCTCTTCTGGGATTGGTGATTGCAGCTCCGTTTATGCTTGTGATTGCCATTCTGATTAAAGCTTATGATGGTGGGCCGGTATTCTATAAGCAGGAAAGACTGACACAGGACGGAAGAATTTTCCAGATCCTGAAGTTTCGCAGTATGAAGGTGCAGTCAGAGAAAAAGGGTGCACGCCTTGCCATGAAAGATGATGACCGTATCACTCCGGTGGGCAGAGTACTGCGTCAGATACATTTTGATGAGCTACCACAGATCTTTAATATTCTGAAGGGCGATATGTCTCTGGTGGGACCGAGACCGGAACGACCGGAAATTGCCAGACAGTATCTGGAAGAAATACCAGAATTCAATTACCGCCTGAAGGTAAAAGCAGGACTGACCGGTTATGCGCAGGTATACGGCAAGTACAACACTACACCGTATGATAAACTGAAGCTGGATCTGACTTATATTGAGACTTACAGTTTTGTACAGGATATCAAGCTTCTGATGCTGACATTTAAGATTCTGTTTCAGAAGGAGAACACAGAAGGCGTGGAAAGCTGGCAAGTGACAGCGGCAACAACAGAAGAAAATAGCGGAAAAGAAGAAAAGACAGAGGACTGCCCGGACCGTGAATAACTGGAAGGACAGTTCACAAAAAGTCACAGGGTGACGGAGGATTTTGTATGACAGACCCAATCGTATCAGTTATTATGCCGGCATACGCATGTGCCGGGACAATAGCCCGGGCAATTGACTCAGTGTTAAAACAGAAGGTGGAACTGGAATTGATTGTAATTAATGACTGTTCTCCAGATGAACTGGATCGGGTCATGGAATCCTATGCGAACAACCCTGTGATTCTTTATGTAAAAAATGAAAAGAATCTTGGAGCCGCAGAAAGCAGAAACAAGGGGATTTCCATGGCAAGAGGAAAATATGTGGCATTTCTGGATGCGGATGACTGGTGGGCAGAAGAAAAGTTAAAAAAACAGATAAGCAGGATGGAAGCAGAGAATGTGGTGCTTTCCTGTACAGCAAGGGAATTGATGACTCCGGATGGAGAACTTACCGGCAGAGTGATTCCGGTTGGAGAGACCATTACTTACAGGCAGCTTCTGCACCATAACAGTATTAACTGTTCCTCGGTGGTGGTGAGAAGTGATGTGATAAAACAGTACCGGATGGAACATGAGGACAGCCATGAGGATTATATTCTGTGGCTGCAGATTCTTGGAAAATACCAAAAGGCTTGCGGAGTGAATGAACCTCTGCTAAAATATAGGTTAAGTTCCAGCGGAAAGTCAGGAAATAAGCTAAAATCTGCAAAGATGACTTACAGAGTGTACCGTTACAGTGGATTTGGACTGGTAAGCTCAATATGGTATTTTTGCTGTTATGCAGTCCATGGTGTCTGGAAGTATTTGAGAGCTCGTTAGGAGGGCAGTTCATGAAAACTTATGGAAAAGCATTGTTTTCAGAGTTGATGAGAATTGTGCTGTTCCCGTTTCATTTCAAAAAGATAAAGAAAAACCGTATCGTATTTACGGGGCTGACGGGAGGAACTTCCTGGGAATATTCCGGGAATCCCATGTATCTCTGCGAATACCTGATGAAGAATGATCCGGGAAAATATGAAATCATCTGGGCAGTCAGTGATCCGGAGAAGTACCGTTTCCTTGAAAAAAGGGGAGTACGCCTGATAAAGCATTTTACATGGGAATCTTTTGGATGGCTGTTGACTGCAAAGGTGATTGTATCCAATGGATCTTATGCACCGTGGTTCCCGTTCCGTAAGGGACAGTATTTTATTAATACCTGGCATGGAGGCGGAGCATATAAGAAGATAGAGAACAGTAAGCCCGGAGCGAACTGGGCTACACGTCACCGTGCTAAGTTTTGTGCTGACAATATAGATTTATTCATATCGACCTGTAAAGTTGCCACGAAGGAACTGATTCGTGGTTCTTTCTGTTATGACGGAGAGGTGATGGAAGTCGGTATGCCGAGAAATGATTTTCTGGTAAAGGGAGACCTGACGGAGGCAGTGCGGGCGGTTCGCAGGTTTTATGACCTGGATGAAGAAACGAAGATTGTGCTGTATGCACCGACTTACCGTTACAGCAGTACGGATGTAGTGCTGGATGCAGACTGGCTGATCCGAATGCTGGAGCAGACCGGAGAAAAGTGGGTATTCCTGTACCGGGCACATCGCTATCAGGAGGAAGGTATGAAGCTTCGCGTAACAGGACGACAGGTAAAAAATGCATCCGAATATCCGGACATGCAGGAGCTTCTGGCAGCAGCAGATATGATGATAACCGACTATTCTTCCAATATCTGGGATTATTCTTTCCTGTACCGGCCGTGTTTCCTGTATACACCGGATCTGGAAGAGTATCTGGAAAAAACCGGGTTTTATGTGGACATTCATCAGTGGCCGTTCCAGATGGCAAAAACACAGGAAGAACTGTGGTATCTGATAGGGACATATGCTCCAGGAGAAAACCGCAGAAGAATTGAGGAGCATCACAGAATGATGGGATGCACTGAGACCGGAGAAGCTAGTGAATATATTCGGAAAAAGATTGCCGGGGTGTGTGAAGAATGAGCAGCCTGATCAGAGAAGCCTATCGTTATATAACATTAAAAGTGCTGTTTCCATGGCAGTATAAGCGGAACAGTAAGAAACCATTAAAAGAAAAGAAAGCCATTTTCCTGGAGTCACAGCTTCCTGCGCTGTCAGACAGTATGCAGGTGCTGTATGACCGGCTGGAGTCAGAAGACGGGTGGGAACTTCATATCCACTGTCTGAGAGAATCCTTTGTAGATAAGGGGACTTTTATCCGACTGGCAATGAAGTGTCTGGAAGACATGGCAGATGCAGAATATGTATTCTTATGTGACGCCAGCAGGGTGGTGAGCTGTATACATCCAAGATGGGAGACCGTGATTACTCAGCTCTGGCATGGCTGCGGTGCGTTTAAGAAGTTTGGGATGAGTACTGCAGAACTGATTTTTGGCGGAAGCAGGCGGGACTATGAAAAATATCCTTATTATAAGAATCTGGATTATGTAACAGTATCCAGTCCGGAAGTGGGATGGGCATATGAAGAGGCTATGAGCCTGAAGCCGGGATCCGGTCAGATACAGCCAATTGGGATCAGCAGAACAGATGTGTTTTTTCAGGAGGAATTCCTTGAGAGAGCCAGACAGAAGCTGTTGGATGTGATTCCTGAGGCAAAGGGAAAAAGAGTGCTGCTCTATGCACCGACTTTCCGTGGGAATGTCAGTGAAGCAGTGGCACCGGATACGCTGGATCTGGAAAAGATGGCAGAAGAATTGGGGGAAGGTTACCTGCTTCTCATTAAGCATCATCCGGTCATTCGTAAAAGACCGGAGATTCCGAAAGAAGCAGAGTGGTTTGCAGTGGATGTGACAGAGACGATGGAGATAGAAGAACTGTTATGTACCTGTGATCTTTGCATTTCCGATTATTCTTCACTTATTTTTGAATATTCGCTTTTTGAACGACCACTGGTCTTTTTTGCCTATGATCTGGAAGAATACGGAGATTGGCGTGGCTTCTATTATGATTATGAGGAACTGACACCGGGACCGGTGGTGCGGACGACACAAGAAGTGATACGGTATATCAGAGAAACAGAAAAAGAATTTGATCCGGAGAGAATCCGGGCATTCCGCAATAAATTTATGAGTGCCTGTGACGGGCATGCAACAGACCGGCTGATAGAGCTGGTAACAGAACGGAGGCATTAGAGATGGAAAAGACAAATGTATTTGGCGTAGTTCTTGCAGGAGGCATTGGCAGCCGCATGGGGAACGTGGAGAAGCCAAAGCAGTTTATGGAAGTGGGAAAGAAACCAATTATTATACACACAATTGAGAAGTTTGTGGTACAGCCACAGTTTGAACGAGTGATTGTTCTCTCTCCGAAGGCATGGCTGAATTACACAAAAGATGTGATTCGTAAATACATCAGCGAAAAAGATAAGATTGATGTGATTGAAGGTGGTGCCACCAGAAACGACACAATCATGAATGCCATCAGTCATATTGAAAAACTATATGGAATGGACGAAGAGACAATTATTGTGACACATGATTCAGTGCGGCCATTTGTGACACACCGGATTCTGGAAGAAAACATTCGCTATGCAAAAGAGACCGGAGCCTGCGATACTGTCATTCCGGCAACGGATACCATTGTGGAGAGCGCAGATCATGAAGTGATCAGCAATATTCCGGATCGTTCCCGCATGTATCAGGGGCAGACTCCGCAGAGTTTTAAGGCATGGAAGCTTCGCAGTGTTTTTGAGGCTCTGACATCAGAAGAAAAACAGATCCTGACAGATGCCTGCAAGATTCTGGTATTAAAAGGGGAAAAAGTTCATCTGGTGCAGGGAGAGGTATCCAATATTAAGATAACCTATCCACATGACCTGCGCGTGGCAGAGGCAATTCTGGGAGGAGAAAAATCATGCTGAATACCGTTTACCAGTTGAAGGCACCACGGCAGTTTGAAGCTGTATTTAAGGATATCACACTGGATCAGGAACATGTGCTGGTACGTCCGACGCATTTGTCCATCTGTCATGCAGACCAGAGATATTATCAGGGAAACCGTCCTGAGGCTGTACTGCAGTCGAAGCTTCCGATGGCATTGATCCATGAAGGAATTGGAAAAGTGGTATATGATCCAACCGGAAACTATGAGATCGGAGAAGAGGTTGTTATGATACCGAATCATCCGGTGGAAAAAGATGAGATCATTGCAGAAAATTATCTGCGCAGTACCAGGTTCTGTGGCAGCAGCAAGGACGGATTCATGCAGGAATATGTATCACTCCTGCCAGACCGCCTGGTAAGGCTGCCAGAGGGAATTGACAAGGTGGTAGCTGCTTTTACAGAGATTGTATCGGTAAGTTATCATGCCATCAGCAGATTCAAAAGGTTTTCCCATGAAAGACGTAATATCATCGGAGTATGGGGAGACGGCAATCTTGGGTACATTACATCGCTTCTTCTGAAGAAGATGCTTCCTGATACAAAAGTCTGCATTTTTGGCGTGAATGCCAATAAGCTCAGTGATTTTTCTTTTGCAGATGAGACATATCTGGTTTCTGAGATTCCGCAGGATATGCATATTGATCATGCATTTGAGTGTGTGGGCGGCAATGGATCATCGGCGGCTATTAATCAGATTATTGATTATATTCAGCCGGAAGGAACCATCAGTATTCTCGGAGTGACCGAGGATCTGGCACCTATCAACACCAGAATGGTTCTGGAAAAAGGACTTCATATCTTCGGAAGCAGCAGAAGCGGAAGAACTGATTTTGAAGGACTTATGGAATTGTATCGGCAGAATCCGGATGTGCCGGAATATCTGGAAAATATCGTGGGGACCACATTTGAAGTGCGTTCCATTAAAGATATGACACAGGCGTTTGAAACAGATATTCACAAGCTGATTGGTAAGACCGTCATGATCTGGAATGGTTAGTCCTATCAGTGGGTAAGGAGAAACAAAAAGAATGGGAACTTTAAAAGATAGAATAAGAAAAACGCCTTTGATTAAGGTATGGCGGTTTGCAAAAAGGAAGCCGCCACTGAAACAGATGCGTTCACTGGCAGGCAAAGGTCATCGGTTCTATATGTTGAAGATGAAACTGCCGGGAGTTTACAGAAAGTATGCACGCAAGCCGGTAGATGAGAAAAAGGTAGTATTTTTCGAAGTAAGACTGGCAGAACTGACCAACAGCTTTCAGACATTGTACAAGGCAGTTACAGCAATGGATGCATATGATGTGCATACACATTTCCTGAGACTGTCGTTTGTAGAAAGAAGACAGTATGATAAAAACTGCGTGGAATTTGTGAAGGATATTGCTACGGCAAAATATATCTTTACCGATGAGGCATCCAATGTATTAAGCTGTGTACCAATGCGTCCTGAGACAATTGTGACTCAGACCTGGCATGGTTGTGGTGCATTCAAGAAGTTTGGATTCAGTACGGCAGATCTGATTTTCGGACTGAACCGTGAGCAGCAGCTTAAATATCCGTTTTACAAGAATTATACTTATGTGACACTTAGCAGTCCGGAAGTGGCATGGGCCTATGAAGAGGCTATGAACCTCTCGGATCATCCAGAGGTGCTGAAGGCTACCGGAATCAGCCGTACAGACGTATTTTTTGATCAGAAGTTTATTGCAGATGCTTTTGAAAAACTGCACAGACAAATGCCGCAAAGCCAGGGCAAGAAAGTAATTCTCTATGCACCAACTTTCCGGGGAAGGGTGGCACACGGAGAAGCACCGGACAGGTTGGATATCCGGATGTTTAAAGAAGCACTGAACGAGGAATATGTTCTTCTGATTAAGCAGCATCCGTTGGTACGTATACGCCCTGAAGTCCCGGAAGACTGCAGGGAATTTGCTATGGATGTGACAGAAAGTATGGCAATTGATGATTTGCTGTGCGTATCAGATATCTGTATTTCAGACTATTCATCTCTGGTATTTGAGTATTCTCTTTTTGAACGGCCGATGATTTTCTTTGCCTATGATAAGGCAGAGTATGATGACTGGAGAGGTTTCTATTATAATTATGAGGAGATGACACCTGGACCGATCTGTACAGAGAATGAAGAAATGCTGGATTATATACAGCATCTGAATACCAGATTTGACCATCAGCAGGTAGCAGATTTCAAATATAAGTTTATGCGTTCCTGCGATGGACATGCAACAGAGCGAATTCTGGATCTTGTTATGGGGAGACATGAGTAAACCAGAAAGGAGATTATGAAAAAATGAAACTTTTGTCTGTGATTCTTCCGGCGTATAATGAAGAGAAGATGATTGAAAAAGCTGGTACTGTCATTGGCCGGATTCTGGAAGAGCAGAAGATACCGTATGAAATTGTATTTGTGGATGATGGGTCCAAAGACAGGACCTGGTCAGAGATTGACCGGACAGCGGTAAATAATCCACATATAGCAGGGGTGCATTTTTCAAGAAATTTCGGAAAAGAATCTGCTATGCTGGCAGGTCTGGCAAACGCCAAGGGAGACTGCTGCGTAGTAATGGACTGTGATCTGCAGCATCCACCTGAAACGGTAGTAGAGATGTACCGTCTTTGGGAACAGGGGTATGAAGTGGTAGAAGGAGTAAAGCACAGCCGCGGAAAAGAAAGTCTGGCACATAAGGCAAGTGCTGGCATGTTTTACAAGTTGATTTCCAAAGCCGTTGGGATCGACATGTCCAGGGCTTCTGATTTTAAACTGTTGGATCGTAAGGCAGTAGATGCACTTCTGGAGATGCCGGAGCGTAATGCGTTTTTCCGTGCATTGTCTGCATGGATTGGATATAAGACAACTTCGGTTGAATTCGATGTAAGAGAAAGAGAAGAAGGCGTATCCAAGTGGTCCACCAAATCACTGATCCGCTATGCAATTACGAACATTGTATCTTTCTCATCTGCACCAATGCAGTTTGTAACAGGAGCTGGTGTGTTTGTATTTCTTCTGGCAGTGATTCTGGGAATACAGACATTGGTTCATTATTTTACCGGTAATGCTGTAGCGGGATTTACCACTGTGATTTTACTGCTATTACTGATCGGAAGTATATTGATGATCAGTCTTGGAATTATCGGATACTATATTTCCAAGATTTATGAAGAAGTAAAGGGAAGACCGCGTTATCTCATCTCCAGAAAGATTGACAGTGAGATGAAGGGACAGGAAAAATAACTGGAAAGGCAGGAGAAAAAGATGAAGATATTTGTGACTGGTGTGGCAGGACAGCTTGGACATGATGTAATGAACGAACTGGAAAAAAGAGGGTATGAAGGCATCGGAAGTGATGTGGCAGCAGAGTATACCGGAATTCAGGACGGCAGTGCAGTGACGAAGATGGCTTATGTATCTCTGGATATTACAGATAAGGCAGCCGTAGAGAAAACTCTGACAGAGATTCATCCGGATGTGGTAGTGCACTGTGCAGCATGGACGGCTGTGGATATGGCAGAAGATGATGACAAAGTGGCAAAGGTACGTGCAGTGAATGCCGGTGGAACAGAGAATATTGCTCTGGTATGTAAGAAACTGGACTGCAAGATGGTATACCTCAGTACAGACTATGTTTTTGATGGACAGGGTGAGACACCATGGGATCCAGACTGCAAGGATTACAAACCAATGAATGTATACGGACAGACCAAGCTAGAAGGAGAACTGGCAGTCAGCGGCAATCTTGATAAGTATTTTATTGTCCGTATCGCATGGGTATTTGGTGTAAATGGAAAGAACTTTATCAAGACGATGCTGAATGTGGGAAAAACACATGACACAGTACGAGTGGTAAAGGATCAGATCGGTACCCCTACTTATACCTATGATCTGGCAAGACTCCTGATTGATATGATTGAGACTGACAAATACGGTTACTATCATGCAACCAATGAAGGCGGATATATTTCCTGGTATGATTTTACCTGTGAGATTTACAGACAGGCTGGTTATGATACAAAAGTAATTCCGGTAACCACAGAAGAATATGGTATGTCCAAAGCAGCACGTCCGTTTAACAGCAGACTGGATAAGAGCAAGCTGGTAAGGAACGGATTCACACCGCTTCCAACCTGGCAGGACGCTCTGAGCCGTTACCTGAAGGAAATTCAGGGGTGAATCTATGAAGCAGTTATTTTCCATTCCATCAGAACTGTACCAGAACAGGAAGCTGATCTGGACCCTGGCGAAGAATGATTTTAAAACCAAGTATGCCGGTTCTTATCTGGGAATCATCTGGGCATTTATTCAGCCGGTGGTTACGGTACTGGTATACTGGTTTGTCTTTGGTGTGGTACGTCAGGGAGCACCAAAAGCCGTGCCATTTGTTTTGTGGCTGGTGTGTGGTCTGGTGCCATGGTTCTTCTTTCAGGACGCATTGGTACAGGGAACCAATTCTCTGATAGAATACAGTTATCTTGTAAAGAAGGTTGTATTCAAAATCAGTATTCTGCCATTGATCAAAGTAATTTCAGCAGTATTTGTGCATGTATTTTTTGTGGCATTTACGTTAGTGCTGTTTTGCTGCTATGGCAATTTCCCGGATCTCTATGTAATACAGCTTTTATATTACAGTATCTGTGCCTTTGCACTGGTTCTGTCAATGACCTATATTACCAGTGCGGTAGTTGTATTTTTCCGGGATCTGACCCATCTGATCACAATTCTGCTTCAGATCGGAGTGTGGATGACCCCGATAATGTGGGATTTTGTGGACATGGGGATCTCAGAGAATGCACTGATTGCCAGAATACTGAAACTGAATCCGATGTATTACATTGTATCCGGATACCGGAATGCGCTGGTGGACAAACAGTGGTTCTGGGAACATCCGGGACAGACTATTTACTTCTGGGCAGTAACAGTGGTACTGTTCCTGTTCGGAACAAGATTATTTAAAAAATTAAAAGTACATTTTGCAGATGTACTATAGAGGTAGAAATGATATGAATGATGTGGCCATTTCGGTGGAACACCTGAGCAAACGATACAAGTTATATGATAAGCCTTCTGACCGTCTGAAGGAAGCACTGGGAAAGAAAGTGAACGTGCGGGAACATTATGCACTTCGGGACGTGAATTTCCAGATTCAGAAAGGGGAATGTGTGGGAATTATCGGGACCAACGGTTCCGGTAAGTCTACGGTACTGAAGATTATTACCGGTGTAGTAAATCCCACAGAAGGCGAAGTAAAAGTGGATGGAAGGATTTCAGCGCTCCTGGAGCTGGGAGCCGGATTCAACATGGAATATACCGGACTGGAGAACATTTATCTGAATGGAACCATGATTGGATTTTCCAGAGAAGAGATCGATCAGAAACTGGATGATATTCTGCAGTTTGCAGATATCGGAGACTTTGTACACCAGCCAGTGAAGACATATTCCAGTGGTATGTTTGTTCGTCTTGCGTTTGCAGTGGCTATTAATATTGATCCGGAGATTCTGATTGTGGATGAGGCACTTTCGGTGGGAGATGTGTTCTTTCAGTCCAAATGTTACAGGAAATTTGAAGAGTTCAAGAAGATGGGAAAAACCATTGTTTTTGTCAGCCATGACCTTGGAAGTATCAGTCGTTACTGTGACAGAGTGATTCTTCTGAATAAGGGAGTTCTTCTGAAAGAAGGAAAACCGAAAGAGATGATAAATCTGTACAAAAAGGTTCTCGTACAAATGGACGGGGACAAAAATAAGGCTGCCGGAGTGGAAAAGGAAGGTATCTTTGACCGGCCTTTCAGTCAGAATCCCAATGTGCTGGAGTATGGAGGATCTCAGGCACAGATCGTGGATTTTACCATTGAAGATGAAAACGGGGTGCCGGGAAATACCATTGAGAAGATGAGCACATTTACCATTAAATATAAGGTAGTATTTCATGAGGATGTGAATGCACCAATCTATACCTTTACGATCAAAGATCTGAAAGGCACGGAAATCACCGGAACCAATACCATGTATGAGAGAGTTACCATTGAGCCGAAGAAGAAGGGAGACAGCCAGATTGTCAGTTTTACCCAGACCATGAATCTTCAGGGCGGGGAATATCTGCTGTCTATCAGCTGTACCGGATACGAGAACGGAGATTTTAATGTATATCACCGCTTGTATGATGTATGCAGTATTTCCGTGGTATCCGATAAAAATACCGTGGGATTTTATGATATGGATTCACAGATAACAGTACAGAATTGCGGAGATTGAGAGCATGAAGACTGAGATTGGAAAAGTAGTCATCGAGGATGCGTATGCGGTAGAAGAAGACTACGATATGACTGAGACAGAAAAGAAACTGGAGGAGATCGTGACAGATTTCCCGGAAACTGAATATAATCACAAAATTGCCCAGGAGAAAAACTGGGCTGTTTTGTTTTCACTTTCCCATATTCGATGGAACTTAGTAGAGTGGCTTCCTTTTGAGAAAAAGGACCGGATACTGGAGATTGGATCGCAGGAAGGTGCACTGACCGGAATCCTGGCAGAAAAGGCCGGATCGGTAACCTGTATTGAGCCATCTGCCAAGAAGTGCCGGATTAATGCACTGCGTAACAGGGAAAAGGAAAACATAGAGATCTTTCATGGGGCATACAAAGATGTGGTGCCTCATCTTGAAAAAAAATATGACTGGATATGTATGATAGGTGCTTTTGAGGCTGGAAAAATGCTGATGGGCGGTATCACGCCTTACCGAGATCTTCTTGTGAGCGCCAGAGAACTTCTGGCACCGGGCGGAAAAATTGTGATTGCATCCCAGAATCGTCTGGGACTGCGTTACTTTGCAGGATGCAGGGAAGAATATTCAGGAAAGTATTTTGGAGGAATGGAAGGCTACAGTGAAGATGTACAGAGACGGACATTCTCCAGACCGGAGCTGGAAAAAATTATCTGTTCAGCAGGATTAGAAGAGGTGCAGTTCTATTATCCTTATCCGGATTATCGGTTTCCGATGACGGTTTATTCTGATGACCATCTGCCAAAAGTAGGGGAACTGTGGGATAACCTGCGTAATTTTGATCAGGAACGTTACCTGATGTTTGATGAGTCAAAAGCTTTTGACCAGATCATTGAAGATGGACTGTTCCCGGTATTTTCCAATTCCTATCTGGTTGTGATGCAGGAGAAGAAGAACGTGGATACAGATGTGAAGCGTACTGTTTTTTCCAAGTATTCCAATGAACGTGCGGCAGAGTTTGCCATTCGTACTGATATACAGATGGATGGATCTGGCAGACGTTATGTCAGAAAGGCGGCATGCTATCCGGCGGGTAAGGCTCATATTGACCGTCTGGAACACTGGATGGAAGCACTGGATGATGCATATAAGGGCAGTGGCATGACCATGAATCGATGTCGGAAAGCAGAAGTGGGAACAGAGATTGACTTCCTGACAGGACAGACACTGGAAGAACAGATGGATCATTTTCTGCTGGAGGGACAGACGGAAGAAGCAGTAGCACTTTTGATGAAATATATAGAAGTAATCAGGAAAGCCGGAAGCTGTGAAAAATTCGTGGTGACGGAAGAATTTGAGAAAGTATTTGGGGAGGTATTTCTTCCGGAAAATCTTACATGTGCCAAGGTGACGGATGTCGATATGGTAGCGGGTAATGCGATCTGTACCGAAGAGGGATGGATTCATATGGATTATGAATGGACCTTTGATTTCCCAATTCCGGTGAATTATGTGATATTTCGTATTATCCAGAATTATCTTTACGGAAATGTGGAGCGAAGTGCCCTGTACAAAGAACTGTTGTATAAGAAGGCAGGGTTGACGGAGCAGGAGATTGCCCAGTATACCAGAATGGAACAGTCCTTCCAGAAATATATCACAGGAGGACATATTCCACTTCGTTATCTCTATGAGGAGATTTCACCTGGATGCGTGAATTTTCAGGCAGAGGAAGCGCACCGTCAGGAGATTGCCCGCACCAATGCAGAGGCAAATCAGGGAATTGAAGTATTCGTAGATACCTTCGAGATTGCCATGACCGGCATACATGTGAACGGATGGGCAGTAAGCAAGGCAGATAAACAGGTTCGTTTTGCTCTTCTGGATGAACAAAACCGGGAATTGGAGCTGGTACGGACGGATTATCTTTACCGGAGAGATGTGGTAGACCGGTTCAAATTAAGCGGAAAAAGCAGTAAGGCTGGATTTCACCTGGAGTTCCGATTACCGGAACAGGCTCAGAAAAACAGGAAGTTTACACTGGTGGCAAGAGACGGCATCAGTGATGTACATTTCCCAATTCCGGTGGAAAAGCTGCGAATCAAGCAGAGTAAGATTGGTAAGAAGCTGATGGAGCTGCGTGGAGCCAGAGATGTAATCTCCTACATTGCGCCTCATGAGATGGGACTGTTTGGAGAAGGTAAGACATATCGTGTGGAAAATCAGCGTTTTGACACCTGGCGCATGGCACATCAGTTTACAGACGAAGAACGTGCGCAGCAGGAGAAAGTAACCTTTGTATGCCAGCCAGAGATTGCAGTGCTGATGTGTACCGGAAAAGAAAACGAAAAGCTGGCAGAGTATACCAGAGAAAGCCTTGAAAAACAGACCTGGAAGAAGTGGAAGTTGTTGACTGGCAGGGAAGCACAGAATCTTTCTGGAATCACTGGGGATTATGTAATTCTGACAGAAGCCGGAGATACCCTGGAGCCGGGAGCGTTGTATGAGGTTGTAAAATACTTGAATGAACATCCCGATACACAGATGGTGTATTCAGATTCGGATAAATGGGATCCTCAGAAAGAGGAATATTTTGATCCGCAGTTCAAACCGGATGACAGCCCGTATACCCTGCAAAGCGGTAATTATATCGGAAACAGCATCTGGATCAGAAAAGAACTGGTAGAAAGAGCCGGTGGAATTTATCCAGAATATGGAAGGGCAGCCGTGTATGACCTGATTCTCAGATGTCGGGAACTGGCAGGAGGCATGGCACATATCAGCCAGCTTCTCTATCATCAGAACTGTCCGATGGAAAGAGATTTTGTGCAGAGACAGGAACTGGTAAGGGAATGGGACAAAGGAAAACAGGTGCTGCAGGATTATTTTGCAAGAAAGCAGATTCCGGTACAGGTGACCTGGGCAAACTATCCTCTGAGATATCGGGTAAAATGGCAGGTGCAGGGGAATCCGAAGGTATCAGTAATTATTCCAAACCAGGATCATATCGGGGATCTGGATCAGTGTCTGAGATCCATAGCGAAGAAAACAACATATTCCAACTATGAGGTGCTGGTAGTAGAGAACAACAGTAAACGTGCGGAGACGTTTGCTTATTATAAAAAGATGCAGGAACGGTATCCGAAAGTGCGCCTCATCACATGGGAAAAAGAATTCAACTATTCTGCCATTAATAATTTTGCGGCAAAACAGTCAGAAGGTGAATATCTGATCTTTTTAAATAATGATACTGAGATCTTAACAGAAGACTGGATGGAAGAGATGCTTTCTGTCTGCCAGCAGCCAGATGTGGGAGTAGTGGGAGCAAAGCTTTATTATCCGGATGGAACCATTCAGCATGCGGGAGTGATCCTGGGATTGAGTAACATTGCCGGACACCTATTCGTAAAAGAACCGGGAGATATCAGCGGATATATGGGACGGGCATGCACGATGCAAAACTTAAGTGCAGTTACGGCGGCCTGCATGATGGCGTCCAGAGAATGTTTTGAAAAAGTTGCAGGTTTTGAGGAGATCCTTCAGGTCGCTTTAAATGATGTAGACTTTTGTATGAAAGTCCAGAAGCTTGGAAAGCAGGTGGTATATAATCCAGAAACAGAGTTATATCATTATGAATCCAAGTCCAGAGGACTGGAAGATACACCGGAGAAGCTGGAACGGTACAACAGGGAAGTAGCTTACTTCCGAAGCAGATGGGGAGAAGTGCTGGAAAAAGGAGATCCGTATTATAATGTGAATCTTTCCAGAACCACATGGAACTGTACTTTCCGGATTCCACCAAAGACAGAAAAGAAATGAAAGGAATAACGGCAGAAGCATGTCAGATCTGAAGAAAAAACTGGATAAGGGAGTTGCCTATCTGAAGAAGAACGGAATAGGTCAGACACTGCTCCGTGTAGGGAGAAAAGTGACATTATCCAGACCTGTAGATTATGAAAAGTGGCTAAAAGCTCAAAGTGCGGATTCAGCAGAACTGGACCGTCAGAGGGCAGCAGAACTGTGGAAAAAAGTGCCGGTAAATGCATTGCTGTTTTCTGGGAATGCTCAGGAGGAACAGCAAAGCAGGGAGAGCCTGATGCGGCAGACATTCGGAAAGCTGTCTGTGTATACAACGGATACATGGAATACACAGAATTGCCGGAAAAGTAAATATGTATTGCTGGTACAGGCAGGAGCCATCCTTAGACCGGAAGCGGTATATAAACTGGTAAGGAAGGCAGAAGAGGCACAGAAAAAAGTTCTTTTCTACATGGACCATGATATTCAGACCCGGGACGGACATTTAAAGAGTCCATTTTGTAAACCAGATTATGATCCGGTACTGCAGAGTCAGATGAATTATCTGGGACCGGTACTTTTCGCAGATGCAGAGCTTATAAAAGATATGGCTCCGGCAACGCCGGATGCATTATGGAAAGAACTGGTCAAAAGGGCAAAGCAGATTTGCCATGTACCAGAGCTTCTGTATCATATTTCCGAAAAGATGGATCATGAACTGGAAAGTTCGGTCTGGTTACAGACAGAGAAAGAAACGGTCAGAACAGAACCACTTATTTCTGTCATTATTCCAAACAAAGATCATACAGAGGATCTGATCTGCTGTATTGACAGCATTCTGGAATCAGGTGGTTATGAACATCTGGAGATCCTGATTGTGGAAAATAACAGTACGCAGCCAGAGACCTTTCAGACTTATGAAACATTGTTAAAACAGGATCAGCGAATCCGTCTTATGAACTGGAAAGGGACGTTTAATTATTCCAGAATTAACAACGATGCAGCCAGAGAAGCAAAGGGAGATTATCTGCTGTTTCTAAACAATGACACGAAGATAAAAAAAGAGGGGGCCATAAAAGAACTGTTTCGCTGTGCCAACACAACCGGTGCGGGAGCTGTGGGATGCCGTCTGGTTTATGGTGACGGAACAATTCAGCATGGTGGTGTGGTGCTTGGATATGGCGGCGTAGCAGGACATGCCTTTGAGGGAATGACAGAAGGCGATTATGCACGTCAGCGATATGCTAGAATGATCCGGCAGATGTCGGCTGTTACGGCAGCATGTATGCTGGTAAGCAGGAATGCGTTTTGGCAAATCGGGGGATTTACAGAAGAACTGGGTGTGGCTTATAATGACATTGATCTTTGTATGAAACTGCAAAAGCAAGGATATATGGTTCTGTATGACCCTAAGGCGGAGCTGTATCATTATGAATCCCAGACGAGAGGATTTGAGATGACCGCACAGAAAGCGGAGCGGGTAAAAAAGGAGGCGGATCTTTTCTGCCGGACATGGGAAAAGGAACTGAATCAGGGAGATCGGTTCTATAATCCGAATCTGACACTGGAAAAGTCAGATTTTTCCCTGAAACGATAGGACAATCGGAGGAACAGCATGACAGCGAAGTATCAGATGAAAAGTGAAAAAAGAGACCGAAATACTATTTTGATGATCTGGTTTCTTATAGGATTGGGATGTCTTTACATTTTCCATATGTATACGATTGGAGACTACACCATTGCATTTTATGATGTGGGTACAGACGGAAAAGATCAGTATATTATGTGGTATAATGGTATTGTGAACAGTATCAGGGACGGGAATTTCTCACCATGGGATTTCCGCAATGGTTTTGGTATGAATACCATGGGGCATCATCTGACGGAGCCGTTTCTGATTCCAATTTACATTCTTGGAGTGATCTTTGGACCGGAACACATTACCTGGTATATGGTCTGGATGGAGATCTTCCGTATTTTTGTGGCAGCCACACTTTGTTACTGGTATCTGTCTGAATTTGAATTCAGCGAGAAATCCAAGCTGATTGCCACAGTGATTTATGCGTTTAACAGCTATATGATGGTATGGGGGCAGCATTATGCACTGGGAAGCTCCGTGGTATATTTTCCGGCGGTACTTATTTTTGCAGAACGGGTGGTGCGCAGGAAGAAGTTCAGCGTGGGGCTTTGTCTGGTATGCTGCATTGCGATGCTCAGCAGTTTTTATCAGGGTTACATGTGCATGTTCGGAGGCGGTGCCTATGTATGTGTACGTATCCTGATGCAGGAAAAAGAGCCCATAAAGGAGAGGGGCAAAGCGTTCTTCCTGGCAGCAGGAACCATGGTATTGGGAGTACTGATGTCAGCATGGAGATTTTTCCCTTCTGCAGCCGCACAGGTGGGATCCAGTGAAAGAATGGTATCTCAGGTACCACTGCTGCAGAGACTGTTTAAGCCACAGCTCTGGTCGATGGCTATTAACAAAACGATCATTTACCGTCTGTTTTCCAGTTGTATACAGGGAAATGGAAATGAAACCTATGTGGGAATGAAGAACTTTTATGAAGACCCGAATTTGTTCTTTTCCACACTGTTTATTATTTTACTGTTACAGTATCTGGTATGTATCCGCAGACAGCAGGTGAGCAGACGTAACAAGATGATGCAGTATCTCTGTGTGATTTTGTGCACATCCAGTGTGGTAATTGCCAATATTACCACATGGTTTAATGGATTATATAAGCCGTTTTTCCGCCATACCTTTATCTTAATGCCGATATTTGCGGTGATGGTTTGTCTGGTTCTGGATCGTATATTGATCAGAAAAGAAGTGAGCAGACCTGCACTGGCAGTAGCAGCAGTACTGATTACAGCCGTGTATGCAAAAGCATATCATATCCTGCCGGAACAGCAGTTTAAGGATAATGCTATGCGGTTGTGGATGACGGGTATGGCAATGATTGTACTGATCTGGATGTACTGCAGAGATAAATGGCTGGATGGGAAGAGTATTTATCTGCTTCTTACCGCAGTTACTTTTATGAATATCGTATCAGATTCTTATCTGTGTTATAATGACCGTATCGCACTGTCTAAAAAGAATACCGATTATTATGAAGGAACTTACCATTCTGGGGTGGATGCGGCACTGGACTGGCTGGAAGCGAATGACAATACCTTCTATCGTGTGGAAAAAGATTATTTTACTGCATCCAGTTGTTTTGATACTCTGGCACAGGATTATCGCGGAATCAGTGCATACAATTCTAATCAGAATGCAGATATTAAAGCTTTTGTGGCACAGGTATGGCCACAGATTAACAATGAAAATGATGTGAATCATATCCAGTTCCTCAATGCTCTGTGGGACAGCACTTTTGCAGGACTGACTGATGTAAAATACATCTTATCCAGATCTGCAGATATGGATATTGACGGATATGAGCTGATTCATCAGGAAGGTGAGATCAGTATTTATCAGAATATCAGAACACAGTCATTGGGCAAATTCTTTACGAAGACGATTACAGAACAGCAGTATGAGGAATATCAGGACAGCCTGAATACCAGAGCACTTCTGACAGATGTACTGATTACAGGCAGTGCAGATGACAGTACTTTGACAGATTCTGCAATTAAAACATATGAAAAGAAACAAATTAGTGGTATACTGACTGGTGATGTACAGGAAAGCTATGAGACTGTTATGTCAGAAGAAGACAGAGAGAGTGCCGGCTCGATGCAGATTGAACTGAATCTGGATTCGGCCAGACGGACAGAATTTCCGTCAGCCATTCTGGAATTTACCATGACTTCAGATGAGCGGAATGTGTTAGAGATACAGATCAATGACGGATACAGTCATGAATATGTACACAACTGGGATACACCAAGAAAAGTACATATGGAACTGCCACAGGATGCTGAAAAAGTGACCCTTACCGTGAAGGATCCAAAAGGAAATATCCGGATTGATCAGATTCAGGTATATGGACTGGAGACCGAACCGGAATTTTCAGATCTGGCAAAGATCACAGTAGATGCACCAAAAAAGGACAGTTATCTGACCGGTCACATCAGTGCTTCTCAGGATGGCTATGTCATGCTGGCGGTTCCAAATGAAGCTGGATGGAGTGTGAAGCTCAACGGAGAAAAACAGGAACTGTCTAATGGAGATTATGGATTTATCAGTTTTCCGGTAAAAGCTGGGGAATATGATATGGAAGTGATATTTACAGCACCACTGCTTCATGTTGGAATTCTGGTCAGTGTGTTCAGCACACTGGTATTTGCAGTGATTGTTGTAATCAGATACAAGAAGAAAAAGGGAAAAGTATAAGGAGAATAAAGGGATGATTGATTTTAATGTAGCACCTTTTACGGGAAAAGAGACCGAATATATGCAGCAGGCAATTGCGAATGGCAAGCTTTGTGGAGATGGACCGTTCACGAAAAAGTGTTCCGCATGGATGAAAGAACATTTTCAGGCAAACCACTGCCTGCTGACCACATCCTGCACCCATGCGCTGGAGATGGCAGCTTATCTGTGCGATATTCAGCCGGGAGACGAGGTGATTATGCCGGCATATACCTTTGTATCTACTGCGGATGCATTTGTACTGAGGGGAGCGAAGATTGTCTTTGTAGATATCAATCCAAAGACCATGAATATAGATGAGGCGCTGATTGAGGGTGCGATTACTGAGAAAACGAAGGCAATTGTACCGGTCCATTATGCAGGGGTTTCCTGTGCCATGGATGAGATTATGGCAATTGCCAGAAAGCATAATCTTCTGGTAGTTGAAGACGCAGCTCAGGGTGTAAATGCATGGTACAAGGGTAAAGCACTGGGAACTATCGGTGACTTTGGATGCTACAGTTTCCATGAGACGAAGAATTATACTATGGGAGAGGGAGGAGCGCTTCTTTTTCAGGAAGAAAAGTATCAGGAAAAAGCTGAGATCTTAAGAGAAAAAGGAACGGACCGCAGCAAGTTTTTCCGTGGCCAGGTAGATAAATATACCTGGGTAGATTTTGGATCTTCTTATCTGCCAAGTGATCTGAATGCAGCTTATCTGTATGCACAGCTGGAGCTGGCAAAAGAGATCAATGACAAGCGTATGTCTATCTGGAATCTGTACAATGAGACATTTGAAGAGTTGGAAGAAAAACATGTAGTGGAACGTCCGTTTGTACCGGATTATGCAGTACATAATGCACATATGTATTATCTGAAGCTGAAGGATCTGGAGACCAGAACAGAGTTTATCCGTTACATGAAAGAAAATGGAGTACAGTGTGTGTTCCATTATATTCCACTGCATACTGCTACAGCAGGTAAGAAGTTTGGAAGATTTCATGGGGAAGATATCTATACTACAAAGGAAAGCGAACGTCTGGTACGCCTGCCGATGTATTATAACCTTGATATTGCTCAGGCACAGCAGGTAGCAGATCTTGTCCGTAAGTTCCCGGGATATAAGGAAATATAAGTATCGGGGGCTTATATGGGAAGAAAAGAATACAGTACACAGTGGGGAAAAATGTTTCGAAGTATTTCCCCAGCTTATATCAAAAAGGGATACCGTTATCTGAAACGGCATGGTATGAAACAGTTTCTGATCCGTCTGACAGAGCGGTTTCAGCAGGAAGATATTGATTATGAAACCTGGTTTGGGCTGAATCGTGCATCAGAAAAAGAACTGGAAGAACAGCGCAAAAGAGTGTGGGAACAGGCACCGAAGATTAGTATTGTTGTCCCTGCTTACTGCACACCAGAATCTTTTTTAAGGGAAATGATTCAGTCTGTACAGAATCAGACTTATACTGAGTGGGAACTGTGCATTGCAGATGCCAGCCCGACAGGAGAGAAGCTTCGTGAGGATCTGTCAAAGGTCCGTGGGAAAAAGAAAAAAGAAGCTATTCTGGCAATACCGGAAAAAGAGACGGAACTGACATCTCTGATCCGGGAATATCAGATCCGAGATGATAGAATTCGATATGAGATTCTGAAAGAAAATAAGAGTATTGCGGAGAATTCAAATGCAGCACTGAAGATGGCATCAGGAGATTTTGTATGTCTCTTAGATCATGATGATCTTCTGGAGCCGGATGCACTTTATGAAGTGGCAGAAAAGATCGTGCAGGACGACCGAGTGGATGTGGTGTACACTGACGAAGATAAGATTAACAGTAAGGGAACGAAGCATTTGACACCGAACATGAAACCAGATTTCAATCTGGATCTGTTACGTTCCAATAACTACATCTGCCATCTGTTTGTTGTCCGTAGAATTCTGGTTGAAAAGATTGGCGGGTTCCGGAAAGAATTTGACGGGGCACAGGATTATGATTTTATATTTCGGTGCACTGAGGAAGCAGAGAAGATAGCACATGTGCACAAAGTACTTTATCACTGGAGAACACACGAAAAATCTACTTCCGATAATCCAGAGAGCAAGCTTTATGCGTTTCATGCAGGAAAAAGGGCTGTGGAAGCCCATCTGAAAAGAATGGGAGTACAGGCATCCGTAGAAGAAACGCAGGATCTGGGTTACTACCGTGTCAGATATCAGGTGACAGGATATCCTATGATTTCCATACTGATTCCCAATAAGGATCAGCTTCCGATTTTGAAGAAGTGTCTGAAATCCATATGGGAAAAGACAGAATATGAGAACTATGAGATACTGATTATTGAGAATAACAGTACCGAGAAAGAAACCTTTGAATTTTATAAGAAAATTGACGGCAGGCAGCATGTGCGTGTACTCTACTGGGATAAAGAATTCAATTACTCTGCGATCAATAATTTTGGCGCATCCCAGGCAAAGGGAGAGTATTTGCTGTTGCTGAATAATGATACGGAAGTAATTACTAGAGGATGGATGAAGGAATTGTTATCCCATTGCCAGAGAACAGAAGTGGGAATGGTGGGAGCAAAACTCTATTTCCCGGATAACACAATCCAGTCGGCGGGAACCATTATAGGAATGGGCGGCATGGCAGATCATGCATTTGTCAATATGGACCGGAAAAAGTCAGGGTATATGCACCGGGCCTCCATTCAGGTGGATATGAGTGGCGTGACAGCAGCATGTGCCATGGTCAAAAGGTCTGTTTATGAGGAAGTAGGAGGTCTGGAAGAAAAGCTTACTGTTGCATTTAATGATGTAGATCTGGGACTTAAGATTGTGACAGCGGGATATCTGATCGTATTTGACCCATATGCTGAGTTATACCATTATGAATCCAAATCCCGTGGTGTAAATGATGAAAAAAAAGAACGTCATGCCAGAGAAGTACGTTATACTCAGGAAAAATGGGCAGATTTTCTTGCGGCAGGAGATCCGTGTTACAATCAGAATCTGACACTGGCGAAGCACAATTTTTCACTTCGCAAATAAAACTGGAGTTCGAAAGAAAATGAACAAAGTAACAATTGTGATACCAAACTGGAATGGAAAAGAGTATCTGAGAAAATGCCTGGATAGTCTGATGTCTCAGAGTATCGGGCAGGTTCCGGTGATTGTAGTGGACAACGGGTCAGAGGACGGAAGTCCTGAACTTATGAAAAAGGAGTATCCGTGGGTGCAGCTGATCTGTATGGACCAGAATTATGGTTTCTGCAAGGCAGTCAATACCGGAATCCGGGCAGCAGAGACGAAATATGTGATTCTGCTGAATAATGATATTGTGGCAGACAGAGATTTTGTAAAATATCTGTTGCTTCGGGCAGAGGAAAATCCACGTCTGTTTTCCTGTCAGTCAAAAATGCTGCAGATGGATCATCCAGATCATATTGACAATGCGGGGGATGAGTACTGCGCACTTGGCTGGGCGTATACCAGAGGAAAAGATGCAAAGGCAGAACGGTTCAACAGGGCAGAACAGATTTTTTCTGCCTGCGGAGGTGCGGTGTTATATCGTAAGAAGGTATTTAATGAGATCGGGCTTTTTGATGAAGCACATTTTGCTTATCTGGAAGATGTGGACGTCGGATACAGGGCAAAGATCTGCGGATATGAGAACTGGTATGAGCCAGCATCGATCGTATATCATAAGGGGAGTGCAGCAACCGGCTCCAGATACAATGCCTTTAAAGTTGCACATGCATCCAGAAATAATATTTACCTGATTTATAAGAATATGGCAAGGTGGCAGATACTGATCAACCTGCCATTCCTGTTTCTGGGCTGCGTGGTAAAATTTTTGTATTTTCTGCCGAAAAAACTGGGACATATTTATCTGAAAGGAATTTGGCAGGGAATTCTGCTGAGCAGAAAGGGAGAAAAGTTTGACCGTGTTCCGGAAAACTTTGACCGCTGTTGGAAAATACAGCTTTTTCTGTGGAGAAATATGATAGATCTTGTCCTGAAACGGAAATAATTAAGGAAAAATAAATAAAATTGTAATATATATGAAAGAAATATTGCAATTTTGAGAATCGTCATGTATGATGTAAAAGTACGTAGCTTATGAGGAGTATAATACATTGATTAAGGATAACCAACAGTATTTTAATCGATTGCATGTCCTGATAGATGCTTTGATTACAGCCGGCTCTTATATGTTGGCGTGGTTTATTCAGATAAAGATTCTCACGGGGAACGAGATTGGAGTACTTCCAACAGAGGTTTATATGTTGGTTATGATTCCACTGGTTCCGGGAATGCTTTTGCTGAATTCGGCATTTAATCTGTACACTCCTAAGAGAGTGCAGGGGCGCAGATTAGAACTGAGCAATATAGTGAAGGCCAATCTGCTCGGTATACTGATATTCATGGCAGCCGTGACACTGGTAAAACAGCATGAGTTTTCCAGACAGCTTATTTTTATCTTTTTCGGAATTAATATTTGCCTGGAGACACTGGAGAGAGTTGTGATCCGGTGGGGACTTCGAAAGATTCGCCGCAAGGGCATGAATCTGAAGCACATTTTATTAGTTGGTATGGGATCAGCAGCACGGGGATATATTGACCGAATTATGGATAACCCGGAGTGGGGGTATCATGTACTTGGAATACTGGATGACACTATGGAAAGGTCAGCAGTATACCGTGGGATACGTATCATCGGCAGAACGGATGATCTGGAACAGTTATTGAAAGAACATCAGCTCGATGAGATTATCATTGCATTGGGTTTGAGTGAATATTATAAGCTTGCCCATATTGTAGCAGTCTGTGAAAAGTCAGGAGTCCATACCAAGCTGATTCCGGATTATGGCAATATTATACCAACCAGACCTTATACAGAGGATCTTATGGGACTGCCGGTAATTAATATTCGGTATGTACCGTTATCGAATACATTTAATGCACTTGCCAAGAGAGCGGTGGATATTGTAGGATCTATTATCTGCATCATTCTGTTCTCACCGGTCATGCTTCTGGCAGCAGCACTTGTCAAGCTGACATCACCGGGACCTGTGATTTTTAAGCAGGAGAGAGTAGGACTTCACAACAAGCCGTTTGTTATGTATAAGTTCCGTTCTATGCAAGTACAGAGCAGGGCAAAGGAACGGTCAGGATGGACTACAAGAAACGATGCCAGGGTAACCGGAGTTGGAAAATTTATGAGAAAGACCAGTATAGATGAACTTCCACAGTTATTCAATGTGCTGAAGGGAGAAATGAGCCTGGTTGGACCAAGACCAGAGAGACCACAGTTTGTGGAGAAGTTCCGGGAAGAGATACCACGTTATATGGTGAAACATCAGGTACGGCCTGGAATGACTGGCTGGGCACAGGTGAAGGGATATCGTGGTGATACCTCAATTCGTAAAAGGATTGACTGTGATTTATATTATATTGAGAACTGGACCATGGGACTGGATATTAAGATTCTGTTTCTGACGGTTTTCAAGGGATTTGTAAATAAAAATGCATATTAAAGAAAAAGGGGATCATTATGGCGAGAAGCAGAGACGAACGCGATGAAAGAAGAGCCGGAAGAGATGCCGGACGAACTACGCAGACAAATCATCAGAATCTGAATGGCCAGCAGTACTATCAGCAGGGACCAGGAGGCCAGCAGCAGTATTATCAGCAGGGTCAGAGCGGTCAGCAACAGTATTATCAGCAGGGTCAGAGCGGTCAGCAACAGTATTACCAGCAGGGACCGGGAGGACAGCAACAGTATTACCAGCAAGGCCAGAATGGTCAGCAATATTACCAGCAGGGGCAGAATGGTCAGGAACGTTATCAGCAGGGACTGGGAGGTCAACAGCAGTATTATCAGCAGAATCCATATGGTCAGCAGAGATATCAGCAGAACCCAAGAGGAGGTCAGCCATATGGAGCCTATCATGCAGAAACAATGGTTGCTTCTGCGAAGAAGAAAAAGAAGAAAAAAAGACGTAAGATATTATTTGTTTTTGAATTACTGTTATTATTGGTGTTGGCGGTAGGGTTATATGCAGCGGCAACTTTATCCCGTGTACAGCGTGTGAAGATTAAGGACAGTGAGATTCAGAAAAAAGTAGAAGAACAGCTTCCAGAGTACACAGCAAAGGCACTGAAAGGTTACTGGAATATTGCACTGTATGGAGTAGATTCCCGTGAAGGGCTGGATGTGGGACAGAGTGATACCATTATGGTATGCAGTATTAATAAAGATACCAAGGAAGTAAAACTGGCATCTGTATATAGAGATACTTATCTGGAGACGGGGGATGGTTCCTACAATTTCAGAAAGGCTACTGATGTATATGGAATTTATGGTGTAGAACGTTCTATCAGTATGCTGAATGAGAACCTGGATCTGGATATTTCTGATTTTGTTACTGTGAATATGAATGTTGTAGCTGAAGTAGTTAATGATATTGGTGGTGTAGATATTGAAGTACGTGAGGATGAGATCAACTTCCTGAACGGTTATCAGAATGAAGGCTCAGAGATTACAGGACTGGATATTGTACCGGTTACATCAGCTGGTATGCAGACATTGAATGGTTTGCAGGCATTATCTTACTGTCGTATCCGTTACACGGATGCAATCGACTCTGAACATGAAGGACTGGACTATGAGCGTACCTACAGACAGAGAAAGGTGTTGGAGCAGATTCTGGCGAAAGTAAAGACCATGGATGTTCTGACGATTAATAATATTATCAATGATGTTATGTCAGATGTGTCTACCAGCTTGTCTACAACAGAAATCTTAGGTCTGGCAAAAGACATTGCATCTTATAATCTGTCAGATACGACAGGATTCCCGTTTGATAAACAGACAGCAGATGTGGATGCAGGTGACTGCGTTATTCCTGTGAATCTTGCACAGAATGTAAAACAGCTTCATGAGTTCTTATTCTCTAATGAGGAATACGAACCATCAGATGTGGTACAGGGAATCAGTGACGAGATAGCCTATCGTACAGGTATTTCATAAGACAAAAATGGGGACTGTGATCACAGTCCCCATTTTTAAGAAAGGAAGAAAAATGGAGCATAGTATTGATATTGTAATTCCTGCATATAAGCCGGGGGCAGTATTTGAAAAACTGATTTACCGTCTCCAGAAGCAGACGGTAAAACCAGAGCGGATTATTGTGGTGAATACCGGTGAGGAATACTGGGAACAGGCAGAGTTTGACAAGTCTCCGTTTGTATTTGGCACACTGGCGGGAATCAGGCTGGAATTGCATCATATAGCAGAAAGCGAATTCGATCATGGTGGGACCAGAAGATGGGCGGCGTCCAGATCTCAGGCAGAATATGTGATGTTTATGACGCAGGATGCCATGCCGGCAGATCAGTATCTGATTGAGAATCTCCTGAAAGCAATGAAACAAGATCCTCTGATTGGAGCTGTCTATGCAAAACAGCTTCCGACTGCAGACTGTGGCATTATAGAACGGTATACCAGAGAATTCAATTATGGTGAAAAAAGCAGAATCAAGTCAGCAGAAGATGTGACAGAACTGGGAATTAAAACTTATTTCTGTTCCAATGTATGCGCCATATACCGGAGAAATATCTATCTGGCAGCAGGGGGATTTGTAAAGCATACGATCTTTAATGAAGATATGATCTGTGCAGGAAATATGATACAAAAGGGGTATAAGATTGCCTATGCTGCAGATGCAAGAGTAGTTCATTCTCATAATTATTCGGGAAAAGAACAGTTTAAGAGGAACTTTGATCTGGCAGTTTCCCAGGCACAACATCCTGAGATTTTTCAGGCAGTATCATCAGAGAACGAAGGTGTAAAACTGGTAAAAAAGACGGCAGATTATCTTATTCAGAAGAAATATTACTGGCTTCTTCCAAGACTGATCTGGCAGAGTGGCTGTAAATATCTTGGTTACCGGTTTGGAAAGAAGTACAGGATACTTCCAAGAAGAGTCATCCTTAGGTGTACGTCCAATAAAAATTACTGGAAGGAAAAGAAATCAGAAATTATCACAAAATGAACACAAATATCTGGTAAAATGAGTATAATTTTTCAGAATCGGGGATATTCCCGGTAAGTATAAGAGAAAGAAGGAGAAACGATGTACAGGAAAAAATATCTTCGTATGATAGCCGCATGGACTATGGTTGCCTGTATGATGACAGTTTCCGCAGGAAGTCTTACTGTTTATGCAGAGGGAGCCCAGGAAAGTGAACGAATAAAGATTGGATCGGATTTTTCTAAGAGACAGACAGAAGAAACTGAGACGGAAGAACAGCAGACAGAGAGCGAGGAACAGGAAGTCAGTGCATCTGACAGTAAGATCGGTAATCTGATCAGACAGACAGATCTTATGAATGAGAACGAGCAGACATCTATGCCGGATATTTCTGCTGTAGCAGAGAATGTGATGCCGGCGATTGTGGCAATCACGAATGTTGGAGTGGAGACGATCAGTTATTTTGGCGCAGAGTATCAGATGGACAGTGAAAGTACCGGATCTGGCATTATAGTAGGAAAAAATGATACGGAGCTTCTTATTGCAACCAATCAGCATGTGGTAGAAAGTGCAGAGGAACTGACAGTATGTTTCAGTGGAGATGCAGATGAAGATGAAAAAATTGTTCCGGCACAGGTGAAGGGAACGGATTCTACTTGGGATCTGGCTGTGATAGCAGTAAAATTAAGTGATATCAGTGAAGATGTGGCTGGAAAGATACGGATTGCCCAGATGGGAGATTCTGATGAAGTTCAGGTGGGAGAATATGCGGTAGCAATCGGCAATGCCCTCGGCTATGGTCAGTCAGTTACCTTTGGTATTATCAGTGCACTGGATCGGGAGATTTCTGTTTCTACGAATAATGGCGTGGTGAGTAACCATATGCTTCAGACGGATGCGGCAATTAACTTTGGTAACAGTGGCGGAGCATTACTGAATCTGAAAGGCGAACTGATTGGTATCAATTCTGCCAAAGCAGCAGAGACAGGTGTGGAAGGCATGGGCTATGCGATTCCGGTGAATACTGCACAGCCGATCATTGAAGAATTGATGGATCAGACGACCAGAGTAAAGGTGGATGCAGATAAGGCAGGAGCACTCGGACTGATTCCGGTGGATGTATCGGAAGAGGCACGGCAAATTTATAATATTCCAACAGGAGCTTTTGTGTATCAGTTTACAGAAAACAGTGCAGCAAAAGAAGCAGGAATCCGGGAAGGTGACATTATTGTAAAGCTGGATAAAACAGGTATCAGTTCAAAGAGTGAGCTGTTGGATCGTATGCAGTATTATGAAGCGGGAGAGGAAGTTGCAGTGACAGTGAAACGCAACGGTGACAACGGTTATGAGGAAAAAGTGATTGAGGTGACACTTGGAAGCAAGGCAGATCTGACAGACAGTGGGAAGTCTGCACAGGAAAACAGTAACTCTGGGGATAACGGAGAAGAAAGTGAAGAGAACGGTGGAAATGACAGCTATTCGGATGGCAAGGACCAATATAATCAGAATCCGTACGGAGAAGACTGGTACGATTTCGGAGGCAGAAGCCAGATACCATATTCAGATGAATATGGCGGCCTGGGAGACCTGTTCCGTTACTTTGGATTCTAAAACGATGAAAGACCATGGGATATATCAAAATCCCATGGTTTTTCATTTCCCACTTGTATTAAAAAGAATTTTATGTTAGTATTACTTATTATGGGTTTAGTATGCATAGTATATGCGTCAATAAAGGAGAAAAATACGTGTCAGAAGAAAACAAGACAGAAGATATGACGAAGGAAACAACGGTATCACCTGTTGAGACGGATACTGATGAATACGAAAAAGTTTGCTGTATCTGTCACAGACCGGAGAGCAAGACCGGCAAGATGATTGAACTGATGCCGAACATGTGTATCTGTCCGGACTGCATGCAGAAGTCTTTTAATAGTATGAGCAAGATGGATGCGAATACGTATCAGGAACTGATGGAGATGTCAAAGAAGTTCCCAAATATGCAGATGATTAATATGTCAGATCTGACCAGTCAGATACCACAGCGACAGAAAGTCAAGAAGAAAAAAGCTGCACCTGTATTGGATTTAAAGTCTGTTCCGGCACCTCATAAGATTAAGGAGAAGCTGGATGAATATGTAATTGGACAGGAATATGCCAAAAAAGTGATTTCAGTTGCAGTTTATAATCATTATAAGAGAGTTGCCACGGGAACTATGGATGATATTGAGATTGAGAAGTCCAATATGTTGATGATAGGACCGACAGGATGTGGTAAGACTTATCTGGTGAAGACACTGGCAAAACTCCTGGATGTTCCTCTGGCCATCGCAGATGCCACATCCCTGACAGAAGCAGGATATATTGGGGATGACATCGAAAGCGTTGTTTCCAAGCTGCTTGCAGCGGCAGGAAATGATGTGCAGAAGGCAGAGCAGGGAATCATTTTTATCGATGAGATAGATAAGATTGCAAAGAAAAAGAACACAAATCAGCGTGATGTCAGCGGTGAGTCTGTTCAGCAGGGAATGTTAAAACTTTTAGAAGGCAGCAAAGTGGAGGTTCCGGTAGGATCCAACAGTAAGAATGCCATGGTCCCGTTAGAGACAGTCAACACCAGGAACATTCTGTTTATTTGTGGAGGCGCTTTTCCTGGTCTGGAAGATATTATAAAAGAAAGACTGAACAGACAGTCTTCCATGGGCTTTCAGGCAGACCTGAAGGATAAGTATAACAGTGACCCGAACCTTCTGGAGAAGGTGACTATTGAGGATATCCGTAATTTCGGAATGATCCCAGAATTTATCGGACGACTGCCGATTATATTTACCTTGAGGGGACTGGATAAGGATATGCTGGTTAAGATTTTAAAAGAGCCAAAGAATGCAATCTTAAAGCAGTACCAGAAGCTGTTAGCGCTGGATGAAGTAAAATTGGAGTTTGAGGATGAGGCACTGGAGGCGATTGCTGAAAAAGCACTGGAGAAAAAGACCGGTGCCAGAGCGCTTAGGGCAATCATTGAGGAAATCATGCTTGATATCATGTATGAAATTCCAAAAGATGATAATATTGGTAAGGTAACAATTACCAGAGAATATGTAGAGCATAAAGGTGGCCCGAAGATTACCTTGAGAGGAGATTTGGTAATTTATGGATGAATTACAGGAACAGTTCACGAAGATACTTACAAAATTAGTTGAGGATGCCAAGACTAAGAAAAATGTGCTGACCTATAAGCAGGTCAACGATGCGTTTGCGTCTATGCCGATCAATGAAGAGAAGATGGATCTGATTCTGGAATATCTGGAAAAGAATAACATTGACGTTCTTCAGGATGACAATGTAGAAGATACAACAGAACTGCTGCTGGATACTGATGATGAGATGATTCTCAGTGATGAGGATGAAGTTGAGATCATTGATGATGCAGATGTGCTGGAAGGTGTCAGTACAGAAGATCCGGTACGTATGTATCTGAAAGAGATTGGTAATGTACCACTGCTTTCTACAGAAGAAGAAGTTGCACTGGCGCAGCGTGTGGAAGCAGGAGATGAGAGCGCGAAGAAGCAGTTAATAGAAGCAAACTTAAGACTGGTAGTAAGTATTGCTAAAAAATATGTGGGTCGTGGAATGCCGTTTCTGGATCTGATTCAGGAAGGTAACATGGGATTGATGAAGGCAGTGGATAAATTCGATTATTCAAAGGGATTTAAGTTCAGTACCTATGCAACATGGTGGATCAGACAGGCAATTACCAGGGGAATTGCGGATACAGGAAGAACGATCCGTGTGCCGGTGCATATGGTAGAAACTATCAATAAGACTCTTCGTATGACCAGAACTCTTTTACAGGAACTGGGACGTGAACCGACTCCTGAGGAAGTGGCAGACAGACTGGGTGTACCTGTGGCACGCGTCAGAGAGGTGTTAAAAATTTCCAGAGACCCGGTATCACTGGATACTCCGATTGGTGAGGAGGATGACAGTCATCTGGGAGATTTTATTGAGGATGATTCTGCATTATCACCGGCAGATTCGGCGGCATTCTCCATGTTGAGAGAGGAACTGAGCACGGCACTGGAGTCATTGACTGATAGAGAGAGACAGGTCGTACAGTTACGTTTCGGACTAATTGATGGTCGTGCGCGTACACTGGAAGAAGTGGGGAAAGAATTTAATGTAACCAGAGAGAGAATCAGACAGATTGAGGCAAAAGCCCTCAGAAAGCTGAGACATCCGTCCAGAAGCAAACGATTGAGAGATTTTCTGGTTTAATACAAAAAAAGAATGCGCTGCGGCACATTCTTTTTTTGTATACAATGCAATGGGATTAATAAAGATTCGTTATATGATCCTGGTAAGTAGCGGAATCCAGCCATTGACCACAGTAGGGGCATTCCTGATACTGCTGACCTTGCTCCGCGGCATAAGTAGCCGCATAAGCAGATTCTGCAGCAAGATGCTCTCCGTAAGGTGAATAGCCGGAAGCATCCGGAGCTGTGGAAAACCACTGACCACAATAAGGACACTGATCGGAAGCATAACCGCTGTTATAATCATAATTGTAAGAACTGTCAGCAGCATTATCTGAATCAGTAGATGAATCGGAACTGCTGGATGAATTGTTGGCGGTATTGGAGCTACTGTCAGAAACGTCACTGGATGGCTGGATGCCATACATATCAGCATATGCTTTTTCCTGCGCATAATGTGTGGAATATTCAGAGGTACCGTCAGCATTTGGAACAGTGCTGAAACTCTGGCAACAGTATGGACAAGTCTGAGTGGATGAACTGTCTGAAGAAGCTGTCTGTTCGGTTGAATTTGTTTCGCTTGGTGCTACAGAAGTTTTCTGTGACGACTGAGTAGTTGATTTATTTGTAGAACCAGAAGAAACAGATTCCTTTTCAGTTTGTTTTTCAGTAGCTTTTTCAGTGACTTTTTCAGTCGGCTTTTCAGTAACTTTTTCTGTCTGCGTTTCGGACTGCGTCTCAGATTCTGTTTCGATCGGCTGACGTCGGCAGCCAGTCAGAAGAAACGTGGAGCTGACTGCAACAAGAAGCGCAAACTTCCATGTTTTTTTCATATAGATATACTCTCCCTTTATTAATTGCTACAATAATGCCATACTTTTATAGGCAGAACATGCAAACTATGTTTTAGTATAATGCAGATGAAAATAGAAATCAAGTATGCTTTGTGAGTTTCTCAAGTTATTGGTAACAGTTGCCGAGGCTCTTGTAAGCATGGTTTTAGCCCGTTGTTTGCGGAAATGAAACAGCCGGTAGGGGAGCTACCGGCTGTTTCGAGGGGAGTATAAATAATTAATAAGGGGTTGCAAGAGTAGTAACTCTTACAAGTTGCATTATAATATAATTTGGTAAAAATTGCAATACATATTTTGTAAATATTAAGAAATAATAAATAGCGTAACAAAAAATTAATATTTCAGGAGGTATTTGTGATGGCAAAAAATAAAAATCTTCAGAATAAGAACACGGTAAGCGGTAATAAGGTTCTTTCCATACTTAGTTGAAATTAATGTATTGAAGTTATATAATATATTCAA
>UQWA01000018.1 GCA_900544685.1 uncultured Lachnospiraceae bacterium | reverse complement strand
CAGGAATGGTTTGGGAAACACGGATGAAAAGTATTTACCGTATGCGGTTTTGAAGGTACAACAATTATTACAGAGATTCAGAGAAGATTCAGAAATGTTTCTGAATCTTTTTTTCGTTATAAGCAAATAAAAATGTGGAAATGTCAGAGTTTCCCAATTCTGCTTCTTGAAGTAGAAAGAAATCTCTGGTATATTAGAATATGAGTGTTCATGAATAATTTTGGGAGAAACGGATATGGTAAGCAGAATAATTGAAATCACAAACAAATCTGGATTACATGTACGCCCTGCAGCTCGTCTGTCCAAAGCAGCGGAGCATTGTTCTTCAAAAGTAGAGATTGTATATGAAGGCGCCGTGATTAATGCGAAAAGTCTTTTAAATATTGTATCAAAGGCAATTGCCAAAGGAACAGAAGTGGAACTTCGTTGTACTGGCACAAATGAAGAAGAAGATTTGGAATATATGGCAGAAGCATTTCAGAATCTGGAATAAGGATATAGGGTATGACAACAGAAGAACTGGCATTAGAAGTTGTAGAACGACTGGAAAAAGAATATCCAGATGCAGGATGTACACTGGATTATAACGAAGCATGGAAACTACTGGTCAGTGTCAGGCTGGCAGCACAGTGTACCGATGCAAGAGTGAATGTAGTAGTAAAAGGTTTATTTGAAAAATATCCAAGTGTGGCTGCACTGGCGGCGGCAGATGTGGAAGATATTGAAGCAATTGTAAAGCCATGTGGTTTGGGAAAAAGCAAGGCGCGAGATATCAGTGCCTGTATGAAGATGCTCCATGAAAAGTATCAGGATCAGGTTCCGGATCAGTTCGATCAGTTACTGGAGCTTCCAGGCGTAGGAAGAAAAAGTGCAAATCTGATCATGGGAGATGTATTTCAGAAACCGGCTATTGTGACGGATACACATTGCATCAGATTATGTAACAGAATCGGTCTGGTAGATCACATCAAAGAGCCGAAAAAAGTAGAGATGGCATTGTGGAAGATCATACCACCGGAAAAGGGCAGTGATTTCTGCCACAGACTTGTGATTCATGGAAGAGAAGTCTGTACTGCAAGGACGAAGCCATATTGTGATCGGTGCTGTTTGGCAGATATCTGCAAGAAAGATTTTAATAAGTAAAAATAGTGAAAAAGCTGGTGTTCCTACTGAAATTGGTAGGGAGATAACCAGCTTTTTTTGTTAGGGCAAAGCCCTGTTTCTCTTTGCCATGAAGAAGAGGATATTTTTTTGCTATTTTTCTTGTAACTATAGTTTCCTGGAGAAATTCTGGTACTTTTATAGATAGTTTGACGGGTTGCTTTTGTACCTTTAATTTTGTAAATAGAGAATTTAACACCGCCGGTAGTACAATTGTAAAGAGCTACTTGATGATTCTTTGCGTTATAGTAAGAACCATAGCCTTTACCAGAATTACAGGAACAAAGTAAGATCATTTTTTTCTTTTTCACATTATAGGTATATACAAGTGCTTTCCAGCTCTTATTATCAAAACAGAGTAGTTCTGGAATCTTATTTTTATCCAGATCTACGATGAGAAAACTGGAGAGAGAATGCTTTTTCTGGAAAGCTGTGTAGGCCGCTTTGGCAAGTTCTGCGTCGGATTTTACATGTATGCGGCAAGAGGCAGTAAGAACGTTCGCTTTTGCATAAATAATACAATTACCGGCAGATTTTGCTTTGATCAGACCATTCCTATTAACAGTGACAATCTTAGAATTTGAAAAAGACCAGGTAACCTGATTGGATGATTCCCATTTAACATCGGATTTTTGAATATTACCATAAACGCTCCATAGAAAAGCATTGCTTTCATCAATTTGGATAGAGGGAATATCACTGTCTATGGAGATTTTTGCATTCAGAATATAGTAGCCATTTTCCAGAATACAATTTTGAGCCACCCAGTCAACAAGTGATTTACTAAATGAAGAAATAGACGACTTATTTTTATTCGCCTGATAAACGTCAGTGGAAATTTTGAATTTATCGGCATATTTATCTCGGTAAATGGATGACCAAGGATCTCCGCCATTCCATTCAAAATGAAGGTGTACGCCAATAGATTTTTTGGTAGCACTGGTATTTCCCATAATGCCAATCGGTTGTCCCTGTGTGACATGCTGTCCAACGGTAACGTTTCTCTCCTTTAAGTGGCAATATAAGGTGGTACTGCCGTCGGAATGTTCAATGGCAATATAGTTTCCAAATCCAGTTACGGTATCGTATAAAGATTTTGTTACAGTACCATCAGCGGCGGCAACAATCACTACATTTGATTTTCCGCCGGATCCGATATCAATAGAATTGGTGTTTTTACACTTGGTACTATGTGGACCACCATTATTATAATATAAATAATAGTACAATGTATTGACGACATAATAATCAGTTTGAGCAGGTCAGACAAAATCAATTGCGGAACAAGTGGATGGAAAATACAAAAAGATCAGAAAAGTAAGCAACAGTGAAGAAACTATCCAGCGCAATGAATGACAGAATCGTGGCTTTGGATTTTGAAACATAAAACTCCCTCCTACTTTAATATAAATTTGATATAAAATTTATTATAATAGAGTAGAAAATGCTGTAAAGATAATCTGATAAAAAGGTATAATAAAACAGGAGTCTGTCATTATATGTATATCTGATGACAAACTCCTGTTCTTATGTAGTTTTATTTTTTATTCTTTTCTACTTCCATGAGCTTCATGGCACGAACTTTTAATGGAAGACCAAACAGTGTGATAAATCCGCTTGCGTCGTTGTGGTCATACATATCACCAGTTGTGAAAGAAGCAAGAGATTCATTGTACAGGCTATATGGAGAGGTCGTACCGGCTTTGATGATATTGCCTTTGTAAAGTTTGAATTTTACTTCACCGGTTACATATTTCTGAGTGCTCTTTACAAATGCCTGAAGAGCTTCACTCAGTGGAGTGAACCATTTTCCTTCATAAACAACCTGAGCCAGCTGGCTGCCAAGTTTTTTCTTGGTTTCCATAGTTTCACGGTCAAGACAAAGTTCTTCCAGCTGATCGTGAGCTTCCATCAGGATGGTTCCACCAGGAGTTTCATAAACACCACGGGATTTCATACCAACAACACGGTTTTCTACGATATCTACGATACCGATTCCATGTTTTCCACCCAGAGCATTGAGTTCACGGATAATATCAGAAACTTTCATTTCTTTTCCATTTACACTCTTTGGAACACCTTCTTCAAATGTCATAGTAACATATTCTCCCTCATCCGGAGCTTTTTCCGGTGTCACACCAAGAACCAGCATATGATCATAATTTGGTGCATTGGAAGGATCTTCCAGTTCCAGACCTTCATGACTGATATGCCATAAGTTACGGTCACGGCTGTAGCTGTGGCTCATATCAAATGGAAGATCAATACCATGTTTTTTACAGAATTCGATTTCATCGTCACGAGACTGCATGGTCCATACATCAGTCATTCTCCAAGGAGCGATGACTTTCAGATCAGGAGCCAGAGCTTTGATAGCCAGTTCAAAACGAATCTGGTCATTTCCTTTACCGGTAGCACCATGGCAGATAGTAGTAGCGCCTTCTTTTCTTGCAATTTCTACCAGACGTTTTGCGATAACCGGTCTTGCCATAGAGGTTCCAAGCAGATATTTGTGTTCGTATACAGCACCTGCCTGAACACATGGAACGATGACATCGTCACAAAATTCATCTGTAACGTCTTCAATGTATAATTTTGCAGCACCGGATAATTTGGCTCTCTCATCCAGACCATCCAGTTCGTTTCCCTGTCCGCAATTTACACAGCAACAGATAACATCGTAATCAAAATTTTCTTTTAACCATGGAATCATGGCAGTGGTATCCAGACCACCGGAATAAGCCAGAATAACTTTTTCTTTCATATTATAAATCCTCCTGTTTGTGGCAAACCTGTTTAGTCTGCCCAGCTAGATTTAACTATACATCATTTAAAGAAGGTTTGCAATATAAAAATTGCTGATATTACATATTTATACAGAACGAAATAGGAATAAATGCATAAATATAAAAACATACTTGCATAATATGCAAAAACAATGTATAATTATGCAAGTATAAATCAGGCATTCAGAATATGTCTCTTGAAATATCAAAAAAATAAAGGTATGATAAATAGTCAGGTAACTGTTCATAGAGGATGAAATAAGGTCTCGCATCAGCAAAAGTATTGGCAGATACAGACTGGATTAATCATAGGAAGGAAAAATAGTATGATAAAAGCAGGTATTATAGGTGCAACTGGTTATGCAGGAGCAGAAATCGTAAGATTATTAATGGGACATCCTGAAGTAGAAATCAAATGGTACGGTTCAAGAAGCTACATTGATCAGAGATACGCAGATATTTACCGCAATATGTTCCAGATTGTAGAAGATGTATGTAAGGACGACAATCTGGATAAGCTGGCAGAAGAGGTGGACGTGATTTTTACAGCTACACCACAGGGGTTCTGTGCATCTGTGATCAATGAGGAGATTCTGTCTAAGGTAAAAGTGATTGATTTAAGCGCCGACTTTCGTATTAAAGACGTAAAAACATATGAAAAATGGTATGGTATTGAGCACAAGTCACCGGAGTATATTAAAGAAGCAGTTTATGGACTGTGTGAGATCAACCGGGAAGATATTAAGAAGGCAAGACTGGTAGCGAATCCTGGATGTTACACCACATGCAGCATTTTGTCCCTGTATCCACTGGTAAAAGAAGGACTGATTGATCCTTCTACTATTATCATTGATGCCAAATCAGGAACTTCAGGAGCAGGAAGAGGAGCCAAGATGGACAATCTGTTCTGCGAAGTCAATGAGAATATGAAGGCTTATGGTGTGGCAACTCACAGACATACACCTGAGATCGAGGAACAGCTTGGCTATGCGGCAGGAGAAAAGATTATACTGAACTTTACTCCGCATCTGGTACCGATGAACAGAGGTATTCTGGTGACTGCTTATGCTTCTTTAAAAGAAAAGGTATCTTATGAGACAGTAAGGGCTGCTTATGACAAATATTATGAAAAAGAGAAGTTTGTTCGTGTGTTGGATAAGGATGTCTGCCCGCAGACTAAATGGGTTGAGGGCAGTAATTATGTAGATGTGAACTTCAAGATTGATGAGCGTACCGGCAGAGTGATTGTTATGGGTGCATTGGATAATCTGGTAAAAGGTGCTGCCGGACAGGCAGTTCAGAATATGAATCTGGTCTTCGGACTGGAAGAAAGTACGGGACTGGAACTGGTTCCAATGTTCCCGTAGGAAAGCTGAGGATTTATGACAGAAGAGATAAAGATTCGGGCAATGAAAATAGAAGATTTTGATCAGGTACATGCACTCTGGATGAAGATCAGTGGATTTGGAATCAGAAGTATCGACGATTCCAGAGAGGGTGTAGAGCGATTCCTGAAAAGAAATCCAGACTGCAGTGTTGTTGCGGAAAAAGACGGTCAGGTCATTGGCAGCATTTTATGTGGTCACGACGGAAGAAGAGGATGTCTGTATCACGTTTGCGTGCACCCGGATTACCGGAAGCAGGGAATCGGTAAGTCCATGGTAGTATTTGCCATGCAGGCACTGAAAAAGGATCAGATCAATAAAGTATGTCTGATTGCTTTTACCCAAAATGACATTGGTAATGCATTCTGGAAAGAGATTGGCTGGACAAAGCGGGAAGATTTGAATTATTATGATTTCACATTAAATGAGGAGAATATTACTGCATTTAATCAGTAAATGCAGGTGAGGAAAGGAAGTTATAAAATGGAAACACTGGAAAATTGGCAGGAGAAAGCGGAGGTCTTAATTGAAGCCCTTCCATATATACAGAGATTTCGTGGAAAGATTATTGTAGTCAAATATGGTGGAAGTGCCATGGTGGATCATGAATTAAAGAAAAGCGTGATCCGTGATGTAGCACTTCTGAAGCTGGTAGGTTTCCGCCCTATTATCGTACACGGTGGCGGAAAAGAGATTACCAGATGGGTAAACAAAGCTGGTCTTGAGACAAATTTTGTCAATGGTCTGCGTGTGACAGACAAGGATACCATGGAGATTGCCGAGATGGTTTTGAATAAGATCAACAAAGGTCTGGTATCCATGATGGAAAAGGTAGGCATCCATGCAGTTGGTATCAGTGGAAAAGACGGTACAACCTTAAGGGTAGAAAAAAAACTGTCCAAAGGTCAGGATATAGGATTTGTAGGGGAAATTAAGAAAGTCAATACCAGACTTCTGGAAGAACTGCTGGATAACGATCTGGTGCCGGTGATCTGCCCGATTGGATCTGATGATGAGTATCACTCTTATAATATTAATGCTGATGATGCAGCCTGCGCTATTGCATCTGCCATGGGTGCAGCAAAGCTGGCATTCCTGACAGATATTGAAGGTGTCTATGAAGACCCGGTAAGAAAAGAGACACTGATTTCCCGTATGACAGTCAGCGAGACAGAAAAATTTCTTGCCAGTGGACATGTGGGAGGAGGTATGCTTCCGAAGCTTCAGAACTGTGTGGATGCGATCAAATCTGGTGTTTCCAGAGTACATATTCTGGATGGAAGAATTGAACATTGCCTGCTTCTGGAATTCTTTACAGACAAAGGTATTGGTACTGCAATTATTGCAGATGATGAAGAAGAATAGGAAAAGAGGAAGAAAATATGAATGCATATATGGAACAGACGGAACAGTATGTACTGCATACTTATAATCGTTTTCCGGTGGTTCTGGAATCTGGAAACGGTGTGTATTTAAAAGATACTGACGGAAAAGAATATCTGGATTTTGCGGCAGGGATTGCAGTGTATGCTCTAGGTTATCATTATCCTGGATACGATGAAGCACTGAAAAGCCAGATCGATAAGGTAATGCATACTTCCAACCTGTATTATAATGTGCCGATGGGAGAAGCAGCAGAAAAGTTGATTAAGGCCAGCGGCATGAGCAAGGTGTTTTTTACCAACAGTGGTGCAGAAGCCATTGAAGGAGCTATCAAGGCAGCCAGAAAATATGCATGGCTTAAGGATGGACAGGCAGACCATGAGATCATTGCCATGAATCATTCATTCCATGGACGAAGTGTGGGAGCACTTTCTGTAACCGGTAATTTCCATTATCAGGAAGCCTTCCGACCACTGATGGGCGGTGTAAAGTTTGCTGATTTTAATGATATTGACAGTGTAAGGGCCCAGATTACGGATAAGACTTGTGCGATTATCATGGAAACAGTACAGGGAGAAGGCGGTATTTATCCGGCAGATCCGGCATTCCTGAAAGAAGTGCGCCAGATTTGTGATGAAAAAGATATTCTGTTGATCCTGGATGAGATCCAGTGTGGTATGGGACGTACCGGTGCTATGTTTGCGTGTCAGCAGTATGGTGTGGTGCCGGATATCATGACCACAGCAAAGGCTCTGGGCTGTGGTGTTCCGGTAGGAGCATTCGTACTGAATGAGAAAACAGCAAAGGCTTCTCTGGTTCCTGGTGATCATGGAACTACTTATGGCGGCAACCCGTTTGCTTGTGCGGCAGTATCGAAGGTATTGGATCTGTTTGAGTCTGAAAAGATTGTGGAACACGTGAATGAGATAGCGCCGTATTTTGAAGAAAAACTGGATGAGCTGATGCAGAAGTATGACTGCATCACAGCCAGAAGAGGAAAAGGTCTGATGCAGGGGCTGGTAATCAGTAATGGTGTGAAAGTAGGAGATATCACGAAAGAAGCACTGAATCATGGATTGATTGTGATCTCTGCAGGCAGTGATGTACTTCGTATGGTTCCACCGCTGATTATCGAAAAACAACATGTAGATGAATTCGTGCAGAAGCTGTCAGAGACAATAGATGCATTGGTAAAATAAAGGTACCAGACAGATACGAATAGAAGGAACTCCTTTTGATTATACTAAAATCAAAAAGGAGTTTTTCTATGTTTGGAGTAATTGCAGCACTGGTATCTGGTGCATTGATGAGTATGCAGGGGGTTTTTAATACAGATGTAACAAAACAGACCAGTATTTGGGTATCAGCATCGTTTGTGCAGTTTACCGCTTTACTGGTATGTGTCGTAGCATGGCTGGTCTGTGACAGAACCAGTTTCCGAGGCCTGTTTGAGATATCAGATAAGTATGTCTTACTGGGCGGTGTAATTGGGGCATTTATTACAGCAACCGTCATCTGGAGCATGAATGGACTTGGACCTGCAAAGGCAGCTATGCTGATTGTAATTTCCCAGCTTACTGTGGCATGGGGCATTGAGTTGGCTGGAATCTTTGGGATGGAGAAACAACCGTTTTCCATGAGAAAACTGTTGGGACTTTTGATTGCCGCAGCAGGAGTTATTACATTTGAATTATAAAAATGTTACGAAAACAAAAAATACTATTGTAATTTATGGGAAAGTTCGTTAAAATATGAATGATTGTACCATGGTATAATTATGTTCGGGGAGACCCCAGAGGTGAAAACCGGAAGGGGTGTTTAGATGAAAAAGAGAAAGTCACAGGCTGTCAGCTTTATGTTGGCAGTGATGCTTGGAGTTACCGGTTGTGGCAGATCAGAAAAGGATGTGGTCTGGCAGACGGTAGAAGAATCGTTTTTCACAGAGACAGCAGAGTCGGAAGTATCCGGTGACGCAGTTACGGAGAGTGGTCAGGAGAATAACGTAGTGAAGAACAGTAATCAGGACAAGGATACCGTAGAGACAGAGCCGACAGTATTGTTATATGCAGATATCTGTGGGGCTGTGGAGAATCCAGGAGTCTATGAACTGGAAGATGGTGCACGTATCTGTGACCTGGTGAAGCTGGCGGGAGGACTGACAGCAGAAGCAGATCTTAATGTACTCAATCAGGCAGAGAAAGTGACAGACGGAATGAAGGTCCGTGTATATACGAAAGAAGAAGCTGTGGATCTGTCGGTACAGACTGATATCGGTATGATAACGACAGAAGAGACAGAAAGTGGCAGGATAAATATCAACACTGCAGATCAGACGCAATTGATGACATTATCCGGAATCGGAGCGGCAAGAGCAGCAGATATCATCGCATATCGGACGGAACATGGGAATTTTCAGACAATCGAAGAGATCATGAATGTCAGTGGCATCAAGGAATCGACATTTCAAAAAATAAAAGATCAAATTGTAGTGGAGTGAGGAGAAGTCAGATGGCGAAAAAGGTATTAGTTGTCGATGATGAGAAGAATATTGTAAAAGGAATCCGGTTCAGTCTGGAGCAGGATGGTATGGAAGTAGACTGTGCATATGATGGAGAAGAGGCACTGAATATGGTGCATGCAAAGGAATATGATGTAGTACTTCTGGATCTGATGCTGCCGAAGGTAGATGGTCTGTCTGTATGCCAGCAGATCCGTGAATTTTCCAATGTACCGGTGGTAATGCTGACAGCCAAAGGGGATGATATGGATAAGATCATGGGATTGGAATACGGTGCAGATGACTATATTACCAAGCCGTTTAACATTCTGGAGGTTAAGGCACGGATCAAGGCAATCATGAGACGAACCAGCAAGTTTGCAGCTGCAGAAGCCAAGAGTAAGACCATCGAGGTAGGGGATCTGATGCTGGACTGCGAGGGAAGACGTGTCAGCATTGCCGGAAAAGAGATCAACCTTACGGCAAAAGAATTTGATGTTCTGGAACTTCTGGTATTTAATCCGAACAAGGTCTACAGCAGAGAGAATCTGCTGGACATTGTCTGGGGATATGAATATCCTGGGGATGTCAGAACGGTGGATGTACATATCAGAAGACTCAGGGAGAAGATTGAGGTAAATCCAAGCGAGCCGAAGTATGTACATACCAAATGGGGCGTTGGCTATTTTTTTCAGCATTAAGAGATAAGGAGAAGGGCTGAGCAATCAGCTCTTTTTTACTCGTGTTATATGACATAAAGGGCAACGGGAGAGTTTAATGAAAAAAATACAGAGTTTGATAGAAAAAATCGGATTAAAACGGTATTTGAAGAGTTTGCAGTTCCGGATTTTCATCATTTTATGTGTGGTTGGAATTGTACCGATTTTGCTGATGAAGATGAGTATTCTGAAAAATTATCAGGATCAGTCATTGATTCAGAGAGGGAAAATGCTTCAGAATCAGTGCGAGAATTTTGCAGACAGGATGGGAAATTCCCTTCAGGGGGAAGAACTTCAGCTTGATGGTTTTGAGACGGAGATGGAACAGCTTGCAACACTTTATAATGGCAGAATGGTAGTGGTGAATGATGAGTTTAAGGTAATCGAGGATACTTTTAACCTGGATGAAGGAAAGACACTGGTATCCAGGGAAGTAGTACAGTGTTTTAAGAACCAAACCAGTTTGACCCATGACGGAGAGTACAAGTTTATTGAACTGGCTCTTCCGATCAGGGAGTCAGTGAATAAACAGGTGATCGGTGCACTGGTCATCAGCTCAGAAACAGCAGATATTGTAGAGAACAGGGAGGAACTGAGCCGCAAGGTATTTGTATTACAGTCAGTACTGATTCTTGTGGTCTTGGTTACCGCATTCTACCTTTCTAGATATCTGGTGAAACCGTTTGCGAGAGTCACCAAGTCACTGGAAAAAGTAAGCGGCGGTTTCCTGGACGGAGATCTTATGATTTTGGATTATACGGAGACCAGGGAAATGTCTGAGGCATATAATCAGATGCTTGCCAGAATGAAGACACTGGATGATTCCAGACAGGAATTTGTATCCAATGTGTCTCATGAACTGAAGACGCCGATAACTTCCATGAAAGTACTTGCAGATTCACTCCTGATGCAGGAAGATGTACCTGCAGAGCTATACAGAGAATTTATGGGAGATATCGCAGAGGAGATTGAGCGAGAAAATAAAATCATTAATGATCTCCTGTCACTGGTAAAGATGGATAAGAAAGCTGCTGACGTTAATATTCAGTCCACGAATATTAACGAACTGATTGAACTGATTATGAAGCGTCTCAGGCCAATTGCCCAGAAACGTAATATTGATCTGACGCTGGACAGTTATAAACCGGTAATTGCAGAAGTAGACGAGACGAAGCTGACCCTGGCACTGTCTAATCTCATGGAAAATGCGGTGAAGTACAATAAAGAAGGCGGATGGGTGCGGATATCCATCAATACAGATCATAAGTACTTTTATGTAAAAGTAGAAGATAATGGAATTGGAATTCCGAAAGAAGACCAGGAACGTATTTTTGAGAGATTCTATCGTGTAGATAAGTCTCACTCAAGAGAGATCGGAGGAACAGGTCTGGGACTTGCCATTGCCAGAAGCGGAATTCTCATGCATCACGGTATTATTAAGGTATACAGTGAAGAAGGAGAAGGAACCACATTTACGGTACGTGTACCGCTGGTTTATCAGGAATAATGATAAGTGAAGCAGGCAGGAAAGGGAATATGAAGAAAAGAACGATTTTAACGGCTGCAGCAGCAATGCTTTTGCTTAGTGGATGTGCTGAGAAAAAAAGTGATTCTTCCGGATATCAGGTATATTATACCAATGAGGACGGAGATACACTGTTATCTTCCGGATATCAGATTAAGGGAGATGATACTCTTGCATGTATACAGGAAATGTGGAAAAAGATGCAGGATACCATGCAGGGAAACGGGCAGAGCAGTTTGGTACCGGAGAAGCTGGAGATACAGGAACTGGATCTGACCGGGGGACAGCTTACAGTGACATTCAATGCGGAATATCATAATATGAATGCTATCCAGGAGGTTTTGCTCCGTGCAGGAATGGTAGAAGGGGTGACCCAGTTTCAGGATGTGAAGACTGTGGTGTTCCATGTGGGAGATGATGTGTTAAGAGATCATAAAGGAGAACCGGTGGGAGCTATGACCAGAGAAAGTTTTATACACAATCCGGTAGGTATTAACTCTTACCAGTATGCGTCTCTGATACTGTATTTTTCCAATCTGACAGGTGACCATATTGTAAAAGAAATGAGGAATGTACATTATTCCACAAATACGGTCATTGAGAAGGTCATTCTGGAGCAGCTTACTGCAGGACCGATGAATACCAGACTCAGTTCTGTAATGAATGACAGTGTGAAAGTTCTGGATGTGAAAGTTTCAGATAAGACCTGTACATTAAATCTGAACCAGGAATTTCTGGATACGGCGAAAGGTGTGGCAAAGCCGGAAGTGGTACTGTATTCTATTGTGGATACTTTATGTGACAATCTGAGTGTAGATAAGGTACAGTTTCAGATAGAAGGAAGCTCCGATGTAGTCTTTGGAGATTCTTTAAGTCTGGCTGGACCGTTTCATCGGAACAGCGAGATTATTGAAATACAGGACAGTACTATGGAAGATAGTAATTCTGTAGACAGTACAGATCTGGGAGAACCTCAGATCGGACTATAGAAGATATGAAGTTACTGTTCAGAGCCAGTGTTCTGCGAAGCGTGTTGCTGGTCACGGAGTGAACAGTAACGATATAAGAAAGGATGCAGTTTGAGAAAACGAAAGTTATGTATGATCTGCTTTCCTGTCATAGTATGGCTTTTGATGACCGGAATATGGGATATGGGGGAGTCCGGGAGGATTCCCCATCCATGGCAGGAAGGAAGCAGTCTGACCGTAATCGGTACTGTGTACCGGACAGAAACAAAAGAAGAACATCAGAGTATTTATCTGAAAAACATTTCTATAGATTCAAATTCAGTAACATCGAATCCGGCCGTCTCGGCTGGAAAGACCATCAGACTAAAAGCAGAATTAAATAGAGTAACAGAAATTCAGATCGGAAATCAAGTTCAGGTAACCGGTATCTGTCAGTATTTTTCCAGAGCAGAAAATGATGGAGGCTTTGATGCAGAAAAGTATTATGCATCAAAGAATATTGTCATGCTTTTGAAAAAGGCAAAGGTGGAGAGAAGAAAAAAAACAGTGGACTGGCTGGGAGAAGGCTGCCGGATTTTGAAGGAAAAAGCTGGGTCAGTTCTTCGAAAAAGTCTCTCCTCAGAAGAAGCAGGTGTGATGGAATCTCTTCTTCTGGGAGAAAAAAGTGGGCTGGACGGAGAAATAAGGGAGCTTTACCAGAAAAACGGGATTATTCATGTACTTGCTATTTCCGGACTGCATGTGTCAGTAATTGGCATGTCTTTGTTTCAGTTCCTGAGAAAAAGAAAATGGGGATTTGTAACTGCATCTGTGCTGTCTGGTATTTGGATTTGGTTCTATGCAGAACTGACCGGCTTTTCTGTATCCAGCGTGAGAGCCATGCTGATGTTTTTTCTGTTTCTGGGAGCGCAGATACTGGGAAGAACCTACGATCTGGTCACGGCAATGACCGTTGCCGGCGTGTTAATGCTTCTGCATGATCCTGGACTGTCAGTTCAGAGTGGTTTCCTGTTATCCTATGCAGCGGTGACGGGAGTGGCAGCATCTCAGGCGCTTCCGGAGACGCATAGACTGCTGTCACCTTTTAAGGTCAGTATTCTCACATGGCTGATGACACTGCCTGTGACAGCTTACTTTTATTATCAGGTACCAATGTACGGGATTTTACTAAATCTCTTTGTGATTCCTTCCATGTCGGTAATTGTCATGGCAGGAATCGGCGGAATTCTGGCAGGTGCAGTCAGCACGACAGCCAGTACCTTTATATTGGCACCGGTACATTATCTGCTTCAGATTACCTTTGCACTGTGCCGGTTTTGTGGTAAGCTTCCGGGAGCAGTATGGATTACAGGAAGACCTGCTATATGGAAAGCAGGAGGATATTATCTGACGTTAATTCTGTTATTTATGATTTTACTGAAAAAAAGAAAAATAGATTTGATAAAGAGTACATTTGGAATTATACTAGGAATAGGAATTTTAAGTTATCGGGGAGATCAGAACTGGTCTGTCACATTTTTAAGTGTGGGACAAGGTGATGGAATCTGCATTCAGACAGAGCAGGGACATGTCTGGATGATGGATGGCGGCAGCAGTACACAGAAGAATCTGGCAAAATACTGCCTGGAACCTTATCTAAAATATTGGGGCGTACGGGAAGTGGAGGGATGGATGATTTCCCATTTTGATCAGGATCATGTCAGCGGATTGATAGAGATTCTGGAAGGGTATGAGAAAGGATGGAATCAGAAGAACCGTAACGGAATTACCGTGAAGCGTATTTTCATACCCGATCTCATACAGGAAGAAGATCTGGAAAAGCAGCTTCTGGAACTGGCAGAGAGTCAGCAGATACCAGTGCTGCGCTGTAAGAGGCTGGATAAAATAGAGCAGGATGGCATGCAGATAGAAGTCTGCGGTCCGATTGCCCGTTTCCCATATGAGAGCCAGAATGCAGCGTCCATGACGGTAAGAGTGGTATATCAGAAATTTTCACTTTTGATGACCGGAGACCTGGAAGGAGAAGGGGAAAAACAGCTTCTGGAAAGTGGAATCAAACCAGTGGATGTGCTCAAGGTGGCGCACCATGGATCCAGAAACAGCAGTTCTGAAGAATTACTGAAGGCAATTGGAGGAAAGCAGGCAATGATTTCCTGTGGAAAAGGAAATCGTTATGGGCATCCCCATCAGGAACTGCTGGAGCGGCTGAAAAAGACCGGGTATGAGATAAGGCGGACAGACCAGGAAGGCATGATCCGGTTTATTGTAAAAAAGAAAGGAAGACAGTGATGCAGGCAGGTGGATATGAAAAAATGTTTACCATTCGGGAACAGGCGGAAGCAAGAGAAAAAGCCATGCTCAGTCCCTACGCTTCCCTGAGTGTAAATACCAGAGGAAGAGAGCGGGATGAAAAGCCCTGCGAGATACGTCCGGCATATCAGAGAGACCGTGACCGCATTCTACACTGTAAGGCATTTCGAAGGCTGAAACATAAGACACAGGTATTTTTGTGTCCGCAGGGTGATCATTACCGTGACAGACTGACCCATACGCTGGAAGTATCTCAGATTGCAAGAACCATAAGCTGTGCTCTGTCGCTGAATGAGAGCCTGACAGAAGCAATTGCCCTTGGACATGATCTGGGACATACACCGTTTGGACATTCCGGAGAACATGTGTTGAATCAGCTAAACCCGGGGGGTTTTATTCACTGCGACCAAAGCGTGAGAGTGGTGGAGGTACTGGAAAAAAAAGGACAGGGATTGAATCTGACCTGGGAAGTACGAGACGGAATACGCAACCATCGTACCAGTGGACATCCATTTACGCTGGAAGGCAGATGTGTTCAGCTCGCAGATAAGATTGCTTATATTAATCATGACATTGATGATGCAGAGAGGGCAGGAATTCTGAAAGAAGATGATATTCCGTCAGAATACCGCAGAATTCTGGGAAGTTCCACCAAGGAGCGGCTCAATACTATGATCTGTGATATTGTAAAGAACAGTTTCGGAAAGTCCCAGATTAATCCTACCGGAGATATTGAATGGGCAATGAAAAATCTTCGGTCATATATGTTCCGAAATGTATATACCGGCAGTATAGCCAAAGCCGAAGAGGGAAAGGCAGAATCGGTAATCTGCTCCCTGTACGATTATTATACAGAACATCTGGAAAGTCTGCCGGAGGAATACCTGGTCATGATTTATCACAGAGGGGAAGGTGTGGAGCGCGTTGTCTGTGATTACATTTCAGGCATGACAGATCAGTACGCCATGGCAAAATATACCGAATTATTTATACCTAAATTATGGCAGTTCTGAAGTAATTGTTCACAGTTTATGTCCTGCGAGGTGTTTTTTATGAGCGTAGGTCACAGAAAACCCGAGACATACCGCGCGACATCATGCATCTGCATGATGTCTGTGCATTGCGAAGCATGTTGCTGTGAACGAAGTGAACTGTAACGTTTTGAGGAGTTATTATGTTATATGCAGAGAGTCTGATTGAAGAAATCAGAATGAAAAATGATATTGTGGATGTGGTATCCGGATATGTGAAGTTACAGAAAAAGGGAAGTTCCTATTTTGGGCTGTGCCCGTTTCATAATGAAAAGTCACCATCTTTTTCTGTATCCCCTTCTAAGCAGATGTATTATTGTTTTGGATGCGGAGCAGGTGGTAATGTGCTTACATTTATCATGGAATATGAGAATTATTCTTTTCCGGAAGCACTGAAGTACCTGGCTGACCGGGTGGGTGTGGAACTGCCACAGCAGGAAATGAATGAAGAAATGAAGCGGCAGCAGGACCTTCGCAGCAGAATTCTTGAGATGAATAAGATGGCAGCGAAGTATTATTACTATCAGCTCCGCAGTGAACACGGAATCCAGGCAATGAATTACTTAAAGGGTCGAAAGCTCAGTGATGAGACAATCCATAAGTTTGGTCTTGGATATTCCACGAAATACGGGAATGACCTGTATAAGTATCTGAAGAGTAAGGGGATCAGTGATGAGCTTCTTGCCCAGTCAGGTCTGATGAATGTGGATGAAAAGCGGGGAATGTATGATAAATTTTGGAACCGTGTGATCTTTCCTATTATGGATGTGAACGGAAGGGTTATAGGGTTTGGCGGAAGAGTCATGGGAGACGGAAAGCCCAAATATCTGAATTCTCCGGAAACGAAAGTATTTGATAAGAGCCGGAATCTGTACGGACTGAATATTGCCCGGACATCACGAAAAAAATATATGCTGGTCTGTGAAGGCTATATGGATGTGATTTCTATGCATCAGGCTGGCTTTACAAATGCAGTTGCCTCTCTGGGAACAGCACTGACATCCCAGCATGCCAGTCTCCTGAAACGTTACACAGATGAGGTAATACTGACCTATGACAGTGATGAAGCGGGTGTGAAGGCTGCGTTGCGAGCCATTCCACTGCTAAAAGAAGCAGGCGTGGCAACCAGGGTATTGTCCATGCTGCCATATAAAGATCCGGATGAATTTATCAAGGCACTGGGAAATGAGGAGTTTCAGAAGCGGATAGATGAGGCACAGAACAGTTTCTTGTTCGAGATCGACATTCTTCAGAAAAATTATGATATGCAGGATCCCCAGAGCAAAACAGCATTTTACGAGGAGACGGCAAAGAAGCTGATGGTATTTGACCAGGAGCTGGAGCGAGAAAATTATATCGAGGCAGTTGCAACCAGATATGGAGTGGGATTTGATGCCCTGCGCAAGCTGGTGAACCGTATGGCCATGAAGAATGTGCCAATTCCGAAGACGCTGGTAAAGATGCGGCAGGCACGGCAGGAGAAGGACGAAGGTGTGGTAAAGTCACAGAAGCTGATGCTGACCTGGTTGATTGAGTACCCATCTCTTTATCCTGTGGTAAAAAAATTCCTGAAAAAAGAAGATTTTTCTACAGAGTTGTATGAGACAGTTGCAGGTCTTTTGTTTGAACAATATGATGAGGGAGAACGGATTCCGGCAAGGATTATCAATCATTTTACAGAGCCGGAGGAGCAGAGAGAAGCTGCGTCCCTGTTTAATACAACAATTCAGGTGGAGACAAATGCAGACAGGGAGAAAGCATTTAAGGAGACGCTGGGAAAGATCCTGTCCCACAGTCTGGAGCAGAGAACTGCCAGCCTGGATCCGACGGATATGAAGGGACTGCAGGAGATGATCGCAGACCGGAAGAAGCTGTCACAGATACAGAAAATTCAGGTGGATTTTGGCGAGCAGTAAGACAGAACGAAAGAGAGAAATGGAGCATATGATGCAGTTATCAAAGAGACTGGAAGCAATCGTAAAACTGGCAGGAACATGTCACTGTGTGGCGGATGTGGGAACCGATCATGGATATATTCCCATCTATATGACAGAACATCATCTGACCGAAAAAGCCATTGCCATGGATGTGAATAAGGGCCCGCTGGAGCGGGCCCAGAGAAATATCTGTGCATACCGGTTGGAACCGCAGATTGTCACAAGGCTGTCTGATGGAGTAGCAGAACTAAAGGCAGAAGAAGCTGACTGTGTGATTATTGCAGGCATGGGAGGTCTTCTCACCATACGGATTCTGGAAGCAGGAAAAGAAGTACTGGAAACCGTTTCATCAATGATCCTGCAGCCACAGTCTGAGATCGGTCAGGTACGTAAGTTCCTTGCAGAGCATGGTTATCGGATTACAGCAGAAGATATGGTACTGGATGAGGGAAAGTATTATCCCATGATGAGGGTGGAACATGGCAGTCAGGAAGAATGGATAGAGCAGGAATATGCCTTTGGAAAGTATCTGATTGCATCCGGTAATCCGGTATTGCTGGAGTTTCTGGGAAAAGAAGAGAAGCTTTGCGGGGAGATTTTGCAGTCACTGGAAGGAAAAAGCGGGGAACATATTGAAAAAAGGCGGGGCGAGGTTCTGGAGAGACAGAATCTGATACGTCTGACAAAGGAGCAGATGAGATGACGATAAAAGAATTAACGCATAAACTGGAACAGAGATTTCCTCTGGAAAAAGCAGAAAGCTGGGATAACAGCGGTCTTCAGGTGGGACGAAAAAATAAGGCGGTTCGGAAGGTGTTTCTGGCACTGGATGCCACGGATGCTGTGATTGACGAAGCAGTGCAGTGGCAGGCAGATCTGCTTTTGACCCATCATCCACTGATGTTGGATGGAATACGCAAGATTCAGGCAGAGTCACTGACAGGGCACAAAATATTCAGTCTGATTTCCCATGATATCTGTCATTATGCCATGCATACCAATTATGATGTGGTAGAAATGGGAGGCGCAGCCGGAGAACTGATGAAGCTCCGGCAGCCAGAAGTGCTGGAAGTAACAGGGACAGACAGTAAGACTGGAGAACCGGAAGGAATCGGAAGAGTCGGCTCACTGGTACGGCCGGTGACTGTGGAAGAATGTGCACAGATTGTCAAAAGAATTTTTGCACTGGATACGGTAAAAATATTCGGAGATCTGGATCAGGTGATTGAGCGTGTTGCTATCTGTCCGGGATCAGGTAAGAGTATGATCGGAACTGCTATTCAGAAAAAGGCACAGGTGATGATCACCGGGGATATCGGGCATCATGATGGAATCGATGCAGTAGATCAGGGAATTGCAGTGATTGATGCAGGACATTACGGTCTGGAACATATTTTCGTGGAACGGATGGCACAATATCTGAAGACACAGTTCCCTGAACTGGAAATCAAAAAGACTGGAAGCGGGAATCCGTTTCAGGTGGTCTGAAGAAAGGAGAAACTTCATATGCAGGAAAAAATGTTACAGGTAAAAATTGACGGAAAAGAAATGACATACCGGGAAGGAACCCTTTATCTGGATGCTGCAAAAGAGTTTCAGAAAGATGCAGACAGTAAAATTGTACTGGCATCTGTGAATGGAAAATTAAAAGAACTGACGAAGAAGATCAAAGATCAGGACCAGATCACATTCCTGACCATAAAGGATAAGAATGGATTTATGACTTATCGAAGGAGTATGATTCTACTTCTGCTGAAAGCCATCTATACTGTGGGCGGATTCGAACTAGTAGACAGAGTTGGCATTCATTATTCAGTAGGAAATGGTTTTTATATAACGATAACGGGACAGAATGAGGTATCTCCTTCCTTCTTAGACCAGGTGGAAAAATCCATGCATGAGATGGTGGAGAAGAAGCTGCCGATTACCAAGTCATCCATTTCCACAGATGATGCCATAGATCTGTTTCACAGACTGGGAATGGAGGATAAAGAAAAGCTGTTCCATTATCGGATTGCTTCCAAGGTCAATATCTATGATCTGGCAGGGTTCAAAGACTATTTTTACGGTTATATGGTACCGGATACCAGTTATCTCGACCAGTTTGCCCTGATTCCATATGACGAGGGATTCGTGCTTCAGATGCCGAACAGAATGCAACCGGAAGAGGTATCGGAGTTTCATGCAGATGCCAAGCTGTTTCAGGTGCAGAAGGAGTCTCTCAAGTGGGGCGAGATGATGAATATCCGTACAGTCGGGGACTTAAATGAGCGGATTGTATCAGAGGGTGTACATGATCTGATGCTGGTGCAGGAAGCACTGCAGGAAAAGAAGATCAGTGAGATCGCGTCCATGATTGCGGCACAGCCGGAGAAAAAGCTGATTATGATTGCAGGACCTTCATCTTCGGGAAAGACAACGTTTTCTCATCGTTTGTCTACTCAGCTTGCAGCCAACGGAATGAAGCCACATCCAATTCCGATGGATAATTATTTTGTGGAGAGGGAAGATACACCAAAAGACGAGGACGGCAACCCAGATTATGAGTGTCTGGAAGCTATTGATATTGAACTCTTTAACCGGAATATGACGGATCTGCTGGCGGGAAAAGCGGTGGATATGCCGGTATTTAACTTTAAGACCGGAAAGAAGGAATATAAGGGCAATATATTGCAGCTGGGACCGGATGATGTACTGGTTATTGAGGGAATCCACGGTCTGGATGACCGGCTTTCTTATACACTGCCAAAGGAAAGCAAGTTCAAGATCTATATCAGTGCCCTGACACAGTTAAACATTGATGAACATAACCGGATCCCGACTACTGACGGAAGACTCCTTCGCCGGATCGTCCGAGATGCCAGAACAAGAGGGACTCTTGCAAAAGATACCATAGCCATGTGGCCATCTGTGCGCAGAGGTGAAGAAGCGCATATTTTCCCGTATCAGGAGGAAGCAGATGTGATGTTCAACTCTGCACTGATCTATGAACTGGCAGTTTTGAAAGTATATGCACAGCCACTTCTGCTGGGAATCAAAAGAGGGGAACCGGAATATCAGGAGGCAAAGCGTCTGCTGAAGTTTCTGGATTATTTTGTCAGCATTCCAAGCGAGAACATCCCGCTGAATTCACTTTTACGGGAATTTGTGGGAGGAAGCTGCTATCAGGTATAAGAGATAAATTTTGTTTGACAAAAAGATAAGAATACGATATGATGTCTAATTGTGAGTAAGGTAAATGATCGCGGCTGGCAGGCCGAAAGGTGCCAGACGAGGAAAGTCCGGGCTTCATAGGGCAGGATGCCGGATAACGTCCGGTGGAGGCGACTCCAAGGATAGTGCAACAGAAATGTACCGCCTCTTTTGAGGTAAGGGTGGAAGGGCAGTGTAAGAGACTACCGCCTGGCTGGTAACAGACAGGGCATATGTAAACCCCATTCGAAGCAAGACCGAATAAAAGCATATGGCGGCCCGTCAGCTTTAGGTAGGTCGCTTGAGCCTGGTGGCAACATCAGGCCTGGATAGATGATCATTCACGACATAACCCGGCTTATCGCTTTGCTCACGTAAAAAGCACATGACAGCAAAAAAGATGTCCTGAAACAGCAATGGCTGTTCCAGGACATCTTTTTGAAGTTCATCATTAAAATTCTTTATACTTCTGTTCGCAATATTTGCAGCGGTAGACTTCTTTTTCTGGATCGGTCAGGGTAAAGATCTGATCCAGTCCCTGTTCAATGGAAGTGATACATCTTGGGTTTTTACATTTCAGAATATTGACAATCTTCTTAGGAAGTGTCAATTCCCTTTTGGCAACAATTTCACCGTCTTTGATAATATTTACGGTAATATTATGATCAATAAATCCAAGGATATCAATATTCAGCATATCGATTGGACATTCCACTTTGATAATATCTTTTCGTCCCATTTTATTGCTGGTAGCATTTTTGATAATTGCAACAGTGCAATCCAGCTCGTCCAGCTTCAGATAGTGATAAATTGTCATGCTTTTTCCGGCTTCGATATGATCCAGAACAAAACCTTCATTTAACTGACCTACGTTTAACATAAGTTTATACCTCCTCTTTGAATTACTGGTTGCGCCATTTCAACAGTGTGAGAATCAGGGCCATTCGAGCATAGACACCATATTGAACCTGTTTGAAATATGCTGCTCTTGGGTCATCATCCACTTCTACAGAAATTTCATTAACACGAGGAAGTGGGTGAAGTACCAGCATATCAGGACCTGCAAGTTTCATTTTATCTTTATCCAGAATATAGAAATCTTTCATACGTACATAATCTTCTTCATTGAAGAAACGTTCCTTCTGCACGCGGGTCATGTAAAGAAGATCCAGTTCCGGAAGTGCATCTTCCAGACGAACCACTTCTTTATAAGGAACATTGTTCTTTGCCAGCACATCTTCACGGATATAACTTGGCACACGAAGTTCCTCCGGGGAAATCAGTACAAAGCGTACATTCGGATAACGGATCATGGCATGGATCAGAGAGTGAACAGTACGTCCAAACTTCAGGTCACCGCAGAAACCGATTGTCAGGTTGTCAAGATGTCCCTTCAGGGAACGGATGGTTAGCAGGTCAGTCAGTGTCTGGGTAGGATGCTGATGTCCACCGTCACCTGCATTAATTACCGGAATGGAAGATTTGGTGGAAGCTACATAGGCAGCACCTTCCTTTGGATGACGGATCGCACAGATATCTGCATAGCAGGAAATCATACGGATGGTGTCGGCAACGCTTTCCCCCTTGGTTGCAGAACTGCTTGCGGCCGAAGAAAAACCAAGTACCTGACCACCCAGATTGATCATAGCAGCTTCAAAACTGAGTCGTGTTCGTGTACTTGGTTCATAAAATAAAGTAGCAATCTTAAGGCCATCACATTTATGTGAATATTTGGAAGGATTGGCTTCAATGTCATTGGCAAGATCAAGAATACCGTCGATTTCTTCTACGGTAAGATCCAGAGGGTTCATCAAATGTCTCATCTAATTATCTCCTTTTCGTATACTCTGTTAAACAGTATACACGAAAAGTTTAAAATAGCAAGAAGAAAAATCATTGTTTCAGAACTTTTTCAAAGAAGAGGCCTGTAACAAACCAGACTGGTGCATAGTCCAGCCGGATGACACCACGGAAGTTGAAGGGAGCATTGCTGTAATCCCATGGACACATATTCTTCTTTTTCAGAAGCGTACCAGTCAGGTATTCCATGCTGAAAATCCCATTCATATAGATAAGCCCCCGAAGTGCCATATTTCTGTTTTTCATTTTTTTTGACAGTGGTCCGATGACAGCAGCCATGCCATAGATCGGGAACATCCATACAGAGGAATGGCCGATCAGCTTATAATCCCTGCGGAGGAGGGAATGCAGGCTGGTCCAGAGCAGTTCCAGACACCAGCCGCAGATGCCGCATTTCATAAAATTTTTCATATTTCAAGTATGTCCCTGTTACGAAAAAATATACCGGAATAGAGTTGCTTTGCATCACGTTACTGTGGAAAAGTGCCTTGAAAAATAGATGAGGTGTGATATACTGAAAACAATAAGCATTTTTGAACAGATAGAAAATAAGGAGAAATTATGACATACGAAGAAGCGAGAAGCTATCTGGATTACGTTAATAAAAATGGAATTATTCTGGGCCTTGAGAGTATGGAGTATCTGTTAGAAGAACTGGGAAACCCTCAGGACCGGCTGAAGTTTATCCATATTGCAGGAACAAATGGAAAGGGATCGGTACTGGCGTATCTATCAACGATTTTAAAAGAGGCAGGATACCGTGTCGGACGCTATATTTCACCGACGCTGTTTTCTTACCGGGAGCGGATTCAGGTAAATGAGGAATATATCAGCCGTGAGGCGGTTGGAAGTTATGTGGAAAAAATACAGCAGGCGGTTGGCAGGATGCAGAAAAAAGGCATGTCCGTACCGACTATTTTCGAAGTAGAGACCGCCATGGCATTCTTATATTTTGTGGATCAGTCATGTGACATTGTGGTATTGGAAACTGGAATGGGAGGAGATACTGATGCGACTAATGTGATCCGCACCACTGTGATGGAAGTGATTGTATCCATCAGCAAGGATCATACCGCATTTCTGGGAAATACACTGGCAGAGATTGCCAGACATAAGGCAGGTATCATCAAGCCTGGAACGGTGGTGGTGTCAGCCAGACAGGTCTTGGAAGCTATGAAGGTCATTGAGGAAAAGGCACGTCAATGCGGTGCAACACTGAAAGTAGCGGACTGGGAACAGGCGGAAGAGATCACCTATGGACTGGAGGAGCAGACATTTTCCTTTGGCAGGGACCGGGATATCCGTATTCATTTGGGCGGCAGCTATCAGATAAAAAATGCAGTGATTGCACTGAACTGTATATATGCACTTCGTGAACTGGGATATCAGATCAGCGATGTACAGATGAGAGCAGGCTTTGCACACACACATTGGAATGGAAGATTTACAGTATTACAGAAGGATCCTATGGTGATTATCGACGGAGCACACAATCCAGACGGGGCAGCAGAACTGGAGAAGTCTATTCTGCAGTGCCTGCAGGGAAAGCAGATCTATGGCGTCTGCGGCGTGTTTAAGGATAAGGAATACGATAAAGTGCTGCAAGCGATTCTCCCTCATATGAAGGAAGTGACGACTATCCAGACACCAGGCAATCCAAGGGCGCTTCCTGCAGAAGAACTGGCAGAAGCAGCAAAAAAGTACTGTCCTCAGGTACATGCAGAAAAGAATATTGTGAAGGCTGTACAGAAAGCAATACAGAAGGCAGGAGAGGATGACGGTGTGGTACTGGCATTTGGTTCCCTGTCCTTCCTTGGCGAAATACGAAAAGCAGTAAAACATACACAGGAGTAGATTATGATCGATTTATCAGAATTAAGAAATCAGATTGATGACATTGACCGTCAGATCGTAGAATTGTATGAAAAACGTATGGCTGTTAGCAGTCAGGTGGCAGAATACAAGATTGAGACTGGGAAAAAGGTCTTTGACAAAGAAAGAGAAGATTCCAAGCTGGAGACTTTAAAAGGACTGACTCATAATGATTTTAACAGTCATGGAATCGAGGAACTGTTTCAGCAGATTATGTCCATGAGTCGCAAGCTGCAGTATCAGCTTCTGACAAAAAAAGGAGTTGTGGGAAGACTGCCGTTTACCCAGGTAGAACATTTGGAAAAGAAGAATGTCCGCGTAGTATTTCAGGGCGTGGAAGGTGCCTACAGTCAGGCAGCAATGAAGGCATTTTTTGGAGACGAGATAACTTCCTTTCATGTAAAGCAGTGGAGAGATGCCCTGGGAGCCATATCAGAGGGAATGGCAGATTTTGCAGTGCTGCCAATAGAAAATTCTACAGCAGGTTTTGTCAGTGAGATCTATGATCTTCTGATGAAATATGATGATTATATTGTGGGAGAGCAGACGATCCGTATTGAGCATAAGCTGTTGGGATGCCCTGGGGCAAAACTGGAAGATATCCGCAGCGTCTATTCCCATGAACAGGGACTTATGCAGTGTGAGCAGTATCTGAATCGTCATCGGAACTGGACACAGACAGCACTGGAAAATACAGCAGCATCAGCAAAGAAAGTAGCTCAGGATCAGGACAAGTCTCAGGCTGCTATTGCCAGTGCCATTGCCGGAGAAGCATTCGGACTGGAAGTGCTGGATGAGAATATCTGTGAGAATGATGTGAACTCTACCAGATTTATCATTGTATCCAATCAGCGTATTTTTGAGAAAGATGCGAAGAAGATCAGCATCTGTTTCGAACTTCCGCATCACAGTGGGTCTCTGTATAATATTTTGTCTCATTTCATTTATAACAATCTGAATATGAGCAAGATTGAATCCCGTCCGCTTCCTGGAAGAAACTGGGAATATCGTTTCTTCGTGGATTTTGAGGGAAATTTAAATGACAGTGCAGTAAAAAATGCCATTCGTGGAATCACAGAAGAAGCTGCCAATATGAAAATACTTGGAAATTACTAAAGAGACGAGGAAGACAAAAATGACTGGAACAGAAGAATTGATGATCTATCGCAATTTTGAAGATGGAAGAATTTTTGAAGATATGGTCTGGATCCTGGATCATTATGAAGAAGAGGAAGCGGACCTGTTGAAGGAAATGTATTATGAGACAGCTCATGGGCTGATTGATATGGCAGGAAACTATGGATTTGCGGGAAATCTCTGGCATAATTATCTGACATACCTTCTGGTGAATCATGAGAATGTGTTCAGTACTGCCTGTGAGATTGTGGGAAAGGTAGATGGAACCATTAATGAACTGGCAAAGCATGATTTTGAAATTTTCCGGGAACTGTATCGGTTTGATTTTCAGAAACTGGATGAGAAATTGGATGTCTCCGGTATGCAGTATCTGAGAGCATATGTGAACTGTGGAACGGGAAAGCAGTTTAATGAGAGAATCCGTGACCGGATCGATACGTTAACAAAAGAACTGGAAACATCCGGATCTGTAGAAGAGTTCATGGCACATATGGTACATTTCTACAAGGAATTTGGTGTGGGTAAGCTGGGGCTTCATAAAGCATTCCGTATTGTACATAACGAAGAAGGGGTAAAGATTGTTCCGATTACCCGGATCGCCCATGTTTGTCTTGAAGACCTTGTTGGATATGAGAACGCAAAGCAGAAGCTGATTGACAATACAGAGGCATTTATCAAAGGCAAAAGAGCGAATAATTGTCTGCTCTTTGGTGATGCAGGAACCGGAAAGTCTTCTAGTATCAAAGCAATTCTGAACAAATATTATGATCAGGGTCTTCGTGTCATAGAGGTATACAAGCACCAGTTTCAGGATCTGAACGAAGTGATTGCCCAGGTGAAGAACCGGAATTACAAATTTATTATTTATATGGATGACCTGTCTTTTGAGGACTTTGAAATTGAATATAAATATCTGAAAGCCGTTATTGAAGGCGGGCTGGAACGCAAGCCGGATAATATCCTGATCTATGCAACTTCCAACCGCAGACACCTGGTAAGAGAAAAATTCAGTGACAAGGAAGACCGAAGAGACGATCTTCATTCTTCTGATACCGTACAGGAGAAACTGTCACTGGTGAACCGTTTTGGCGTTCAGATTTTCTTCTGTGCACCAAGTAAAAAAGAATTTCAGAATATTGTAAAAACTCTGGCAGAGAAAAATCATGTGGTTATGGAGGAGGACGAGTTGCTTCTGGAAGCAAACAAATGGGAACTTTCCCACGGTGGCTTGTCTGGAAGAACCGCTCAGCAGTTTGTTGATTATTTATTAGGAAAAATGTAATCAAGAAGGAGAAAAAGAGATGGCTGTCACACTATTTGCCGCAATTAATGTGGGATCTTACGATGTAGAAATGAAGATTTTTCAGTATGTGACAAGAAAGGAATTCCGGGAAATTGATCATATCAGGTACCGGATTGAACTGGGAAAGGATACTTATACCACCGGAAAAATCGGCGTGGCAAAGATCGAGGAGCTTTGCAAGGTCCTAAATGATTTCGTCAAGATTATGAACGGTTATAAGGTGAAGGCTTATCGTGCATGTGCTACCAGTGCAGTCAGAGAAGCAAAGAATCATCTTTTAATTGTAGAATATGTGGAACATATGACAGGTATTCATATTGAAATCCTGGACAATTCAGAGCAGAGATTTTTGGATTATAAATCCATTGCCTTTGGAGAAAAGGATTTTTATAAGATTATCCAGAAGGGAACCGCAATTGTGGAAGTGGGAGGCGGAAGTGTGCAGGTCTGCCTGTTTGATAATGACAAACTGGTTACCACACAGAACATCCGTATCGGTAACTTGCGTATTCGTGAGAAAGTGGCAGATTTTTCCAGAGAAACACTTCACACCGAAGAGATGGTGGAAGAACTGATTAATAACGATCTGGAAAGTTTTAAGAAGATGTATCTGAAGGACCGGAACATTAAGTATCTGATTATTACCGGAGATTATATTCTGGAACTGCTGAAAAAGAATCAGGTAACAGCCAGTGAGTTCCAGAAAATGTACGAGGGCATTATCTATAAGCATCCGGAAGAGATTGCCAAGGAATATGGGATTCCATCGGAGAGTGCATCTCTGATTCTTCCTTCCGTGACCATCTATAAACGGATCATAGAGGAACTGGAAGCAGAGGCAATTTATCTGCCAGGAACTTCCTTAAGTGACGGAATTGCCTATGATTATGCGCAGAAGATGCGTTACATCAGACCGGAGCACCAGTTTAGTGCCGATATTATTGCGGCGGCGAGGATTATTGCCAAACGATATCAGGGAAACAAGGGACATATCCGGAATCTGGAAAACCTGGCACTCCCGATCTTTGACAAGATGAGGAAAATATCAGGTCTTGGAGAGAGGGAACGGCTGCTTTTGCAGATTGCAGTCATTTTGCACGGATGTGGCAAATATATTAATCTATCGGATGCGGCCCAGTGTTCTTACAGTATTATTATGGCAACGGAAATCATCGGTCTGTCTGCTGCCGAGAGAAGAATCATTGCGAACGTAGTCAGATATAATACCATGGATTTTACACTGGAAGATGTGTTGGAACAGCAGCTCAGACAGGAGGATTATCTGATAATTGTGAAGCTGGTGGCAATCCTGCGGGTTGCCAATGCACTGGATCGCAGTCATAAGCAGAAATTTGAACAGGTGCGTCTGACATTAAAAGATGCCCAGCTTGAGATTGTAGTAGATACCAGTGAAGACATTACCCTGGAGAAAGGGCTGTTTCCACCCAAGGCAGACTATTTTGAAGAAGTATTCCATGTACGGCCGTTGATTCGTAAGAAAAGAAATCTATAGGAGGGAAGCAGCGTGAACACAGAGTTTTACAAACCGGAATATTACAGAAACAGGGAGGATAGCTGGATCAGTTTTAATGAGCGGGTACTCAGTGAGGCGCGGGATAGGAACATTCCGTTATTTGAGCGCCTAAAGTTTCTGAGCATTACTGCTTCCAATCTGGATGAGTTCTTTATGATCCGTGTGGCATCTCTGAAGGACATGGTGCATGCAGGCTATACCAAGAAAGATATTGCCGGAATGACGGCCCAGGAACAGATTGATCTGATTCTGAAACGGGTACATGATATGGCAGATGTACAGTATTCGATTTATGAGCGTTCTCTGGTACCAATGTTAAAACAGAATGGACTGGAGATTCTGGCAGCCCACGAAGATCTTACTGAGGAACAGAAAAAGTATGTAGACCGGTATTTTGATGAGAATGTGTATCCGGTTCTGACACCTATGGCCATGGATTCTTCCAGACCGTTTCCCCTGATCCGCAATAAGACACTGAATATTGGTGCATTGATTTCCAAGAAAGGAAGTAATGAGGAACCACAGTTTGCTACGGTACAGGTACCATCGGTATTATCTCGTATTGTGGAGATCCCGTCCGGAAAAGAGAACGTCAGGGCAGTGATACATCTGGAGCAGATCATCGAGCGCAATATCGGAAAACTGTTTCTGAATTATGATGTGGTATGCGCCCATCCTTACCGGATTATGAGAAATGCTGATCTTACTATTGAAGAGGATGAAGCAGCAGATCTCTTAAAAGAGATTCAGAAACAGCTGAAAAAAAGACAGTGGGGTGAAGTTATTCGCCTGGAAGTGGAAGAAGGCATGGAGAAGCAGCTCCTGAAGATTCTGAAAAAGGAATTTGACATTAAAAATGATGCTGTTTTCCTGATCAATGGTCCACTGGATCTGACGTTTCTGATGAAGATATATGGAATCGACGGATTTGAGAAATACAAAGAGAAAAAGTATATTCCACAGCCAGTACCGGCGCTGATGGATGAAGATGATATTTTTGAAGCAATCCGTAAGCAGGATATTCTTCTGCACCATCCGTATATGACTTTCGACCCAGTGGTAAATTTTGTAAAACAGGCAGCCAAAGATCCAGATGTGCTGGCAATTAAGCAGACACTTTACCGTGTCAGCGGCAATTCACCGATTATAGCAGCACTGGCACAGGCAGCAGAGAATGGCAAACAGGTATCAGTACTGGTAGAATTAAAGGCACGTTTTGATGAAGAAAACAATATTGTGTGGGCGAAGATGCTGGAGAAGGCAGGCTGTCATGTAATCTATGGTCTGTTGGGGCTGAAGACTCACAGCAAGATCACGCTGGTGGTTCGAAGAGAAGTAGACGGAATCCGCAGATATGTGCATCTGGGAACCGGAAATTATAACGATTCTACTGCAAAATTATATACAGACTGTGGACTGCTGACTTGTGCAGAACCGATCGGAGAAGATGCCACGGCAGTATTTAATATGTTGTCTGGCTATTCAGAACCGAAGAACTGGAACAAACTTTCTCTTGCACCGTTATGGCTGAGGAATCGTTTTGCAGAATTGATCCAAAGAGAAACGGAACATGCCAGAAATGGAAAGGAAGCCCATATTATTGCCAAGATGAATTCACTCTGTGACAGGGATATTATTGCACTGCTTTATGAGGCATCTGCAGCAGGGGTGAAGATTGAACTGATTGTGAGAGGTATTTGCTGTCTGAAAACCGGTATTCCGGGAATCAGCGAGAATATCACGGTGCATTCCATTGTAGGTAACTTCCTGGAACATGCCAGAATTTTTTGTTTCCGCAATAATGGGATGGAAGAATACTATATGGGAAGCGCTGACTGGATGCCGCGTAATCTGGATAAACGTGTGGAGATTCTTTTCCCTGTGGAAGATGAGAAGCTGAAAACAGAACTGAGACATATTTTGCAGATTCAGCTGGATGATAATGTAAAATCTCATATTCTTCAGCCGGACGGAAGTTACGTGAAGGTAAACAGAAGAGGAAAGAAGCGTCTCTGCGCCCAGGAGTATTTCTGTCAGGAGGCAATACAGAGGGCAAAAGTATCAAAGAATCCGGGAAAAGACAGGGTATTCATACCGGAAGAGTCTGTTGAAGAGAAATAGAGAAGATTTTACAAAAAGTATATAATGTCAAAAATAGCTGCCGCGATCGTGCGACAGCTATTTTAATAACCATATCAGTGAAGCTTAGTATACAAATACGGTAGTTCTTGTTGGGCAGGTGTTATACAGGTAAGTCAAAGCGCTTCGGCTCATACGGACACAGCCATGAGATTTGGCACCGGTACGGTTGCGGTCAACATAGTGATGGAAAGAGCAGCCGTTTGGATAACTCATTGTTCCATTACCAACCGTAAAGATAAGCTGAGGAGCACCATAACTTCCGTAATATACCTTTTTCAGAATTCGATGTACGCCCTGAGAGGTACGATTCTGCCATCTTCCGATAATACATTTATAACTCTTGATTAATTTCCATTTTCCGGCAGAACCCTGGAAAATGTTTGTGGTATATGTACGCTGGGAAACCCAGATCAGACGATTCGTTCTGCTGGAGATACCTCTTAAATTAACAAACTGTTCTTTTGTCTGTTTGCTGTAATCTGTAGTAGAATCAAGTCCGGTATATTTCAGAGAGGAACGTCTGATTCTTACATGAATGCCTGTGCTGGTATAACCACTTACATAACGGCCATTTTTAGCGGTTGTTAAGACACGTGCCCCTTTTTTCAGTGAAATTTTACGGCCGTCTGAAGTAGCAGTAGCAGTCACAGAACCTTTTACTTTGGTTATATAATAAGGTTTGCGAATAGATTTTACTTCATCGTTAATTGCTACAGCCTTTGCAGAGAGAGCGGATGAAGGATTACTGTATACTTTTTGTTTAGAAACAGTACGAAAGCTTCTGATCCGGAACTTATATGTGGTATCTGCTTTTAAATTGGAAACCGTAGTCTGTGTTGTTGATCTGGAAGAGATCGTTTTTACTGTTTCATAAGTATTCGTAGTTTGATTATAGCGTTCAATAACATAGCCATTTGCCTTGCCACTTACTTTTTTCCACTTAAATGTAAGGGATTTATCACCTCTGGATGCTACTTCAAAAGATTTTGGAGTAGCTGGTTTGGCAGCTTTTGGAGTTACCTTTACGATGGAGGAAAACTCACCGCTTTCATTAGAGGCATTCAGAGCACACACTTTGTAATAATAAGTAATTCCAATCACACCGCTTGTGCGATAAGAAGTAGAGGAAGTCTTTTTGACTAAAACTGCCTTAGAATTACTCTTATTAACACGATAAATGGCATATCTGGATGCGTTTGATGCTTTGTTCCAGGTAAGTCGAATGGTTGCTTCTTTTGTGGTGGCCTTTAATCCGTTTACTTTGGCAGGAACGGACGCTGCTGTTACACATGAACAGCAGAGAATCAGGAGAAGACAAAGAAGCGGAAAAACCCGTTTAAAATAGTGTTTCATGTTGTTCCCTTTCTTTAAAAAAATGATATCAAAATATATATATATTATTATACAGATAGTGGAAAAAGATGTCAAACGCAAAAGTAAACAAAGCCCCTGCCTTGACACACTTTTTTTTTTCTCATATAATTTGAATAAATAAATATAAATAAAGGAAGATTTATGACAGAGAAAAAGGAACAGAAAAAACAGCAGAGAAGAATTGTAATGAAAGATATAGCAGAATATGTCGGATGGTATACACTGCTGTTTGCACTTGTTTCGGCAGGTGTTTTTGTGTGGTTCATAAAGAATCAGAAGAGTTTCTGTTGGACGACAGATACTTCTTCTCAATACATACCGAAGGCTTCTTACTTTATCACATGGACGAAGGAGATGCTGCACCGGCTTCTGAACGGGGAGCAGGCATTTCGGATGTATGATTTCTGTATTGGAATGGGAGATTCTGTGCCATTGCATATGGAGCCATTGTACTGGCTGTACCTGTTATTTGATGAGAGCCAGATCGAATTTGCCTATGGATTTCTGATTGTATTGAGGTTTTATCTTGCAGGGTTGAGTCTGACTGTATTTTTAAAATATTTCCGATATGACAGATGGCAGTGCCTGACAGGAAGTCTTGTTTATGTGTTTTCCGGTTATGGGTTGTTTGCAGGTATGCGACACAGTCATTTTATTATACCGATGATCACCTTTCCAATGCTACTTCTTGCAATGGAAGAGATTTATCGAAAGAAGCGCTGGTATCTGTGTACTGTTTTCGTGGCAGTCAGTCTCTGGTGTGGATATTACTTTACTTATATGAGTACTCTTCTGATGGGAGTATATTTTCTTATCCGGTTTTTCTGTGGAGAGGAAAAAAAAAGTGTGCGGGAATTCTTGCTTCGGATGAGGACGATTATCTGTTCTTATCTTCTTGGAATTGGAATTGCCAATATTACATTTTTTAATACCTTTGCAGATTACCTGACTTCTTCGCGTTCTGGAGTGACGGTAGAGCAGAGGGTGCCTTTATGGAATTATGGAAGTGGCTGGATTGAGAATTTTTATCAGAGTTTTCTTTCCACCTCTATATCACCTGGAAGATGGTTGTGGCTGGGATTTATTCCTCTGTCATATATCTGTGTGGAAGTTTTGTTTTTGCGCAAGGGAAATAAAACACTGAAAGCGGCATTTGTGACAGGAACGGTATTTTGTCTGATTCCGGTGTTTGGATTTGTATTCAGTGGCTTCGGGGCACTGAATAACCGGTGGTGTTATGCATATGCTATGCTGATTGCGGTAATTATAGCGAAGATGTCGGCAGAACTGCGAAAACTTTCAAAAAAAGAACTGATAATCAGTCTGCTGTTTATGCTCCCTTATCTCTATCTGGGAATCGGCAGGATGCTGCTGCATCAGAAGTATAAGCTTTCAGTTGTAGTGGCAGGTGTGGGACTTCTGGGAAACTGGGGAATCCTTCTGGTATTGAATTTACGGAAGAGACTTCCTGACTGGATCAGAAGCAGCGTAATTCCTGTGATTGTGATACTCTCTCTGTGGGTAAGCGGGGTGTATCGTTTCTGTGGCTATTTTGACGGGATGGCATACGAATTTACAGACAGAGGAAAAGTGGTAGAAAAGGCAACGGATACGCCGCTTCAGGTACTGGACGAAGTGGATGATACAGGGTTTTACAGATCTTATTCCAGAAAGAGCCAGTCTGATGTGCAAGGAGCTTCCATGATGCTGGGGTACAAAGGAGTCGTTTATTATTCCAGTACACTGGCAAAATCAATGATTGACTTCTATCGTGAAATGGGACTGTCTTCCTGGAGTTTGGTCCGGGTTAGGGGATTTGATGCAAGAGGATTTCTGGATACACTTGCCTGTATCAAATATCAGGTCCCGGAAAACGATTCTGCCAGTGAGATCCCGTATGGATATGAGAAAGTAAAAGATGTGCTGCGGAATGATAGATATTATACTATTTATGAGAACCGGAATGTACTGTCGCTTGGGTATGGATATGAAAAAGTGATATCACGGGAAGATCTGGAACAATTGGATACAGCAAAGAGGCAGGAAGCTATGCTTCAGGCAGCTGTAGTAGATGATCTGACGGAACAGGATCAGAGCCGTGCAGCAGATGTCAGCGAACTTACCATATCGGGACAGAAAGTACCGGTACAGAAGATAGAATGCAGTGACGGTATTACTTTTGATGGAAAAGAGATTCAGGTGAAGAAGAAAAATGCAGAATTGACCATCTGGTTTGACGGATTGGATCAGGCAGAAACGTATATCAATCTGGAATCTCTGAGTATGAAGAGTGCAGGCAAAGTATGGTTCGATTTTGATTCAGATGACGGAAGCTATGATATTTCCTACTGTTATCATGGGGATTATAATGCCTACAATACCAGACAGGAAGATTATCTCTTTAATCTGGGCTATTCTGATAAGGGAAAAACTTTTTGTACGATACGATTTAACAAAAAGTGTACCATGACGGTGGATGATATTTCAGTATATTGCCAGCCGATGGAGAAGCTGGATGAATATGTACAGCAGAGAAGGGCAGTATCTCTTCAGAATGTAAAGGAGGAACTGAATTCTGTATCAGGGACTGTTGATGCAAAGAAAGATCAGCTTCTGGTTCTGAGTATCCCATATCAGAATGGATGGAATGCGTATGTGGACGGAGAAAAAGTGCCGATCCGAAAAGTTAATATTATGTATATTGGCTTGGACATTACATCAGGAATGCATACTGTGGAACTGCGGTATGAGATGCCGGGGATCAGGATCAGCATTGTAATTTCCGTGATATCTCTTGGAATCTTTGCAGCAGCGCTGTTTATTAGGAGGAAAAGAAGTCATGCAGAAAAAGAATAAAACGATTCTTACTATAACAGGTGTGATAGCAATACTGGCAATGCCGGCAGGAACACAGGCTTCTTATACAGGAACGTTAAGCGTGGCAACAAATGCGGATTTCCCGCCTTATGAGTATTGTGATAAACAGGAACTTGTCGGTATTGATATGGAGATTGCGAGAATGATTGCAGAAGAACTGGGAATGGAACTGGAGATCTGCAATATGTCTTTTGATTCGATATTTGATGCAGTACAATCTGGCAAGACACGGATTGCCATGGGAAGAATTGTAAAACCGGAGGAAGACAGTGAGACACTGATTTTTTCAGACGGTTACATGGATGTACAATATGCCATTGTGATGACAGAAGAAGATCCGGAATTTGAAAGAGAAAAACTGGAAGGAAAAAAAGTCGGGGCAACAGATGCGCTGTATGGAGCAGCACTGGCGGAAGAACTCAGTCAGAATCCAGCTGTTGTATATGAGAAAGAAAGTGATGCAGTAGATGCATTGGAAAATGGGGAGATTGATGCATTAATTCTGGATGAAAAAGCTGCGAGATATTTTAGCAGTAAACAGGAACATCTGTATATCTGTGATCAGATATCGGATGACCAGAATTTTGTGATTGCGGCATGTGCAGCGGATGAGGAACTGATGACAGATATCAATGACGCACTGGCAACTATGAAGGAGACAGGGGAACTGGATAAGATTGTGGAAAAATATCTGGGAGAAGAGACAGAAGAAGATTCCACAGAAGATGTAACTGAATAAAATGAAAGTGATCCGGGATTACTCTGTTGCCGGATCGTTTTCGTTTTTACAGCTTTTATGGCGAATTGTGCGAAAAATTTTACTTGCATTCAGAGTTTGAAGTATATATGATAGATAGGAAACAAAAGTTAAAAGTCCAGATGCCTGTGCAATGGGTGCATAAGCTGGACGGATATCATGAATAGATTGGAAGATGAAGAAGTATGACATACAAAGAAGCAGAAGCTTATATTAATAGTGTACCGAAGTTTACATCAAAGAACAAACCGGAGAATACCATGGAACTGATTCGCCGGCTTGGACATCCTGAACGTAGTATGAAGGTGATTCATGTGGCAGGAACCAATGGAAAAGGTTCCGTCTGTGCATTTTTATCTTCAATGCTGACAGAAGGCGGAAAGAGAACAGGTTTATTTACTTCTCCCCATCTTGTAAAAATCAATGAGCGGTTTCAGATTAATAATGAGCCAGTCAGCGATGAGATTTTTCTGAATGCGTACGAATGGGTAATGAAACTGGTAGAAGAGATGCAGAAGGATGGATTTTATCATCCAGCATATTTTGAACTGCTTTTTGCTATTGGTATGGTAATTTTTGAGGAAGCACAGGTAGAGTATCTTATTCTGGAAACTGGATTGGGTGGCAGACTGGATGCTACAAATATAGTGGAAAAACCGGTTGTAACAGTGATTACCTCTATCAGTCTGGATCATACAGAGATTCTTGGAGATACCATCGAGGAGATTGCCGGAGAAAAGGCAGGTATTATCAAACAGAATATTCCGATTGTATATGATGGAAGGGAAAAGCGTGCAGAGAAAGTGATTCTGCAAAAGGCAAAAGAGCAGAATGCGAAGGCAGTCCCGCTGGATGAAGAAAAACTGAGTATACAGGGATCCACAGATCACAGCGTGGATTATGTGTTTGATAATCCGGTTTATAAGGGACATCTGATTACTGTGCCATACCTTGCACCATATCAGGTAAGAAACAGTGCACTGGCACTTCTGGCAATGGAGGAGCTTGATCCACAGCATGAGATCAGTCTTGAAACACGTCTTCAGGCAATCAGGGATACCAGATGGCAGGGAAGAATGGAGACAGTATTGCCAGGCGTGATAGTTGATGGAGCGCACAATGAGGATGGAGTTCATGAATTTGTACGTACACTCAGACAGGTGGGAAGCAGTAGGAGAATTGTGATGCTGTTTTCGGCAGTAGTCGAGAAAAATTATGAAGAAATGGTACATACCATCTGTGAAACCGGCTGTATTCAGGAAGTAGTTGTGACCGAGATTCACGGAAGCAGAATTGTACCGGCAGAGGAACTGGCAGCAGTTTTCCGGAAGTTTACCAACGTACCTGTCACTGTCATCCACAGCATAGAAGAAGCCTTTAACACGGCCATGGAGAAAAAAGGAGATGGACTTCTGTTTTGCGTTGGTTCTCTGTATCTGGTAGGTGAAGTGAAGAAAGTGATAGAGGAGAAGAAACATGATTAATTATGAAGAAGAACTGAAGAAGTTCCATCCAAGTCTGGATGTAAATGAAGCAGAGGATGCAATTTATAAAAGAGATTTTACCGATGTTACTGATATTCTGAAGGAAATGATTCAGGAAGAAAAGAACAAGAGAAGATAAGGGGGACGCGCTATGAGATGTATTTACTGCGGGACGCCTTTATCTGCAATTGATTACTGTACCGGATGCGGAGCAGATGTGACACTTCAGAAGCGTATTGTCAGGATATCGAACCTCCTCTATAACGAAGGACTGGAAAAGGCAAGTGTCAGGGACCTGTCCGGCGCGATTTCCTGCCTGAAGAGAAGTTTGAAGTTCAACAAGGAAAATATTGATGCCAGGAACCTACTGGGACTCGTTTATTATGAGACGGGGGAAGTGGTATCTGCATTAAGTGAATGGGTAATCAGTAAGAATACCGTAGAAGAAAACAATGCTGCAGATTTTTATATTGCAAAGCTGCAAGCGAATAAGAATAAATTGGATACCATCAACCAGACGATCAAAAAGTATAATCAGGCACTTCTGTACTGTAAGCAGGATGATGAAGATATGGCTGTGATCCAGTTGAAAAAGGTCTTGTCACAAAATCCGAATCTGATCAAGGCATACCATCTTCTGTCCTTGGTATATATGAAGCAGCAGGAATATGAGAAGGCAAGAAAGCTTTTGAAAAAAGCTGCCCAGATTGATACAACTAACACAACAACGCTGCGGTACCTTCACGAGATTGAGGAAGCAACCGGTGTGGGAACGAACCTGAATAAAGGTGGTAAGCGGTTCCGTAAGACTGTTGACGGAGAAGAAAAAGAGCCACGTATGCTGGGACCTGTTTCTTATAAGAATGGAAACGATGTGATCATCCAGCCAACGACCTTCCGTGACAGTTCTGCTATGGCAACCTTCCTGAATATTTTCATGGGATTTGCTCTGGGAGCAGCACTGATCTGGTTTCTTGGAATCCCGGCAAATACCAGAAAGATTAATCAGGAAGCAAGTAAGTCTGTGACAGATGCCAATACCAAGCTGGCATCAGAGACTGCAAAAGTGACCAGTCTGGAAAAAGAAATCGAGGATTATCAGGCAAAGATAGATGATGCCAATAAGACGATGCAGGATGCGCAGGATAAGGCAGATGGATATGATATTCTTCTGAAGGCTGCGAATGAATTCCTGGCAGGAGATCAGAATACGGCAGCAACCACTCTTGGTGAGATTAAGGCAGACAGTCTGGAAGGAGAAGCAAAGACTCTGTATGAGACTATGACAAATAATGTGAAGGGCGCCATGTACAGTGCACTCTACAGTGAAGGAGCAACTGCCTATTCTTCAGGGGATTATAAGAAGGCTGCGGAAGCATTGAAAAAGGCAACAGAGGCAGATGACAGCCAGTATGATGCCTGGTATTATCTGGCATTCTCTTATTATAATCTAAATGATACCGAGAATGCGGACAAGACTTTTGCAGAGACGATTGTCCGATTCCCGCAGTATGAAGAACTGCTTTCACCGTACATTACAGACAGTTCTGTTCTGACAGCAGCTAAGTCAGGTAAGAGTACAGACAGTAAGAAGGACAGTTCCACAGACAGCACTGCAAATAATACTGAGACAGTACAGACGGATGTACAGACACAGAATAGCACGGATTCTCAGGATAATGGTTACAGTGATACCACATCCGGTTATTATGATGAGAATGGAAACTGGATACAGATTTACTAAAAATAGAAATACAAAAGAAGAACCTCTAAGTGTGGGGACTGCTGCAGTAATGCAGCGGTTCCTTTTTCTTTATAAAAAAGAGACATGCAGAGGCAGCATAAAATCTGTGAAAAAGGAGAGTATAGATGGAGCAGTATTTTAAAGTGGCAGGTACAGATCTGTTTATTTGGCTGCCGGAAGAAGTGGATCATTTTAATTCAGAAAAGATTCGAAGGGAGGCAGATCGGATTTTACAAAGCAGGAATATCAGGAGAATCATTTTCGATTTTTCCAGGACACAGTTTATGGACAGCTCAGGTATCGGAGTGATTATGGGGCGCTATAAAAATATGCGTTTTATGGGAGGAACGGTCACAGCGGTACATGTTAATGAACGGATCCGCAGAATCCTTACTTTATCAGGTGTTTGTAAGGTGCTGAATATATCAGATATGAAATGACTTCCACCTTTTCAGGTGGCAGTAAATGTTTAAGGGGGAAACCATGAGCGAGACGAATGAAATGAAACTGGAGTTTGACAGCCGCCCGTGCAATGAGAGCTTTGCCAGAGTAGCGGTGGCAGCATTTATGACACAACTGAATCCTACACTGGAAGAGGTGGCAGATGTAAAGACAGCACTTTCGGAAGCAGTGACCAATGCCATTGTACACGGATATCAGAATAAAGTGAAGAAAATACATATTGAATGCTACATTCAGGATCAGGTGCTGAATGTAAAAGTGACAGATTACGGAGTTGGAATGGAAAATGTGGAACTTGCCATGCAGCCAATGTATACAACCAGACCGGATGAAGAAAGGTCCGGAATGGGATTCGCATTTATGGAAGCCTTTATGGATGAACTGGAGGTAGAGTCAGCACCGGGAAAAGGCACTACCGTATGTATGAAGAAAAAAATAGGAAGATTTGAAAGGAAATAGGAATGGATCGTACCCTGTGGCTGATTGAATGTGCACACAAGGGGGATAAAAAAGCGAGAGAAACGGCGGTACAGGAAAACATGGGACTGGTCAGGAATGTGGTAAAAAGGTATCAGGGGCGAGGCGTAGAACAGGAGGATCTGATTCAGATCGGATGCATTGGACTTCTGAAGGCAATCGACTATTTTAACCTCGAGCTGGAAGTACGATTTTCCACTTATGCTGTGCCAATGATTATGGGAGAGATCCGGCGGTTCCTGAGAGATGACGGGATGCTGAAAGTCAGTCGTTCCATGAAAAATACGGCATACCAGACGTCCAGAATCAGGGAACAGTTGATACATCAATTGGGACGGGAACCTACCATTGATGAGATTGCGCAGCAGGCGGATATGCCAAGAGAAGAAATTATCATGGCAATGGAGGCATCTACGGAGATTGAGTCTTTGCAGACGGCTGTTTATCAGTCTGATGGAAATGAGATCTGTCTGGAGGACAGAGTGGAGGATAAAAAGGATTCCGTAAATGAACTGGTGAACCATGTTTTTCTTTGCAGTATGCTGGAACAACTGGAACCGGAGGAGCGAGAACTGATCTGTATGCGTTATTTTGAGGAAATGACGCAGCAGCAGATTGCAGAAAGAATGAAAAAAACACAGGTACAGATATCCAGAATGGAGAAAAAGATACTGAAAAAAATGCGTATATGTATAAAAGACTGATCTGTGGAAATGCTAGAAGAAAAGGAAACAGAACGTCCGAAACGGATATGTAAAAACATCGGAAAAGAGGATTTATGTGGCAAAAGAGACTTTATATCTGAAGATTGACGGCAATGTGCCGGTACATCAGAAAAATCTTACTATAAAAGATATTGCGCAGATTACATGTAGTAATACTTCTTTAAAAAACAGGATACAGGTATTAAAATTAAAGGACTTTCATCTGACCAGACCAGGGAGATATGTGAAGTCTGTTGTGGAAGTGCTGGATATGATTCATGCAGAGTATCCGGAAGTAGAAGTGGAGAATCTGGGTGAAGCGGATTTTATAATTACTTACGAAGAAGAAAAAGAAGAAAGCAGAGCGGCAGCATATCTGAAAACCGTGGCGGTCAGTGTACTGAGTTTTTTCGGAGCAGCATTTTCCATTATGACATTTAACAACGATGTGGATATACGGGGACTGTTTTCGGATATTTATCAGCTGTTTACCGGTCAGACATCAGACGGATTTACGGTGTTGGAATTATCTTATTCATTTGGACTGGGAATTGGTATTATTCTCTTTTTCAATCATTTTGCCGGAAAACGAATAGAGACAGATCCTACCCCTCTGGATGTGCAGATGCATACGTATGAACAGGATGTCAACCAGACAATTGTGTCAGCTTATGCCGCCAGAGAGCAGCAGAAAGAACAGTGAGGCATGCAGGATGAATATACAGGATGTGGTCATGGCGGTCAGTGCCTTCAGTTGTGGATTTCTGGTGGCGGGCGGTGTCATAGCACTGATTGTGGGACTTGGAATTGTGACAAGGCTGGTGGGTATTACCCATACAGCAAAAGAAAACCACTGGTATGAAAGTATGGTATTTGCAGGAGCTGTTTTTGGAAACATGCTGACGGTTTATCAGATTCCGCTGCCTTTTGGCAGAGCCGGACTGGCAGTACTGGGAGTGTCCGCAGGCATTTACACAGGCGGCTGGATCATGGCACTGGCAGAAATGGTGCATATGTTTCCGATTTTTTCCAGAAGAATCGGGATTACCACAGGGGCTGGTATGATCATCTGGAGTCTGGCACTGGGAAAAATTCTGGGCTGTCTGCTGCAATTCTATATGAACTGGTAAAGGAGATCAACATGGATAAAAAGCAACAAAGAAATCAGGCTTATCAGGAATATGTGAATAAGGTAACTCCAAAACACAACGTTATTTTGAACTGCCTGAAGGCATTTGTGACAGGCGGTGTAATCTGCAGCGTGGGACAGGCAATCATGAATGCAGGGCAGGCACTTGGGATGGATGCTGAGACAGCGGCAGGCTGGTGTGCCATGCTGCTGGTACTAATCAGTATCATTATGACGGCGATGGGCTGGTACCAGCCACTCGCCAAATTCGGAGGAGCAGGTACTCTGGTTCCGATCACTGGATTTGCCAATTCTGTAGCGGCACCGGCCATTGAATTCCAGAAGGAAGGACAGGTATTTGGAATAGGATGCAAGATCTTTAACATTGCAGGTCCTGTTATTCTGTATGGCATTTTTACAAGCTGGGTGCTGGGAGTTATCTACTGGCTGATTTGAACAAAAAATAGAAAAGTCAGATGAAAAAAATATAATTGTTGTAAAATGCGGTTTCACTTCTGTGGCAAACATGGTATAATTATCACCAGAAACCTGAGGAGTGAGGACAATGCTTTTATTATTTTTTCTTGTATGGGTAATTTTTAATGGGGCGATTACAGCGGAGATTCTGATCTTCGGAATTGTAGTTGCCTTTTTGATGTTCGGTTTTGTCTGTAAATTTATGGATTACAGTTGGCAGAAGGAACGTTTGCTGATCATGCGCAGTTGGTATTTCCTGCTGTATCTGGGCAATCTTTTGATTGAGATTGTAAAGGCGAATGTTGCAGTCTGCCATTTTGTACTTTCTGGGACAAACGAGATCGAACCGGTCATGGTGTCTTTCAGGACTACTTTAAAATCTGATCTGGCGAGGGTAATTTTGACGAATTCCATTACCCTGACTCCGGGAACGATTACAGTATCACTTCACGAAGACGAAGTGATTGTCCATTGTCTGGATCGTTCACTGGCTGACGGAATGGAAGATTCTTCCTTTGTGAAGATGCTGGAACATATGGAAAGGATAGGTGAGACACATGGAAATCATGAGTAAATGTCCGTGGCTGTTTGTCGTGATATTGATTTATCTGGCATGTCTGCTGGTTCTGTGCCTGCTCAGGGCAGTAAAGGGACCATCCATCGCAGACCGTCTGATGGCAGTAAATATGATGGGGACCATGGTTATGGTAATTATATCGATTCTGGCACTGTATCTGCAGGAAGGCTATCTGGTAGATATCTGTCTGATTTATGCTATGATCAGTTTTCTGGCAGTGGTGGTACTGACAAAGGTATATACCGGGGTGTATCTGGAACGAAAGGAACAGAAGCGGGAAGAAGTTTCAGAAGAAAAGGAGGAGAAGGAACATGGTAATTCTTAGCTGGCTGCGTTTTGCACTGGGAGTGATTTTTTTGCTGATTGGCATGTTTCTTTTTGGAATACAGATTATCGCATTGTTTAAGTTTGATTATGTGCTGAACAGAATGCAGGCTGCGGCAATGGGAGATACCCTGGGAATCGGTAGTTCTCTGCTTGGTCTGATGCTGTTGTCAGGATGGAATTTTACAACACTGAAACTGGCACTGGTAGTGATTTTCCTGTGGTGTTCTTCACCGGTGTCGTCCCATCTGATTGCCAGGCTGGAGGCAGTGACGAATCCGGATGTAGACCAGCGGTGTGAGATGCCGGAGGAGATTTGTGAGAGCCTTGAAAAACAGAGTCAGCAGAGAGGAGAAGAGTGATGAAGATATTTGAGTATATGCTGCTGGCATTTTTGGTTCTTTGTGCGGTGTCTGTCAGCTTTTCCAGGAATTTGCTGAATTCCATTCTGATTTTTATGAGTTTCAGCCTGATTATGTCTATTATGTGGATCCTGTTACAGTCACCAGATCTTGCCATTACAGAGGCGGCAGTGGGGGCAGGCGTAACGACCATTCTGTTCTTTGCCACGCTCAAAAAAATCCATGCTATGGATGAAGAGAAAGATCAGGATGAAACAGAGAGCAGGAGGAAGGAAAAATGAAAGGATCTGACAGTCGTTCAGGAGTAATCAAAGCCTTTTGGCGTGCAGTATGGGAAAAGGACAAAAATGGTTCTGAACCGGAAACAATTAAAATGGAACGGGAGCATATTCCAGATGAACATGCAATACTGGAGCACCGTCAGGATCACGACAGAATGCTGAAAAAGACATACGATATCGAACACAACCGGATCTACGGTTTTTTCAGAAGCTTTTACAGAGTGGCGGGACTGCTGTGTGCCATGGCACTGATCTTCATCCTTCTGGTGCAGGTATCTTATCTGCCGCCTGTGGGAAACAGCCATAATCCAGGCAGCAATGAAGTTGCGGAAAAGTATATTGAAGACGGACTGCAGGATACGGGAGCTGTGAATATTGTAACGGGTATGATTCTGGATTATCGGGCATTTGACACCTTTGGTGAGTCCAATGTACTGTTTATTGCTACCTGTACGGTCCTGATTCTTTTGCGCAATGACAAGAAAAGGGGAAAAGACAGTGCAGAGGAAGAGGAAAAAAAAGACAGTTATTATGAACCAAAAAACGATGTGATTTTGCAGACAATTACCAGAGTACTGGTACCGATTATTTTTATCTTCGGTATTTATGTAATTCTGAATGGACATCTGTCTCCGGGTGGAGGCTTTTCAGGCGGGGCAATTATTGGCGCTGGGCTGATTCTGTATCTGAATGCTTTTGGATTTAAGAAGACAGAACGGTTCTTTACGGAGAAGACCTATAAATGGGTAAGCTTTGGTGCCCTGACATTTTACTGTCTGGCAAAAAGTTATTCTTTCTATACTGGTGCTCATCATCTGGAGAGTGGGATTCCCCTTGGAAAGGCGGGGGCTATTATCAGCAGTGGGCTGATTCTTCCGCTGAATATCTGCGTGGGAATGGTTGTGGCATGTACTATGTATGCATTTTTTGCATTATTCCGGAAAGGAGGATTCTGATCTTATGATCGTTTTTGGAGCAAACTTTATTTCCAATATCGGAGAAGAAGTGGCAATGCTGTTGTTTGGTATCGGTTTCGCTAATCTTCTTTTTCAGAGAAACCTGATCCGGAAGATTATCGGTCTGAATATAATGGATTCATCGATTTATCTGTTTCTGGCAGAAAAAGGCTATATTTCAGGGCGTCTGGCTCCGATTGTGGTAAATGGCATTCAGGATGTGGATGCCTATATTAATCCGATACCAAGTGGACTGGTACTGACAGGAATTGTGGTATCCGTATCAGTTACGGCATTGATGCTGTCACTGACAGTACGGTTATATAAGAGGTATCATACCCTGGATCTGGATGAGATATCAGCCAGACTGAAGAAGGAGGGACTATAATGGCTTTTGTACAGAATGTGCCTTTCTTCTCTATTATTCTGTCCATGTTTTCAGGAATTATCAGTTCTGTTCTCCCGGAAAAACAGGCAAAATGGCTGAATACAGCAGTTATCACTCTGGTGGGAGCTATGTCGGCATGTCTGCTGTCTTATATGCTGAAGGTTGGTGGAAGTTACACATTCATGATGGGACATTTCCCGGCTCCGTGGGGCAATGAGATCCGTGCCGGTGCACTGGAAGCGCTGATGGCATTGGTTTTTTCTATTATCATGCTGTTATCTCTTCTGGGGGGAAGAAAGAAACTGAAAGATGAAGTGGAGATTACCAAACATAATATATATTATATCCTGACAGATTTACTGCTCAGTTCATTGCTGGCACTGATCTACACGAATGACCTGTTTACAGCATATGTATTCGTGGAGATCAACACGATATCTGCCTGTGGTCTGATTATGATCCGTCAGAATGGACGGACTATTGTGGCGGCAGTACGGTATATGATTATGAGCCTTCTGGGTTCAGGTCTGCTGTTGATGGGAATCTGTATGCTCTATGATCTCACAGGACATCTGCTGATGTCCAACATTCAGGAGTCAGTACAGCAGATCATGCAGGATGGCAGTTATCAGGTGCCGATGATGATCACCATTGGATTGATTACAGTGGGACTTTCCATCAAAAGTGCCCTGTTTCCGTTTCACGCATGGCTCCCAGATGCCTATGGATATTCTACAGTATCTTCTGCGGCAATGTTATCCAGTCTGGTATCTAAGGGATATATATTTCTGCTGATTAAGATTTTTTATCGTGTGATCGGAATCAATATAATCCGAGGCAGCCATATTCTGAACATATTGTTTGTTTTTGGTCTGTGTGCCATGATCTTTGGATCAGTCAATGCCATCTGGGAAAATGACATCCGCAGGATGATCTCCTTTTCTTCTGTTGCGCAGATCGGATATATCTATATGGGATTCGGACTGGGAACGGAAGCCGGGATGGTAGCAAGTGTATTTCATATTCTGATGCATGCGGCAACCAAATCCATGCTCTTTATATCAGCCATCGGGCTGACAGACGCTTCCAATGGAAGCCGGCATTTTTCAGAACTGACCGGTTCTGGATACCGTAATAAGATTGCGGGAGTGGGATTTACTGTGGGCTCCCTGTCTATGGTAGGTATTCCTTGTTTCGCTGGATTTGTGAGCAAGATTCTTTTCGCACAGGCAGCGGTAGCACATAATGCACCGGTGAAGATTTTCCCGACCGTGATTGTACTGGCCATCAGCACAATTTTAAATGCGGTCTATTTCCTGAAAACTGTCATCCGGATCTATGTGCCGGAAAAGCAGGCTTATGAAAAGAAACAGGGATATCTGTTTTTCAGATTGTCAGAGCAGAAGCTGTATGGCATTACCATTATCTGTTTTATTTTGTTGAATCTGGTTCTTGGTATGATGTCCCAGCCGATTGTTCATATCATTGAGATTGGGCTGCAGAATTTCTCATAGGGGGCGTAAAGAATGTTAGACATAAGTTTTCTTTTATTGAATATGTGTTTCCCTGTGTTTGCAGGACTGGTAATGATTCTGGATCGGAAAGAGTATACAGAAAAAAAGCTGACTCGAAGGGCACTGACGGTTATAGTGATCTCTGTCTGTTTTCTCGTACTGAATATAACAGGTGGAGAGAAGAGCTCACTGTTGTTTTCCATTGGAAGTGAATTGCCGGTGTATTTTCATATGGATGCCCTTGGTAAAATGCTTGCAGTGGTTGTATCGGTTGTATGGACGGCGACCATCTGTTTTGCAGGAGAATATATGAAAGAAGAGGGTGACCAGAAACGTTTTTTTGGATTTTTTCTGGTTGTATATGGGGTGCTGATGGCACTCTGTTATGCAGGCAATCTGGTAACTTTTTATTTGTTTTATGAAATGATGACGCTGCTCACGGTGCCGTTGGTGTTACATACCAGAACCAGAGAGGCTATTACGGCGGGTATTAAATATCTGCTGTATTCCCTGTGTGGTGCGTATCTTGTATTATTCGGAATTTATATCTTAAATCACTATACCACATCACTGAATTTTGCGGCCGGTGGCACGCTGGATATGGCTGCGGTCAGTGGACATGAAACACTGATTCTGATTGTTGCATGCCTGATGATTCTGGGATTTGGCGTAAAAGCTGGTATGTTTCCCATGCATGGATGGCTGGCAACCGCACATCCGGCGGCACCGGCACCGGCAAGTGCGGTGCTTTCCGGTGTGATTGTTAAAATGGGCGTGCTGGGAGTTGTCCGCGTGGTGTACGAGATTATTGGAGCAGACTTCATACAGGGAACCTGGGTACAGATAATGTGGCTGACACTGGCACTGATTACGGTGTTTATGGGATCTATGTTGGCATACCGGGAAAATCTCCTGAAAAAACGGCTTGCTTATTCTACTGTAAGTCAGATTTCTTATATCCTGTTTGGACTGGCACTTTTGCAGCCAGAAGCCATGACAGGAGCCATGCTTCATGTGGTATTTCATGCATGCATCAAGTCCTGTCTCTTCCTCTGCGTGGGAGCAGTTATTTTCCAGACAGGGAAAACAAAAGCAGATCAGATGCGGGGAATTGGAAAAGAAATGCCGGTGACTATGATCTGTTATACGATTTCATCACTGGCGCTGATCGGGATTCCACCAGCCAGCGGATTCATTAGTAAATGGTATCTGGCGCAAGGGGCACTGGATTCTGGAATATCTGTATTTTACTGTCTGGGGCCGGTGGTACTTCTCATCAGTGCACTGCTGACAGCAGGATATCTTTTGCCAATTACGATGAAAGGATTTTTGCCGGGGGATACATATGATTATGCACATCTGGAGAAAAAAGAACCGGTAAAAACCATGGTAATACCGATTGCAGTTCTGGCAGGCCTGTCACTGCTTCTTGGAATATTCTGTGGACCACTGGTGCAGTATGTAGGACAGATTGCGGAGGTTATGTTATGAGTCAATACTGGATGTTAATTGCAATATTGCTGCCGATTGTTGGGGGGATCCTGGTGAAACTGATTCCTTTTTCTAACCAGCGGATTATGAGAATTTATCTGGAATGTATCATGATGGCAACATCTCTGATTGTGTTCCTTCTGGCAGGAATGCATCCACAGGGAACACTGGAAGTGGTACATTTCATGCAGGATCTTTCTATTTCTTTTCGAATAGATGGCATGTCCATGGTATTTTCCGTACTGGTGGCATCCCTTTGGCCTCTTGCCATGCTGTATTCTTTTGAATATATGGAACATGAGAAGCATCAGAGAGTCTTTTTCATGTTTTATTCGATTACTTATGGGGTGACGTTGGGGATTGCTTATGCATCAGACATGCTCAGCATGTATTTCTTTTATGAATTGCTGACGCTGGTAACAGTACCTCTGATTTTGCACAGTCTGAGCCGTCAGGCCATTCATGCAACCAGAAAATATCTGTATTATTCTCTTGGCGGAGCTGCCTTTGCCCTGATTGGCATTGTCTTTCTGATGGTATATGGGAATCAGCTTGACTTTGTCATGGGCGGAGTACTGAATTTGGATAAGATTGGAGATAAAAAGCAGGTGCTTCTGGTAGTGTACCTGATTGCATGTATGGGATTTGGCGTAAAAGCAGCTATGTGGCCGATGGGATCCTGGCTTCCGGACGCAGGTGTGGCACCTACGCCAGTAACAGCATTGCTTCATGCGGTAGCGGTGGTAAAAGCCGGAGTATTTGCCATTATCCGTTTGACCTATTATAGCTTTGGAACGGATTTTCTGCGTGGCACCTGGGTACAGGCTGTTGTGATGGCATTTGCCATGTTCTCCATTGTATATGGCTGTACCAGAGCTGTGATGGAGCGGCATATCAAGAGACGTCTGGCATATTCAACAATCAGCAATCTTTCGTATATTATATTCAGTGCGGCTATTATGACGCCACTGGGACTGGTAGGAGCTCTGATGCATATGGTATGCCACGCTTGTATGAAGATCGGCTCTTTCCTGTGTGCAGGTGCAGTGATGCACCAGACCGAAAAAACTTACATCGATGATCTGAATGGTTATGGCAGAAAAATGCCGGTGGTATTTGGATGTTTTACAGTGTCCGCATTGGGACTGATGGGAGTTCCTGGACTGGCAGGTTTTATCAGTAAGTGGAATATTGCAAAAGCGGCGGTTGCCAGTGAGCGTCTGCAGGCTTATCTGGGAATAGGATGTCTGTTGATATCTGCATTCCTGACCTCTATTTATATGATGTCCATTGTATTCAGGGCCTATTTTCCGGGAAGAAATTTCCGTTATGAGGATATCGAAGAAGTAAAAGATCCTTCCTGGCGTATGTGTCTGCCGCTGATGCTGTTTGCAGCGGCGGTGATCTGTCTTGGACTGTTTTCCAGTCCACTGGTGAGATTTTTCACAGATGTAGCTGGCGGAATGTATTAGAGAGGAGGAAAGAAAATGGGAGAAACACAGATGTATTTGCTGGCATGGATTGTATTCTTTCCTCTTGCGGGAGCGGGAGTGACTTATCTGGCAGGTAGAGCGGATAAACGTTTCCGTGATTATATGGCGTGTGCAGTCACCGTGACAGAATTCCTGATGATGCTGGTCGTACTGATCACTATGAAGGATCAGACAGCCGGTGTGGAGATTTCCGGAATCTGCCAGATGGGATTGAAGTTTGAGACTGATGGTTTCCGCGCTGTATATGGAATCGTGGCAGCTTTTATGTGGATGATGACCACACTGTTTTCCACAGAGTATTTTCGGCATTACCGGAATCGGAACAGATATTATCTATTTATGATACTGACACTGGGGGCAACAGAGGGGATCCTGTTTTCCGCAGATCTGTATACTACTTTTATCTTTTTTGAGATGATGTCTTTCACTTCTTATGTCTGGGTTGCCCAGGATGAGAGAAAAGAATCCCTGCGGGCGGCAGAGACGTATCTTGCCATTGCCGTAATCGGAGGACTGGCTATCCTGATGGGACTGTTTTTACTGTATCATCAGGCTGGAACATTGATGATTGATGATCTGTATCAGGCATGCCAGGGAAAAAATGTGCTGGCAGCCTGTATATGCATGTTTGTGGGATTTGGGGCAAAGGCAGGAGCTTTTCCGCTTCATATCTGGCTTCCGAAAGCACATCCGGTTGCACCGGCACCTGCCAGTGCATTGCTTTCCGGTATCTTGACAAAGACAGGAATCTTCGGCATACTGGTAATTAGCTGTAAGATTTTACTTCATGACGAAAAATGGGGTATCTTTGTATTGCTGGTGGGCGTACTAACCATGGTGGCAGGAGCTGTTCTGGCGGTATTTTCCATTGATATCAAGCGGACACTGGCGTGTTCTTCTGTTTCCCAGATCGGATTTATTCTGGTAGGAATCGGTATGCAGGGACTGTTGGGAGAGGAAAATATACTGGCAGTGAGAGGAACCATGCTTCATATGGTGAATCATTCTCTGTTTAAACTGACACTTTTCATGGCAGCGGGTGTGATTTACATGAATCTTCATAAGCTGGATCTGAACGAGATCAGGGGATTCGGAAAAAACAAACCTCTCCTGAAGCTGGCATTTTTAAGCGGAGCGCTGGGAATCAGCGGTGTACCACTTTTTTCCGGTTATATCAGCAAGACGCTGCTGCATGAAAGCATCGTAGAATACGCCGGCATAGCAGAAAATGGCAGTCAGATTCTTGGAGCTTCTGATATCAGGCTGGTAGAATGGCTGTTTCTGATCAGCGGCGGTCTGACTATTGCCTATATGTTAAAGCTATATGTGGCAGTGTTTGTGGAAGAAAATATGGATCGGCAGCGCCAGAAGGTATATGATGACCAGAAGGACAGCTATATGAATAAAATGAGCAAGGCCGTACTGGGAATCTGCGCAGTTTTGTTTCCGGTTATGGGAATTCTGCCAGACCATTTTATGACTTGGATGGCAGATCTGGGGCAGACATTTATGGGAACAGAAGAGACGGCAGAGCAGATACATTGGTTTAGCATGACGAATCTTTCCGGAAGCCTGATTTCTATCTTACTGGGAATTGCAGTTTATCTTCTGATAGTTCGTGGATGGATGATGAAAAAGCAGGCAGATGGCTTAAAAGAATATGTGAACCGCTGGCCGGCAGTTCTGGATCTGGAGGATTATCTTTACCGTCCGGTATTGCTTCAGGTACTTCCTGCTGTGGCAGGCAATGTATGTAAGGTGCTGGATAAACTGGTGGATGTACTGGCGAAGGTTCAGCCTCTGGCAGCGTATGCCGAAGCAAGTTTTTTTAATACCATTCAGGATCCTGTCATTGTGGAGATGAAAAAAGATATCTATCATGGCAGTACGGAGCCGGATGATCCGGAAGAAGGCAATCCTGTCACACATGTATTGGGAAGATGCTGTAATGCAGTAAAACATCTGCTCAATGCCACTGTATGGAAGAAGCATCCATGTCAGACTGATTTTAAACATAAGCTGGCACTTCGCTATGAACAGTTCCGTGAGAACATGATCCTGATAGGAAGAAGTATGTCCTACGGACTACTGTTGTTTTCCCTAGGACTGTGCATTACCCTGATTTATCTTCTGATCGCAGCGGTACGAATGGCTTAAAGAGGAGAAATTATGAAAAAAATACTGCTAATTGCAACGGGTGGAACGATCGCATCCAAATATACAGAGAAAGGGCTGGCGCCCCAGATCGGAGCCAGTGAACTGTTATCTTATGTGCCAGAGGCAAGGGAGTTCTGTGAGATTGATCATATTCAGCCTTTTAATCTGGACAGCACGAATATCTGTGCCAGACAGTGGATGGAGCTGGCAGCCCTGATTGAGAAGAAGTATGAATATTATGACGGATTTGTCATTTGTCATGGAACAGATACCATGGCGTATACGGCGGCAGCCCTGTCTTATCTGATTCAGAACAACCTGAAGCCGATCGTGGTGACGGGAGCACAGAAGCCGATTGATCTGGCAATCACAGATGCCAGAGCCAATCTTCTGGACAGTCTGCGTTTTGCGTCGCATCCGAAAGCACATGGAACCAATATTGTATTTGGAGGTTCTGTCATTGCCGGAACCAGGGCAAAAAAAGAAAGATCCAAGAGTTACAATGCCTTTTCCAGCATCAATTACCCAGACATTGCCGTGATCCAGGATCGACGGATTGTATTTTATATTGATGACAAGAACCACGTGACAGACCGTATCCGTTTTTACCATGATCTGGATGAGAGAGTATTCTTGTTGAAATTGATTCCGGGAAGCAACGCGTCCATTATAGATTCTCTGTGCGACAGTGTAGATGCCCTGATCATTGAATCATTCGGGGTAGGTGGACTTCCGGATTACGGTGATGATGAATTCTATCAGGCAATCCGAGGTTTTGTGGAAAAAGGGAAGATTGTCATTATGGCAACCCAGGTGACTCATGAAGGCAGTGATATGACGGCTTATCAGGTGGGAAAAATGATCAAAAGAGAATTTTCTCTGCTGGAGTCCTACGACATGACACTGGAAGCAACTGTTGCCAAGACCATGTGGGCACTTCAGGAAAGTACTGACCAAAATACATTCCGGGAAAAATTTTATAAAAAGATCAATCATGATATGATGTTCAGTCCGGAACAGTAGGAAATAAAGAAAGATAGAATCCTGTTTCCAGGATTCTATTTCTCTATTTCAGTTTTGTATTCGTTCTGTTCCCTTTGAGCAGATATATGCAGATAAACACAAGAAGAGATGCCGAAAAAAGAGGCGAAACAGGAAAGGCAGGAAACAAATATGAAAAACAAAACAAATACCAAAAAGAAGAGTGAACATTATCAGACCGCAAAAAAGACTGTGCAGCCGGAACAGCCTGTGAAAAAAATGCTGACAGATTATTATCTGATTCCACAGGAAGTATGTGTAATGCAGATTGCAGAACTGTTGCCTGATTATCAGGAAAAGGCAGAAATCTGGCGAGAAATGGATCTGCTGGAACTGACATTAACACATGACACGATGGTATTTGAAGAGGCTGCAGAAGACTTTGAGAATCAGGAAGATCAGGTATACTTTGAAGAACACAAAATAAAGAAGGTATATGCGATCACCTATGATGCACTCGATGCAGAAGAAGTGAAACAGATTCAGGCAACTCTACAGGATAAACTTCAGGGAAGAGTCTGCAGAGAAGACGAGATACTGTAAAATTCAAATAACATGTTCAGTTTGCGCACTGCTTTATTGGTGCTTACACTATATCATATGGAGAAAACTGAAAAATATACCAGATATTTGAAAAAAAAGTGATTAAAAAATAACTGTTCAGAACCCACTGTGAAAGTAATGAACAGATACAAAATACAGGTAATCTGCTGTATAAAAAAAAGAAAAAATGCACACACTTTTTCACAGAAAAACATCCGGACTTACGGATGTAGTTGAAATGGAGGTTGTGACATGGATCAGACACAGGGCAGACAGAGCATCTGTTTTCAGAGAGCACCGCACATAGTGGCGACTTCATCCGTAGTTGGAAAAAAGGAGGGAGAAGGACCGCTTGGCGGTGCTTTTTCTGCAGTTTCCCAGGATGATCTTTTTGGGGAAGACTGTTGGGAAAAGGCAGAAAGTGAAATGCAGAGGGAAGCACTGACATTGGCAATGCAGAATGCGGGAATCCAAAGAGAAAAGATCCGATATCTGTACGGCGGAGATCTTCTGGGCCAGTTGATTGCCACATCCTTTGGACTGGAGAGTTTCGAGATCCCGTTGTTTGGTATTTACGGGGCATGTTCTACATGTGGAGAAGCGCTGGCACTGGCAGCTATGACCGTTGCCGGAAATTATGGAGATTATACGGCAGCAGTGACATCCAGTCATTTTGCCAGTGCAGAGAAGCAGTTTCGTTTTCCACTGGCGTATGGCAATCAGAGACCACTGTCGTCCACCTGGACCGTTACAGGAAGCGGAGCCTTTATTCTGGGGAAAAGCGGCGGTCATGTGAGAGTTACCGGGATCACGGTGGGAAAAGTAGTGGATTATGGGGTGCAGGATTCTATGAATATGGGAGCCTGCATGGCACCGGCGGCGTGTAAAATAGAACCATAACAAAGAAGAGGCGTATTAATTTACTAATGGTTCTACACACAAACTATTAGAGGATATTTATAACTGAAAATAGCTGATTCAGTAAAAATGGAGGTATAGATATGACAGACCTAACACTGGAAAGGAAGAAAAATGAGAAAGATAATATTATATTTATCAATGAAGAACATGAAAAATTTTATTATGAAAAGTTAGAAGAGGTACGTTATCAGGACGTGTATCACATGGCATTGTGTTATTGCCTGGGGATCAATAATGATACAAGAAAAAATGTGAACAGAATTTACAATTTTAAGAATGGGTGTGTGAAGCCCAAATGTTTACATGAGGGATGGCAAACTGATGGAAGCCTGAAAGTGGTAAGATTGGCATTTAATCTTTATTGTAATGGAATACCAAGTATTAATACAGATAATAATAATATTAAAGAACAGATAGATGAATGCAAGAGATATACAGTGGAAGATTTATTTTGCTGTGTATATGCACCATATTTTTGGCAGGCAATACAAATTCGTTATCCAGAATATACTGGCTAATATATTGAGTATATAGGGGAAGTGAATAGAGAGCTACCAGATAATTGATAGACTATAGGGATACCTGTAAAATCAAGTATCCCTATTTTTATGAGATACTTCAGAAATAGAAGCACTGACAGAAGATGCCATTTACAGGGTTTTGACGAAACGTGAAAATGAGAAAGTGAATGTGACAATCTTTGTGAAAAGATTAAATGACTATTTTCCGGTTACCTATACAAAAGAGCAGATGGAAGAGGTAATCTATGGACTTCTGGGTCGATGGAGACAGGAAAATGAACAGGGGGATTAGGATGCATAAGATACAGTTTGATTATTTCAGGGGAATGGAAGCGGAGCAGTACAGCTTTTATCGTGTCCCAAAAGTTTTGTTTACTGCGGAATGTTTTCAGACACTTTCCTGTGAAGCAAAGGTATTATACGGTCTGATGCTGGATCGTATGAGCCTGAGCATTAAGAACCGATGGCTTGATGGAGAAGACAGGGTATACATTATTTTTACAGTAGATGAAGTAGCGGAACTGATGAACTGCGGAACCCAGAAGGCTGTGAAATTGATGAAAGAACTTGACAGTGAAAAAGGAATTGGACTGATTGAGAAGAAACGTCTGGGGCTTGGCAGACCAAATGTGATCTATGTGAAGAATTTCTTATTACAGGACATGAAAAGGGCTACGGAAAAGGAAAATAGTATATCAGAACAGCAGGGAAAAGTATCACAATTCAAGAATGGTGAAAATCACAATTCAGAAATAGTGAAAACCACAATTCAGGAAGTTCCAGAATCATCATCAAAGAATAATGAAAATCACAATTCTGGAATGATGAAAAAAGCAACTCAGGAATTAGGAAAATCACAATCTAATAAGACTGAAAAGAATGATACAGAGAGAAATAAGACTGATAGTATTCCATCTTATCTTATCAATCAGACAGATAAGGATATACAGGATGGGATGGATGTGATGGAAGAAATGAGCATTTACCGTCAATTGATACAGGATCATATTGAATATCAGTGTCATAATCAGAAAGAGGTAGATGATCTGGTAGAATTGATGGTGGAGGTCATGATGATGCCAGATAACAGTATGATCCGAATTGCAGGAGTGGACAAGCCAGTGTCCATTGTGAAAAATCGTTTTATGAAAATTAATTATTCACATATCGAGTATGTTATGCTGTGCATGAAGAAGAATACAACGAAAATCAAGAACATTAAAACCTATCTGATAACGGCATTATATAATGCCCCAATTACAATGAATAGCTTTTATCAGGCTGAGGTCAATCACGATTTGTTTGGCGGTACATAAAAAACTATGTGACACAGTGATGCAAAGTGCAACAGAGATAAAAATACATAAAACTTTAATATAATCACATATTGACCATCATATACATTTTCAGTATGATAAAAGAAAAGCAATATGATGAGGAACAAAAAAGGGAGGAAGGTACATGTTGAGGACAGTAGGAAGATTGATATTAAAAATAATGGCAATTGTGTGTATCATAGGAATTGTGGCATTGTTGGGAATCCTGGATGTATTTCTACTTCTTGGGTATGCGCTGCATGGCCTGATACTGGTATGTGCGGGATTCATGGTGCTGATGATGATATTAGTCACGCAGGACTGGCAGACGGTTGGTGTAGTCTTTGCAATAGTAGCAGGAAGCAGTCTGGTGATGTTCTTTGGTACCGGTCTGACAACACTTATAAGGAGTATAGAATTTGGTCTGGCAGAGTTTGTAGGATCATGATTATTGAAAATGACTTTGTGTCACGGTGGCATAAAGTAAAGATAATGAAATGTATTCAGTATGGCAAGAGAAACGAGGAGACCGTTTCAAGTTTTGTGTAAACGTTAAAAACTGATATAAGATTTGTGAATAGTTACAAATGGGCAGAGCCGGTTTTCCGGATTCTGCCCATATCTGCATTATACAGTAGTTTTTAGGTATGTCAATAAAACCTGCCTAAAATTGACTGCTTTACAGATTCCGCCCTGCCAGACGTTCTTCAAAATAAATTTCAAGCTGGGAATGGATCTGTCCCCAGTCCTGCCTGTGTCCGGTCCATTTTTTCGTGATATCCATGGTTGCCAGATACAGCATTTTCAAAAGGCTGTCATCCGACGGAAATACCGTCTTGCTTTTAGTCACTTTCCGGAGCTGGCGGTTGAATCCTTCAATGGCATTTGTGGTATAAATCAGCCGTCTTACTGCCTCCGGATATTTGAAATAAGTGGACAGGGTTGCCCAATTATCATGCCAGGATTTATAGATTTTTGGGTCCTTGGAATCCCATTTATCCTTGAACAGTTCCAGTTCATTTAAAGCGGTTTCTTCCGTCGGAGCTGCATATACAAGCTTCAGATCAGCCATCAGTTTTTTGATGTCTTTGTATGAAACAAACTTCGTTGAATTACGGATCTGATGGATGATACACTGTTGAATCTCTGTTTTTGGATAAACAGCCTCGATTGCCTGTGGAAATCCATTTAAACCGTCAACGCATGCAATCAGGATATCCTCAACGCCTCTGTTTTTTAATCCATTCATGATAGAAAGCCAGAACTTTGCACTTTCGTTTTCTCCAACATACATTCCAAGAACATCTTTTTTCCCATTCATATCGATACCAAACAATGGTTGACCGTTTTGGAGAAGATGTGACAACCCTTGCGTATGATATGACTTCTTTCAGAGTACAGACCGAAGTATCAGCCAGTCCGACCTTTTTTGGTTGGGTGTTTGGCTTTAATGGCAAGGTACAAATACTTGCACCGGAAAGTGTGAAAGAACAGTACAGGCAGATGATTGCACAAGCCGATGAGGGTATGCAGCAAAAAGAAAACAAAAGGATTGTAAACTGATAAATCTTAAATACGAATATAATGGTTATACCGGAGATGAGAGATGGGCGATTATTACGGAATTGTCTGTAAAAGAGCTTTGGGAGAAATATCCCCTTGTTATAGAAAGATATTCTCCGTTTGTTCATCTTTCCATTGCACAGGGAGAGGTAATTGACGATGCAAACCGAAATGAGGACAAGTATGCAAAGAGAAGCAGTCGCACACTTGACTGCTATGGATATGACGATGAAATGTCCTCACAGTTCCATAAAGAACTTGCCATTATGTTTGACGACCCGTTTGAAAGAGCAGAGGAAGAAAGGCTTACCTTGCAGACCTTAACGAGCAGGCAGAAGCATTGTTTTCTCGGCTGGTAAAGCAGCTTCCCGAAAAAGAGGGCGTTACGGAAGCCCTCAAAGCGGAAAATCAAATGCTGTGGGTGCAGAGGATAAACAACATCCGCAGTGCTGCTATGGAAATCGTTGCAAACAATTTGATTTACTGTTTGGAGGACGGCTATGAATGTCAAGATGGACGATTATGAGGTGAGGGTGCTGATAAACGGCTTAATACAGCAGCACAGGAGCTATGATGCAGAAACCAACGGTCAGATTGACTCACTCGCCCTTCGCCTGTGTGACATTGCTGAAACAATGAAGCCCGGGCGAAAGAAGAAAATCCCCTTTGAGCCGGTAGAAATCAGAGTAATTTGTCAGTGCCTTATGGAGTGGCGAAATCGAGAGATACAGGTGAAAAGACACGGCGCAGTGGATGCTATAAATGAACTGCTGATACGGTTTACCCGCTAAAGAGAAAAGTCGCTGTCAACAGACGGCGGCTTTTCCTTTGCGGGTAGTATTCAAGAAGTCATAAAGTTCTGTGAGTAATGGAAGAAGCCAGCGTTTGCGGAAAAGTCACAATTTACGGAGGTAAAGCTTCAAATACCACTTGCCTTTTTGCACTTGTTATGATATTATTAGTATGCGTACTAAAACGTTTAAAGAGAGGTGATATATTTGCGGAGAGACAGCAGTGAAACAAAGAGGAAAATACTGACCGTGTGCGTCCGTCTCTTTCTGGAACAGGGGTATAAAAACACTTCTGTCAGTCAGATTGTGGATGAAGCAGGTGTTGCAAGGGGAAGCTATTTGAATCTGTTTCCTACCAAGGACAGAATTTTGCTGGAATTAACCGAAACGATGTTCGGCGGACAGTTCGGCGTGGCAAGAAGCATTGCAGACAGCAAGCTGCCGCCAGTTTACGCCTATGCGGTGGAAACGGCGATCCAACTGACACTGACTGAACTGAATGAGAACCTGCGAGAAATCTACATTGAAGCCTATTCCCTGCCCGACACGTCGGAATATATTTACCTGCATACCACAGCAGAGCTGAAGCAGATTTTTGGTGAACATTTCCCCGATGATACCGAGAGCGACTTTTATGAGATGGAAATTGGCACGGCGGGATTGATGCGCAGCTATATGGCGAGAAAATGTGATATTCATTTTCCATTAGAACGCAAGCTCAACCGCTTTTTGACGGCGGCAATGCGGGTGTATCGTGTATCGGAGGCAGAGCAGGCAAAGGTGCTTGCCTTTATTCAATCACTGGATATCAAGGCAATTGCCACAGAGGTTATGTATAAGCTGTTTGCCATGTTGGAAATGAAATATGACTTTAAGCTGTCAAAGGACAGCAAAGGAGAGGAAACTATATGAATAAGAAAATTTTGAGCGTTGTGCTCATACTGTGCGTGATGCTGGCTGTTATGCCTATGACGGCATATGCGGAGGATATTGCGTTTTGTACTAAATGCAACAAGATACAAACGGTAAGGGCGACTTATCAATACGCAGATGATAAATTGCACAAATGCTCTATTACATGCACGGTGTGTTATAATAAATGGTATTATGGAGAGGCACACATTTGGAGCGGAACGGCGACTTGCACAAGCGGAAGGACATGCACGGTTTGCGGCGGATCTTCCGAACCGCTTGGGCACGACTGGGGCACTTGGACGCAGAACAGCGATGAAAAGACCCACACCCGAATCTGTAAGCGTGACACCAGCCATACGGAAACCGAGAATTGCCACGGCGGCACGGCCACCTGCACCCAAAGAGCAACATGCACAGTTTGCGGTGCGGAATATGGCGATGCTCTGGGACATGATTTTACTACCAGTTGGACACATGATGATAACGAGCACTGGAAGCAGTGTTCCCGTTGCGATAAAAAGGATGACGTAGGCCCTCATACTTGGGACAACGGTACGATAACAACAGCGCCTACCTGCACAAAAGCGGGCAAAAAGACATATAGCTGCACCAAGTGCGACGCAACAAAAATAGAGCCGATTCCAGCTACGGGCCATAGCTGGAAGTCCGATTGGACGTCCGATGCAACGCATCACTGGCATGAATGTGCCAATGAAAACTGCGATGTGACGGATAACGCGGGAAAGAACGGCTACGCGGAGCACTCCGGCGGCAAAGCGACCTGCACCCAAAATGCCGTCTGTGAGTTTTGCAAGGCTGAGTATGGCGAAAAGCTGCCCCACGACTTCACGGCGGAGACCGTGGATGCAAAGTACCTGAAATCCGTCGCGACCTGCACCGAAAAGGCAGTCTACTACAAATCCTGCGCCGTCTGCGGTCTGTCCTCCAAGGGAACGGACGGCGAAGCAACCTTCGAAGCCGGAAAGCCGCTCGGCCATGACTATGGCGCGTGGACACCCAACGGGGACGGCACGCACAAGCGCGTCTGCGCGCACGATGCAGCGCACACGGAAACCGAGAATTGCCACGGCGGCACGGCGACCTGCACCGCAAAGGCTGTCTGCACGGTCTGCGGCGGCGAATACGGCG
>UQWA01000017.1 GCA_900544685.1 uncultured Lachnospiraceae bacterium | reverse complement strand
TCTTTATGAATTAATTGAAATTGGCTGCAATTATGATGCTGCCTGCTGGGGCTATGATGTGCTTAACACTTTTACGATCATATTAAATCTGACAGTCAGCATCCTGTATACGTTTGACAACTGGGCACTGAAATATGGAAGTCTCCTTCTTACGATAGAACGCCTGACGGTCGCATTTTTTGCAGTGGATTTTCTGATGCGTGTGATTACGGCGAAGTGCCTGTATCCAAATGAGTCAGAGCTGGGGGCAGTGAGAAAATATCTGCTGTCCTTTTCGGGGATTGTGGATATGCTGTCGTTTATTCCATATTATCTGCCATTTTTCTTCCCGTCAGGAGCAGTAGCGTTCCGTATGCTTCGGATCATTCGTATATTCCGGCTGTTCCGGATCAATGCCTATTATGATTCATTGAATGTGATTACCGAAGTTATTGTCAGCAAAAAGCAACAGTTGATGTCATCAGTTTTTATCATACTGATACTGATGATTTCTTCCAGTCTGTGTATGTACAGTCTGGAAAATAAAGCCCAGCCGGAAGTATTTACCAATGCATTTTCCGGCATCTGGTGGGCAGCCTCCACTTTGTTGACGGTGGGCTACGGAGATATCTATCCAGTCACCACAATGGGTAAAATATTTGGCATCTTTATTGCCTTTCTTGGGGTTGGAATGGTGGCCATCCCCACAGGTATTATCTCTGCCAGTTTTGTTGACCAATATTCCAGAATCAAGCGCATAAGCGAGTACGGCAAAGAAGACGATATTCATTTTATCCGGATTCCACTGACGCCACAGGATGGCTGGTGCGGACAGAAAATCAGGGATCTGCATCTGCCAAAGCACATTATCATCGCAGTAGTGCAGAGAAATAAAAAAGTCCTGATCCCCAATGGGAACCTGGAATTGAAAGCGGGAGATGTACTGGTGATTGGGGCAGAATCCGTACCTGACAGCGAACGGATCACATTAAAAGAAGTAACTCTGGAAAAACGCCATTCCTGGACTGGACATCTGATTCGTGATCTGGATATATCCAGGCACAGTGTTATCGTTTTGGTGAAACGACACGGAAAGGCACTGATCCCACATGGTAACATGCTGCTTCAAGAAGGAGATACCGTCATTTTGTATACACAGAGTTATCTTGCTAACTCCGAAGATCTACAAATATAGGTATGAGAAAAGATGAAAATTGCATTTTAGTCAGTTACGATTTGGTCATTTATGATTGACTAAAATGCAAATAGAAAACGGGATTCCCCTTGACTTTAGCGGTTTCCTGGGGTACTATAATTACCGTGAAACCAAAATTATGGTAAAAACCATGACGAAGACAGTACATTTGTTGTGAAAGGCACAGCGAGCCGGAGTAGGTGAAAGTCCGGACTGAGTAAGACAGATGGAAGATCACTTCTGAGTTTCAGAATCGAAATGAGCAATCAACTACAGATTAGATTCTGACGGATTCCCCCGTTACAGGGAGCGGATATACAGATATAGTCTGACGTATCCAGAAGAGTAACAGGTGGTATAACGAGCTCTCGTCCTTTTACGGATGGGGGCTTTTTCTGTAATATGGCAAGCCATATTCCATAAAAGGTTACGTTATCTAAATATATACAGAAAGGAAAAATATCATGTACAAGAAAGTATCTACCGATCTCAATTTCGTTGAGAGAGAAAAAGATGTGGAAAAGTTCTGGAAAGAGAACCACATTTTTGAAAAGAGCATGGAAAACCGTAAAGAAGGCCCGACTTACACATTCTATGACGGACCGCCAACAGCAAACGGCAAGCCACATATTGGTCACGTGCTGACCCGTGTTATCAAAGATATGATCCCTCGTTATCATACAATGAAAGGAGAAATGGTACCTCGTAAAGCCGGATGGGATACCCATGGACTTCCTGTAGAACTGGAAGTAGAGAAGATGCTGGGACTGGACGGCAAGGAGCAGATCGAAGAATATGGTCTGGTACCGTTTATCAATAAATGTAAGGAAAGCGTCTGGAAATACAAAGGAATGTGGGAGGACTTCTCCGGTACCGTTGGATTCTGGGCTGATATGGATAATCCATATGTTACTTATCATGATGATTATATCGAATCAGAATGGTGGGCTTTAAAAGAGATCTGGAACAAGAAGCTCCTGTACAAGGGATTCAAGATCGTTCCTTACTGTCCGCGTTGTGGTACTCCGCTTTCTGCACAGGAAGTAGCACAGGGCTACAAGACTGTAAAAGAACGTTCTGCAGTCGTTCGTTTCAAGGTAAAAGGCGAGGATGCTTACATTCTGGCATGGACCACCACACCTTGGACACTGCCATCTAATGTGGCACTTTGTGTGAATCCGGATGAAACTTATGTGAAAGTAAAAGCAGCAGACGGATATACTTATTATATGGCAGAGGCTCTGCTGGATTCCATCCTTGGAAAACTGGGAACCGAAGAGACACCGGCTTATGAAGTGCTGGAAACTTACAAAGGAACCGATCTGGAATATAAGGAATACGAACCATTATACCAGTGTGCAGCAGATGTGGCTGACAAACAACGTAAGAAAGCACATTTTGTGACCTGCGATACCTATGTAACACTGACCGATGGTACCGGTGTAGTTCATATTGCACCTGCATTTGGTGAAGACGACTCCAAAGTCGGCCGCAAGTATGACCTGCCATTTGTACAGTTTGTAAACGGAAAAGGCGAAATGACCGAAGAGACTCCGTTTGCCGGACTGTTTGTAAAGAAGGCAGACCCAGAAGTGTTAAAAGATCTGGATGCAAGGGGACTTCTGTTTGATGCACCGAAGTTCGAGCATGAATATCCACACTGCTGGAGATGTGATACCCCGCTGATCTACTACGCACGTGAATCCTGGTTTATCAAGATGACGGCAGTCAAAGATGACTTGATCCGCAACAACAACACCATCAACTGGATTCCGGAAAGCATCGGAAAAGGACGTTTCGGTGACTGGCTGGAGAATGTACAGGACTGGGGTATTTCACGTAACCGTTACTGGGGAACTCCTCTGAACATCTGGGAATGTGAATGCGGACATATGCACTCCATCGGAAGCCGTCAGGAACTTTTTGAGATGAGTGGAAACGAAGCTGCCAAGACTGTAGAGCTGCACAGACCTTATATTGATGAAATTACCATCAAGTGCCCGAAATGTGGAAAACAGATGCACCGTGTACCGGAAGTAATTGATTGCTGGTTCGACTCAGGAGCAATGCCATTTGCACAGCATCATTATCCATTTGAGAATAAAGACGTATTTGAAAAGCAGTTCCCTGCAAAATTTATCTCAGAAGCAGTAGACCAGACTCGTGGATGGTTCTATTCTCTGCTGGCAGAATCAACACTGCTGTTTAACAAAGCACCTTATGAGAATGTAATCGTTCTGGGACATGTACAGGATGAAAACGGACAGAAGATGAGTAAGTCCAAAGGAAATGCAGTAGATCCGTTCGATGCACTGGAAAAATACGGTGCAGATGCGATTCGCTGGTATTTCTACATCAATAGTGCTCCATGGCTGCCGAACCGTTTCCACGGAAAAGCTGTTCAGGAAGGACAGCGTAAGTTCATGGGTACTCTGTGGAACACCTATGCATTCTTTGTGCTGTATGCAAATATTGATGAATTTGACGCAACAAAATATACATTGGATTATGAGAAATTATCCGTTATGGATAAATGGCTCCTGTCCAAGATGAATACCATGATCAAGACTGTAGATGAAGACCTGGCAGCATACAAGATTCCGGAAACAGCAAGAGCTCTTCAGGAATTCGTAGATGACTGCAGTAACTGGTATGTACGCCGCAGCCGTGAACGTTTCTGGGCAAAAGGCATGGAACAGGATAAGATCAATGCATACATGACTCTGTATACTGCTCTTGTAAATGTGGCAAAAGCAGCAGCACCGATGATTCCGTTCATGACAGAACAGATTTATCAGAATCTGGTATGCAGCATTGATAAGACAGCACCGGAAAGTGTACATCTCTGCGATTTCCCTGTTGCAGATGGAGCACACATTGATCCGGAACTGGAAGCAAATATGGACGAAGTACTGAAAGTAGTCGTTCTTGGACGTGCGGCCAGAAATGCAGCCAATGTCAAGAACAGACAGCCGATTGCCAATATGTATGTAAAGGCGCCAAAGGTTCTGTCTGAATATTTTACAGATATTATCCGTGATGAATTAAACAGCAAACAGGTCACTTTTACTGATGAAGTAGATGGATTTGTATCTTATACCTTTAAGCCACAGCTGAAGACTGTCGGACCAAAATACGGCAAGCTTCTTGGCGCAATCCGTCAGCAGTTATCTGCTCTGGACGGTCAGGCTGCCATGAAGGAGCTCAAAGAGACAGGTGCCCTTCGCCTTGACATAGAAGGCGCCGATGATGTAGTATTAACAAGTGATGATCTGCTGATTGAAACAGCACAGTCTGAAGATTATGTAACGGAACAGGATAATGATGTGACCGTTGTTCTTGAGATTAAGCTGACGCCGGAACTGATTGAAGAAGGATTTGTCAATGAGCTGATCAGTAAAGTACAGACAATGAGAAAAGAAGCGGACTTCCAAGTGATGGACAGAATTGTTGTCTATGCGAAAGGCAATGAGAAGATTGAACAGATCTTAAGTGCCCACAAAGAAGAAATCGAATCTGCAGTACTGGCCAATGACATTGTACTCGGCAGCACCAGTGGTTATGAAAAAGACTGGAGTATCAACGGTGAGAAAGTCACCATGGCTGTTGAAAAGCAGTAGAGAACGAAGGGAGAAGCGAATGACAGCTAAGAAGTTTAATAAGAAAGAGTTTATCAGAGAAGTAAAAGCCAATGTGAAGGCTCTGTACAGAAAAAATCTGGAAGAAGCTACACAGCAGCAGTTATTTCAGGCTGTATCTTATGCAGTAAAGGATGAGATCATTGAGAACTGGCTGGCTACGCAGGAACAGTATGAGAAGGACGATCCGAAGTATGTATACTATATGTCCATGGAGTTCCTGATGGGCCGTGCGCTTGGTAACAATATGATCAACCTGACCATTTATGATGATGTAAAAGAAGCTCTGGAAGAGATCGGCCTGGATATCAATGTGATCGAAGATCAGGAGCCGGATGCAGCACTGGGTAACGGTGGTCTGGGACGTCTGGCAGCATGCTTCCTGGATTCTCTGGCAACACTGGGATATCCTGCATACGGATGTGGTATTCGTTACCGCTATGGTATGTTCAAGCAGAAGATCGAAGATGGGTATCAGGTAGAAGTACCGGATAACTGGCTGAAAGATGGCAACCCATTCGAGCTGCGCCGTCCGGAATATGCAAAAGAGGTAAAATTTGGTGGATATGTTCGTGTAGAATATGACGAGAAGACCGGACGTAACTACTACAAACAGGAAGGATATCAGTCAGTACGTGCCATACCATATGATTTCCCAATCGTTGGTTACAATAACAATATCGTAAATACTTTACGTATCTGGGATGCGGAAGCAATCAGCGAATTCCAGCTGGATTCTTTCGACAAGGGCGACTACCGCAAGGCAGTAGAACAGGAAAACCTGGCACGCAACATCGTAGAAGTTCTGTATCCAAATGATAATCACTATGCAGGAAAAGAGCTGCGCCTGAAACAGCAGTATTTCTTCATTTCTGCAAGTGTACAGGAAGCAATTGCCAAATATAAGAAGAATCATGACGACATTCGTAAGTTCTATGAAAAAGCAACCTTCCAGCTGAATGATACCCATCCAACTGTCGCAGTTGCCGAACTGATGCGTATCCTTCTGGATGAAGAAGGTCTGACATGGGATGAGGCATGGGAAGTGACTTCCAAGACATGTGCGTACACCAACCATACCATCATGGCAGAGGCTCTGGAAAAATGGCCAATCGAGCTGTTCTCCAGACTGCTTCCGCGTGTATATCAGATTATTGAAGAGATCAACCGCCGTTTTGTAGCACAGATCGAAGCAAAATATCCGGGTGATTTCGAAAAAGTCCGCAAGATGGCTATCATCTTTGACGGACAGGTGAAGATGGCACATCTTGCTATCGCAGCAGGTTACTCTGTAAACGGTGTAGCACAGCTTCATACTGAGATCCTGAAGAATCAGGAACTGAAAGACTTCTATCAGATGATGCCAGAGAAGTTCAATAATAAGACAAATGGTATCACACAGAGACGTTTCCTGCTTCACGGTAATCCACTGTTGGCATCCTGGATCACAGACCATATCGGAGACGAATGGATCACCGATCTGCCACAGCTTTCCAAGTTGAAAGTCTATGTAGACGATCCAAAGGCACAGCAGGAATTTATGAATATCAAATACCAGAACAAAGTGCGTCTGGCAAAATATATCCAGGAACACAATGGTATCGAAGTAGATCCACGTTCTATCTTCGACGTACAGGTTAAGAGACTTCATGAATACAAACGTCAGTTACTGAATATCCTTCATGTAATGTACCTGTACAACCAGATCAAAGATCATCCGGAAATGGATTTCTATCCAAGAACATTCATCTTCGGAGCAAAGGCAGCAGCCGGTTACAGACGTGCCAAACTGACCATTAAGCTGATCAACTCCGTGGCAGATGTGATTAACAATGATGCTTCTATTAAGAATAAACTGAAAGTAGTCTTCATTGAAGATTACCGTGTATCCAACGCAGAATGGATCTTTGCAGCAGCAGATGTATCCGAACAGATTTCCACAGCTTCCAAGGAAGCATCCGGAACCGGTAACATGAAGTTCATGCTGAATGGTGCTCCGACTCTTGGAACCATGGACGGTGCCAATGTAGAGATCGTAGAAGAAGTTGGAAAAGAGAATGCATTTATCTTCGGTCTGTCCGCAGACGAAGTTATCAACTACGAACAGAATGGCGGATATCATCCAGAAAACATCTTCAACAGTGATCAGGATATCAGACGTGTGCTGATGCAGCTTATCAATGGCGAATATGCACCAGATGATCCAGAGAGATTCCGTGAGATTTACGACTCCCTGCTGAACACCAAGAGTAGCGACCGTGCTGATACTTACTTCATTCTGGCAGATTTCCGTTCCTATGCAGATGCACAGAAACGTGTAGAAGAAGCTTACAGAGATGAGGCAGGATGGGCTAAGATGGCAATGCTGAACACTGCATGCAGCGGTAAGTTCACATCTGACAGAACCATCCAGCAGTACGTAGATGAAATCTGGCATCTGAAAAAAGAGACTGTTAAGGTAAAATAAGAATAGTTTTCGTGTAAAGCACGGATGTATGAAAAAGAGGGACTGTACACATGCCATGTGTGTATGGTTCCTCTTTTGTGTATAACTTTTCTTTGTAATTCATACAATATTCTGGGAGGGTATGTGTATGAAACTGAAATTCTATACGGAACAGGTTCTGACGGTGCTTCTGGTGGTTGTGATACTGCCCTGGATGATCACCATGCTGCTGCATGGAAAAATGAGTCAGATTTACGAAAAAATTCAGAGAGAAACACGATATATTTCCGTAAAATCGGGTGATGAGACGGAAACAATCAGTCTGGAAGAATACGTACTGGAAGTCACAGCGGCAGAACTGCCTGCGGATACGGAAGAAGAAGCGGTGAAAGCCCAGATGGTGCTGGTGCGTACTAACGCCTATCGTCAACTGCTGGCAGGTAAGGTGCGAGAGAAAGAGCGGATGTCTCTGACGGATATGGAATTAAATGGATATGGTGAGAAGTTCCGAAAGGCACAGAAGGCAACCAGGGGACAGATTCTGACTTATGACGGAGAGCCAATTCTGGCGTCGTATCATAAGATCAGTGCAGGGCAGACCAGAAATGGAAGTGAAGTATTTCATTCAGATCAGTATCCTTATCTGAGCAGCAAGGCATGCCCGGGAGACAAAGATGCACCGGATTACCGACAGAGTATTCAGATTGACGATTCCTGGAGAAATATGGAGATTGAAGAAAAAGACAGTGCAGGGTATGTTTTGCGGCTAAAGCTGGATGATGCAGAGATGTCCGGGGAAGAATTCCGAATTAAACTGGGACTGCCCTCGGCGGCTTTCAGACTGGAAAAAAACGGAGATGGCATTTTTGTAATCACCAGTGGGAATGGACATGGATTAGGGATGAGTCAGTACACTGCACGGCAGCTGGCGAAAAACGGAACCGGATATCAGGAAATTCTGGCATATTTTTTTGACAAAACCAGACTGGAACATATTTGCGACCGGTAAAAAAGTAACCGACAGACAGTATATTTCTCTCGTAAGTGGCAATGCTACAGGTAGATACTTAGAACATTGATTACGAGGTGGATACTATGGAAAATGAAAAATTATTTGGTTTTATCAGAAGAAGGGGAACTTTAGGCGTCCTCACACTTGTGCTGGTGGGAATAGTAGCTTTTGCTTCCTATCGGACAAGTTATCCTGTGACCACAGAGACAGAGCAGACGGAAGAGGTAAAGGAGGCGTCCGGAACCGGTGCACAGCAGAAGAAGGTGCAGAATCCACTGCAGGAATACCAGAATCCGCAGGCGGATATAACAGCATCAGCAGCAAAAAGCATAAAAGCATCTGAAGTAAAAACAAAGGCAGAGACAGAAAAAGGAAGAGAAACAGAAATAGAAATAGAAACAGAAATAGAAATAGAAACGGAAGAGGCAGATCCGGTGGTATCTGGCAGTGTGATTTCACCTACTGTACAGTTTTCGGAAGATGCGACTCTGTCATGGCCGGCTGCAGGAACCATTCTGATGGATTATAGTATGGATGGAACCGTATATTTTAAAACCCTGAATGAGTATAAATACAATCCGGCACTGATCATTGGCAGTGAAGCAGGCAATCCGGTAGTGGCATCTGCCAAAGGTATTGTGGAAAGTATTGCAATGAATGAGGAGACGGGAACTACACTGACGATGAACATAGGAAATAATTACGAATTAATCTATGGAGAACTGAAAGAAGTAGCTGTTTCAGAAGGTGAAGTAGTGGAGCAGGGACAGCTTCTGGGATATGTCAGCGAGCCGACTAAGTATTATTGCGAAGAAGGCAGTAATCTGTATTTTGCGATGAAAAAAGACGGAAAGATCGTAGATCCGTGCCTGTATCTGGAGTAAAACAACCGCTCCTCAAGGCTCGCTGACGCAAAACTGTAAAAAATTTGCTTATCATAAACCATAGACCTATACGCATTAAAAAGATCATCCATCTATAACGAATAAATCAGTTACGGATGGATGATCTTTTACATTAAATCATGCCTGGAGCATGAAAAAAAGCGGGTGATGGGAATCGAACCCACGTATCCAGCTTGGAAGGCTGGTGTTCTACCATTGAACTACACCCGCAAATGAAAATAAATTGTAGAGATCCATCGAAGATGAATCAAATGCCCAGAACCGGAATCGAACCAGTGACACGAGGATTTTCAGTCCTCTGCTCTACCAACTGAGCTATCTGGGCAGGAAACAAATTATGTTTCTCATGTCATGTCTGACACATCTGACATTATAATAGATAGGGGGGGATCTGTCAAGCAGAAAATTTATAGAATTTCGTCTAATTTTTTTAATGACAGGAACGGTCAGAATTCTTGCATATCAGAAAACAAATGTGCTATACTTCCTAGTACATCATACTGCAAATAACTGTATCACATAACTTGCCTGAATTTCCATTCTGCATTATTAGTCCAGTTAATTTTTGTATGCTGTACTAGTAATAATGTGTTTGGAAAAAGCGAGCAACAAATCAGTATCAGTGGTGGGGGCAATCCCCATCTAATATAGCCTCCGGCAGGATTGCAGAGATACGCAGAAGAAGTATGTCATGCATTGTATGATGCGCATCTCGCAGCAAGAATGCCGAGGCATTCTTGAAAATGGAGGATGTATGGACGGACTGGTAACATCTATATTGGAGAATTACAAAGAATATCCCATTATCAGCAACATCGATTCAGAGAATCATCTGAACCGGGAAGTGATAATAGAGATTCTTGAGAATGTGCGAAAAGTTCTGTTTCCCGGGTATTTCAGCCAGAAGAAGCTGAGCGGAGACAGCGTAAAATATTATGTGGGAGATCTGCTGGAGGATATTCAGTATAATCTGACAAAGCAGGTAAAGAAAGCCTTGAAATATGTGTCTGGTGACAGCCTTTCGGAAAAAGAAGCCAAAGAGAAGGCAGAGAAGACCACAGGACAGTTTCTGGAGAAAATACCGGATATCCGCGGTATGCTGGCAAAAGATGTTCAGGCTGCCTATGACGGAGACCCGGCGGCTTATAATACGGACGAAGTCATTTTCTCCTATCCGGGCGTATTTGCCATTTCGGTGAACCGTATTGCCCATGAACTGTTTTTACTGGGAGTGCCGATGATTCCGCGTATTATGACAGAATATGCACATAATCTTACGGGAATTGACATCCATCCGGGAGCAACCATTGGAGAATATTTCTTTATCGACCATGGAACCGGTGTGGTAGTGGGAGAGACTACCACCATCGGCAACAATGTGAAGATTTATCAGGGTGTTACTCTGGGAGCACTTTCTACAAGAGGAGGTCAGTCTCTGCGCAGTACCAAGCGTCATCCAACACTGAAGGACAATGTGACGGTTTATTCTGGAGCATCCATTCTGGGAGGAGAGACGGTTATCGGGGAAGGTGCTGTTATTGGAAGTAATGCATTTATTACTTCATCCGTACCGGATCAGACCAGAGTCAGCATTAAGAATCCAGAGCTTAAGTTCAAAGTCAGAGGCAGTGTGCAGACTCAGGAACTTGGTCAGGAAGGATTTTTTGACCGTACAGAGAATGATTAAGGTATCAGGGATCGGATATCGATCCTAAAGATATAATGAACTGTTCAGAACACATTGTGAAGATACTGAACAGATGCATGATATATGTTTTACGAGGAGGAAAAAAAGATGTCTGGTTACAAAGAAATGAGCAAGGAACAGTTACTGCATGAAAAAGACATGCTGGAGCAGAAGTTTAAAGAGGTTCAGAACAGAAACCTGAAGCTGGATATGTCCAGAGGAAAGCCTGCAGCAGCACAGCTGAATCTGTCTAACGGAATGATGGATATACTGAACAGTACTTCTGACATGGTCTGTGAATCTGGCGTAGACTGCAGAAACTACGGTGTAATGGATGGTATTCCGGAAGCAAGAAAGCTGCTGGCAGATATGTCAGAGGTTCCGGAAAAGAATATCCTGATCTATGGTAACTCTAGTCTGAACGTAATGTTTGATACAGTGGCACGTGCCATGGTTATGGGTGTGTGTGGACATACACCGTGGAGCAAGCTGGATAAACCGGTGAAGTTCCTCTGCCCAGTACCTGGATATGACAGACACTTTGGAATTACTGAATTTTTTGGCATTGAAATGATTAATGTACCGCTTCTTCCAACCGGTCCGGATATGGATATGGTAGAAGAACTGGTATCCAGTGACCCATATATTAAAGGTATCTGGTGTGTACCGAAGTATTCCAATCCAACAGGAATCTCTTATTCAGATGAGACAGTACTTCGTTTTGCACACTTAAAACCGGCAGCACCAGATTTCCGTATTTTCTGGGATAATGCATATTCCATCCATCATTTATACGATGATGATCAGGATGTGATTCTGGAACTGCTCTCTGAATGTGAAAAAGCAGGCAATCCGGATCTGGTGTATAAGTTTATCTCCACATCCAAGGTAAGCTTCCCGGGATCTGGTATCGCAGCAATGGCTGCATCCGAAGCAAATCTGGCAGATGCAAGAAGATACATGAATTATCAGACTATTGGCCACGACAAGCTGAATCAGCTTCGCCATGTACGTTTCTTTAAAGACATGGATGGTATGCACGAACACATGAGAAAGCATGCGGCTATCCTGCGTCCGAAGTTTGAAGCAGTGATCTCTGTTCTGGATAAAGAACTGGGTGGTCTGGAGATTGGAAGCTGGAGCAGACCAAAGGGAGGATACTTTATCTCCTTTGATGCCATGCCTGGATGTGCCAAGGCAATCGTAGCTAAAGCAAAAGAAGCTGGTGTGATCATGACCAAGGCAGGAGCTACCTACCCATATGGCAAAGATCCGCAGGACAGCAACATCCGTATTGCACCGTCCTTTCCAACACCGGAAGAACTGGCAGCAGCAGCAGAAGTATTCGTACTGAGCGTAAAGCTGGTAAGTATCGATAAGATTCTGGAGAATAAATAGAAAATGATGCTTCTGGCATCATAAAATCTTAAGATAGAGGAAGTAATAATGCACTTGTGTTATTACTTCCTTTTGAGTATACTAAAATGAGACAAAATAAAAAAGAGGTAGCAAAATGAAAATAGCAGTTCTGGCGGGTGGTACCAGCACAGAGAGAGAAATATCCATAGTATCAGGAAGCAAGGTATGCGAAGCCCTTAGAAAAAAAGGACATCAGGCAGTCCTTCTGGATGTATTCTGTGGGAAGGAAGATGCATGTGCAGATACCATATTTACAGATCCTTTTGACCTGGATAAAGAGGTCGCATATATGAGCAGTTTTAATGATCAGATCGAGAAGATCCAGAAGGAGAGAAGGTCTTTCTTCGGACCGAAAGTACTGGAGATCTGCAATGCGGCAGATGTGGTATTCCTGGCACTCCATGGAGCATGTGGAGAAGACGGACGCGTACAGGCAACCTTTGATCTGATGGGAATTCCTTATACGGGAAGCGGTTATCTGGGAAGTGCCATTGCCATGGATAAGAGTATTACCAAGCAGTTATTTATGGAAAACGGCGTGCCGACCCCGAAGGGGATCATCCTTCGAAAAGGCGATGCACCGAAGAGTGCAGAAGCACTGGGATTCAGCTTTCCATGTGTAGTGAAGACAGCATGCGGAGGTTCCAGTGTAGGCGTATATATCGTGAAGACAGAGGAAGAATTCACTCAGGCTCTGAAGGACGGTTTTTCCTATGAAGAAAAACTGGTAGTAGAAGAATACGTAAAGGGCAGAGAATTTTCAGTGGGTGTGGTAGACGGTAAGGCATATCCGATTATCGAGATTGCGCCACTGGTAGGATTCTACGATTATAAGAATAAATATCAGGCGGGCAGCACAATTGAGACTTGCCCGGCAGAATTATCTGAAGAACTGACAGCCAAGATGCAGCGCATCGCAGAGATGGGGTATCAGGTACTTCGGCTGGAAAACTATGCGAGACTGGACTTTATGATGGATGAATCCAATAATATGTACTGTCTGGAGGCCAATACCCTTCCGGGCATGACACCGACCAGCCTTCTTCCGCAGGAGGCAGCCGCACTGGGCATGTCTTTTGAGGATCTGTGTGACAGACTGATAAACGTATCATTAAAATAATGAAATAGTTTAGGAGCATACTCCATATGAAAAATATGACACTGGGCAATATCGCAGCAGCCTGCAGCGGAACTTACTATGGTACGGAAGAGGCAAAAGAAAAAACGATTGCAGATATTACCACTGACAGCCGTAAGGCAGGAAAAGACAGCCTGTTTGTAGCCATCAAAGGTGAAAAGGTAGATGCACACCGGTTTATTCCGGCAGTGTTTGAGCAGGGAGCACTCTGTGTGATCTGTGAACAGGCACCGGAGCATCCGGCAGGAGCTTACATACTGGTGGAATCGTCCCTTCAGGCAATCAAGGATATTGCAGAATTTTACAGAAAACAGTTAGATATGAAAGTAGTAGGCATTACAGGAAGTGTGGGAAAGACAAGTACCAAAGAAATGATTGCTTCTGTATTGTCTGAAAAGTACAGAGTTTTGAAGACTCTGGGGAACTTTAACAATGAACTGGGACTTCCGCTCACCGTTTTCCGTCTGCGGGAAGAGGATGAGATTGCAGTTCTGGAAATGGGAATCAGTAATTTTGGCGAGATGCACCGTTTAAGTAAGATTGCCAGACCGGACATCTGTGTGATGACTAACATCGGACAATGCCATCTGGAATTCCTGGGAGACCGAGATGGTGTACTGAGAGCCAAATCAGAGATTTTTGATTATATTGCAGAGGATGGAACCATCATTCTTAACGGAGATGATGATAAACTTGCCACATTACATGATGTAAAGGGAATCACGCCGGTCTTTTTTGGAATTAACAGTGACCGGAAGATTTATGCCACGAATATACACAGTCTGGGACTGAAGGGGATTGCGTGTACCATTTGTACTGAGCAGGGAGATTTTGATGTAACTATCCCGATCCCTGGATACCATATGGTATATAATGCTCTGGCAGGAACCGCTGTGGGATTGTCTCTTGGTATGACCACAGAAGAGATTAAAAGGGGAATCGAGAAACTGGAGTCCTTAAGTGGAAGATTCCACATCATAGAAACCGGAGAATATACGGTAGTGGATGACTGTTACAATGCCAATCCGGTATCCATGAAAGCATCTCTGAAGGTGCTTCACGATGCACTGGGGCGGAAGGTGGCAATCCTTGGTGATATGGGAGAACTTGGTGAGAATGAAAAACAGCTTCACGAAGAAGTAGGCGCAGAAGCTGGGAAACAGGATATCCAGTTACTGATCTGCGTTGGGACACTGTCAGCGCATATGGCGATGTCAGCAAAAGAGACGAACCCACAGATGCAAGTAGTTCATATGGATACACTGGAGGAGGCTCTGGAAGCAATTCCGGGACTGCTTCAGAAAGAGGATACCATTCTGGTGAAGGCATCCCATTTCATGCACTTCGAAAAAATAGTAGAAGTGCTGACATCTAAATAAGGAGGATAGAAACATGAAGAAAAGAATACTGAGCAGTATCGTATTAGGTTTTGCACTGGCAGCGTGCTGTGTGATGCCGGCTATGGCAGACAGCCGCAGAGTAGTAACACTGGGTGCAGACCTGACACAGGATCAGCAGAATACCATGTTAAAATACTTTGGCGTAAGTGCAGATTCTGTAGACATTATTTATATTAATAACAATGATGAAAGAGAACATCTGGGATCCTTTGTCCCTCTGGAACAGATCGGAACGAAGACATTCAGCTGTGCGTTGGTAGCACCGACCAACAAGGGAGGCATTCAGGTAAAGACAGCGAATTTAAGCTGGGTAACCTGTAACATGATTGCATCTACGCTTTCCACATCCGGTGTAACCAATTGTCAGGTAGTAGCGGCTTCACCTTTCGAAGTATCCGGTACAGGAGCCCTGACAGGTGTTATGATGGCGTATGAGACAGCCAGTGAGATTACTCTGGATGAAAGCAAAAAGGAACTTGCCAACGAAGAGTTGGTAACAACCGGTAATCTGGCTGATGAAGTAGGACAGAGTAAGGCAACGGCAGTCATTAATGAGACCAAGCTGCAGGTAATTGAGAACAATATTACTGATATCACAGAGATTACGAATATCGTCAACAATATTTCCAATGATTATGACGTGACAATTTCGGATGCTCAGAGTGAGGAGATCGCAAGCCTGATGCAGAAGATCGCAGAGCAGGAATACGATATCACGCAGCTCAAAGCCACACTGGAACGTGTACAGGCGAATGTAGCCGGAGATGCAGGAGCATCTGAGGAGGAACAGGCGAAAGCAGAGCAGAAGGCTCAGGAAGCAGAAGCTGCGGCAGCAGAAGCAGTGCAAGAAACAGAAAGTGAAGAAGACGGATCAGTGATCAGCATCGACGAAAGTACACAGAATGAGACAGAAAGTATTCTGGATACAACGGATATCTCTGCACTGGATCAGAGCGGTACAACAGCATCTGAATCTACTACGACCCAGACAGTTCTGGATCAGACAGAAGCAGAGAGTGAGACAGATAACGGAACTGGTATCCCGGAAGCAACGGTCGACGGAACCATCACACTGGATCCGTCTGAGGAAACAGAAACTGCAACAGAAACAGCTGAAGCAGAAACAGAAGCAACTGATGCGGAGACAGAAGCACCTGCAGAGACCGAGAGTGAAGCAGCAGAGACTGAGGCAGTGACAGAAGCGGTAACAGAGAGTGAAGCTTCCATCACAGTAGATGACCTGGATGCAGACAGCAAGGCTCTTTATGAGGAAGCCAAGTCCAATCTGGATCAGGCATTTGCAGAAAAACAGGTAACCGGCGAAGACGGTACCGTGGTATATCTGACAGAAGAAGCAGCAAAGAAGTTACCGGAAGCTATTGAAAAATATCTCTTGAAGGTGCTGTATGAAGGCGGAGATCAGGTAGCAATGGAAGAAGCGGCAGATTCTGAGATTCCGCAGAATATCATGGAAGATACGAAAGATCTTGCTGAAGATAAGAACTACGAAGACGCAGATCTGGTACAGGTTGACAAGTATATAAGAAGACTGGTATTTAAGGATTCTGAAAAGATTCTGGAAGATTCCCAGCTGGAGAATAACGATGAAGAGATCGTATACCAGAACATTATGGTGATTCTGGAAGCAGCGTTCGGCGTAGAACAGCCAGATCTGGAATCTGAAGCAGCACTGGATGAAAGCGTTGCTGAAGATACAGCAGAGGATGTATATTCAGAAGAGTCTTATGATGACAGCCAGGAAGCAACAGATGATGGCGAAGAAGTGGATGAATTTGCAGACTTCCAGGAAGAAACAGGAACATTCTGAGAAATGAATCTGATATGTGCTTTACGGGAAAAGCAGAGTGATTCAGATTAATAAAAAACGGGGCAGCAAAAGTGGAAACACTTGCTGCCCCGTTTTGGACATAAAAGAATCTGGTTTTATCAGGTTGAAAGATTCTATTTTTCTGCTGCCGTATTTTTCTGATACATTTCGGTAATCACATCTCTGGTATAAGCTCCCAGGAATTTTCGCTCTTCTTTTGAAAGTTCCTTCGGGTAAATTGGTTTGCCGTATTCCAGAATCACATTTGCCGGCCGGACCCACGGTATATGATTCTCGAAGATATCATCACTGTGGCAGATTGCCATAGGAATAATCGGCGCTCCAGTCTTTTCTGCCATCTTCAGGCTTCCTTCCTTGAATGGGAGCAGCTCGTCCTGATGATTTCTGGTGCCTTCCGGATAAATGCACATGGAAATTCCTGCCTTCATCTGTTCCACACCCTTCAGGATAGTCTTCAGTCCCTGGCGGATATCTGACCGGTTCAAGAACAGACAGTAGAGACGTCTCATCCAGTTGGATAGAAGAGGAATCTTCTCCAGATTGTCTTTGGCGACAAATCCAGTCAGGTCAGGACAGCGGCTGTAGGCAGTAACCACATCAAAATAACTTCTGTGATTTCCCACATACAGAACCGTCTTGTCTTTTGGAATATTCTCTTCTCCAATGACAGTCAGGTGTGAACCCGTTTCCCAGAAAATCAGCCTGAATACTCCCTGAATAATACGCAGGGAAGAAATATCTCTTGCACGGGGATTGAATTTTCCGATAATCCATTCAATGATCAGCACCGGAATGGAAAGGATCAGGAAAAGTACAATCGTCAGTGCAACAATCACTAATCGTATCATGATCGTATCCTTTCTCAAATATTTAATTATAATCTGGTTCTGTATCAGTATACCGAAAAACCACAGATCTTGCAATGGAAAAGAGGGTGATATTCTTCCGGTATTTCTCATAAAGATAATAAAAAGAAAAGGTGGGGATCTGTATGATTTTTTTGCGGAAGTATGGAAGATGGATATTGCTGACCGCAGTGTTACTTCTGCTTGCCGGATGCGGACAGAAACAGTCAGAAGGGAAAATACGGGATCTGGAATGCAGTGTACTGGATGAAGATGAGATTCCACAGCCACTGGCAGATGTGATTGAAGAAAACAAAAGCAAAGAGATGAAGCTCAGTTATGAGAAAGACGGATATCTGTATATTGCCAGAGGGTTTGGGGAACAGAAAAACGGAGGATATAGCATCCGGGAGAATTACTGCTATCTGGCAGAGGACGGGGTACATGTACAATTTGAACTGCTTGGACCGCCGGCAGGCGAAACGCCGCCAGAGGAAGTAACCTATCCTTATATTGTGGTAAAAACGGAGATGGAAGGACAGAATATTATTTTTGAGTAAAGAGGGAGGCGGGACTATGGAATTGTTAAAGAAAAATATCAGAATGTTTGCTGAGACTGAAAAAGTAACGGATCAGACTACCGTGGAAGAGGACTGCATTGTTCCGGACAGTCTGCCAGATGCCGGTAAGATTGTATGGAAAAAGGCATTTATTCGTATGGAAGAAATACAGGCAGATGAGGGAAGGATCACATTGAATGGACAGCTCAAAGTGCAGATCCTCTATTTGGATGACACGTCGGAGCATGGACTGCATCAGATCGAAGATACGATTCCATTCCAGAAGATGCAGATGCTGGGAGAACAGGCAACAAAAGAGAATACCCAGATCATCTGGAAACTGGAAGATATCACCGTCTCCATGATTAATTCCAGAAAAATTGGGATACATGGACTGATCAGCTTTCAGTTCACCGTAGAAGAAAGCAGAGATGTGCAGGCAGTAGTGGAGATGCATGGAGTTTCCGATGTGAGTATCCGCAGGAAAAAAATGGATCTTCTGGAACTGAGGCATCAGAAAAAAGATGTATTTCGTATAAAAGAGAATCTGACACTGCCTTCCAGCAAGCCAACCATTTCGCAGATTCTGTGGGACACCATGCAGCTTCGTGGTATCGAGATCCGTCCTTCAGATGGAAAACTGGAGATCAAGGGTGAGATGTTCCTGTTTCTCTTATATGAGGGGGAAAATGCAGGAATACAGTGGATGGAATCGGCAGTGCCGTTTCAGGGAACACTGGAGTATCCACAGGCGCAGTCAGATATTCTGTGCAGAGCCGAAGTACAGATGGAGCATTACAAGATTACACCGGAAAATGACTACGACGGAGAACAGCGGCAGATTCTGACGGAAGCCACACTGAATCTGGATATCCATCTCTACGAAGAAGAAAGCGCCGATATTCTGGAAGATGTGTATTCTCCGGTGAAAGAACTGCTTCCGGTGAGGGAGGAACAAGTTTTTGAAAGTCTGCTGGTGAAACGCAATTTCCGCATAAAGACAAAAGGCAGACTGAAACTGGGTGCCAGCCAGCCCAGAATACTTCAGATTTGCAGCAGTGTGGGGGAAGGCAGTATGGATGATATCCAGGTGACAGAAAAAGGGCTTGTCATAGAAGGGGCAGTGCTGATCAGTACGCTGTATGTGTCTTCCGATGACAGAGTGCCATATGCCGTTCTGGAAGATGCCATTCCTTTCCAGCAGATCGTGGAAGTTCCGGGACTGAATGAGAACAGCCGTTATCAGGTTCAGAATTATGTGGAACAATTATCAGTGAATATGCTGGACAGTGAAACACTGGAGGCAAGTGTAACTTTATCTGTGGATCTGTTTGTTGTGGAACTACACAGGGAAGCGTGCATGACAGAAGTGGAGATGCAGGAAATGGATCTGAAAAAACTGCAGGATCTGCCGGGCATAGTAGGGTATATGGTTCAGCCTGAGGATACCCTGTGGAGTATTGCAAAACAGTATTACACCACACCGGAGAAGATCTGTGAACTGAATCAGATTGAGGAAAAAGATGTCAGACCAGGAATGGGACTGGTGATTGTAAAAACTGTTTTATCAAACTAACTAATCAGATTGACAATCAGAAAAAAAATGATAGAATAAAGGCATAACTGTATACAATGTACGAGGGGAATACACATGAGAGAAATAAAATTGAAAGCGAGAGCCAAAATCAATCTTGGACTGGACGTAGTACGGAAGAGAGAGGACGGCTATCATGAAGTACGAATGATTATGCAGATGATTAATCTGTATGACAAGATCACCATGCGAAGGATTACAGAGTCCGAGATCCGTGTCACCACGAATCTGCCTTATCTCCCAGTGAACGAGGACAATCTGGTGTACCGTGCGGCAAAGCTGCTCATGGATGAATTTCAGGTTACTGAGGGTGTGGAGATAGAGCTTCAGAAGTACATTCCGGTAGCGGCAGGCATGGCGGGAGGAAGCTCCGATGCGGCGGCTGTTATGGTAGGAATAAACAGAATATTTCATCTGGGACTGACAAAAAAGCAATTGATGGAACGTGGTGTAAAGATCGGTGCAGATGTCCCATTCTGTATCATGAGAGGAACAGCACTGGCTGAAGGAATCGGAGAAGTGCTTACACCCCTTCCGGCAATGCCACACTGCAGTCTGGTAATTGCAAAACCGAAGATTCATGTATCAACCAAATTTGTATACGGTAATCTGAAGGCCAACGAACTGAAAGAACATCCGGATATTGACGGGCAAGTGCAGGCACTGCGGGAAGGCAGCCTGGAACAGCTTGTGGCGAAGATGGGCAATGTTTTGGAGACCGTAACGGTTCCGGCCTACCCAGTGATCGATGAGATAAAGAAAACCATGCTGAAAAACGATGCCATGGGTGCTATGATGAGCGGAAGTGGTCCGACTGTATTCGGTGTATTCGAACGGGAAGAACGAGCACAGGAAGTCTGTCGGTTACTGAAAAAAGAAGGCGCGGCAAAACAGGTATATCTGGTACGCCAGTAGGATCAGATACCAGAAAAGTACGGAGGGAAAAAAATGGAAAATTTTCAGGTAGAAATGAACGAATATCTTCCTTTGCGTGATGTGGTATTTCAGACACTGCGAAATGCCATCCTGAAGGGAGAATTAAAACCAGGTGAGAGGCTGATGGAGATTCAGCTTGCACAGAAGCTTGGCGTCAGCCGGACACCTGTCAGAGAAGCACTCAGAAAGCTGGAACTGGAAGGTCTTGTCATTATGATTCCGAGAAGAGGTGCCATTGTGGCAGACATCACAGTGCAGGATCTGAATGATGTGCTGGAAGTGCGTCAGGCACTGGAGGAACTGGCAGTGCGCAAGGCATGCGACTGCGCTACGGAGGATCAGCTAAAAGCATTAAAACAGGCAGCCAATGACTTTAAACGATGCACAGAGAGCGAAGATCTGCTGGGATGCGTGGAAGCAGATATGGAATTCCATGAGATCATTTACGCTGCAACCAATAACAAGAGACTGCAGCAGATGTTGCTGAATCTGAGGGAGCAGATGTACCGTTACCGCATGGAATATATGAAGGATAAAAGAATGTATAAGCTGCTGATTGATGAGCATGATGCGATTCGAAAAGCAATCAAGAAAAAAGACAAAGAAAAAGCCGGTATGATTATGAAGACTCACATCATAAACCAGCAGGAAGCCATTGAACGGAATCTGGACCGGACAGAATAAAAGAAAAGGGGTGTGGTATTTGCCACACCCTGTAACTTTTATTTTACTTCAATCAGTTCATACTTGTCAGTACCGAGCCCGATTTTCTTGGCATGTTCGATACAGCTTACCCAGTTGGTATCCGGATGACTCATATGGAAATGATCGTGATGTCTGCTTTCTTCTTCGTTGGCATGTACATGTTCATCCAGAACACTTCCGTGGATAACCGGCTGGGCATTGACAGCATCTGCACAGGCTTTGTCCAGTGCAACCGGGTCGAAGGATGCGAACATACCCACATCCGGAACGATCGGAAGGTCATTTTCTGCATGGCAGTCACAGTTTGGTGAAACGTCCATAACCAGGCTGATATGAAATGCCGGGCGGTCGTTGATAACTGCCTTGGAATACTCGGCAATTTTACAGTTCAGGATATCATTGGCTTCATCACTGGCAGCCAGTACAGCATCCTTCGGACAGACACCGATACAGCGTCCGCAGCCCACGCATTTATCATGATTGATAGAAGCTTTTTTGTCAGTAACGACAGCTGCGCTGTGAGCACAGATTCTGGTACATGCACCACATCCGATACAGAGATCCTGGTCAACATGAGGCTTTCCGGCACTGTGCATTTCCATCTTTCCGGCGCGGGATCCACATCCCATACCGATATTTTTCAGGGTACCGCCAAATCCGGTTGCTTCGTGCCCCTTGAAATGGGTAAGTGTCAGGAAAACATCGGCATCCATGATGGCACGTCCGATCTTAGCTTCTTTGACATATTCACCACCTTCGACAGGAACGAGCACGTCATCGGTTCCTTTCAGACCGTCGCCGATCAGGATATGACATCCGGTGGTATATGGAGTGAATCCGTTCAGATAGGCACTCTCAATATGATCCAGTGCATTTTTGCGGCCGCCTACATAGAGGGTATTACAGTCTGTCAGATAAGGCTTTCCACCCAGTTCTTTTATAAGATCTGCAATAGTTCTGGCATAATTTGGGCGTAAAAAAGCCAGGTTGCCAGGTTCGCCGAAATGAATCTTGATGGCAACATATTTGTTTTCGAAATCAATGTTTGCGATGCCGGCTTTTTTTACCAGTTTTGTCAGCTTCTGCTGAAGATTGGTGCTTGTGCCGGTACGCAGGTTGGTAAAATATACTTTTGATACTTCCATGAAGTTACCTCCTTTTCAAAATACGTATTCATACTAATTATAAACATTTGATGGGGTGGTGTCAAAATGAACAATGCTACAGGCAGGAAATTCGGGGAAGTGGTAAGAAAAAACTGGAAGAGAACAAATACCCATGCTATACTGAAAACTGAAAAGTCAGAGGTAATCTTACGGAGAACAGACATGTTGAAAATAGGAAATCATTTATCATCATCAAAAGGCTATGAAGCAATGGGCAAAGCGGCGGTAAAACTGGGCGCCAATACCTTTGCTTTTTTTACGAGAAATCCCAGAGGCGGCAAGGCAAAGGAGATCAATCCGTCTGATGTGAAGGCCTTTCTTTATCTGGCACAGGAACAGGGACTGCAAAAACTGGTAGCACATGCGCCATATACCCTGAATCCCTGTTCAGCAGATCCGGACCTTCGGGAGTTTGCCAGGAATACCTTCGCAGATGATCTGAGACGTATGGAATATACACCTGGGAATTATTATAATTTCCATCCTGGCAGCCATGTGAAGCAGGGAGTAGAAACGGGAATTGTCTTTATAGCTGAGATGCTCAATGAGGTGCTTACTGATGAACAGACAACGACAGTACTTCTGGAAACAATGTCCGGAAAGGGCACAGAAGTGGGACGCAGCTTTGAAGAACTGCGTGCTATTCTTGACAGAGTAGAACGTCAGGAGAAGATGGGTGTCTGCCTGGATACCTGTCATGTATGGGACGGTGGATATGACATTGTGAATGATCTGGACGGGGTATTGGCAGAATTCGACCGGATCATTGGTCTTGAGCGCCTGAAGGCAATTCATTTGAATGACAGCCTGAATGATCTTGACAGTCACAAGGACCGGCATGCCCGGATCGGAGAGGGAAAGATTGGGCTGGAAGCACTGGTGAGAGTTATCAATCACCCGGCACTGCGGGAGCTGCCATTTATTCTGGAGACACCAAATGATGATGCAGGATATGCTAGGGAGATTGCCCTCCTGAAATCAAGATATATAGAATAATAGTTAGAAAGAGTGAGAAGGATTTGAATACGACAGAGATTTTGCAGAGACTTGAGAAAAAAGAAATTACCATTGAAGAAGCAGAAAAACTGTTAAAGGCGGAAACAGTGACGGATGAACTGGAATATGCCAATATAGATTATGAAAGAGAAGAACGTACAGGTGTGCCGGAAGTGATCTACTGTGCCGGTAAGACAGCAGCACAGGTGCGTGGAATCGTGCAGAATATGCGTGAGCACGGGCAGAATCATATTCTCGGTACCAGATGCAGCAGAGAAAAATATGAAGCTGCAAAAGAAGTATGCCCGGAACTGGAATATGAGGAACTGTCACGGATTATGATTTATCAGCCGGAACCATTTTCATTAAACAAAGGAAAGATTCTGATTGCCTGTGCGGGTACATCGGATCTGCCGGTGGCAAAGGAGGCCGCCCTAACAGCCAGATTCCTTGGAAATGAGGTAGAGGAAGTATATGACGTAGGAGTAGCAGGGATCCATCGTCTGTTTGCCAGAATGGATACGATTGAGAGTGCCAGCGTAATTGTGGCGGTGGCAGGTATGGAAGGTGCACTTGCTTCTGTGATTGGCGGCCTGACGGACAAGCCGGTGATCGCAGTGCCGACATCCGTAGGATATGGTGCGAATCTGGGGGGCGTGACCGCCCTGCTTGCCATGTTGAACAGTTGTGCCAGCGGCGTCAGCGTGGTGAATATTGATAATGGCTTCGGAGCCGGTTATATGGCACACAGTATTAATTGCCTGACTGGAAAGCGAGAGGAGAAATAAGTGAAAGAATTAAAGAAGATATTGTATTTTGACTGTTCTTCCGGAATCAGCGGAGATATGACGCTGGGAGCGTTGATTGATCTGGGAGCAGATAAAGAACAGTTTCTGACGGAACTGAAAAAACTGAACCTGGAAGGATATGAGATCGCATTTGAGACCACTCAGAGAAATGCGATTACAGCTACCCACGTAAATGTACTTCTCACAGATCAGGAAAAGGGACATACACACAGTCATGATCATGAGCACATACACGATCACGAACATGAGCATGACCACTGTGAAATGCATGACCATGAACATATGCATGATCACGACCACGATCACGGGCATAAACATACACATGCACACGGACATTTTCACCGGAGTTTCCGGGATATCCGCAGAATGATTCAGGAGAGCAGCCTGGAGGAAGAAGTGAAAGACCTGTCCCTGCGTATTTTTACCAGAGTGGCACAGGCAGAGGCGAAGGTGCATCATAAAGATGTGGAAGAAGTACAGTTCCACGAAGTGGGCGCTGTGGATTCTATTGTGGATATTGTAGGAAGTGCCATTCTGATCCATATGATTCATCCGGACCGGATATGCGCATCCGTGGTGCAGGACGGACATGGATTTATCCATTGTCAGCATGGAATGTTATCTGTGCCGGTACCGGCAGTCTGTGAGATCTTTTCTGCATCAAATGCAGTGCTCCGTCAGATTGATGTGGATACGGAGCTGGTAACTCCGACGGGAGCAGCTATTATCTCAGAACTGGCAGAGAGCTTCGGCACCATGCCATCCATGAAGATCGAGAAGATGGGATGGGGAGCAGGAACCAAGGTGTTAAAGATTCCGAATCTCCTGAAGGTGACCCTTGGCTATGAAGCACAGGAATCTTCAGATTATACACAGACAGACGAAATCATGGTTATGCAGTCCAATCTGGATGACTGTACCGGTGAGATGCTGGGAACGGCCATGGAAGTACTGTTGGAACATGGGGCACTGGATGTATTCTATACCCCGATTTATATGAAAAAGAATCGGCCCGCATGGTGCCTGACGGTACTGGCCAGGCCGGAAGATGTACCAAAGATGGAAAAACTGATGTTTGAACATACCACAACTATTGGAATTCGCAGATATTTAAGCCAGCGCACCATTCTGAAAAGAGAAAAAAGCAGTGTGCAGACGCCATACGGAGAACTTCAGGTAAAGAAGGTGAAGCTGGAAGACGGATACCGGGAGTATCCAGAATATGAAAGTGCAAAGAAACTGGCTGTTGAAACTGGTAAACCGTTATGGGAGATCTTAAATCATGAAGGAAAATCTGGAGAGCTTGTATGAAAAAGCAGTAATGATTGCACAGGAAGCACACAAAGGGCAGATGGATAAGGGGGGAAATCCCTATATTGAGCATCCGCTGCATGTGGCGTCTCAGGTGGAGACACTGGAATTGAAAATGATTGCCGTTTTGCATGATACACTGGAGGACAGTAGTCTGACAGCAGCTGATTTGATGGAAGCAGGTCTGCCGGAAGAGGTTGTAGAGGCAATTGTTGTTCTGACCCATGAAGATGGGAATGAAGAAGCTTATCTGGATTATATCCGGAGAGTAGCTGGCAATAAGCTGGCTGCGAGAGTGAAGAAAGAGGATCTGAAGCACAATATGGACATGTCCAGAATCCAGAGCCCTACAGAGAAAGACCGAAAAAGGTGTGCAAAGTATGAAAAGGCACTGAGACTGCTGGAAGAACTGACAGCAGTGGAATAAAAAAGTAGTGATTTAGAACCCTGCAAAGAGCGCTGGACATGATAAAAGAGGGAACAGAAGATACATGAAAGCAAGAAAATGGATAAGACGGGTGCTGTGGCTGTTGCTGGTTCTTATGGTAATTGCCGGTGCAGGAGTAACTGTATCAATGAATCTGGCAGAGAAGGATCTGCCGGAAAAGGAAGCACAGACAGAGGAAAAGGAAAGTGAAACTGAGAAAAAGACTTATAGAGTAGAGAAACCGGAAGTGTCAGAGCAGCTTCTTACTGTGAATGAATATTCCAGACCAGGAGAAAAGACGGATCCAATTAAATATGTAGTTATTCACTATCTTGGAAATCCGAAGACAACAGCACAGGAGAATCATGATTATTTCGAGAGTCTGAAAGATCTGCAGAATTGTTATATGAGTGCCAATTACATAGTAGGGCTTGAGGGGGAAATTATCCAGTGTGTACCGGATAATGAAGTGGCGTATGCTTCCAATCAGGAAAATCATGAATCCATTTCCATAGAGAATTGTCATTTGGACAGCACAGGTAAGTTTTTAAAGGACACGTATATTTCACTGGTGAAGCTGACAGCATATCTTATAGAGACTTATAATCTGGATAGAGACCAGATTATCCGTCATCATGATGTGACAGGTAAGGACTGTCCGATCTATTATACAGAACATGAGGATTACTGGGAAGATTTCCGTGATGATGTCATGACCTATCGTGATCTGTGTAAGAAGCAGAAAGTGACAGATGAAGAACTGGAAAAGCTTCTAAAGGGAATTGCCCATACCTATCAGGACAGAGATGAAGCTAAAGAGGAAGAAAAAGAAAGCGAAGAAAAAGAAAGTGAAGAGGTAAGGAACGGACGTGACGAATACTACGAGGAAGATTTTGTAAGCAAACTGGATCAGACGGACAGTACAGACTATATGCCAGATACGTCTTATACGCCAGATACGTCTTATACGCCAGATACATCTTATACTCCGGATACGTCTTATACTCCGGATACATCTTATACTCCGGATACTTCTTCGACCCCAGAGACCTCTTATACGCCAGATACTTCTGTAACGCCAGATACTTCTGCAACTCCGGATACTTCGATTACGCCAGATACCTCTGATACATCACGCGATCAGGATTCAACCAGTTCAGGAGATGATGGCAGTGCAGATATATCCGGCGATGCAGGAAGTGATGTAAGCACAGATACTGGCGGAGATATGGGAAGTGATACAGGAACAGGTACTGCGGAAGATGCAGGAAGTGATATAAGTGCGGATATGTCCGGCAATGCAGAAGATACCATTGAAGTAGAAGATGTAGAAACATTAGGATAAACAAAAGCTGGAAGCGAAACAATAAAAAGCAGGTACTTAAAAAAAGTACTTGCTTTTTTAAAATTCTGTGTTATAGTAGTTATAGAACAAATGATGAATAAAAAGATATTTGTTTACACAACAATTCCTATAACAGGAGGTGACAGATATGAACATTAATAAATTTACACAGAAGTCTCTACAGGCAGTGAATGACCTGGAGAAGACAGCATATGAATTTGGCAATCAGGAAGTAGAACAGGAGCATCTTTTATATGCACTGATGAATCAGGAAGACAGTCTGATCAAGAAGCTGATAGAGAAGATGGAGATACAGCCACAGTATTTTGTCAATAGCGTGGAATCCGCTATTGAGAAGCGGCCGAAGGTCTCCGGCGGCAAGCCATATATTGGTAATGATCTGAACCAAGTATTGATTACAGCCGAAGATGAAGCAAAGAACATGGGAGACGAATATGTCTCCGTTGAGCATCTGTTTCTGGCGATGATCCATCATCCGAGCAGAACAGTCAAAGAACTGTTTCGCGAGTACGGCATTACCAGCGAGCGCTTTCTGCAGGCACTGTCTACGGTTAGGGGTAATCAGCGTGTGACTTCCGATAATCCGGAAGCTACTTACGATACCTTAAGTAAGTATGGTCAGGAACTGGTGGAGAAGGCACGTCAGCAAAAGATGGATCCGGTGATCGGACGAGATGCGGAGATTCGTAACGTAGTACGTATTCTTTCCAGGAAGACCAAGAATAACCCGGTGCTGATCGGTGAACCTGGTGTCGGTAAAACAGCAGTAGTAGAGGGACTGGCACAGCGTATTGTCCGTGGGGATGTACCGGAAGGACTGAAGAATAAGAAGATCTTTTCACTGGATATGGGAGCACTGGTAGCAGGTGCCAAGTACCGTGGTGAGTTTGAGGAACGTCTGAAGGCAGTTCTGGAGGATGTGAAGAACAGCGAAGGCGAGATTATCCTGTTTATTGATGAACTTCATCTGATTGTGGGCGCAGGTAAGACGGATGGTGCCATGGATGCAGGCAATATGCTCAAGCCTATGCTGGCACGTGGAGAACTGCACTGTATCGGCGCTACTACACTGGATGAATACCGAAAGTACATCGAGAAGGATCCGGCACTGGAGCGTCGTTTCCAGCCGGTAATGGTAGATGAACCGACAGTAGAAGACACCATCTCCATTCTGCGTGGATTAAAAGACCGTTATGAAGTCTATCATGGTGTGAAGATCACAGACAGCGCGCTGGTAGCAGCAGCTACACTGTCTCATCGTTATATTTCAGACCGTTTCCTGCCGGATAAGGCCATTGACCTGGTAGATGAGGCTTGTGCACTGATTAAGACGGAGCTGGATTCTATGCCGACAGAACTGGATGAACTGTCCCGTAAGATTATGCAGATGGAGATTGAGGAAGCAGCCCTGAAGAAAGAAACCGACCGTCTGAGTGCTGACCGTCTGGAGACACTGCAGAAGGAGCTGGCAGAGCTGAAGGCAGAATTTGCCAATATGAAGGCAAAATGGGATAATGAGAAGAATTCTGTAGAGAATCTGTCAAAGCTCCGTGAGCAGATCGAACAGATGAATAAAGATATTGAGCTGGCACAACGCAACTACGATCTGAACAAAGCTGCTGAGTTACAATATGGTGAGTTGCCGAAGCTGCAGCAGCAGTTGCGGATCGAAGAGGAAAAGGTAAAGAACAAAGACCTTTCACTGGTGCATGAGAGTGTGACAGAGGAAGAGATCAGCCGTATTATATCCAGGTGGACTGGTATTCCGGTAGCTAAGCTGACAGAGAGCGAGCGAAGCAAGATCCTGAATCTGGATCAGGAACTGCACAAGAGAGTTGTCGGACAGGATGATGGAGTGCAGAAGGTGACAGATGCCATTCTCAGATCCAAGGCAGGTATTAAGGATCCTGGCAAGCCAATCGGTTCCTTCCTGTTCATGGGACCTACCGGTGTAGGTAAGACAGAGCTTGCCAAGGCACTGGCACAGAGCCTGTTTGATGATGAACAGAATATGGTGCGTATTGATATGAGTGAGTACATGGAGAAGTACTCCGTATCCAGACTGATCGGAGCGCCTCCAGGATATGTAGGATATGAGGAGGGTGGTCAGCTGACAGAAGCAGTCCGCAGAAAACCATATTCCGTAGTACTGTTTGATGAGATCGAGAAAGCACACCCGGATGTATTCAACGTATTGCTTCAGGTACTGGATGATGGTCGTATCACAGATTCTCAGGGACGTACCGTTGATTTCAAGAATACTATTCTGATTATGACATCCAACATCGGATCTCAGTATCTGCTGGATGGTATCAATGAAAATGGCGAGATCTCAGAGGAAGCTGAGAAGATGGTTATGACAGACCTGCGTGGACATTTCCGTCCGGAATTTCTGAACCGTCTCGATGAGATCATTATGTTTAAGCCGTTGACAAAAGACAACATCGGTCATATCATTGACCTGATGATGGATGAGCTAAATGGCAGACTGACCGAACAGGAGATTTCCCTGAAGCTGACAGAGGCTGGTAAGAACTTTGTCATTGAAGGTGGTTATGAACCAATGTACGGTGCTCGTCCGCTGAAGCGATTCCTTCAGAAGAATGTAGAGACACTGGCAGCCAGAGAGATTCTGTCCGGAGAAGTACAGGGCGGAGATACCATTGTCATTGATGCACTGGATGGTAAACTGGTAACCAGGATCGAGCACAGTAAGGAGCAGGCATGATACCAAAAGATCCTATGATACTGCTGAGTTATGTGAATACTCAGTTACGAGACTTTTATCCAAGTCTGGAAGCACTGGCAGAAGGACTGGAAGTGAATCAGGAAGAACTGGTGAAGAAGCTGGCAGACATCGACTACGAGTACGATGCACAGCGGAATCAGTTTGTGTAGAAAGAAAAATGGCGTTGGGACGAATGTTCTAACGTCATTTTTTAAGTTCACGGAGACGAATTTTATAGCTTTAATCAGATATGAAATGGCGATATACATTACCTGATTGGCTCATTTTGATATTTCCAATAAACCGGAAATGCTGAAATATACTTGACAAGTAACTGAAGTTGCAATAAACTAACCTTATTAGTTGCAACTAACTATGTGTCTTAAAAAGATCGTTTATGGAGGAGAAGACTATGAAAGCAAAGTTAGTAAAAGCATGTATGCTGGGTATGGCAGTATCTATGTTTGCAGGAATGGGCGTATCTGTAAATGCAAGCGAAGAAACAGATGAATATCTTGCACAGATTCAGGGAGATTATGTAGAACTGTTCCCGGAACTTGCCAAAGAGGAAAATAGGGCAACATGGGAAAAATATGTAGCGGAGTATGTAGACGAAGATATGGTATCTGATTCTGTAGATATGCTGTTGTCTATGTGCATGGCTGATATCTATGGACAGGAAGCAACAGATGCTTATGCAGAAGATCCGGACAGCGTGCGTTTTGACTGCTACTTCCTCGGTGATGTGAAGGAATTTAACGTAGATGGCAACACTATTTCAGGCGTAGATAAGGATGGCAATGAAGTATTTAGTCATACTTACAAGGCAATGGATGTAGATAATGAAAACGGTTTCCTTTTCTATGAGACAGAGGATGAAGATGCCGGCATGTTCCAGTACTTCGCATTCAGCCCGGATACACCTGAGACAACTTATCATCTGGAATTCCGCTATGCAGATAATACCGATGACCTTCAGAGCTGGTTTGAAGGTAATTATGCATACTGGAATGCAGCAGCTATTTCCAAAGATTATGACGAAGAAATGATGGATAACTGCATCGAATTATTCTGTAGCGAGAACCTTGGCGGTGGAGACGAGGAAGAAGCCACAGAAGGAGAAAGTGAAGAAACTACAGAAGCAGAAGAAACAGAAGCTGCCAGTGAGACAGAATAACAGGAAAATGAAATAACCAGAATGATAAAACAGGCTCATCCATTTCGTAATGACTGATGAAATGGATGGGCTTATTTAGTTTAGAAGCTGGAGATATTGAATATTTACCATTAAGATAAGATGATATTCTTGATAGAAAGGCTGTGCTATGGACAGACATTGCAGCATTTGTTTTTATGACAGCAACCGTAATTATGCGGGTAAGGTGTACCGTTCCAGTAAGGCTGTTCTGGATTCGAACCGTATAGTATTGGCAAATTGCCATGAAGGAAGAAATAGAATCTGCAATATTCATAAGTAAAGAAAACAGGATCTGAGAGTGTTCAGATCCTGTAAACTTTTACGGAAACAGCATAAGGATAACGCCATCTCCAGCGCGGGTCTTTTTCATATCAATGATCCGCTGATTTTCCGAACCACGGAATCTCAGGCGGATATTTTTTTTCTCTTCCATAAAACGTCCATCCACCAGAGTGTCAATATGATCCAGAATGGTATCTGTCACATCTGTATAGCGGCAGCCTCCCGGAACAAGATCTTTATCATATGTATATCCGGTATACATCCAGATGGTTTTATCTGGAAGTTCCTCTTTTACCTGCAGAATCAGTCTGGCTACATCTGGCTGATTTTGCAGCTCAAAAGGCTCACCGCCAAGGATGGTCAGACCGTCATAGTAAGGGTGGGAGAGCTCATCCATAAGCTGCTGTTCCACTTCAGGGGTAAAGGGGTATCCATAATCAAAATCCCAGGTCTCCGGCTGAAAACACCCCTTGCAGTGGTTCAGACAGCCAGATACAAAAAGACTGACCCGTATGCCAAGCCCGTTGGCACTGTCAGCAATCATGATTTGTCCATAATTCATGGTTTACACTTCCTTTGAGAAATTTGCACTGTAACTATATCAGTATTCTAACAGATGCCTATAATAAAAGCAAATGAATGTTATGGCTGAGTCTGCCCAGTGCGCTTGTCAAGGCAGTGTGGCTGTGCTAAAATGAAGTCATTCAGGTGAAATAAGAAAAAGGGGAAGGATATGTGGATTAGTAAGTATTTTGTTTATTTTGTCATATTCAGTTGTATGGGATGGATCTATGAATCTATTTTTTGTACCGTGAAAAGTGGTTCCTGGCAGAACCGGGGATTCCTCTATGGTCCGGTATGCCCGATCTACGGAGTGGGTGCGGCGACCATTATGGCACTGGTGGACTGGTATGCAGGACAGAATCAGGGGCAGGTGAATTATACTTGGTGGCAGGTATTTCTGGTAGCTTTTTTCGGAAGCATCGTACTGGAATATGTCACATCCTGGGGATTGGAGAAGTTGTTCCATGCATACTGGTGGGATTACAGTGACGTACCCCTGAATATTAATGGAAGAGTGTGTTTCCCTGCATCCGTGGGATTCGGAGTGGCAGGTCTCCTTGTAATCTATGTGATCGCACCGGCAACCAAGGATGCTACCCAGTGGATTACACCTATTTTAATGGAACTTTTTTCACTGATTTTTATGGCACTGCTGGCAGCAGATGCAACACTGACAGTTTCAGCCCTGACCGGATTTGAACGGAATGTGGCAGCAATGGAAGAGGCGCTGAACCAGCATATGGAACAGTTTGTCAGTACCGTACAGCAGAAGAGTCAGGCAGCCGGCGAAGTACTGGAAGAAAAGAAACTGGCAGCCGGAGGAGTGCTGGGGGAGAAGAAGCTGGCGGCCAGCGAACGTCTGGCAGAGGAACGTATACGTTTCACAAAAGAGAGACTGGAGAGCATCACAAAACGTATGGGCAGCGGACACCGTGCAGCTCTGAACCGTGTGAAGGGATTTAAGAGATATGGCACAGAAACAGAGCGTAAATCCAAGATTCGCGGTATTTTTCATCAGACAGTAAAACGATATAAAAAAGGCGGGGATGAAGCATGAAAAAATGTTATGAGACAGTCTGGGAGATCTTTAATAAATGCGCCAACAATCAGATGCGGGATATCTTTATAGATGAGATTGAGACAGATGATACAGATGCTTATGTCAGAGCGAAGATTAAAGATCGGGACCTGACCTGGGAAAAGAGTATTCTGGAGGATGGAACCATCGTGTATGACATCGACGCCACCGGGACAAAAGAACGTTTTTCGTTTACAGAGGTATAGGCGCATTGAAGAAAATGTCTGCCTGTGTTACAATGGTGGAAACAAATTGGAAAATACAAATGGAGGAAAAGACCTATGTTTATTACAGATAGTATTTTTTATGTAGGAGTAAATGATCACCAGGTAGACCTGTTTGAAGGACAGTATGATGTACCGAACGGTATGGCGTACAATTCTTATGTAATCATGGATGAGAAGATTACGGTAATGGATACCGTAGATGCCCATTTTACAGAAGAATGGCTGGGCAACATTGCAAAAGTATTAGATGGAAAGAAGCCATCTTATCTGGTTGTACAGCATATGGAACCGGATCATGCAGGAAATATCCATAATTTTATGAAGGCATATCCGGAGACTACCGTAGTGGCCAATGCCAAGACATTCGGCATGATGAAGAACTTCTTCCCGGATATGGAGCTTGGAGATCAGAAGCTGGAAGTAAAGAACGGTGAATCACTGTCTCTTGGAACACATACACTGACCTTTGTATTCGCACCGATGGTACACTGGCCAGAAGTTATGGTTACATATGAAAGTACAGAAAAAGTACTGTTCTCTGCAGATGGATTTGGAAAATTCGGTGCTTTGGATGTGGAAGAAGACTGGGACTGCGAAGCTCGTCGTTATTATATCGGTATTGTAGGCAAGTACGGCGCACCGGTACAGACTCTTTTAAAGAAAGCAGCAGCTCTGGATATCCAGATAATCTGCCCGCTGCATGGACCGGTTCTCACAGAAGATCTGGGACATTACATTGAAAAATACGATATCTGGTCTTCTTATAAAGTAGAATCCGAGGGTGTAGTTATTGCTTACGCATCTGTTTACGGCAATACCAAGAAAGCGGCAGAGATTCTGGCACAGAAGCTGGAAGAAAAAGGATGCCCGAAGGTCTCTCTGTTTGATCTGGCACGTTGTGATATGGCAGAGGCAGTGGAAGATTCTTTCCGTTATGGCAAGCTGGTCCTTGCATCCCTGACTTACAATGGCGAAGCGTTCCCATTCATGAGGACATTCGTAGATGAACTGGTAGAACGTAACTATCAGAACCGTACCATTGGTATTATTGAAAATGGTTCCTGGGCTCCGATGGCAGGTAAAGTCATCAAGGCCAAATTTGAAAAGAGCAAGAATATCACCTGGCTGGAAAACAGTTGTACTATTATGTCAGCTGTTAAAGATGAGAATATTCAGCAGCTGGAAGCTATGGCAGAAGAACTCTGCAAATAAACAAGAATGGATGTAATTATAAACAGAAGAAAAGATAAAGTGAGACGGACTGCCTTGAGCAGTCCGTTTTGCATATCATATGTGAAATCAAAACTCATAATTCTATCAAATTTGGATGATAGAATGAACGAAGCAAATTACAGGGAGAAAGAAACGTGAAAACGATTGAAATTCTAATAGTGGAGGATGAGCCAAAGCTTGCTCAGACGGTTGGGGATTTCCTGAGGATACAGAATTACGATGTAAAAATTGTGGAAGATGGAACTGGAGCCTTAGAGTGTTTCAGGGAGAAGAAGCAGCAGATTGATCTGGTATTGCTGGATCTTATGCTCCCGGACATATCCGGATATACCGTGTTAAAAGAGATTCGAAAGGTATCTGAGGTGCCGATTATTATTCTGTCTGCCCGGTCAGCTGTAGCAGATCAGATGAGTGGATTTGAAAAAGGAGCTGATGACTATATCACCAAGCCATTTACGCTGGGGCTGATGAAGCTTCATATCGAAGCAGTGTTGAAGCGTGCGGGAAAGATGCGTTCTGTACTGGAATATAAAGATCTGCGTATCGACTTGTCAGCTCAGCTGGTATACCGAAAGGAAGATATGATTGAGACAACCAGGAAGGAATTTGACCTGCTGGTCTATTTTATGGAGCATATAGGGATCGCATTGCCAAGGACAACTATACTGGATGCGGTATGGGAATACGATTATACCGGAGATATCCGGACGATAGATACGTTAGTAAAACAGCTAAGGAAGAAGCTGGGAGAAGAGTGTAATTATATTCGGACGGTGTACGGCGTGGGCTATATTTTCGGGGAGGAATAAAATGAGAAAGCAAAAAACAAAGAATACCCCGGAAAGGAAAATACTTTTTCTCAGTCTTCTTTTTGTATGCATGGTAGGGATCTATGCACTGGGGTGTTATCCAACCTATACAGGTATGAAAATAAAAGTCATGCATCAGCTTTACAGTGAACTGCAACAGATGGAGCTGGCAGATCTGGACGATGATGACATGGAGACACTGAACGAATTCCAGAAAGAAAAATTCGAAGTTATGGTGGTAAATGAAGCATTCGAACAGATCTATACAACCAGAACTGTGGTTTCGCAGGATTATATCAACAAGCATATTGCGAATAAGACGGAATATTTCAATGAGAAAGCAACAATAGAACGGCGGAAGATGGAGTCACGCCAGGTGCTTTTTCTGAGAGGAAAAATCATACAGGGAGAACACATTTATTACGTTTACATTAAGAAAGATGTCCAGTCAGGTCTGGATATTATAGAAGGAACCATTTGGTATTTTGTAGTTTGTCTGGCACTGGTTACACTATTCTGTTATCTGTGGATGAAAAAAGAAGGAAAAGAAGTGCACACAAAGACGCAGAAGTCCGATTATCGTCTGTTAGAGAGCCAGCGTGAATTTGTGGCCAATATTTCCCATGAATTAAAGACACCTCTGGCAGTTGTGTCCAGTCAGGTAGAGATGCTGGAGATCGGAGAAGATAAAATCGACCGTCCATATTACTATGCATCTATCCGGGAAGAACTGGATAAGATGTCTAAGATGGTGGGAGAATTGCTGGACTTCTCTATGCTGGATAACCAGATGAGTGCTATGGAGATCAGCAGAGTTAATGTGTCGGAGCTGCTGGAATATCTGCTGCTGCGGTACGATGCCATGTTCCGGAAAAATGAGATTAAAGTGAATTCGGATCTGGCAGCAAACTGTTATGTATATGGCAATCGTATGTATCTGGAAAGGGCAGTCAATAATTATCTCATGAATGCATTCCAGCATACCCAGCAGGGAAAACAGATTACAGTGACACTGAGAAGAGAAAAGCAGTCCCTTTATCTGGAGGTCTGCAATGACGGGGAACCGATCAGAGAAGATCAGATGGAACGGATCTGGGACAGCTTTTATACATCATCGAAAAAGAAGAATCCGTCTGCAGAAGGCGGAAAAAACATTGGCCTTGGACTTTTTGTAGTTCGTAAGATTGTGGAGAAACACAAAGGCAGCTGCGGCGCAGAGAACCGGGCAGAAGGTGTGGCTTTCTGGATAAGACTGCCGATGCTAAAAGAAGGGCAATAAGATAGAACAGATCGATTCAGACAGGAAAGGAAAAGCATAGAATCATGAAGAAAAAAACAGTTTTATGGATATTGAGTATGGCCGTATGGGGCAGTCTGCTGACAGGCTGTGGGACAGCTGAGAAGAAGGAATCAGAGACGATAGCAGTAACTGAAACGGCAGAGACAGCTGCCAGGGAAGACGGTGAAACAGAAAATACGGAGAAGGTCACTGAGGAAGCTGATGAAACAGAAAACACGGAGGAGACTGGCGGAGTGGATAAAACATCAGTCAGTGGCAGTCAGATTGGAGCACAGGTTTCTGTATCAGGATGGAACATTACCGTGGAGGATGTGCAGAAAAATACTTCTCTTGAGAATGTCAGCGTAGAACTGGGGTACACTGGTGTGGAAAAAAGCAATTATCAGAAGGAAGCAGAATCAGGCAAGACATTTTGTCTGGTAAAAATGCTGATTGAAAAAGATGGAAGCAAAGAAACCATTGACTGGAGCAATCTGAAGCTGACAGACGGTGAGGGAAATGAGTATACCAGAATAGAAGATGACTTCCTGGCAGATCTGGGAATGATGCGTATGACAGGAAATACGCTGAATTTTGGGAAAAATGAAGGCTGGATTGCCTTTGAGATCAATGAGAATGCAGATGGACTGGAACTGAGTTATCCATTTGAAGAAGAAGCATATCATTGTGCATTATAGATACAAAACAACAGGGAAATCTGGTATCTGAAAGCGGAAATATAAAACCGGATATAAAATCAGGAGAATGAGATGAAAAAGCGAGAGATTCTGGGAACTGTGCTGCTGGCAGCAATGCTGGCGGCAGGAAGTGTGACGGTACTGGCAGAGGAAGACAATACGGAACAGGAGACGCAGGAGCAGGAAGGAGACATCCAGGAACAGCAGAGCGAGATTGATGCGGCATTGCAGGCAGAGCTGGAAAATGGGTATGCACTGGAAGATGCATTAATTGTTGTGAATCCTTACGGTACAGCACCGTTAAGTGCAGTTGCAGTCTTTACGACAGAAGAAGCCTGTGGCGGAACCGTGACAGTGAAGGGAAAGTTACCGGAAAATGATGTGACAGGTACGTTTGAGGCAGATACAGACCATATTGTGCCGATTTACGGATTATATAGTGGGCAGGCTACAGAGGTGGTGATCACACTGGATGATGGTACGTCGTCCACATTTTCTGTGGAGACAGAGAGTGTGAATGTGGATTATGGAACGATTCAGACAGAGATGTTGGATGAAAGCGCTTATGATTATTCGCAGCTTACTTTTGTATGTTCCACGATGGGATCTGTTTATGCAGTGGATGCTGCCGGGGATCTGCGTTTTTTCACAGATATGGGAGGTACGCTGGGAGTTCATCAGCTGCGTAACGGGCATCTGTGTATGCCGTCATCGGAAGTACTGCATCCAACCTATTACAAAACAGGACTGATTGAGATTGATCTGACCGGAAAGGTATATCAGGAGTACGAGGTGCCGGGTGGCCAGCACCATGATTTTGTAGAACTGCCAGATGGCAATCTTCTGATAGCATCAGATGCAGAGGACTTCAGCACGGTAGAAGACCGTGTGGTGGAGATTGACAGGGAAAGCGGAAAAGTGGTATGGGAACTGGATATGAAGGATCTGATCAGTCAGGAAGACGGGCAGTCTGCTTCCATGGACAGTGACGGAAGTGAGGTGACAGACTGGTTCCACAACAACGGACTGTGGTACGATGCAGAACATGATCTGGTACTTCTTTCAGCAAGACATAAAGATGCCATTGTGGCAGTCAATAAAGAAGATAAGACGCTTGCCTGGATTTTGGGGGATCCGACGGGATGGGAGAATACGGATGATTCTTATTTCTTTACTCCGGAAGGAGATGACTTCGAATGGTTTTATGCACAGCATAATGTGACTATGTTGGCTAACGGAGATATCTGCCTGTTTGATAACGGAACGGCTAAGGTTAAGAGAGTGGATGCGCAGAATCGTGTAAGCGGGGACGATGTTTACTCCAGAGCCGTGATTTACCACATCGATACAGAGAATATGACAGTTTCCCAGGTATTTGAATATGGAAAAGAACGGGGATCAGACTGGTATTCAGACTGGATCTCAGGCGTGGAATCTCTGGATGGGACGAAAGACCATCTCTGGATTACGGCAGGGTCTCATCTTTACAGTGAATCTGAAGACCGCAGTGATTTTTATCCGAAGGATATGTTTGCGGAGGGATTGACAAAGACAACCCACATTGATCAGGTGGATAACGGAGAACTGACCTTTGAACTGACCATATCAGGAGACAGTTATAATGCACTGACTTACCGTTCATTCCGTATGCCGCTGTATACACAGTATCTGGGAAAGAAGGCGTATGGATACTACGGACAGCGTGTGGAAGCATCTATGGACCGGGAAGATACCATTCTAATTCAGGAAAATGATCAGGCAGCAGATGCGGTGAAAACCGATATAACAGCTGAACAGACAATGATTTCCACATCTTATGAGATTGATCAGCAGCTTATTGCAGAGCAAAAAAATGGCTATACATGGGAGGATCCCATAGCAATTGTGAACCCTTATCAGATTGCACCGCTGACAGCAGTAATCTTCTTTGATACCCCACAGGAATGTGCAGTGCGTTTTACTGTAAAGGGCAAGACAGAAGAAGCGGATGTTTCAGGAGAAGTGGATGCGGCTGTTTCCCACAGAGTGCCGATAATCGGTCTGTATCCGGGAATGGAAAATACAGTGGTTCTGGAACTGCTGGATGAGAACGGTGAAGTGACAGATTCCAGAGAAGTGAAGGTGGCGACAGAAGATCTGCCAGAGTCACTGGAAGATGTGATCTATCCGGTAAAGACCAGTGGTACATCTGCATATGGTCTGACGATGGTTTACGGGCAGAGGACACATCTGCCATTTGCCTATGACTGCATGGGAGATATCCGTTGGTATATGAATAAAGAGACGGCAAATTACGGTCTGTATCTGCTGTCCAATAACCGCATGATCTGGCAGGATACCGGTGCTTATGTGCCAAATATGGAAAAACCTCAGTCTACGAATCTGTATGAGATGGACTATCTGGGGCGGGCATATACCATGTATTATGTATCCGGTGGCAGCCATCATGAAGTGATTGAGAAGGAGCCGGGAGGCAATCTGCTGGTGCTGACCAGTTCCATACAGTCTCATTATGAAGATAAGATACAGGAAATTGACCGTCAGACAGGGGAAGTAGTAAATGAACTGGTTCTGGATGACATTCTGGACTGTGAATATGTGAACCGCGCTGACTGGGCACATATCAATACAGTGTCCTACCAGCCTGAAAGTGATACGATTCTCATCAGTGCCAGAGACATTGAGTCTGTCATCAAACTGAACTGGACGACGAAAAAGATTCAGTGGATTCTCTGTGATCCCAGATTCTGGGAGGGCACCAGCTATGAATCCTATGTACTGCAGCCAGAAGGAGACTTCATGTATCATTTCCAGCAGCATACAGCCTACCAGCTCAGTGTAGATCTGGATGGCAATCCAGATACCATTGAACTGAGTATGTTTGATAATCATTATGTCAGCGGAAGAAAGAGCAAGCTGGATTATTATGATAACGATGATGCATCTTACCTGTTAGTGTATTCCATTGATGAGAGTGCAAAAACGGTAAAACAGATTAAGAAAATTCCGACAATTTTTTCCAAGATTACGTCTTCGGCCATCTATGATGAAGAAAGCGGTCATATCTTTGGTATGTGTGGATGGGTACCAAGGGCAGAAGATGAGCGGAAGGGTATGACCTATGAGTTTGATTATGAAACAGGGGAGATTCTGAACCAGTTCAGTATTTCCACTACATTTTACCGGGCTTCTGAGATGAAGATAGACTACAATGATCTGGCAGCTCCGATGGAACTGGAAAAAAACTATATCAGGGGAGAGTTGTGGCAGCCTGTAGCAGTTGAACTGACAGAACCGGTTACGAAACCGGAAGCTGCCCTGAGTGAGACGGAAGTAGCCTTTCATCTTACCGGTCAGGTGCTGTATGCAGGTACACTGGATCATCAGATTTCTCAGATTGTATTTCAGGGAAAAGAACACACTTATGTATATGATACCACAGACATTGTACTTCAGATCCGTGATTATCTGGCACATTATGAATATATTCCCGTTCCGCTGCAGAATCTGGAACCGGATGAATATGAGATCTTCATGATGTATCAGGATCGCTGGGTCGATACGCAGCACAGAATCAAGATATCTTCTTGACATAATATGAGAATGTGTGATATGTTAGTTAGCGTTGCAAACCCATAAAAACAAGGTCGAAGAGGGATTGCATGGCGGTCACCGCCTTTAAATGTGCCGAGTGTTCGTGACCTTCCACTCGTAAAACAAAACTAAAGGAGAAAACAGAATATGAAAAACAAAGGTACTTTATTCATGGTGCAGGCTGCTGCAATTGCAGCCGTGTATGTTGTGCTGACCACAGTATTTGCTGCATTCAGCTTTGGAGAAGTTCAGGTGCGTATATCAGAAGCACTGACTATTTTGCCGGTCTTTACACCGGCAGCGATTCCGGGGCTGTTTGTCGGTTGTCTGATTTCCAATTTTCTGGGCGGAGCGATTCTGCTGGATGTGATTTTTGGAAGTATTGCGACACTGATTGGTGCAGTATTTACATGGAAACTGCGTAACAGCAGTAAGTGGCTTGCTCCGCTTCCACCGATTGTGGCAAATGCCATAATTGTGCCATTTACATTGTATTATGGTTATGGCGTGAATCTTCCGATTCCGTTTATGATGCTGACAGTTGGTATTGGTGAAGTCATTTCCTGTGGCGTTCTGGGAATGATTCTCTATGGGGCATTAAATAAGTATCGTTATGCGATATTCGGTAAAGCATTTGAAACTGGTAAGTAAAAAAGAGAGTGTGGTTTCTTTTTCAGAAATCACGCTCTCTTTTTTCAGCGGTTGACAGATAACAGAGATCTGGTGTAGGATATCCAGAGACATATGTTTGTCTGACGTGGATAATATGGAGGATAAAGAGCATGAATATTGTATGTTTGGATCTGGAAGGGGTACTGGTACCGGAGATCTGGATTGCGTTTGCAAAGGAGAGTGGCATTCCGGAACTGAAGAAGACAACCCGTGATGAGCCGGATTATGATAAACTGATGAAGTGGAGACTTGGCATTTTAAAAGAGCATGGGCTTGGGTTAAAAGAGATTCAGGAGACGATTGCAAAGATTGATCCGATGCCGGGAGCAAAAGAATTCCTGGATGAGCTTCGTTCTATGACACAGGTGATCATTATCAGTGATACGTTTACACAGTTTGCCACACCACTGATGAAGAAGCTGGGCTGGCCGACGATTTTCTGTAATACTCTGGAAGTAGCAGAGGGCGGGGAAATTACGGGATTCCGTATGCGTATCCATGATTCCAAGCTGACAACTGTGAAGGCACTGCAGTCTATCGGTTATGATACTATTGCCAGCGGGGACAGTTATAATGATCTGGGTATGATTCAGGCAAGCAAGGCAGGCTTCCTGTTCCGCAGTACTGAGCAGATCAAGGCAGACCACCCGGAACTACCGGCATATGAAACTTATGAAGAGTTGTTAGATGCAATCAAAAAGGCATTATAAGCAGAAAAGATATGGATACCAGATGGATCGAAAAAAGATCTGTCTGGTATTTTTTCGTAAAAAGTTCATATCAGGAATTGACAAATACCTGGGTGGGGTATATATTATGAATTATAAAGAAAAATACCCCAATGGGGTATTTTTGAAAAGATGAAAGGAACATGGGCAAATGGGAGAAGATAAAAAAGAAGAAGTCTGTTGCTGCTGCGAGAAGCATAAGGAACGTTCTGATAAGGAATACCGGGATCTGATGAACCGGCTGAAGAGGATCGAAGGTCAGGTGCGTGGAATCCAGGGAATGCTGGAGAAGGATGCCTACTGTATCGATATTCTGGTTCAGGTATCTGCGATCAATGCGGCACTGAATAGTTTTAACAAAAAACTGCTGGCGAATCACATTGAGACTTGTGTGGCGGAGAATATCCGGGAGGGGAATGACGATGTCATTCAGGAATTGGTGAATGTTTTGCCAAAACTTATGAAGTAAGAGGAAGGTGAAGTTTGTTATGGAACAGTATCAGGTAACGGGCATGAGCTGTGCAGCCTGCAGCTCCCGTGTAGAAAAGGCGGTTTCGGCGGTGCCGGGAGTGACATCCTGTTCAGTCAGTCTGCTGACCAACTCCATGGGAGTGGAAGGAAGTGCATCGCCGGAAACCATTATTCAGGCGGTGGCAGATGCGGGATACGGGGCATCCTTGAAGAAAAGTGGAGAGAACAAGGCTGGAAGCACACAGCCGAATTATGATGATATGCTGAAGGACACAGAGACACCGAAGATGAAGAAGCGTCTGATTGCGTCGGTAGTACTTCTGATTCCGCTGATGTATGTGTCCATGGGACATATGATGTGGAACTGGCCACTGCCATCCTTCTTTGAAGGCAACCATGTAGCCATGGGATTGGTACAGCTTTTGTTTACCATTGCCATTATGGTGATCAACCAAAAGTTCTTTGTGAACGGTGTGAAGGGGATTCTTCATAAGTCCCCGAATATGGATACCCTGGTGGCGTTGGGGTCTGGAGCATCCTTTGTTTACAGTGTGTACGCCCTGTTTGCCATGACCGGTGCACAGGTGGCAGGAGATGGCGAGGCGGTCATGAGCTACATGCATGAGTTTTACTTTGAATCGGCTGCCATGATTCTGACCCTGATTACCGTGGGAAAGATGCTGGAGGCAAGGTCTAAGGGAAAAACCACAGATGCACTGAAGAGCTTGATGAAACTGGCTCCGAAGACAGCCACGGTAATTCGTGATGGCAAGGAAGTAGAGGTGGGAATCGAGCAGGTACGTATCGGAGATCATTTTGTAGTAAGACCTGGGGAAAATATACCTGTGGATGGTATTGTAATAGAAGGAACCAGTGCGGTAAATGAATCAGCACTGACCGGAGAGAGTATTCCGGTGGACAAAGAAAAGGGCGATAGTGTATCAGCAGCAACCTTGAATCAGTCTGGCTTCTTACGATGCGAAGCAACCAGAGTAGGAGAAGATACCACTCTTTCCCAGATCATTCAGATGGTCAGTGATGCAGCGGCAACCAAGGCACCCATTGCCAAGGTCGCAGACCGGGTATCCGGAATCTTTGTACCGGCAGTTATTACCATTGCGGTTGTAACGATTATCATCTGGCTGCTGGCAGGACAGAGCATTGGTTTTGCCCTGGCAAGAGGTATTTCGGTACTGGTAATCAGCTGCCCTTGTGCTCTTGGTCTGGCAACACCGGTTGCCATTATGGTTGGCAATGGTATGGGAGCCAAACATGGTATTATGTTTAAGACCGCAGTATCTCTGGAAGAGACTGGTAAGACAGATATCGTGGCACTGGATAAGACCGGTACGATTACCAGCGGGGAACCGGAAGTAACCGATATGGTTCCGGCAGAAGGATACAGTGAGGAAAAACTGCTTCTGGCAGCACTGGCACTGGAGCAGAAGAGTGAACATCCACTGGCACATGCGATTGTACGTCTGGCACAGGAAAAACAGATAACCTGTGATGCGGTGGAAGAGTTCGAAGCAGTAGCAGGAAACGGTCTGACAGGTACGCAGAAAGGTGTACGCCTGACAGGTGGTAACCGGAAGTTTATCGAAAGCCGTGTGAAGATCCCGGCAGAGATTGCAAAAGCTGCAGACAGCCTGGCAGAACAGGGAAAAACACCGCTGTTTTTTGCAGAGGGTGAGAAGCTGATCGGTATGATTGCGGTAGCGGATGTCATCAAGAAAGACAGTTATCAGGCCATTCAGGAATTGAAAAACATGGGGATTCATGTAGTTATGCTGACTGGTGATAATGAACGTACTGCAAAAGCCATCGGCAGTCAGGCCGGTGTGGATGAAGTCATTGCCGGAGTTCTGCCGGATGGAAAAGAAGAAGTGGTTCGTAAGCTGAAAGAAAAAGGCAAAGTCACTATGGTAGGTGACGGAATCAATGATGCACCTGCACTGACAAGGGCAGATATCGGTATGGCAATCGGTGCCGGAACGGATATCGCCATTGATGCGGCTGATGTGGTACTGATGAAGAGCAGACTTCTGGATGTACCGGCCGCGATCCGGCTGAGTCGTGCTACATTAAGAAATATCCATGAAAACCTGTTCTGGGCGTTCTTTTATAATGTAATTGGTATTCCACTTGCGGCTGGTTTGTGGTATCCTATATTCGGCTGGAAGCTGAATCCAATGTTTGGGGCAGCAGCCATGAGTCTTTCCAGTTTTTGTGTAGTCAGCAACGCACTGCGGCTGAATCTTTTTGCAATGTATGATGCGAGAAAAGATAAGAAGCACAAAAACCATAAAAAACAGACAACTATAACTAAAGATCAGAATAAAGAGGTAAAAGAAGAAAAGGAGATAAATGAGATGAAAAAGACAATGGAAATCAAAGGCATGATGTGTGGACACTGTGAAGCAAGAGTGAAGAAAACACTGGAAGCCATTGAAGGTGTAACGGAAGCAGTAGTCAGCCATGAAAACGGAACAGCAATCGTTACCATGAGCACAGAAGTGGCAGATGAAGTGCTGAAGAGTGCAGTAGAAGCACAGGACTACGAAGTAACCGGAATTCATGCATAAAAAGGATGCGTAAGCATTCCTGAATCACAAAAGCTGACTGTATACACAGTCGGCTTTTCGTGTGTACATCAGATGTGGGATGACTCCCACTTCTTTAGGTGGCGAGGAGCAAATTAGTATCAGTGGTGGGAGTCAATCCCCCATCTGATATAGCCTCCGGCAGGATTGCAGAGATGCGCAAAAGAAATATGTCATGCTTTGCATGACGCGCATCTCGCAGCAAGAATGCCGAGGCATTCTTGAAAGGATAAAAAAGAAAGGAAGCGTAACACCATGAAACTGGGAAGAAATGATGCCTGCTGGTGTGGCAGCGGGAAAAAATATAAGAAGTGTCATGAAGCATTTGATGAAAAGATTGCGCAGTTTGCAAGAGATGGAGCAGAAGTGCCGGATCATTCTATGATTAAGACGCCGGAGCAGATCGCAGCCATCAAAGAGAGCGCAAAGATTAATATAGCGGTGCTGGATTATGTGGCGGAACATATCAAAGCAGGTGTGACTACAGAAGAGATTGATCAGTGGGTATATAATGAGACCACGAAGCGCGGCGGTATTCCGGCACCTCTGGATTATGAGGGCTTCCCGAAGAGTGTGTGTACTTCCATCAACGAAGTAGTATGCCACGGAATTCCGTCTGACAAAGTGGTTTTGCAAGATGGGGATATCGTAAATGTAGATGTATCCACCATTCTAAACGGGTATTTTTCAGATTCTTCCAGAATGTTTTGTATTGGGGAGGTTTCCGAAGAAAAACGGAAGCTGGTCGAAGTTACAAAAGAGAGCATTGAAATCGGCTTAAAAGAAGTAAAACCATGGGGATTCTTAGGTGACATGGGTCAGGCAATCAATGATTATGCACAGGCACATGGATACTCCGTAGTCCGGGAGATCGGCGGGCACGGTGTGGGACTGGAATTTCATGAAGATCCATGGGTCAGCTACGTATCCAGACGCGGTGAAGAAATGCTCATGGTTCCGGGTATGATGTTCACCATCGAGCCAATGATCAACATGGGAAGCGCAGACATCTTCCAGGATGAAGAAGACGGCTGGACCGTGTATACAGAAGATGGAAAGCCATCTGCACAATGGGAGATTCAGGTACTGATAACCGAGGATGGATACGAGATTATAGCTTATTAAGCAAGGAACGATGTTAATGAATGAAAAACGCACTGCCAGAGGATATATTTCTGGCAATGCGTTTTTTTACGTGAACAGGAAAGTTTGTTTAATAAATAGAAAGAACATCGTCCACATTTTTGCGTTTCGGTCTGGATGGAATATCGGCAGCCTGTCCGATGGCAATGACAGACACAATCACTTCTTCTTCTGGAATAGCCAGAAGTTCACGAATCTTATCAGCATCTCGGATTCCCATAATCAGAGTTGAGAATCCACATTCCACAGCCTTTAAGATCAGGTTTTCATTCTGGAGCCCCAGATCATAACAGCCCCAGCCGTTACCCAGTTCATTATCTGCTTCTTTTGTTTCATGTCCGTGAAATCCGGAGGTATCACGTACATAGGTGGTTACAATGTAAGCGGCATGTTCTGAATTACGCTGGTTGAATTCCGGAAGACATTCGGCACGGAACTTCTGAATCATATTCTCAGAAAGAATGCAGTGATATCTTCCTGTTTCTGTGTTTTTCCATGATGGAGCTTCCAGTGCTGCTTTCACAAGATCTTTAATGTCATCTGCTTCCGGTCTGCTGTCTGTGTCATAGTTTCGAATACTGCGGCGTTTTTCTAATAATTCCTGAAATTCCATAATGCGTCTCCTCGAAAAAATATTTTGTTAATATTATGACATTTTCGAAAGAAAAAAGCAAATAGAATGTAATGGAAAGAAGAAAAATTCTTGAGTTGGTTTGATGGGAATGTTACAATAGATATGTAGAAAAGTAACTGTTCAGAACCCACTGTCCCGCGAGGTGTTTTGGCATGAATATGCCAAAATCCCGAGACATGCATGCCCAAATTCTATCGCCAAAGGCGATTTTGTTGAATTTTGGCATCGTATCTGTGAAGGTACTGAACAGATACGTAGAAAATATAAATGATTCAGGGAAATTGTCGATGAGTGAGCGGAATCGTTATGAAACCAGAATCAGTCAGGAGGGTGGAAAATGAGAAAAACAGAAATGCTCTTAGGTATGGCAATGCTGACATTGGCATTTCCAATGACAGCATTTGCTTCAGACGACTTTGACGACTTTAATGATTACATGACAGAAGATGGCAGTTATGCCTATTATTTTGAATGTGGAATCAATGTGAAAATGCCGGAAGACTGGTATAGGAATGTTCTCGTAGAAGCGGATCAGAAGTTTGTGACCTTTTATCATCAGGCAAGCTACGATAAATACCTGGAAGACGGAAACAATGCAGGCGGAAAGCTACTGACGATAGGATGTTCTGTGAATACGGATTTCAAGGATTATCCTGGTTATACCTATATCGGATATGACGAGGAAGAAGCCATGAATTATTATTACGCTGTTCCGACAGATTATCAGGGATACGCAGAGGATGAGGCGGTGAAGTCTGAATATGACCGGTTATATTCGGAATTGGAAGAAGTGTGTAAAAACATCACCTTGAATACAGACTATGACGATGATGATCTGGATGACAGTGAGGAAGCCGCAGAGATTGCCAGAAAAGCAACGGAGATTCAGCCGGAAGATAAGGGTGGAATGATTGCCGGTAAGATAGGCGGTGATGAGACGGAAACAAAGACAAGTGCGGAGCCGGAAGAATATATCTTTGATGAAAGTAAGTCTGATTATGAAGGTACGTGGGTATCTTTCGCTGATGCATATCAGGTGTACCTGCCGTCCTACTGGGATTATTATTATCTGACCGAGCAGGAAAAACAGGAAGGCATTCTATATAAGGCAGAAGGCGAAGCGGAAGATATCGCAGTGATTATCAATTATTCAGTAATTGGCAATGGAACGGAAGAAGATCTGTTGACAAATGAAGAGGTGGCAGAGAACTTTCAGCGTGCCGGATATCGTGAAGTGAAGCAGGTGGTGATCAATGGAATCACCAGTGTGACATGCAGTATCCCGGATGAGGATATCAGTCTGACAGCATTTTTAAATGAAGAAGGAAATCGCCTTTATATGGTGATGGTAAATACGGATGAAGAGACTTCCATGCACTATATAGAACCGATTCTCCATTCCGTGAAAAAAGTATAACAGGATAAAGAAAAGAGTCGTCTGTGCCGCAAAAACGTGAGCACAGGTGACTCTTTTTCATAAGTGAGCAGATCAAAAGTCAGAAAACTCCGTCCCCAATGGTCACCAATGATCAGGCGTAGTGATACTTCCTGCGCTGGCTGATCAGGCAGAATACAGTCACGCAGATGGTCAGTAATTCGGCAATCGCCACGGATCCCCAGATACCGTCGATGCCGAGGAACATCGGCAGAATCCATACCACACTGAGCTGGAAGACCAGAGTTCGCAGGAAGGAAATCAATGCGGATAACGGACCATTGTTCAGTGCGGTAAAGAAGGAAGATCCGAAGATGTTGAATCCGCAGATCAGGAAGGTCAGACTGAAAATACGGAAGCCGTGGCGGGTAAGCCGGAATAGTTCTGCATCATATCCCACAAAGATCTGAGCCAGAGGGGCGGCAATGAGCTGGGCCATAACCACCTGTACCATGCTGGTTATGGCAATCAGCCGCAGGCTCTTATTCAGCATATTCTTCAGCTCAGAATGATTTTCGGCACCGTAATGGTAGCTGACGATTGGAGCACTTCCGATGGAGTATCCGATAAAGATGGCAGCAAAAATAAAGTTGACGTACATGATGGTTCCGTAAGCGGCTACTCCGTTTTCTCCGCTGAATTTCATCAACTGAAGGTTATACATGGAATTCACGATGGAGCTAGACAGATTTGTCATCAGTTCGGAGGAACCATTGGTACAGGTTTTACACAAAATACTGCCGTAAAATCTGGTTTTACCAAGACGAAGCTTGCTGGAATTTTTCCTGGAAAAATAAAGTAATGGAGTAATACCGCCAATACATTCACCGCAGATCGTAGCAATTGCGGCACCTGCCAGTCCCCAGCGGAAGATTCCCACAAAGAGCAGGTCCAGAACCATATTCGTAACACCGGCGGAGATGATCACGGCAAGTCCCAGTTTGGGCTTTTCAGCTGTGACAAAAAAGCTTTGAAATACATTCTGCAGCATAAAGGCAGTCAGGGAAATACTGCTCAGTCGGCCATATAAAATACAATTCTTTAAAAGTTCTCCTTCGGCACCCATCATAATGGCAACAGGCTTAATCAGGACTGCCTGTACGCAGCTGAAGAAAATGCCGCCTGCAATAGTCACATAGACTATCATGGAAAAGTATTCATTGGCTTTTTCTTTTTTCCCTTCTCCAAGAGTCTTTGCGACGATGGCACTGCCTCCGGTACCCATCATAAAGCCCAGTGCAGAAAAAGCCATAAGAAACGGCATTGCCAGATTCACAGCGGCAAATGCAGACTTACCAACAAAGTTGGAAACGAACAGGCCATCTACAACACTGTAAATAGAAGTAAATATCATCATCACAATGGATGGAAAAACAAATTTTAATAATCGCGGGTAGGTAAAATGATCTGATAATTGTATCACGCTATACATGCTCCTTTCTGTTTGATGGAAGATCCTTCATGGTTTTATCCAGCCGGGTCATGTATTCTTCCAGAAGATTCAGAAAAATCAGGGATTGCTGTTCTCCCATCTGAAGAAATACCTTATTTTCTGCTTCAATAATTGGCAAAATATTCTCTTCTGTAATAATTTTCCCTTTTTCAGTCAGATAGCCATCTTCAGCCATTTTTCGAATGGAAGAATGAACGGTCTGTTTGGGAATATAACAGGCCTGACAGATATCCTTCTGACGGCAGCCATCGCCCATTTCCACAATGGAATACAAAATATCAAACATGCTGGAAGACATGCCGGCTCTCTGCGAAGCATCATGATACATATCAATTAGTTTTTTATTAATATGATTATACCGGGCCAGATCGGCACTGATTTTGATATGGGTGTGCATAAAAAGTTCCTCCTAAAGTCCGAAATCGGACTAAATATAGTATAGTCCGATTTCGGACTTACGTCAAGGAGAAAAAAGAAAATCATCAAACAAAGAAACAGGGGATGAAAAAATAGCGTTATTTATAGAAGTAAAGTATGTAATGGCTTTCTGTCTGAAACGGTGTAGGATGATGAAAGAAGGGGAAAAAAAGGACATCACAGGATATCAGAAGAAAAGATATTCTGTAATGCCTTCTTTCTTATTATGCTTTGCTTTTCTCAATAGCTGCCTGCACAAATCCTTTGAACAGAGGATGTGGGCGGTTTGGACGGGACTTCAGTTCCGGGTGTGCCTGGGTGGCAATAAAGAATGGATGATCTTTGATCTCGATCATTTCTACGATTCTGCCATCCGGTGACAGTCCGGAGAGGGTCAGACCATTGTCAGTCAGGATCTTGCGGTAATCGTTGTTGACTTCATAACGGTGTCTGTGGCGTTCCGCAATCTGATCTGTGCCATAGAGTTCGTATGCTTTTGTGGTCTTATCCAGTACACAAGGATAGGATCCAAGACGAAGGGTTCCACCAATGTCTTCGATGTCTTCCTGATCTGGCATCAGTGCGATAACCGGATGAGTGGTGGCAGGATCCAGTTCGATGCTGTGTGCATCCTTCAGACCGGCTACGTTGCGGGCGTATTCCACAATGGCAAGCTGCATGCCAAGGCACAGACCGAGGAATGGAATCTTGTTAGTACGCGCATAATGGATAGCTATGATTTTGCCATCAATACCGCGTCCGCCGAAGCCGCCAGGAACCAGAATACCACTGACATCACCAAGCATTTCGTCTGCATTTTCCTCATTTAACTGTTCTGAATCAATCCATTTGATATGGACAGTGGCATGTTCTGCAATACCGCCGTGCTTCAGTGCTTCTACCACGCTGATATAAGCATCGTGAAGCTGAATGTATTTTCCAACCAGAGCAACAGTAACGTCTTTGGTTGGATGACGGAGTGCTTCCACCATAGCCTTCCAGTCAGTCAGATCCGGTTCCGGACAAGGAAGGTTCAGACATTCACAGGCTACCTGAGCCAGATGTTCTTCTTCCATGGCAAGCGGTGCTTCATACAGATATTCCACATCCAGATTCTGAAGTACATGGCTGACAGGAACATTGCAGAAAAGGGCAATTTTTTCTTTCAGTCCATCTTCCAGCGGATGTTCGGAGCGGCATACCAGAATATCCGGCCAGATTCCCATTCCCTGTAACTGCTTTACACTGGTCTGGGTTGGCTTCGTCTTCATTTCTCCGGATGCTTTCAGATACGGAATCAGGGATACATGAATCAGGATCGCATTTTCTCGTCCAACATCGTGCTGGAACTGACGAATCGCTTCCAGAAACGGCTGGCTTTCAATATCACCTACGGTGCCACCCACTTCAATAATAGCAATATGGGTTTCATTTTCATTATAATTACGGTAAAAACGGCTTTTGATCTCATTGGTGATATGAGGAATTACCTGAACGGTGCCTCCGCCAAAGTCTCCGCGTCGTTCTTTGTGAAGAACAGACCAGTAAATCTTACCGGTTGTAACATTGGAATTCTTAGTCAGGCTCTCATCAATGAATCGTTCATAGTGACCCAGATCCAGGTCTGTCTCAGCACCGTCATCTGTTACAAAAACTTCACCGTGCTGGATCGGGTTCATGGTACCCGGGTCAATGTTAATGTATGGATCAAATTTCTGCATGGTTACTTTGTATCCACGGGCTTTCAAAAGACGGCCAAGAGATGCTGCGGTAATACCCTTACCAAGACCGGATACTACACCTCCTGTTACAAATACGTATTTTACTGGCATAAAAGTTCCTCCTTAAATCTGAAAAAGGGTGTAATCTCCTACGGAAGATTACACCCCTTTGTGCAACATAGTAATTAAATATGTATGGTATGCAATCCTACCATGCACATGATTATAGCGGATTTCCATTTAAAAAGAAATGGAAAATTTAAATTTATTTATGAGTAGTTCTGATAAAAACAATTCATTTTTTTGATTGCGTATCTTATTTTTTATGGAAGTTACGCTTGTTTTCGTATACCGGTTCAGATGTGAACTGAATGGAAAGACGCTGGAAGGTCTTAATATCTACGGAAGAGAGAAGCACACTGGTGTGTACCTGACATCCGGCAAGCTTTGGAAGCTGGTCAAGAGCCGCCTGTGCATCCGGATTATTCTCTGCACTGGTGGACAGGGCAATCAGTACCTCATCCGTATGAAGACGTGGGTTGCGGCTTCCCAGGTACTCAGTCTTTAACTTCTGGATCGGATGGATGGCTGCAGGGGAAATGACCTTTTTCGCATGATCAATACCGGCAAGAAGTTTCAGTGCATTCAGCAGAAGGGCTGCAGAAGCACCCAGAAGATCAGTGGTCTTTCCGGTAACAATGGTTCCGTCATCCAGTTCCATGGCGGCGGCAGGACCATCAGTCTCTTCACTGCGCTGCAGGGCTACATTGACAACCTTTCGGTCTGTTTTGGTGATGCCTGCCTGTTTCATAATGAGTTCGATCTTCATCACTTCTTCTTCTGTGGAAGTGCCGTAAACCAGGCCATTCAGGGACTTATAATAACGGCGGATGATCTCCTGACGGGAAGCTTCTTTGCAGGCTTCATCATCGCAGATACAGTTACCTGCCATATTTACACCCATGTCTGTCGGAGATTTGTACGGACTCTCTCCGGAGATCTTTTCAAACATGGCATTTAATACTGGGAAGATCTCTACGTCACGGTTATAATTAACAGCAGTCTCGCCATAAGCTTCCAGATGGAACGGGTCGATCATGTTCACATCGTTCAGGTCAGCAGTAGCTGCTTCATAGGCAAGATTAACCGGATGCTTCAGAGGAATATTCCAGATCGGGAATGTCTCAAACTTGGCATATCCGGCATTGATACCACGCTTGTGTTCATGGTACAGCTGAGAAAGGCAGGTAGCCATTTTTCCGCTTCCAGGTCCAGGAGCTGTGATGACAACCAGCGGACGTGAAGTCTCAATATAATCGTTCTTTCCGTAACCTTCGTCGCTGACAATCAGTGGAATGTTACTTGGGTAGCCAGGAATTACATAGTGGGTATATACCTTAATGTTCAGCTTCTGAAGACGGCTGCGGAATGCATCTGCACTGTTCTGACCGGCATACTGAGTGATGACAACACTCCCTACATATAATCCGCGCTCTTTGAAGACGTCAATCAGACGAAGAACATCGGAATCATAAGTAATACCAAGGTCCCCACGGATCTTGTTCTTTTCAATGTCACCGGCACTGATGACGATGACGATCTCAGCCTGATCAGAAAGCTGCATCAGCATACGAAGCTTGCTGTCTGGGGCAAAACCAGGGAGTACTCTGGATGCATGGTAATCGTCAAAAAGCTTGCCGCCAAATTCCAGATACAGCTTGTTACCAAACTGACTGATGCGTTCTTTAATATGTTCTGACTGCATGGTCAGATATTTGTCATTATCAAATCCTGTTTTCATGTTCACCTATCCTCGTTCGTTTTAAATACAGAAAACCACTCATGTGCATGCACATTGTGGTTTCAAATTTCGATGCTGTAATTATCATATACTAACCGGCTCATTTTTACCAGACATTTTTTACAGGAAATGTACGAAACTTCGAAAAGTCATTGACAACAAAGTAAGGCGAGACTAACATAAAGTTAGAGAAATAAAACTTTTCATAGTTGTGACATATCTTATCTGTGAAAAGGGGGACGTGAGGAGGAGATTATGTTTTTACAGATACAGGGTATCAAAAAGTCATTTGGGTCCGGAGACAGCAGAGTCAATGTACTAAAAGGACTGGATCTGGAGATTGAAAAAGGGGAATTTTGTGTACTGCTTGGACCGTCCGGTTCCGGAAAGTCCACGCTGCTGAATATTATCGGTGGAATTGACAGTGCTGATGAGGGAAAACTGATCATTGACGGGGAATGTCTGGCAGATATGTCGGAGAAAAAGCTGTCAGTGTACCGTAGAAAGCATCTTGGCTATATATTCCAGATGTATAATCTGATTCCCAATCTGACCGTAAGGGAAAATATAGAGGTGGGAGCTTATTTAAGTGATCAGCCTCTGGATGTGGACGAATTGCTTCATACCCTTGGCATCTATGAGCATCAGAAGAAACTGCCGAATCAACTCTCCGGTGGGCAGCAGCAGCGGTGTGCCATAGGGCGTGCTATTGTGAAAAATCCGGATATTCTGCTTTGCGATGAACCGACAGGCGCATTGGATTATAATACGTCAAAGGAAATCCTGAAGCTCATTGAAACCGTGAACCAGAAGTACGGGAATACGATTGTGATGGTAACCCACAATGATGCGATCAAAGATATGGCAGATCGTGTGGTAAAACTGCGAGACGGCATGATCCGAAAGAATTATATCAATGAACACAAAATTCCTGCCGCTGAGCTGGACTGGTAAGGAGGAAATGTGATGAAGAATCCTTTACACAAACGATTGCCGCGGGAACTGAAAAGCGAATTTGGAAAATATGCAGTGGTATTTTTTCTTATGGTAGCCACCATTGGCTTTGTGTCCGGATTTCTGGTGGCAGATAACAGTATGTTGATTGCCTACAATGAAAGCTTTGAAAAATATAACATTGAAGATGGCAATTTCCGCACCGCAGACCGGATCTACCGGAGTCAGCGGGAAGATATTGCGAATCTGGGGATCAGACTGTATGAGAACTATTATATAGAAGAAGAACTGGATAACGGAAGTACCATGCGGTTCTTCAAGAACCGAGAGGAGATGAATAAAGTCTGCCTGATGGAAGGCGCATTTCCGGAACATACAGGTGAGATTGCCATTGACCGTATGTATGCAGACAATAATCAGCTTTCTGTGGGAGATACACTGACCAGCAAAGACAAATCATGGGAAATCACTGGACTGGTTGCGTTATCGGACTATAGCTGTCTGTTTCAGAATAATAATGACTCCATGTTTGACTCAGTAAAATTCGGTGTGTCCGTGGTCACAGCGGACGAATTTGATTCCCTGAATCAGGATAAACTGCAGTACAATTATTCCTGGAAATACAATCAGGAGCCGGCAGATGAAAAGGAAGAAAAAGAGATCTCAGAAGATCTTATGGAAGATATAGGAGCAATTGTTACCCTTGAGACTTTCGTCCCAAGATATACGAATCAGGCAATTACTTTTACCGGAGAGGATATGGGCGGAGACAAGGCAATGATTATCATGCTGCTGTATATTATCATGGTCATTATGGCATTTGTATTCGGCATCACTATCAGTAATACCATCCGGAAAGAAGCCGGTGTGATCGGCACGCTACGGGCATCCGGCTATACCAGAAGAGAACTGGTGCTTCACTATATGGAACTGCCTGTGCTGGTAACTCTGGCAGGTGCCCTGATTGGAAACATTCTGGGCTACACCGTGCTGAAAAATGTGTGTGCAGGCATGTATTATGGAAGCTACAGTCTTCCTACTTATAAAACGGTGTGGAATGCAGAGGCATTTTTACTGACAACTGTAGTTCCGGTGCTGATTATGCTGGTGGTAGATTACAGTGTGCTGCGACACAAGCTGCGTCTTTCTCCGCTAAAATTCCTGCGCAGGGATCTGTCTGGAAAGAAACAGAAGCGTGCCATTGCCTTAAGCCCGAGAATCAAGATCTTTTCCAGATTCCGTCTCAGGGTCATTTTTCAGAATATGAGCAATTATGTGGTACTTTTTATCGGGATTGTGTTTGCCAATCTGCTGCTGATGTTCGGACTGCTTTTGCCATCAGTGTTGTCACACTATCAGCTGGAAATACAGAACAATATGCTGGCAAAATACCAGTATATGCTTCAGGTTCCGGTTAGTGCCATCAGTGGAAGCAAGTTTGAGGAACTGCTGAATCTGGCAATATTTTACCTGGATGTGCGGACCGATAATGACGATGCAGAAAAGTTTTCAGCCTATTCCCTGAATACACTGCCGGGCAAATATAAGTCAGAAGAGGTGCTGCTCTATGGTGTGGAACCGGACAGCAAATATGTGAAGGCAGATCTGGAAGACGGGGCATACATTTCCAGTGCCTATGCAGATAAATTTCAGATACAGGTGGGAGATACTATTACCCTGAAAGAAAAATATGAGAAGGATGAGTATTCTTTTCAGGTGGACGGTATCTACGATTATACAGCAGGTCTTTGTGTATTCATGGAGAGAGACAAGCTGAATGAAACTTTTGATCTGGAGGATGATTATTACAGTGGATATTTCTCAGATACTGAAATCACGGATATCCGGAAAAAATATATTGGATCCGTGGTGGATCTGGATGCACTGACCAAGATTTCCCGTCAGCTGGATGTGTCTATGGGAAGCATGATGGGACTGGTGAATGGTTTTGCTATTTTAATCTACATGGTACTGATTTATCTGCTGTCGAAGATTATCATTGAGAAAAATGCACAGTCCATTTCCATGGTAAAGATTCTGGGATATACCAATGGAGAGATCAGCAGATTGTATATTATGTCAACCTCGATTGTGGTGGTGATTTGCCTGTTGGTAAGTCTTCCGATCGAACGGGCTGTGATGGAAGTATTGTTCCGCGAAATGATGCTTGCCAGCATATCCGGGTGGATTACCATGTGGGTGGACCCAATGATCTATGTACAGATGTTTGCAGCAGGTCTGCTCACCTACGCAGCAGTTGCCCTGCTGGAATTCTGGAAAATCAAAAAAGTTCCAATGGATGAAGCACTGAAAAACGTAGAATAAAAGAAAGGAAAAATCGAAAGGCACTGCAGGCGCTGTAACAACGTCTGACAGTGCCTTATTTTATAGTTTTTTAATGAAATAAAGAAATCTTTTTCGAAAGTGTATATTGATTTCTGAACGGATAATCCTTATACTTAATAATGAGTGTTTTTTACACTAAGGAGGAATAAAATGGACAATAACCAAAATGGTTCCAATAATGGACCAGGCAATCGAAAAGGCCCGAAAAATGGTCAGACGATTATTATATTTCTGATTGTTACGGTGATTACACTGATTGTAATGGCATTGTTTAACAGCATGATGAATGGTACGACAAATCAGGAGATTACGTACAATAAGTTCATGGAGATGCTGGACAATGGAGAAGTGGACAGTGTAGTGATCGAATCCAATCAGTATGTGATCACACCAAAGGAACAGCCTTACGGCTTCTCATCCCTGAAAGGTATGAAGTTTACTTATTATACAGGTGTGGTAAATGATCCGAAGCTGTCAGAGAAGCTCCTGGATGCAGGTGTGGACTTTAAGAAAGAGATCCCGGATATGTCATCCGAGCTGCTTTACAGTGTATTATCCTTTGTATTGCCACTGATTCTGATCTGGGTAATTATGGGATTCGCCATGAGAAGAATGGGCGGCGGAGGCGGCGGTGTCATGGGCATCGGCAAGAACAAGGCCAGAGTATATGCCCAGAAGGAGACCGGTGTTACCTTTAAGGATGTAGCAGGACAGGATGAAGCAAAGGAATCCCTGCAGGAAGTGGTAGACTTCCTGGAGAATCCTGGAAAGTATACGAAGATTGGTGCGAAGCTGCCAAAGGGTGCCCTGTTAGTGGGACCTCCGGGAACCGGTAAGACCCTTCTGGCAAAGGCAGTGGCAGGTGAGGCACATGCACCATTTTTCTCCCTGTCAGGTTCTGAATTTGTTGAGATGTTTGTCGGCGTGGGTGCATCCCGTGTTCGTGAATTGTTTGAGGAGGCCAAGAAGAATGCACCGTGTATCATCTTTATTGATGAGATTGATGCCATCGGTAAGAGCCGTGACAGCAGGTTCGGCGGCGGTAATGATGAACGGGAACAGACATTGAATCAGCTTCTTGCAGAGATGGATGGTTTTGACAGTGGATCAGGACTTCTGATTCTGGCAGCAACCAACCGTCCGGAGGTTCTGGACCAGGCACTCTTAAGACCGGGACGTTTTGACCGTCGTGTGGTTGTAGATAAGCCGGATCTTCAGGGACGTATTGATGTACTGAAGGTACATTCCAAGAATGTCATGATGGATGAGACGGTAGATCTGGAAGCCATTGCACTGGCAACATCCGGTGCAGTAGGATCTGATCTGGCGAATATGATCAATGAGGCTGCGATTCTTGCCGTTAAGAAGGGAAGAAATGCAGTCAGTCAGCAGGATCTGTTTGAATCAGTAGAAGTGGTATTGGTTGGTAAAGAGAAGAAGAACAAGATCCTCAGTAAGGAAGAGAGACGAATTGTTTCTTACCATGAAGTTGGTCATGCACTTGTCAGTGCACTTCAGAAGGATTCTGAACCGGTTCAGAAGATCACTATTGTACCGCGAACCATGGGAGCCCTTGGTTATGTTATGAATGTTCCGGAAGAAGAAAAGTACCTGAATACCAAGGCAGAGATTCAGGCACGGATTGTGGAATGTGTCGGCGGACGTGCAGCAGAAGAGATTGTATTTAACAGCATTACCACAGGTGCTGCCAATGATATTGAACAGGCAACCAAGATGGCAAGAGCTATGATTACTCAGTATGGTATGTCTGAGAAGTTCGGTATGGTTGGTCTGGAGTCACCGGAGAACCAGTACTTAAGTGGAAGAAATGTACTAAACTGCAGTGATGAGACGGCAACGGAGATCGACCGTGAGGTAGTGAAGATCATCAAGGATGCATATGCCGAAGCATTAAAGCTCCTGCGTGAACACAGAAAGGCACTGGATGAGATTGCAGCTTTCCTGATTGAGAAAGAGACTATTACCGGAAAAGAATTCATGGATATCTTCCATGAAGTGGAGAGACGGGAAGAGCAGGAAGCAGAAGAGGCAGCTGAGGCACAGGCAGAAGAAATATCAGAGTCTGTTGGAGATACAGCAGTGGAAAAGACAGCAGAAGCACAGCCAGAACAGTTGGCAGATGAGGCTGAAGAAGAGAAGGATGAGCCTGAAACAACTGTGGATTCACAATCCGAACAGAGTGCAGAGGGTCAGACAGATCATACAGAAGTGTAAAAATACAGAAAGAATGCCCCGGTTCATGTACGAGATGATATGAATCGGGGCAATTTTTCTATTATAATGGCGGAAGGATAAAAAAGGTATAAAGAAATGCAGGATTTTTCTTATGACTTTGAAGAACATGAAATGGAAGTTGAGAACCGGATCCGGAATCTGATGTGGACAGTCAGTGGGGATTATGCACTGAATACCAGGCTGGATATGGCTTCTTTTTCCAGAAATAAGTACATATCGCTGTATGATGCCATCAAACAGGGGGCTTTTGCCAAATATTATGATACCAATGAACTCTCCATGTATATCGTAAAAAAGTTGTTTTATGGTGTTGAAGAACCGATTTTGATGAATATTGCCCAGCTTTGTGTGGATATGGCAGTTTATCAGAAGATCACGGCAGAACGTCCTGGTGTGGTGAATATCCGGCGGAAAGCCTTTGAAGCCATGCTGGATCTGGATTTTCGCAAAATGAATGATTCCTTTATGGGAAGGGTGAAACTGGAAGTTATCCGACAGTTCCTGAACGGAAGGGGACGGGCAGAAAAGAGAATTCAAGATGTGCTGGATGTATTGTACCGGCTGGAAGAGACGGACAGTACCATGGAGATTATCCGCACCATAGACTGGATCTATAATTCTGCGATTGACCGTTCCTTTGAGAGAAAACACGGGGATCTGGATTTTGTGCTGCGAACTTCTGTAGAAGAACTGGCAGAAGCAACCTGGCAGGATTTCCTGGATGAGGAAATGTATGAATCCGTGCTGGAACAGCTGGTGGATCAGGTGAATCAGAAAGTCATCAGTCTGGATGAGAAAGATCAGAAGGAAGAAAAACAGTCGGATGGACCGAAGAAAAAGAGTATCGTAGTGTTAGATGAAAAAGCACTGGCGAAAATGAACAGTTATATGCAGTTGAATTTTGGCAAGTCTTATCTGTCAGAAACAGAGCAGAAGAAAACAAACCGGAGACTGTGCAATGGTGCTCATGCCGACTGCAGTCTCTATTATACGGACGGGATTCTGGAAAATCCGATGCTGGTCAATGCACAGTATGTCAATGCAAAGAAACAGGCAGACCGTAATCTGCTTCTGCTGCGTAACAGTAAGAACATGGTAAAGCGGAATGTAGACATTATGACAGACAATCTGAAGCGATCTCTGGTGACCAGGACACAGCAGGAAGAACTGCTTGCAGATTATGGGCAGATCTTGCCGATGCGTCTCTGGAAGCTGGGACGGACAGAGGATACAAGACTGTTTCAGCGGATTATCCGACAGAATCAGACAGAGTTTGTAGTGGAAATTCTCATGGATGCCAGTGGTTCCCAGAGAGACCGGCAAAGTCAGGTGGCGCTTCAGGCATTTATCATCAGTGAGGCTTTGAGTAATGTGCACATTCCTCACCGGGTGATGAGCTTTTGCACTTTCTGGGATTATACGGTAATGCAGAGATTTCGGGAGTATGATGCTCCTAAGAGTGAGAACAGGAAGATTTTTCAGTATACCACGTCTTCGAACAACCGGGACGGACTGGCAATCCGTACGGCTTCTGATTCTCTGTTGCACAGAGAAGAAGAGAATAAGATTCTGATTGTGTTGAGTGATGGGAGACCGAATGATGTAGTCGTTAACCGACCTAACAGCCGTAACCCAAAAGCTTACTGCGGAGATTATGCCATAAAGGATACGGCACAGGAAGTGCGCAAAGCCAGAAACAAAGGTATTTTTGTGTTGGGGGTCTTTGCAGGAAAGGAACAGGATCTTCAGGCTGAAAAACGGATTTTTGGAAAAGATTTTGCATATATCAGGGATATCCGCAATTTTTCTAATGTGGTAGGACAATATCTGCAAAAGCTGCTTGACTGGTGAATGTGACTGAAATATTACAAAAAATGTCGAAAAGGTCGAGGATTTAAAAAAAATGTAAAATTTATTGACAAACATACCTCCATATGTTAAGATGTGAACGTAATAAATGTAACATTTATGTAATAACTATGTATTTGATTGTATTGATTTCGTATTTATTGATTGATTATTTGGAGGTTTGATTCTGATGAACAAGGGAATGAAAAAGCATGTAATGAGAGCCGCGGCATGTTTTGTAACAGGAAGCATGTTAGCGGGAAGCAGTTCCATGGCAGTATTTGCGGCAGGTACCAGTCTGGTAGGTGTTGGAAGTGCGACCGTGAAGGAAGCATCTGTGGATAATACAACAGAAGAGACAGATGTAGCAACAGAGGATACTACAGTAGAAGAAACTACAGCAGAAGATACAGCAACAGAGGAAGTAGCAGAAGAGACAGAAGCTGTGCAGAGCAGTATGGTTGGAACGATTGCAGTGGCGCAGCCTGGTGATGAGACATTTTTCTACATCAGAGCGAACGCAGATGTGAATTCTGATGTAGTCGGATACTTATATGACGGTAACTGTGCAACGATCCTGGGAGAAGAAGGAGACTGGTATTATGTACAGTCCGGCGGATGTACAGGATATGTGGCGAAGTACCTTCTGACAACCGGAGAAGCGGCAGCATCGGTTGTGGAACAGGTGGCTACACCGGTAGCACAGGTCAATGCAGAGGCACTGATGGTTCGTTCCGAGCCATCTGAAGATGCAGAGGTAGTAGATACTGTAACTGCGGATCAGATCGTATATCTGGAAGAGGATCTTGGAGGATGGGCTAAGATCTCCACAGGATCTACCGAAGGATATGTAAGTGCAGATTATGTCAGCTATGCTACCTATCTTCCACAGGGTGAGAGCCAGGAAGAAGCAGAAGCAAGAATTGCAGAAGAAGAAGCTGCATACCAGGCATGGCTGGATGAACAGGAAAGACAATATCAGGAACAGTTAGCAGCAGAACAGGCTGAATGGGAAGCACAGAATCAGGCCTGGATTGAATATCTCCAGAGTCAGAGTGATTATGCAGATCAGGCGCAGGCAACAGCCGATGAAGCGCAGGCAGCAGCAGATCAGGCAGCAGCAGATCAGGCTTATGCTGAGCAGGTAGCAGCCGATGCACAGGCAGCACTGAATGAAGCTTATAATACAGGTGATGAAGAGACGATCGCCAATGCAGAATATTATGCACAGCAGACAGCAGATCAGGCACAGCAGAGTGCAGATCAGGCGCAGGCTGCACAGGATCAGGCGCAGGCTGCACAGGATGAAGCCACAGCAGCTGACCAGACAGTATATGATACAGTTGCAGATGCAGGAATTGACACATCAGAAGTGACAGGTACTACAGATGACAGCAGTTCTTCACTGAGACAGCAGATTGTAGACTACGCACTTCAGTTTGTAGGTAACCCGTATGTGTACGGAGGAACTTCACTGACAAATGGAACAGACTGTTCCGGATTCACACAGTCAGTACTGGCAAACTTTGGTATTAATATCAGCAGAACAGCCGGAGCCCAGTCTCAGGGTGGAACATCTGTGGATCTGAACAATCTGAAGCCTGGAGATCTGTTATATTATGAAGGAAGTGGAGATTACGGAATCGGACATGTAACCATGTACATTGGTGACGGTAAAGTCGTACATGCCAGCAGTTCAACCACAGGAATCATCGTATCTGATGTAGATTACAGAACACCGGTATCGGCTTCTGACTATATTGGATCATAATTAGACAATCAGATAATCAATAAATACATAAAGAGAGGGCACTGCAAATCCAATGCAGTGCCCTCTTGCATTTTCGGAATAAATCGAGTATGATTTTTCATAGCAAAAAGTATTAGTACTGCGAAGGAGGATATATGGGCGAGATCATAAACGTACAGGAGTTATTTGGTGAAAATGTCTTCAATGATAAAGTAATGCTGGAAAAACTCCCAAAAAAAGTGTACAAGGAACTTCATAAGACCATTGATGATGGAAAAGAACTGGATCCTATGATTGCTGAAGTAGTTGCAGGAGCAATGAAGGAATGGGCAATTGAAAAAGGTGCAACACATTATACACACTGGTTCCAGCCACTGACCGGATTTACAGCAGAAAAGCATGACGCATTTATTACAGCACCGAAGGCGGACGGATCTGTTCAGCTTGAGTTTTCAGGTAAAGAGCTGATTAAGGGTGAACCAGATGCGTCTTCGTTCCCTTCAGGCGGACTGCGCGCCACATTTGAAGCAAGAGGATATACAGCATGGGATTGTACCTCTCCTGCATTTGTGAGACAGGATGCAGCAGGAGCCATTCTCTGTATTCCAACTGCATTTTGTTCTTATACAGGAGAAGCACTGGATCAGAAGACTCCGCTGCTTCGTTCCATGGAGGCCATTCAGACTCAGACCCTTCGTTTATTAAGACTTCTGGGTAATACCACATCCCGCAAGGTAAAACCATCTGTGGGTGTGGAACAGGAGTATTTTATCGTAGATCGTGCCAAGTATCTGAAGAGAAAAGACCTGATCTTTACCGGCCGTACCTTATTTGGTGCCATGCCGCCAAAGGGACAGGAACTTGACGATCATTACTTTGGTGTTATCCGTCCACGAATCGCAGAATTTATGAAAGATGTGAATAAAGAATTGTGGAAACTGGGTGTATCTGCCAAGACACAGCATAATGAAGTGGCACCGGCACAGCATGAACTGGCTCCGATCTATGCAGAGTGCAATGTGGCAGCCGATCATAACCAGATTATTATGGAGACCCTGAAGCGTGTGGCAGAGGAACATGGTCTGCAGTGTCTGCTTCACGAGAAGCCGTTTGCAGGTGTGAATGGTTCCGGTAAGCATAATAACTGGTCGCTGACGACAGATGACGGCATTAATCTGCTGGATCCTGGTAAAACTCCTCACGAAAATATTCAGTTCCTGTTGATATTGACTTGTATTTTACGTGCAGTAGACCTTCATGCAGATCTGCTCCGTGAATCCGCAGCCGATGTGGGAAATGACCATCGTCTGGGTGCTAACGAGGCACCGCCGGCTATTATTTCTGTATTCCTGGGTGATCAGCTTCAGGATGTGCTGACCCAATTGATTGATACCGGAGAGGCAACCCACAGCTTAAAGGGCGGTACCTTACATACTGGTGTTAAGACACTGCCTGATTTTGCCAAAGATGCAACAGACCGTAATCGTACATCACCGTTTGCTTTTACCGGCAATAAGTTTGAATTCCGTATGGTCGGTTCCAGGGACTCAGTGGCAGAATGCAATGTAGTCATTAATACCATTGTGGCAGAAGCATTTTCAGATGCCTGCGATGTGCTGGAAAAGGCAGAGGATGTGCAGGTAGCAGTTCACGATTTGATTAAGAAATACGCCAGTGAGCATCAGAAAATTGTCTTTAACGGCAATGGCTATTCGGATGAATGGGTAGCAGAGGCAGAGCGCCGTGGACTTCCAAACATTAAGTCTATGGTAGAAGCGATTCCTGCGCTGGTAACAGAGAAAGCTGTAAACCTGTTTGAGAAATTCCATGTATTTACCAGAACAGAACTGGAGTCTCGTGCCGAGATTCAGTATGAGGGCTATTCCAAGGCTATCAATATCGAAGCGAGAGCCATGATCGATATCGCCAGCAAGCACATTATCCCAGCGGTTCTGCGTTTTAACAAGAGTCTTTCTGATACAGTGAATACTATGAATCAGACGGGCGTAGAGACTGACGTACCGATGGATATGCTGCGAGAATCTGCACATCTCCTGTCAGAGACGAAGAGAAAACTGCAGAAGCTGATTGAAGTAACCGATCATGCAACGAATATGGAAGCAGGCAGAGAACAGGCAGTCTACTACTACGAAGAAGTGTGCACAGCCATGGAAGCATTGCGTGTTCCTGTGGATGAACTGGAAATGATCGTAGACAAAGAAATGTGGCCAATGCCATCCTATGGAGACTTGTTGTTTGAAGTATAATTCGTAAAATCGATTATTGTGATTTTAACAATTTGTTCTGTAAAAATATGTAAGAAATTCTCCAAACCAGACAAATCTAAAAAAAGTATAAAATCTGCATTGACATTTTATTTTTCCAGTGGTATTATGCAGTACATAAAAGCAAAGGCGCTATAGATTAAAAGTCTATGGCGCCTTTTCTATGTGCGCCTTGCGGCGCACGTTTCTAACGGGTGAAAGTCCCCAATTCGCCCTA